>JAEFAE010000057.1 GCA_016291135.1 Bacteroidales bacterium
ACACGTTGCTGTTGATGGCGGGATAGTCAATATCTACCATCCACTGGCAGTTGTTGACCCATCTCCAGTCATCGGAATAGACCCGTACAGTCGAAGACGCCACGTTGGCGTTTCCATCATGACCCGCAGGGCCTTGCGGTCCACGGCAAGACGCCATGAAAGCCATTGCCATGATTGACAGGCAAATCAATGTGAGCTTTTTCATAGTTTTTCTTTTTTATTTGTTAATACCAATTATTTCCATGTCTTAGAGGTAGCAAACCTACAAAAATCCTGCCGAAATACAGCAGTTTTTTTGTACAAACATAAAAATACGTACTTTTGCGCCATGAAAAACAAGTCCTTCCTCGTCCATATCGCCGGCGTCGTCGCCATGGTGTTCTGGGGCATCTCGTTCGTATGGTCCACTCAGGTGTATGCGAACCTAAACCCCACCACGACCATCTTCCTGAGGCTGGTCGTGGCCACGATCTTCCTCACCCTGATCCTGTATGCCTTCCGACTCAACGAGAAGGTGAAGCGGGAGCACCTGAAGCTCTTTGCCGTCGCGGCGTTCTTCGAGCCCTTCCTCTACTTCATCTTCGAAGGATACGGCCTGAAGAACAGCTCCCCGGTCATCGGCTCGGGCATCATCGCCATGATCCCTCTGGTGACGCCCATCGCGGCACGACTCTTCCTGAAGGAACGGCTGACCATGATGAATGTGGTCGGCCTCATCGTCTCCTTTGTCGGTGTCATCGTCATGCTGGTGACCCGCCACCTCGAGCTTGCCGCCAAGCCCATCGGCATCGTGTTCCTCTGCGGGTCGGTGCTGGTGGCTGTCGGCTATTCCATCGCCTTGATGCGACTTACTAAGCTCTACAAACCGTTGACCATCACCTGGATGCAAAACATCCTCGGGATGCTTTACTTCATCCCCATGGTCCTCGTCATGGAGCATTTCGAGCCCTCGAACTTCGCCAATGTGGGCGGCTACATCGTCCCCTTGGTCAGCCTCGGCGTTTGCTGCAGCGCCATCGCATACGCGTTGTGGGCCTTCTGTTTCAGCAAACTCGGCGCCTCCAAGGCCAACGTCTATTCCAACCTGATCCCGGTCTTCACGGCCGTGTTCAGCTTCTTCATCATCCACGAAAGCCTCACCGCCAACAAGATCATCGGCATCCTGTTGGTGGTCGTCGGACTGGTGCTTTCGCAACTCAAACGGAAAAACGAACAACTCCCAACGACATGATTACCAGCAAGACCAACCCCAAGATCAAGAACCTCGTCAAGCTCCAGAAAGCCTCGGAGCGAAGGGCGCAGAACCGCATCCTCATCGAAGGCCAGCGCGAGATCGAACGTGCGCAGCAATGCGGTTTCGAGATGGAGCAGCTCTATGTGTGCGAGTCGTTGCTTCGGGAGCCGCTGAAGATCCAGGCGGGTTTCACGGAGACCGTCAGCGAGGAAGTGTTCGACAAGATCGCCTATCGCGAAGGCAGCGACGGCCTGCTGGCCGTGGCCATCCCTAAATACAAAAGCCTCAAGGAGTTCAAGCCCAAGAAAGACGCCTTGATCATCGTGTTGGAGACCGTGGAGAAGCCCGGCAACCTCGGCGCCGTGATGCGCACCGCCGACGCCGCCGGCGTGGATGCCGTCATCGTGGCCGACCCTGCCACCGACCTCTACAACCCCAACGCCATCCGGGCCAGCATCGGCTGCCTGTTCAGCGTACCGGTCTATGCCTGCTCCACCGAGGAGTGCATCCAGTGGCTCAAGCAGCACGGCATCACCATCTACTGCACCTACCTGAAGGCTTCCATCGACTACCTCGACGCCGACTTCACGAAAGCCACTGCCCTCGTCATGGGCACCGAGGCCACCGGCATCTCGCAGGCTTGGGTGGAGGCTGCCGACCAGAACATCATCATCCCGATGAACGGCATCGCCGACTCGCTCAACGTGTCGGTGACCACGGCCATCGTCACCTTCGAGGCGGTCCGGCAGCGCAGGAAGCCCTGATGTGAAACGCCCTTGTGCATCCCTCGCATGAAAAAAGACTATCTGCTGCTGCATCTCTCGGTCTTCATCGCCGGCTTCACCGGCGTGTTGGGGCGACTCATCACCCTGGACTCGGCCATCCTGGTGTGGTGGCGCATGGCCGCTGCCGCCTTGCTCATGTTGGCCTTCCTGGCCATTAGGAAGGACCTGAAACGCTACCCGTTCCGAGACCTCCTTCCGATGGGTGGCGTCGGCTTGCTCCTCGCCTTGCACTGGGTGTTCTTCTACGCCAGCATCAAGGCCTCCAACGTCAGCATCGGCGTGGTGTGTTTCTCCTTGGTCGGCTTCTTCACGGCCTTGTTTGAGCCCATCATCAACAAGCACCGGTTCTCGGGGCGGGAGTTTCTGTTCAGCCTGCTCACCATCTTGGGCATCTACCTGATCTTCCAGTTCGACGCGCGCTATCGGCTGGGCATCGTGCTGGGCGTGGTCTCTTCGGCCATCTATGCGCTCTTCGCCATCGCCAACCAGCGGGTCGGCAAGCATTACGAGGCCAAGAACATGTTGCTTTGGGAGATGGTCGGGGGACTCATCGGACTGACTTGTCTCATCCCGCTCTACAATGCCTTCCTCCCGGTCGGGCGGCTCTATCCGGTCGGCATGGATTATCCTTACCTGGCCTTCATGGTGGTGGTGTGTACCATCGGCCTGTGTCTGTTGCAGATCATCGTGTTGCAGAAGATCGCGGCCTTCACGGTCAACCTGACGTACAACCTGGAGCCGGTATACAGTATCATTCTCTCGATGTTCATCTTCAACGAGTACAAGGAGTTGAATTTCTCGTTTGTGATCGGTATCGTCTTAATCATCTTGTCGGTGGTGTTGCAGACGGTGCTTTCGCTCAAGAAACGATAGGTTTATTCGCTTAGCGGAGTCACCTCAACGGCACTACGCAACTCCCTTCGGTCCGTTGCTGAGGTGCCTTTTGAGGTAACTCCGCACGCTCAAGAGCGCATAGCGCTACTAATACCGTCGCTTAGCGAGGTGCCCCGACGGCACTACGCAACTCCCTTTGGTCCGTTGCTGAGGTGCCTTTCGGGGCACCTCGCACGCTTAAAGGAAAAATTCGCTTAACGAAGTACCCCCAACGGCACGGCGTAACTCCCTTCGGTCCGTTACGAAGGTGCCTTTTGGGGGCACTTCGCACGCTCAATAACAAAGCGTCGCCTTGACAAAAACGGGATAATGGTCCGAGGGGTTCCGCCGGATGTGATTGTCGAACGAGATCTCCTGGGGGGCATCGGACGACTTGAGGGTTTCATCGACCGCATCGGGGGTCCAGTAGCTGTTGGTGAGGACGCCGTAGGCCTCCACCTGGGTGTTGGGCGAGACAAACACATGGTCGATGCGACTCGTGGTGTAGTATTCGGTTTTGAAGGCGTTGAAGGTGCCGTTCTCCGCAAAGCGGATGCGGGCGGCGTCATAGCTGTCTTTCAAGATGCCTGATTGGGTGAAGATGGTATAGATCTCGTTGTCCTGATCCACGTTGAAGTCGCCGGTGATGAAGACAGGAGCACCTTGGGCGATCTCACGCACCTTGGCCACCACCAGCTTCGCCGCTTCGCGGCGAGCCACCACACCCACATGGTCCATGTGCAGGTTGAAGAAATAGAAGACTTGAGGCTGGGGCTGGGGTGCCCTGCGGAACAGCCCGCGACGGTGCGGTTCCGGAACCGGAAGGATCCGTTGGAACTTGCCCCAGGTGCAGAGGCGGATGCAGGCGGCATCCCATCCCAAACCAGGCTTGTCGGGCGTCTCGCTGAGCCAGAAATCGCCGTGGTCGAGCAGCGTGAGCTTGTCTTTCCTATAGAAAACCGGTTCATATTCGCCCGCTTCCTTGCCATCGTCGCGGCCGACACCGATGTATGCATACCTATCAAGGGCTTTCAGCATGTCTTGCAGCTGCCCGTGAAGCACTTCCTGCGCTCCGAAAATCTCAGGCGCCATGAAATTCAACTGGTCGCAGATCACCTGGCAACGCTTCGACCACTGGTCGCCTTGAACGCTGTCGTTCCAGTTCTTGTAACGGATATTGTAGGAGCCGACAAGCATTTGCTGGGCAGAAAGTTGTAGAGAAGCCACAATGAGGGCAAAGAGAAGGAGTTTTTTCATAGAAAAAGGTTTTATTG
>JAEFAE010000037.1 GCA_016291135.1 Bacteroidales bacterium
GGGAAGAAAACTATTTGAAATCTTCCTTGTTATTCAAAAACTCCTTATCTTTGAAAACCGAAAGCGAAGCCCTCCGGCTTCCGACTTCTGTCTTCTAACTTCTTGATCACTATGTTTTTAATCTTCGATACCGAGACCACGGGTCTCCCGAAAAACTATAACGCCCCCTTAACGGATTTCGACAACTGGCCGCGCCTGGTACAGTTGGCCTGGCAGCTGCACGATGCCAAAGGCAACCTCGTGGAGAACCATAACCTGCTGGTGAAACCGGACGGGTTCATCATCCCCATCGAGTCCAAGATGGTGCACGGCATCTCCACCGAACACGCCACCAAATATGGGCTGCCCCTGCATGAGGTGCTCGACACCTTCCTGAAGTCGGCAGAGAAAGCCAAGTACTTCGTGGGCCATAACATCGACTTCGACCTCAATGTCGTGGGTTGCGAGTTCCTCCGTGACCGTGGCTCCAACCCGCTGTTGGCATGGCCTCGGGTGGATACCTGTACCGAGAAGACGGCTGAGTTCTGCAAGATGCCGGGAGGCAAAGGAGGAAAATACAAGCTGCCCAAGCTGAATGAGTTCCACGAGATCCTTTTCGGCTCCAAGTTCGACTCGGCACACAACGCCTCTGCTGACGTGCAGGCTACGGCAAGAGTGTTCCTCGAGTTGATCCGAATCGGTGTTTTGGGTCGTAACGAGATGCCTGAAAGTGAACAGTTCTTTGAGGACTTCCGTGCGGCGAACCCCGACAAGATCCAGCCGGCCAACATCGTGGTTACCAGTAACTTCGACGAAAGCGAGATGGAGGAGGAACGGCTTGAAGAGCAACGTGAAGTGGGCGAATACGTGCCCAAACACTTCACCCACCTCCACGTCCACTCCCATTACTCCATCCTCGATGGCATGTCGAAGGTGCCTGATCTGGTGGATAAATGCCTCAAAAACGGGATGTATTCCCTCGCCCTTACCGACCACGGCAACATGTTCGGCATCAAGGAGTTCGCCGACTACGTCAACAAGGTCAATGGCAAGGTGAAGGACAAGATCAAGGAGCAGGAAGCCCTCTTGAAAAAGGAGGACGCGACGGAAGAGGAGAAACAGCAGGCCACACAGGAGATCAACCAACTCAAAGGCCAGTTCTTCAAGCCAATCTATGGTATCGAGACCTATTGCGCGCCCGTGAGCATCGAAAAACGCGAAGGTCGCCAGGACCGTGGCTGGCATCTCATCCTGCTGGCCAAGAACAAACAAGGCTACCACAGCCTCTGCAAACTCAGTTCCATCGCCTATACGGACGGCTTCTACTACAACCCGCGTATCGACCACAGCCTACTCGAGAAATACCATGACGGCCTCATCTGCTGCTCGGCTTGCCTGGGCGGCGAGTTGCCCCAAAAGATCCTGAACGGTGACATGGTGGGCGCCGGCCAAACGGTGATGTGGTTCAAGAACCTCTTTGGCGACGACTATTACATTGAGCTGCAACGCCATAAGACCGACAAGCCCGGCGGTGACGCCACAGTATATGAACGGCAACGCGAGGTGAATAAGGTGCTCCTCGACCTGGCCCGAAAGACCAAAACCAAGGTGGTGGCTACCAACGACGTGCACTTTGTGGAAGAAGAACATGCCGAGGCCCACGACCGGCTCATCTGCCTTAGCACGGGCAAGGACCTCGACGATCCCAACCGAATGCACTATACCAAACAGGAGTGGCTCAAGACCCCCAAGGAGATGGGCGCCATCTTCAGCGACCTGCCTGAGGCGCTCGAAAACACCCAAGAGATCGTCGATAAGGTGGAGGCGTATAGCATCGACTCCGACCCGATCATGCCGGTGTTTCCCATCCCCGAAGACTTCGGCACCGAGGAGACCTACCGTCAGAAATTCACCGAAGAAGACCTCTTTAACGAGTTCACCCGCGACGAGAATGGCAATGTCATCATGAGCCAGGAGGAAGGGGAGAAGAAGATCAAGAAGTTGGGGGGCTACAACCGGCTCTACCGCATCAAGTTGGAGGCCGACTACCTGGCCAAGCTGACGTGGGAGGGTGCCAAGATGCGCTATGGCGAATCGCTCACCGACGAGCAGAAGGAACGCATCAACTTCGAGCTCCATGTGATGAAGACCATGGGCTTTCCGGGCTACTTCCTCATCGTGAGCGACTACATCCGTGCCGCTCGCGAGGAGCTGGGTGTCTCCGTCGGTCCCGGCCGTGGCTCGGCAGCTGGTTCTGTGGTGGCCTACTGCCTGAAGATCACCGACATCGACCCGCTGAAATACGACCTCCTGTTCGAACGTTTCCTCAACCCCGACCGTATTTCGTTACCCGATATCGACGTGGACTTCGACGACGACGGGCGTGGCCGGGTGCTCGACTGGATCACCAAGAAATACGGCAAGGAGAAGGTGGCGCACATCATCACCTACGGGACCATGGCGGCCAAGTCGGCCATCCAAGACGTGGGCCGTGTGCAGAAGGTGCCGCTCTCCGAGGTGGCCAAGATCAAGAGTTTCATCCCGGACCGCAACTTCCCCGACAACATCAAGGATGAGAAGGGCAAGTCGCCCAAGGTGAACCTCAAGAACTGCTACAAATATGTGCCCGAGCTGAAGAACCTCGTGGAAGGGCCTGACGAGAACGTCTCTACCATGTTGACCTACGCCCAGGAGCTGGAGGATACCAACCGCCAGGTGGGCATCCATGCTTGCGGTGTCATCATCGGTGCTGACGACCTCACCAATGTGGCGCCGGTGGCTACCATCAAGGATAAGGAGACCAACGAAGACGTGGTCGTGACGCAATACGACGGGCATGTCATCGAGACCGTGGGCCTCATCAAGATGGACTTCCTGGGACTCAAGACGTTGACCCTCATCAAAGATGCCCTCAAGAACATCAAGAAGACCCGTGGCATCGACATCGACATCGACCACATCCCCATCGACGACCCCGAGACCTACGCCCTGTATTCCGCCGGCAACACTATCGGCACCTTCCAGTTCGAGTCGCCCGGCATGCAGAAATACCTCCGCGAGCTGCAACCCTCGGTCATCGGCGACATCATCGCTATGAACGCCCTCTACCGTCCCGGCCCGATGGACAACATCCCCGACTTCATCGCCCGTAAGCAAGGCCGGCAGGAGATCAAGTACGACTTCGACTGCATGGAGAAGTACCTCAAGGACACCTACGGCATCTGCGTCTATCAGGAGCAGGTGATGTTGCTCTCGCGCGAGTTGGCCAACTTCACCCGTGGCGAGTCTGATACCCTCCGTAAGGCCATGGGTAAGAAGCAGTTGGCCAAGATGGAGGAACTCTACGGCAAGTTCATGAAACAAGGGGTAGAGAAGCTTACCCAGACGGAGCACCTGCCCGAAGACGAGGTGAAGAAACGTTTGGAGAAGATCTGGGAGGAATGGAAGAAGTTCGCCTCGTATGCCTTCAACAAGTCGCACGCCGCCTGCTACAGCTGGGTGTCGTACCAGACCGCCTACCTCAAGGCACACTATCCCGCCGAGTTCATGGCCGCGGTGCTCAACAACGAACTAGGCGACATCAAGCAGGTCACCTTCATGATGGAGGAGTGCAAGCGCATGCACCTTGAGGTGCTCGGTCCCGACGTCAACGAGTCGGAATACGAGTTCTCCGTCAACGAGAAAGGCCAGATCCGTTTCGGCATGGGCGGCATCCGCAACGTGGGTGAGGCGGCCATCTCCGGCATCATCGCCGAGCGTACCGCCAACGGCAAGTTCAAGGACTTGACCGATTTCCTGTTGCGTTGTGCCGACAAGGGCTTGAACCGTCGTGCCTTGGAGAGCATGGATACGGCAGGCTGCTTCGACTCGTTCCCCAACTTCCACCGTGCCATGCTGTTCTACATGCCCGCCAACGACTCCGTGCCGTTCAGCGAACGTGCCTTGCGCATGGTGGCTTCTTACAACGAGCGCAAGAACTCCGCCCAGATGGACCTCTTCGGTATGGGAGGCGGCGAGAGCGCCACCGAGACGTTGACCCTGCCGTTCCCCGACTGTGAGCGCTGGTCGAAACTCAAGGAGTTGCAGATGGAGCTGGAAAGCATTGGCTTCTACATCAGCTCGCATCCCATGGACACCTTCAAGATCCCGCTGAAGTTCTTCACCAACACCACGGTGGAGGCCATGAAGACCGCCATGATGAACCCCGAGAAATACAACGGATTCAGCGTGCGGCTGGGCGGACAGATCACCAAAGAGGAACACCTGACGGCCAAGAATGGGAATCCTTACGGCAGGTTCACGATCGAGGACAAGACGGGTGCCTATACCTTCAGCCTTTTCAGAGAGAACTATCTGAATCTCAGGAACTTGTTGGTCGAAGGCCAGTTCGTGCTGTTGCTGGGCAATCTGCAGGCGCCTTTCCGCAAGCTAGGTCAGGAGCAGGATGCCGTTCCGAAGGACTTGGAGCTCCGCATCACCGACGTCAAGTTGCTGGATTCCCTGTTGGAGAACACAGGCAAGAAGGTGATGTTCAAGCTCGACGTGGCTCAGATGAATGCCGATGCCATCGACGCGTTCATTGACATCGTCAAGAAACATCCCGGTAAGCAGTCGTATAGCGTACATCTCTTTGATTCCAACCTCAAGCAGTCGTGCAACATGTCGCCGTTCAGCGGGGGTGTGGCTGCCCATGAGGTGTTGCCTATCGTGGATCAGTTGCCGTACGCGGATTTTGATTTGAAATGATTTCGGCAAGTTCTTTTTGTAACAACCATCGCTTCCTTTCCAACCCTCCGGCGTAACCGGTGAGGGAACCGTTGGCTCCCACGACCCTGTGGCACGGGACGATGAGGGAGATGGGATTGTGCCCCACGGCGCCGCCAATGGCTTGGGCCGACATGGACGTTAAGCCTCTTTGTTGAGCGAGGATGCGGGCGATGTGGCCGTAGGTCATGGTGTGTCCGTAGGGGATGGTGAGCAAGATTTCCCAAATGCTGCGACGGAAATCGTTGGCTCGCATCAAAAGGGCAGGGGTGAAGTCGGGTTCTTTCCCGGAAAAGTAGCTGTCGAGCCAACGGCGGGTCTGTTCGAAAACAGGCAGGTCCTCACGCACTTCATGCGCGTCGTCAAGCGTACTGGCAAAGTACTTCTGCCCGTCGAACCAGAGCCCAACGAGGTGGGTGCCGTCGCTGGCCATCGTCATGCCGCCAAGGGGCGAGTCGTAAGGGGCAATGTAATCCATGTAATAGATGGATGGTCTAAACAGATACGTGGTTTTATTCCGCAAAGATACATTTTTCCCGTATGAAACAATGAAAACCTTTTGCTTTGAAAAGGGGATGGCAAATTCAAAAAAATGATTATCTTTGCAGTCCGAGTTTTTGAAAACGATCGAATTATTTTTTATTTGTAAATCATCTAATAAGACTGAAAAATGGCTGTTATTCAAATGACTGACGACCGCTTCGAAGAAGTCGTCCTGAAATCAGAACTTCCCGTGATGGTGGACTTCGGCGCTACCTGGTGCGGTCCCTGCAAGAAAGTCGAACCCATGGTGGAGGAGATCTCCGAAGAGTATGCCGGCAAGATGATCGCCGTGAAATGCGACGTCGAGGAATGCCCCGACACTGCCGCCAAGTTCGGTATCATGAACATCCCCACCGTCATCTACTTCAAAGGTGGACAACCTGTCGACAAGAACGTCGGCGCTGCCCCCAAGAAGGTTTTCGTTGAAAAGTTGGAAAAGCTGCTGTAATCCGTCATCGCGAAAAGCAGCGCGACGAAGCAATCTATGAGTTTCTCCATAGATAGGAATCGGCTTGCCCAGTTCGGGAGCCTGGAGTTTTTGGCGCGACAGATTGTGGAAGGCTTCATCACGGGCCTCCACAAAAGTCCCTTCCACGGTTTCTCCGTGGAGTTCGCTGAACACCGGCTCTACAACACGGGCGAGCCGATTCGTCATATCGACTGGAAGCTCTATGGTCGTACCGAGAAACTCTTCGTGAAGCGCTACGAAGAAGAGACCAACCTCCGCTGCCAGCTGGTCATCGACAAGAGCTCCAGCATGTGTTTCCCGGTGCGCAACAAGATCGACTTTGAACATCCCAACAAACTGTTTTTCAGCGTGTATGCCGCTGCCTCGTTGATGGAGCTGATGCGCCGTCAGCGCGATGCCGTGGGGCTGGATCTTTTTGACGAGACCATCGCCTTCCATGAGCCAGCCAAGATGTCTGCGGTACACAATAAGTTGATTTACACCGAGTTGGAAAAGCTGATCGAGACCTACGACAAAAACCAGAAAAAGACCACTTCCACCGTCCAGTGTCTGCATCAGATCGCCGAGATGACCCACAAACGCAGCCTGGTGGTGATCTTCACCGATCTGCTCGACAACCTCGACGACCTCAACCAACTGTTCGAGGCTTTGGAGCACCTCAAATACAACAAACACGAGGTCATCCTGTTCCACGTCTATGACGGCCAGTTGGAGCAGGAGCTCGACTTTGAGAACCGCCCGTACCGTTTTGTCGATTTGGAGACGGGTGAGACCCTAAAACTGAATCCCGTGGAGATACAGGAACGCTATCGCCAACTCATGACGCAGCGAAAGGACGATATCCTGAAACACTGCTACCAGTATCAAATCGACTACGTTGAGGCAGACATCAACAAACGTTATGAGCAGGTGCTGACGAGTTACCTGATAAAAAGATCGAAGTTATATTGAAGTTGTTCAGATCAACTCGTTCTCGTCGATCAGGTTGTTCAGCAAGGCATAGACGGTGAGTCCCGAAACGGACTTGATGCCGGTCTTGCGTGTGATGTTCTTGCGGTGGGTGATGACGGTGTGGATGGAGATGTTCATCTGGTCGGCAATCTCCTTGTTCATCATGCCTTTGGCGACGGCAATCAGCACGTCGGTCTCGCGTTTCGAAAGTTCCACATCGTCGTTTTTCCGGTCGTTGTCGCCTTTTACGAACTCATTCATCTTGCCGATGATCTTCGACCGTGTGTCGTGAAGCTCGATGACCCCGCCGTAGGGGGCTAGCATGGCATGGTCGAGACAGCTGGTAGCCAAGGCGACGAGGGTGATGCCGGGATGTTCCTTGCCCAATTGCGTGACGAACTCCTTGTTCTGGAAGCCGAGCAAGGAAGGGTCGATGATGACCAAGTTGGCATCGGTGGCCAAGATCTTCTCGGAGAGGTGTGCGGGGTTGTCGAGGCGCGCCACCACGTCGAACTGGGCCATGCTGTCGATGACCTCGGCCAGCCCGTTGGCGATGATCTCGGAAGCTTCACAGAGGATGACGCGGTTTCTCATGGCAGGGCGTTTTCAAGGGATTCGACATAGGGGATGAGGAGATGGTCCTCGATGAGGGAGTGACGGTTGAGGTCGTCGCTCAACTCCATGATATCCAGCGAGATCTCGATGCGTTCCTTGGGAAGGATGTCGCCCGGAAGGTACTTCAACAGGATGTTCATCATGTCGTCGAGGACATCTTGGATGTTGGTGTGGTTGTGCCGGAACTCTTCGATCTGATACGTGTCGGGCCGTTGGCCGTTACGCAGCGCCTCGATGTAGGGGAAAACCAACTCTTCCTCATAGAACTGGATGTGCCGCATCACTTCACGCTTGTATTCGTCGTAGAAGTGCCGCAGCATGGGACCGTATTTGGTGCCACAGGCCTCGATGATGCGTTGCAGATGCTCCTCGAGATGGGGGAAGCGCTCGTTGAGGTAGTATTGGTGCGAGGCTTTCAGATAGGGGAGCAGCCCGCTCATGTCGGCATGATGCAGCGTCTTGGGCAGGGGTTTGAAGCTGCTGTCGGAATAGATCTCGCAGATGGTGAGGAAGAGCTCGGTGCCGACGTGGTTCATGCGGCACACCTCTTCGATGCTGCGGTCGCCGAAGCCTAATGCGATGCCGAATCTGGGCAGCAGTTGCAACAGCTTCCGGTCGCCGGCGATCAGTTCCGCCAGCTTGGCCTCTTTGGAGAACAGGTCTTTCTTTTTTGCCATGATGTCGTCTGTCATAGTTTTATGGAGGCAAAGGTAATAAAAAATCAGTTCTTTAACGCCCTCATGGCGTTGAGCACGGCCAGTACGGTGACGCCGACGTCGGCGAAGACGGCCATCCACATCGTGGCGAGGCCGAAGGCAGCCAAAAGAAGCACCGCGACCTTCACCCCGATGGCCAGCCACACGTTCTGTCGGGCGATTCGCAGGGTGCGTCGGGCGATGCGTATGGCAAGGGCGATCTTCGATGGCTTGTCGTCCATGAGCACCACGTCGGCGGCTTCGATGGCCGCATCGCTCCCCAGCCCTCCCATGGCGATGCCCACGTCGGCGCGGGCAAGGACCGGAGCGTCGTTGATGCCGTCACCCACGAAGGCGAGTTGGGCGTTGGACGTTGCGCCTTGAGCGTTGCGTTCTATTTCGATATAGGATACTTTGTCGGTGGGAAGGAGCTCGGCGTGGTATTCGTCGAGGCTGAGCTGTTCGGCGACCTCCCGGCCTACCGCCTCGCGGTCGCCGGTAAGCATCACCGTACGGGCCACGCCGAGCGACTTCAGCTCCTGGATGGCCTCCGCACTGTCTTCCTTCACTTGGTCGTTGATGACAATGTGTCCGGCATATTCTCCGTCGATGGCAACATGGATGATCGTGCCTGCATGCGCGCAGTCGTGCCATACGGCGCCAACGGCATCCATCATCTTTGTGTTGCCCACACAGACCGTCCAGTCTTCCACCTTGGCTTGGATGCCTTGCCCGGCGATCTCTTTCACCTCGCTCAGCTTACAGCCGTCGGTGGCCTCGTCGGGGAAGGCGTCGCGCAAGGCGGCCCCTACGGGATGTGTAGAATAGTGCTCAACATGTGCTGCCAAGTGCAGCAGGTGCTTCTCATCGCACTTCTCGGGATGCACGGCAGTGACGGCAAACTGTCCGTGGGTCAGCGTGCCGGTCTTGTCGAAGACCACCGTCCCGATCTTCGACAGGACGTCCAGGTAGTTGGCGCCTTTCACCAGGATTCCTTTGCGCGAAGCCCCGCCGATACCGCCAAAAAAGGTGAGCGGCACGCTGATGACCAGGGCGCAGGGGCACGACACCACTAGGAACATCAAGGCACGGTAGAGCCAGGTGGAGAGCTGGGCGGTGAATGTCGGGAGGTGAAAGGAGCAGGGTGAGAATGACAAGGACAACACTACCGGTGGGATGATGGCCAGGGCGAGTGCGGCGAAGACCACCACAGGGGTATAGACTCGGGCGAACCGGGTGATGAAGGCCTCGCTCTTCGACTTGTTCGCAGCAGCGTTCTCCACCAGATCGATGATCTTGGAGACGGTACTCTCACCAAAGGCCTTGGTGGTGCGCACCTTGACGAGTCCGGAGAGGTTGATGCAGCCCGAGATCACCTCGTCGCCTTCCGCTACAGGACGGGGGACGCTCTCGCCCGTCAGGGCGACCGTGTTCAAGGCGGTGCTGCCTTCGACGACGACACCGTCCAACGGCACCTTCTCTCCGGGCTTGACGAGGAGGATCTCGCCCACCTGAACCCTTTCAGGACCTACGTCTTCCACCGTGCCGTGGCGTTCCACATGCGCCACGTCGGGACGGATGTCCATCAGGTGGGCGATCCCTTCGCGACTCTTGCCCTCGGCGTAGCCCTCAAAGAGCTCTCCGATCTGGAAAAACAGCATGACGAACACCGCCTCGGGGAATTGCGTCTCGGCTCCCGGCAGGAAACCGATGCCCAAGGCGCCAAGGGTAGCCACCGACATGAGGAAATGCTCGTTGAAAGCCTCTCCGTGTGCCAGTCCCTCGGCCGCTTCCTTCAACGTGTCGAAGCCGATATAGAGGTAAGGGACCAGATATACCAGCAGCAGTTGCCATGTCGTCAGGTGGCACGTTTTCTCGACGAGGACCGCGGCGATGAGCAATACCACGGCTACCACGATCTTGATGATTTGGGCTTTTAAGCTGGTCTCCTCATGGTGATGCTCATGCTCGTGATGCTCCTCACAGTGCTGCCTGTGGTGCTCCTCGTTTTCCTGGTGATTATGATGATGTGCTGCCATTTCACAAATTGATTTCGAAGGCAAAAATACGGTGGAATCCTGTTTCCGCTCCTCCTTATTTATGATTATTTGCCTTTTCAAAAACCCTCATTATTGGTGATGCCTTGGCAGATGTGGATCACCGACCTTTGCATTCTAAATAAATCACTGATAACGCGATGAAAACAAAATTGACAGTAAGTGCATTTCTAATGGGTATCACCTTGATGCTGAATCCCTTGCAAGCCCAGGAAACCCATGAAACTCCCCAAAACCAAGCATCTTCCCAAACCCAAGAAACCCCTAAAACCAAAGAAGCCCGGCCCCGTCTGACCATCGGAGGCTATGGCGAAGCATTCTATACTCGTAATTTCTATAGCGACAACATGTACCGCTACTCGCATGCGGCCTCTTATACCGATGCCCAGGGACACGGTCGGATCGACCTGCCCCATGTGGTCATCAACCTTGGTTACGACTTCGGCAAGGGATGGAGCATGGGCAGCGAAATCGAGTTTGAACACGGAGGCAACGAGGTGGCCGTGGAGGTGGAAGCCGAAGAGACCGGCGAGTTCGAGCATGAGATCGAACGTGGCGGCGAGGTGGCCCTCGAGCAGTTCTGGATCCAGAAGTCGTTCGGCAAGGGCTTCAACATCCGCATGGGCCATGTCGTGGTGCCCGTGGGGCAAACCAACAAGGCGCACATGCCCACCGAGTTCTTCACATGTTACCGTCCTGAAGGTGAGTTCACCATCCTGCCCTGCACCTGGCATGAGACGGGCATCAGCCTCTGGGGCAAACTCGGCGATTGGCGTTACGAGGCCATCGTGATGCCGGCGCTCAATTCCAACATGTTCAACAACGCCAACTGGGTGAAGAACGGCTCCGCATCGGCCTACGAGTTCCGGGTAGCCAACCACCTGGCTGGGGCCCTGCGTGTCGACAACTATTCCGTCAAGAACCTGCATCTCGGCGTGAGCGGCTATATCGGCAATTGCTTTAACAATGACATCGTCACCAACGCGTTCTCCGAGTCCAGCCCCTATAAAGATGTGAAGGGTACGGTCCTCATCGGCACGGCAGAGTTCGACTACAAGGCCAACGGCTTGGTGCTGCGTGGCAACTTCGACTACGGCTTCCTCAGTGAGGCCAACCTCATCTCATCGTGGAACAAGAACCAGAACCACCAGAGCTTCTCGCCCTATCCACGTAGCATGGTAGGGGAGAAGGCCATCGCCTATGGTGGTGAAGCCGCATACGACCTCTTCCGTCCCATGAAAAGCATCAATGACCAGAAGCTCTACGTCTTTGGCCGTTACGACTACTACGACAGCTACATTCCTTCAGCTTTGACGCTCACCGACTACCAGTGGACCGACCGTCACGTGATGACCTTCGGCCTGAACTACTATCCCACTGACCAGATCGTCATCAAGGCCGAATACGCCAAACGCTTCCTCAAGGAGCAGTACAACGACGAGCCGAGTTTCAGCATCGGGGTGGCGTATAGCGGGTTTTTTAAATGATAATTAATAAACACCATAGTCGGCTTTTCGTAAGGCGAAAGACCAAGGTTGTCAGATAGTTGTGCTTGATTTCGACATGCACATGTCAGAAAAAGCTATATATACTAAAGATCGCATCTGGCATCTATGGAAGATATGAGGATTTTGCAAGCGGCATAATATCTGAGTGTTATGTGGTTCACAATGGGAAAGCAGTGGTCGTAAAACCCGATGTTTTTGCCAGTTCTGAAAAGGATACCATCAAGCATTTAATAGAAGAATTACTAGAAAAACTGAGGACATAACCTTGGGCTATGTCCTCGTATGGGGGTCAGAAAGGTCCAGCTTGAATATTGCTGCGAAAGCAATTTGTTCGCGCCCTCTGACGACAATCTGACCATGCAAAAGTAGACATTTTTTTTGTTTTTCGCAAGGTTTTTCTGAAAAAAGTTGAAAAAGGCCACCAGCTTGGTGGCCAAATTGGTCACCGAATTGGTGACTAAATTGAAAAAATTGAGAAATGCCACCAATTGGTGGCTGATAAGAATGTGATGAAAAAGGTCAACAAGCCGTTGACCAATTATCAAAAACAAATCGTCAACGACTCGTTGACGAAATCGTCACCAAGCTGCTGACGAATTGGAAATGCTAAGTGAGTTTGGCGCGATTGCGATAAAATACAGGTGAAAGACGAGGCTGTTCCCAAAGGAGAAAAAGGCAACTATGATTATTCTATGACGATTTGCGAAGGTGAAAAAACGGTCACTGTTAGCGTCATGGAACTTTAACACCAATCCTCGGCAAACGTCACTTCTGGAGAGGCTCGCCGATCACCGCCTCTTATGTTTGAAGTGCCAATTTGGCAAGTTGGGGAGCCCCCCAATGTCAATCCCCATTATTGGTTAGTCGCACCCTCAGGAATCGTCATTATTGATGATTTTTCTGAAGGAAACAATAGCGGATTTTTGCATCGTGAATAATCAGATGACGTAAAATCTAACAACTAAAATCATAAACCCATGAACAAAACAATGAAAACCCTCGCGCTGGTCGCCATATCAGCGCTGTTTGCCTTGGGCTTCAACGCCTGTGGCAAAGATCAAGTCACTGAAGAAAAGAACAAAGAGACCAAGGAAGCCATCGTGAAGCAGTACCTCAACCAGACGCTGTATCCTACCTACAGCAAGCTGGCTGCCGAGGCACAGACCCTGGTGGACAACCTCGAGGCGCTGAAAGCGAACACGACCCAAGCGAACCTCGACGCAGCTGCCGTCACCTTCCTCGAAGCCCGCAAGTGGTGGGAGCGGAGTGAAGCCTTCCTGTTCGGTCCCGCCAGCGACTTCGGCATCGATCCGCACATCGACTCCTGGCCGCTTGACGAGGATGCCTTCAACAACCTGATGGCCAGCCCCAACATGATCGCCCAGCTGGCTACCGACGAAGACGGCACCGTGGCCGGTGAACAGCTCGGCAACGCGCTCCTCGGCTTCCACGGCATCGAGTTCATCCTCTTCCGCGACGGACAACCCCGCCAGGTGAGTGAACTCAACGACGACATGATGACCTATGTGGTGGCCGTCTCGCGCGACCTCCGCAACCGTTGCTTCCAACTCGAGGTGAGCTGGAACGAAGACGCTCCGACCGACCATGCCGCACTGATGGAAGCGCTGGAACTCAACACCACCGTCAACGGAGGTAACAACTCCTACGGCGCCAACATGCGCCTCGCCGGTCAGGCAGGCAGCACCTACGCCACCCTCACCCAGGCCCTCCAGTCCATCGCCGACGGCTGCATCGACATCGCCGACGAGGTGGGCACCTCCAAGATCGGCAAGCCCCACACCGGTGAAGACCCGCATTATGTGGAGTCGCCCTATAGCCAGAAATCCATTATCGACTTCCACGACAACATCATCAGCATCCAGAACGCCTACATGGGCGGTATGGAAGAGACGCGTGACGAGGATCGCTCCCTCCACGCTTACATCGCCAATGGCAACACCGAACTCGACACCCGTGCCGTCAACGCCATCAACGACGCCCTGGCGAAGATCAACGCCATGAAGGCCCCCTTCGTACAATACTATGCCGATGCCAGCGCCGGTGCCGCCATGGAAGCCTGCCAAGCCCTCTCCGACGTGATGGCCGAGGTGAAAGAAGAACTTGCTAACAAAGACAAATAAACCCAATCATGAAGAAAAACATTTTTGCATTCAGCATGGGGATCCTGATCGCAGCGGCCATGGCGTCGTGCGGTGGAAAGGATCCCATCCCCACCGACCCGCAGGTGCTCGAGGAGACCTACACGGGCGGTGAACTCGGAACCACCTTCAACAGCACGCAGACCGCTTACGAAGATCCCACGCCCGCCGTTGAACAAGCCGGCATGACCACCGCATTCAAATACGGTGAGTATTTCTTTGAACGTACCTACACCCAGAACAACGAGCCTTTCGACGGCCTTGGACCGCTCTACATCCGCAGCAGCTGCATCGCCTGCCATCCCGGTTACGGCCACGGCATGCGCATGAACCGCTACCGTGCCGACGACTGGGGTAACGGCTACCTGCTCGTCTTCACCGACCGCAACGACACCTACCTCAGCTCTTACACGGGCATGCCTCAGACCAAGGCCGTCGCGCCTTTCAAGGCACCTGTCGACGAGACCAAGATCGAGATCAACTGGCTCAGCTACACCGACGAATGGGGCAACCGTTTCCCCGACGGAGAGTCGTACAGCCTTACCTATCCCGAGGTCTATATCCCCGAGGATGCGTTCTATGTGCCGCTCGAGGTGGGAGGCAACGCGATCCCTTACAGCGACTTCGTCTGCCGTCTTGAATCGACCATTGGAATCTATGGCACCGGCTTGATCGACGCCATCCCCGACGACTCGCTCAAAGCGCAATACCAGAAGGAATACAACGACGGCTACATGCAAAACGGCCTCAATCCGGCGATGTGGGCAGGCAACGACTGGGCGCCCACGGGTCTCTATGGCAACACCAACCATCCCAAGCGCTACACCTACGCCCTTACCCGTGGCCCGCTCCAGGATGCTCCCGGCGCCAACGCCATCTGGAACATCACCAACGTGACGCATCCCACCAAGATGGGACATTACATGACCGCCGCCTACGCCACCAAGGCTTCCCGGGATCCCGAGGTGCAGGCACAGTTCTATGACTACTTCCCGCAATACAACCTTACCGGCGACGTGGAGACCGACATCTACAACTATTTGATGATGGCCAACATCCCCGACGAGCTCAAGGAGCCCGAGATGAGTGCCGAGGAATACACCAACTTCATGGTCTGGCACCGTGGCCTGGCCGTCCCTGCCGCGCGTAACCTGGGCGACGAGGAGATCCAACGGGGTCGCAAGCTCTTCCGTGAGATCGGATGTGCCTACTGCCACCGTCCTTCGTGGCAGACGGGTGACGACGACTTCACCGACCCGGCCGGCTTCTTCGCCGACAGCGATGCACGCCTGCCCCGTTATCCCAACCAGAAGATCTGGCCTTACAGCGACTATATCCAGCACAAGCTCCACATGGAGAACGACATCCGCACAGGATGGTGCCGCACCACGCCGTTGTGGGGTAGAGGACTTTCGGCGATCTGCACCGGCGCCTCCCAACGCCTGCACGACTGCCGCGCCCAAACGGTCATCGAGGCCATCATGTGGCACGGCAACGCCCAAAGCGACGCCCGTCGTAGCGTGGAACAGTTCCGCGAACTGGAGAAAGCCGACCGCGATGCCATCGTGAAGTTCATCGAGGCCATTTGACAATCAGAGATACTTAAACCAAAATATTCATTATATTTGTCGTGATGAAGAAGATCCGTCATTTCGTTTCCGTTTTGATGATCGTGCTGGTGGCCGTCTTGGCTGCCGGCACGGTCGTCGAGCGGCTCCATGGCTCCGATTACGCCCTGAGCCACGTCTATGGTGCCTGGTGGTTCGTCGCCCTTTGGGGGCTGGTGGCCTTGGGCATGGTGCTCATGCTCTTCAGGAGAAAGTCATGGAAACGTCCCGCAGTCTGTGCGCTCCATCTTTCTATCCTGTTGATCTTGGTGGGCGCCCTGTTGACCATGCTTACGGGAAAACATGGAACGATGACGCTTCGTCCCGGCATCCCTGTCGACAGCTTCGTCGTGGAACGGCATGGCCAGCAACACGACCATCGGCTGCCGTTTACGCTGACCCTCGACCGTTTCGAGGTGGAGACTTACCCTGGGACGCATTCTCCGATGGATTTTGTAAGCCATCTGAACATCGGAGATGCGTCGGGAGGGACGCAAGCTGCGATCATCTCCATGAACAACATCTTGAAACACAAGAACTATCGTTTCTATCAGAGCGATTATGACGAAGCGGGCAATTCGGTGTTGTCGGTGGCCCACGATCCTTGGGGCATCGGTGTGACCTACACCGGGTATGTCTTGCTCTTCATCGCCCTCGTCGGTCTGTTCCTTGAGCGCGAAGGCCCCTTTCGCAGCCTGCTCCGTAAGATGTCGGCCAACAAGGCATTGTTGCTCGTTGTCCTGATGTCGGGTGCCGCGCTGACTGCTTCTGCAGCCGGGAAGCCCCGAGCCCTGCCCAAGGAGCATGCCGACAAGATGGGGGAGATGTACGTCATGTACAAAGGCCGCGTGTGTCCTTTGCAGACGTTGGCCAAAGACTTCACCACCAAGCTTTGTGGCAATGCCCGTTACCGTGGCTATTCTCCCGAACAGGTGCTGAGCGGATGGCTCTTTTATTTTGACGACTGGAAGGAAGAGCCGATGTTCAAGATCAAGGGAGGCTATGTGCAGGAGCAGCTGGGTATCGATGGCAACCGTGCCCGCCTGACGGATTTTGTCAATGCCCAAGGGGAAAACAAACTCACCGAGTCGATCAAGTCCCTCCCGATGGGCGATCCCAAACGGAAGAAATACAGTGCCGCCGATGAGAAATACCAACTCATCAACATGCTGAACAAAGGCAAGCTGCTGAAGTTGTTCCCTCATGCCGACAGCCTTCAAAACATCAAGTGGTATTCGCAAAGCGACGACCTTCCTTTGGACATTCCCGAGGACGAGTACCTCTTCATCCGCAAGCAGCTGAGCCTCTGCCAGGAATATGTGGTGAAGGGCGACTTTAAGGCGCTGGATGAGGTCTTCCAGAAGACCAAGCTGTATCAGGAACAGCATTCCTTGGGACATACGCAGTCGAAGTCGCAGTACCGTGCCGAGCGGTTGTACAACTGGCTTTCGGCGGGCAAGTGGCTCGCCATGGTCAACATCACCCTGGGCCTGGTCTGCTTTGCCTTGGCCATGATCTGCCTGGGGAAGGGCAAGCCGCTGCACAAGCCCGTACGTTGGTTTGCCACCGTGTGGATGACCTTGCTGTGCGTCTTTTTGGCGCTTTTGTTCGGCTTGCGTTGGATTGCAGGTGGCCACGTCCCCATGGCGGGCAGCTTCGACTCGATGAACCTCATGGCCTTGGCCCTCTGCGTGATCACGCTGTGTACCGTGCGTCGTTACGAGATGGCCTTGCCTGCAGGCTTGCTGATGACGGGTTTTGTGCTGCTGGTCCAGATGATGGGCGGTGCCAATCCGCCGGTGACCCACCTGATGCCCGTGCTCTCTTCGCCGTTGCTGAGCCTTCATGTCACGGTGATCATGATCGCCTACGCCTTGCTGTTCTTCGTCATGCTGAACGGCATCAGCGCCGTTGTCGTGCGGTTTACACAACCCGGCAATGGTTCCTATCTTGAGCGACTGCAGCACATCAGCACGATCATGCTGTATCCCGCGGTGGCGCTGTTGGCCATGGGCATCTTCATCGGCGCCGTGTGGGCCAACATCTCATGGGGCAATTACTGGTCGTGGGATCCCAAGGAGGTCTGGGCCTTGATCACCCTGCTGGTCTATGCCGCTCCCTTGCATGGCTCCGTGTGGAAGACGTTCCGTAAGCCGATGTTTTTCCATGTCTACGGCATCGTGGCGTTCCTCAGCGTGCTCATCACGTATTTCGGCGTGAATTTGATCTTGGGCGGAATTCATGCCTACAATTGATTGTTTTGTTGCCGCAAATCATTATCTTTGCGGCAACAAAACAATCACAATCAATGAAAAGAGGATTTGGAAGCGACAACCATTCGGGCGTGTGTCCGGAGGTCTTGGATGCCATTGTCCGTGTCAATCAGGAACACGCCTTGGCCTATGGTGATGATGAATATTGCGCTGCTACCGAGCAGCTGTTCCGTCAACAATTCGGTGAACAGGCGAGGGTTTTCTTCGCCTTCAACGGCACAGGTTGCAACACCTTGTGTATCGATGCCCTGGTGCATTCCCACGAGGCCGTTGTCTGTGCTGAGAGTGCTCATATCAACGTCGATGAATGCGGTGCTCCACAGCGTGTGGTGGGCTGTCGCCTGCTGACGGTCGATACCCCCGATGGCAAGCTGACCCCTGCGCTGGTGAAGACCCGTCTGCACGGCTTCGGCTTCGAGCATCACAGCCAGCCCAAGCTCATCTCCATCACCCAGCCCACTGAGGTCGGAACCCTTTACAGCCTCGACGAGATCAAAGCCTTGGTGGCCTTGGCCCACGAGTATGGCATGTATGTGCATATCGATGGTGCCCGTCTGGGCAACGCTGCCGTGGCCTTGGGCTGCACCTTCAAGGAGATGACCACCGACCTCGGCGTGGATGCTCTTTCGTTCGGGGGCACCAAGAACGGGCTCATGATGGGGGAGGCCGTCGTGCTGCTTAATCCCGAGGTCTGTCCCGACTTCAAATACCGCCGCAAGCAGGCCATGCAGCTCTGTTCGAAGATGCGTTTCATTGCCGCCCAGTTCGACGCCTATTTCACGAACGAGCTGTGGAGGCGCAATGCGGAGCATTCCAACAAGATGGCACAGCTTCTCTACCAATCGGTGAAGGACATCCCCGGCGTGGAGGTCGTCTATCCCGTGCAGGCCAACGGCGTCTTCGCCAAGCTGCCTCGCAAGGTCTGGAAGGCCTTGCAGGAGTATTGTTTCTTCTACGACTGGGACTACGATGCCAACGTGGTTCGCTGGATGTGTGCCTACGACACCACCGAGGACGACATCCAACGTTTTGCCGCAAAGTTGAAGGAGTTGATGGCCTGATCCCTATCTTTGGTTGCTGAGCAGATTCGTTTTTCGAAAGCGTTGTCTTGTCAAAATTATTTCGTATTATTGCATATTCCTAATGCTTCAAAACCATGAAAAAGTACCTTCTTCCTTTGCTGTTCCTTTGCTTTGCCCTCACTGGCATGGCCAGTACCGACAGGGATTGTCTTCCGCCTACACATCTCACCGTCAGTTCCGTCACCGCTTTCACAGCCCATCTCGACTGGGAAGGTGACCACGAAAGCTACATCTTGTTGCTTGGCCAAGAGAAGGTGGTTCATGACGTCGATTTCGAAACCGGCGATTTCAGCCAAGCCGCTTTCACCACCACCACCCCCGACTATCCCTGGACCATTGAGGATTATGGCTATGGCAGCTCTTTTAGCGCCAAAAGCACGAATGCGGGCGTGGGCAATACCGTTTCCGACTTGGTGTTGGAAGTGAACCTGAGTACCGACATGATGGTTAGTTTTTCTGGTGCGGTCTCTTCGGAGAATGGCTTTGATCGGGGCGCTTTTTGCATCGACGGTATTGAAATGGAATACTTTTCCGGTCAAATGGGTTGGACGAGCAAATCCTTTCCGCTGACTGCCGGAACCCATACGCTCCGTTGGTATTATTCAAAAGATATGAATATGGATGCGGGCCTTGACTGTTTCCAAGTGGACAACATCAAGATCGGTTACGCCGACCGTTGGGAGCGTGATTATCTGGATGGTACTAGCTTTACATACGAAACCCTCAGTGAGGAGACCTCTTATATCGCCAAGGTGGTGGGCATTTGTGAAAGTGAACAAAGCGAGCCTAGCAGAGCCGTCTGCTTCACCACGACAACCTACTGTAGAACTCCGAAAGAGTTGCGCGTGAGTGATGTTACCGAAAAAGAAGCCACCTTGAACTGGGTTGCCAATGGCATGGCGTACTATATACAGTTTGGTAAGCTGCGCCCCGCCATTGATGCCGATTTCGAAACAGGTGACTTCAGTCAGGCCGACTTCACCACAACAAGCAGCTATCCTTGGATTTTGATGAGAGACCCTGGTAGCAACAATTACTATGCTAGGAGCACCAGCGTAAGTATGCAAAATAACGCTTCCGCCTTGTTTTTGCAAGTGAATGAAGATTCCGAAATGTTTGTCTGTTTTTCGGCCAAGATCTCATCGGAGCTAGGCTTCGACCGAGGGTGCTTTAGTATCGACGATGAAGAAAAGATGTGCATCTCTGGCGAGGTTGGGTGGACAGACACGGTTTTTCTTGTACCCGAAGGCGCCCACACGTTATGTTGGAAGTACAGTAAGGATTCCAATGGAAGCTCAGGGGACGACTGCTTCTATGTGGACAACGTCAAGTTAGGCGGTGTTGAGCATTGGATGGAATACGATACTGATGAAACGTTCTACACCTTTTCCAATCTGGAGCCCAGGAACACTTATTTGACCAGGGTGCAAAGCTCTTGCGAATTTGAGATGAGTTCGTTGAGTAGGTGGCTCTGTTTCACTACCCCGTCCAACCATTCTGTCTCGGAGTATCCTGCCTTGGACAACGCAGTGCCTTTCGCTTTCTATGACAACGGTCTTATCCGTATCGATAATGAAGGCGAGGCCATCCTTCATATTGTCGATGTTCTAGGTCGCACGGTCGGCATTGAGAACGTTAACGAAAGCCAGATCGTCAGTGTCAACCTCAAAGCGGGCGTGTACATGCTCCAGCTGGTTCAAGACCAGAAGGTCAGGACGCAAAAGATTCTTGTGCGTTGAGTTGATTGGGTGAGGCTCCAATATTTTCATTGAGTCATGCCATTGCACGTTTCAGCTCCTCTGCAAAGCTGATGACCGAAGCCTTGATTTTCTGCTGTGTTTTTTGTGAGGGATGTCGTCTGCCACGGACGTATTGGGAGAGCTGGACTTTGTTGATTCCCGTGATGCTTGATAATCCAGACAGGGTCAGAATGCCTTTGTAGTGTTGCAAAAAAGCAGAAGCGTCATAAACAAAAACGAAATCAGCCTCTACCATTTCTCCGGTGCGTTGAAAATGATCCTTCCTCATGGCATCAAATAGGTTGAGAAAGTCTTCTTTGGCTTCTTGGGCGTTGCTTCCCTCGCCAAAAAAACCAAAAGGGAAAACTTCTTCGGTATAAACAGAATAGAAACCGTCTTTACCGCACTCAATATGTGCTATGCATTTCTTTTTCATTATTGTTTGGTTTTTATTTATGATCTTATCTGACTCCTGCTGCTTTGAGGATCGCTCTTAGAGTGCCACTGGCGACCTCTCTAGCATGGTGATGACTCATCGTGAAGTGGATTGTTTGGTCGATGCAATAGAAATGCTTTCTTTTTAAAAAGCAAATTAGTTAGACTGATTTTTTGCAAAGATAAAAAAATATTCAAAACTGATATCCATAATTTTTGATTTAAGTAGAATTCTACTACCTATATCGTTTTAATGATTTCTTTAATTCAGTAGCTAGTTCATTTCTAAATGCTTTGGGTTCCAGCACTTCCAGCTCAGATCCTTCACGGAGGATTTCTTGGCGAAAGTCGAAGGTGGGTGCCATGAAATACTCAAAGTCGGAGTACAGCTCCGTGGTTGCGATTTCCTTTTGTGAGTGGTGTTTCGGAAGTGTCCTTAGCAGGGGGATCATCATTCCGTAAGCGCGTAGAACAATGCGTATTGGCTCTTTTCCAATGAAAGTTCCAAAATAGTGTCTGAAGAAGTCTTCCGCTAGGAAATCGGGATCCAATGTGAATGTCTGGTTGGTTTCTTCAAGTGAGGTTACGCGGTCGAGGGCATAGATTCGAAGTTCATTGTATTGTGGAGCTGTTTTGCCTAACAGATACCATCTTTGTCGGAATAGTTTAAGGCAGTATGGCTCGATGAGCATGTTCTTAGCCTCTGAGGCATAAAAACTTTGGTGGGTCATCGTCAGCCGGTGGTTGCTCTTGATGGCTTTGATGATGGTTTGGAG
>JAEFAE010000008.1 GCA_016291135.1 Bacteroidales bacterium
CGGCATCGAATTGGACCGTCGAGGCGGAAATGTTGTTTCCAATCAGTTTCAGGTCCTGGCTTCCCGCCGTCATCTGCATCAATCCGGAGGGAGCTACGGAGATCTTGTGGTTGCTGTCCCGCAGACGAATGTAGGTGGAGTTGGAGGAGGGCTGCTTGGGCTCCAAGATGATGCCAGCGTCCTCGCCGTTGTCCGACTTGATGTGCAGCTTGGCCGTAGGCGTCACGTCGCCGATGCCCACCTTGCCCGTCTTGTCGGTCACGTTCTGGCCGAGGTTGTTGGGCGAGGACGTAATCGTCACCGTAGGCTTGGTGCTCAGGAAGCCCACCACCAGGCCGTCGGCCAGCGAGGAGGTCAGCCGGGCTGTCGAGGACAGGCCCTCGCCGACGACGAAGGTGGGTGAGCTGCCGCTTAAAGAGAGGTACCGGCCTACGGCGAACGAGCCGGCGCTCGACACGGCGATGTTACGGCCCAGGCAGATCGAATGCGAGGCCGACACTTCATTGTCGGTACCGACCATAAAGGCGTCTCTCGTATTTCTCGTGACTAGGTTACGTTCACCAAAAGTGAACGAGACAATGCCATTGATGCCATTGTTGTTTCCGAAGGCACCATTGCCGGAAGATCCTACAACCCCATTGAGCGTATCGTAGTAGATGTTGATGGTCTTGCCGGTGATCAGGGTGGTGTCGGTCTGCGGTATGGTCAAATCGTCCGTGTCGTCGCTTTGGGCCGACACTGAAAGGCATAGCATCAAGGTCAATGCCGATAACAATAGGATTCGTTTTATCATGGCAATGTGTTTTTATAGTTGTTCTTATTATAATCGGTTACTTGCATAGCTAATCCGTCACGTCGAACTCGCCGTAGTATTCGTCACCGTTGGGGAGGGTGATGGTGACCACGTAGCTGCCCGTGTTGGGGATATAGGCGATGTAGCTGTTGGGGGTCCAGACGTGGCCGTAGCTTACCGCACCGCCCGAGGCGGTGGTGATCTCGACCTGGACATCGCCGAGGTTCTCGGTGAACGTCACCGTGAGGGAATGGCCGTTGATATAGGCCAGGATGGAGTTGTTCCTGGGATCGTCTTGTACGGTTGTCCCATGAATTGTAATATGGCTGAAGCCATCATTCGAGACAGTGCCAAGGGCATTGCCCCATAAAGTCGGCATTAATAAGCCGAGCACAAGAACAAAAGGTTTGATTTCTGAAATACGCATCATAATTGAAATGTTCAACATTGTTTGCCATTTCAAAATTATAGCGTTTTTTCCGTATTTTCGCAATAAAAATAGTTGAAAATAGTTGCCATAATTTAAGCAACAACTTGTTTTTCAACCAATTGATAATGATAATTTCCTATATTACCAGGTCTTTCATGAACATTTGAAGCGTTTTTTCCGTGCCAAAAGCCTTTTTCAGTTTGTTACTACGCTTCTTGACAGTCGAAAAATCATTGCGCATCAGAGCAGCAATCTGAACATCTGTTAGGTTCAACAGACTGAGTTGGCATTGGATAGTATCATTGCGACTCATTCTCGGACAACGCTCGGCCAATATACCAACAAGACCACAGAAATGTTTCTCAATAGCCATCTCCAATTGGAATAGTTGCTTGTCATCGAGTGCTATTTCTGGATGATCAGAGTATTTAGAGCCCCTTTTTGGTTGAGTTTCCTTAAACGCAGCAAGGATTGATTGGCAAATATCCTCGCTAATGAAGTCGTTGTAACTGTCCCAAGCCGTTTGAACTTTCAAGGCATTCAATTCCTTGATGAGTTTTTCGTTTTCATCTTTTTGCATTCGCAAAGCCTTTCCGCTTTCACTTAACCTTTTCCCAATTGCCCTTTGTTTCACTTGATGGGCACGGCGCTCTTTTGACAACTCAACCTCAAGTAACTGTTTTTCCCTCTTCCTGACACGATAGAAAAATAATAATATCAATAGCAAAATGCTTAAGAATGCAAGAATGCCAGCAGCCGTCTGCATGATACGAGAGGTCTCATACTCGTGGCTTTTTTGAAGGCAATTGTCGGTGTGACCACTATAAAGTGCTACCAAATGAGTTTTTACACCACTGTTGTTCTCCTCTTGGTTGGCGAACTGAACCAAAAAGTCCGCATATTCATCAAAATCCAAACCTTGCAGTTTACAGATTTTTACAAGAAACTCAGCAGCCTGTCTTTTGTTGTCGTTGCTTTCGGATTCTCGATAGACTGTGTTCAAAAATAACCGAGCGGAATCGTATCTTTGTTCGTGATAATACACTTCGCCAATGGCCATGCTTCGTGAATAGTATTCCTTTGGGCTTTCCGAAAGGAGAAGCATTCTATACAAGCGTTTTAGTGTTGAAATAGGGTCTCCTTTCTCTTTATAAGACAATATGGCTGAATGTGACTCAACATCTCGATAAGTCAAGTTGTCTGTGTCGGTTAATAGTTTTACCGAAGATTGGTAATAATAATTTGCGCTATCATAGTTTTCCAACATGTCATATTGAGCACCGATGCCCTCAAGCATCCACGACACATGCCAAGGTGTCGCCTCAAATCTTTTGAAGTAAGACAACGACTGTTGCCCAAAATGAATGGCTTGTTCATGGAGATACTGGTCGGAATACAATTTTGTCAAGCGGGTATAAGCCATCGCCATGAACTGGGCCTTCTTCCCCACCAGTTCCTTCTCGCTGAAGCGGTCCTCCATCACTTCCACGGCCTTCAGGTAGTGCTCGCAGGCGGGCACCACGCTGTCCATTTCATAGTAGCCCGCCCCGTCGATGTAATGGGCGCGGGCATCCAAGAAAACCAAAACGGGATGAATACGATTACCACCCGCATCCACAAGCGAATCGAAATAATCTACAGCATTCAGAAGATCGGAACGGTTTGACTGTTCACAATAGTTCTTATAAAGCAGCTCCGAGAGCAGGAGGTGGAAGAAATGTCTATTAAAGGTATCGAGGCTGTCGATGGCGTGGTTCGCGTCGAAGTCTTGCAACCGGGCAAAGGCGCTGTCGGGTCGACTCCACAACAGGCTATCGATGGCAGCCAAAGAGGGATCGGTAGTATGCACGGATCCCTTCGGTTCTGAACACGACGAACAAACCGCCATCAACATCGCCACAACAAAACCGATCCACGCACCATGTTTCATGCTGCGAAGATACAAAAAAAAACGGGAAACGGAGCAGTTTCCTTAATCCATCCAAACGACCGTTTCCTCCCTTAAGAAAGCCTGCGCTTGGGCAACATCCTCGGTGAAGCCGAGCACATAGCCGCCACCACCGGACCCGGAGATCTTGAAGCCGATAGGGAAATCGGGACGCTCCAAGAAGAGGTCGATGTTGTTGTCGGTGATCATCGGACGGAGGAACTTCAATTGGCCATTAGTGAGTTGGCGCAAAGAGGCAAAGAAATCCTCTTTCTCCCCTGCCACCAGCTGGTCGATACAGGCCTTCACACAAGGCACATACTCCGTCTGGAAAGCATCCAGATAAGCAGGATCGTTGCGCTTCTCCTTGAAATACTGCACCAGGGGTTTGGTGTTGCTTTTCACCCCAGTATCGACCAAAAAGACATGGATGTCGCTGGGAAGGAAATCCTCAGGAAGCAGGGTCACTCCTTCGGGACCGATCCTGAAAGGCCGTTTGAGATAGCACTGCAAGGGGTCGATGCCCGAGCTGCTGCCATGGAAACAGCTTTCCATGCGACCCAGGATGCGTTTGAGTTCCATGAGGTCGTCCATCGGCCGAAGCGCATAGCGTTTGAAAACCGCTGCCGTGAGGGTACCCGAGCTGCCCAGGCCATAGCCCGAAGGCACATCGGAATCGAGAAAGAGGCCTTGGCCCAAATCGGCATCAAGATGCTGCAGATCAAAGTGCATGGAAAGCTCCGGGTCGTCAGCGAGGTATTGCATGAACTTACGGATGCTCTTGTTGGAAGCCAGCGCGCCAGGACCGTCCAACAGGGGATTCATCTTCCACTCCGCCTTGAAATGGCGAAACGGAATCATCAAGGCGGTACTGTCGAAGATCATGGAGTACTCGCCAAAGAGGATGATTTTGCTATGGAAGGTCTCGTTCATGGCAATAGGAGTTAGGGATTCAGCATCGGGAGGCACCTTCGCCGACGCGGTCGGCGATCCACTGGCCACCGACACAGTAGCGCTCCAACTCATCCATGATGAAACGCTCCACGATCTCGGCATCGGCGTCGGGATAGAGCAAATGTACATTGGGGCCCGCATCGAGGGTGAAGCAAACCGGGATGTCGGTCTCGCTGCGGAATTCCTTCAAGGCCTCGATGATCTTCAAGGTGTTGGGTTTCATCAGGACAAAGGAGGGATCGGAGCACATCATGAGGGCATGGAGCTGCATGGCCTCCGACTCGACAATATGCATAAAGGCAGCTAGGTCGCCTGTACGAAGTGCCTCCAGCAAGGCAAGGGTGTTGTCGTTCGCCACGGCATAACGGGTGGACGCGTAAGGGTTGGTCTCCATCAGGGCATGGCCTGCCCGGCTCGAAACGGCCTTCTGCGCATCGCTGACAAGGAGGATGCTGTCGTGATAGGTTTGGAACACTGGGGCGATGCGGTCTTGGAGCGACACGGCATATTCGTCGGAACTGCCCGGCACCGCTTTGCAGGCACCCCACAAGGCCATCTTGGGGAAAAGCGACCGGCAGGCACTGCCTGAGGCGAGACGGGAAAAGTAGGAGGCTTTCTTCAGGTCGATCTCGCTTTCGCCTTTGGCCATGCGTTCGATGTCGAGCAGGCAGAGCACCAAGGCACTCATCGAGGAAGCCGAAGAGGCGATGCCCGACGAATGCGGGAAGGTGTTGTGGCTGGTAATGTGGAAATCGAGCTGTTGGATGAAGGGGAAGAACGCCGCCTGGGCGAGCAAGAAGTCGCTGATCTTTTTCTGGAACGCTGGCTGTTCGCGGCCATCGAAACGGAAATGCAAGCCAAAACGGTCCGACTTCTCATAGAAAATGGCGGTCTCGGTACGGCACTGGCTCAGGGTGAAGCTGACCGAGGGATTCTGCGGGAGCTGCACGCCTTTCTTGCCCCAGTATTTCACCAAGGCGATGTTCGAAGGGCTCTGCCACTTCACGCCGCCGTGGAAGTCTTCCGGCAGCCCAGCCTGATAGGCCTCTTTGATCCAAGTTTCGTTCATAGGATGATATCGTGATAGCGGATGACAGTATCCAAACCATGTTGTTCAAAATAGGCGGCCACAGCCTCGTAAGATTGATCGGTGGCAGCCAGCAGGAAGTCGCCTCCCCAAGCACCCAACGACTTCAGCACCCCGTCGAAACCGGGGAACTGCCGTTGGATGGGCTCACGGCCGAGACAACGGGACAAGAGGTCCTCATGCACCTGTAGCAGCGTACGGAAGTCCTCAAAATAGGGGATGGTGGGAAGGGCCATGCTCAGCGTCGAGACGGTCTGCAGTTCGGCGGTGAGGTCGGTTTCCTCCCAGTGGCGGTTGAAGGCCTTCACCTCCTCGGAGGAGTGTTGTTTCTTGCCTTGATACACCAAGAAGAGGTGCTCGGCAAAGGGAGGGTCGAACGCCACGGGCGTCACTTGGGGCGTTCCGTTTTCCAGCCGATAGAACAGGGGTTGGTTGGCGGTGGCACAGGCGATGTCGTAGCCCGAACCACCCAAAGTATTCCGAAGCAGCTCGTAAGGGTTGACTTCAGCCCACTGAGCCAAGAGCGAGAGCAGCGTGGAGCTGCTGCCAAGGCCCCAGGCAGGGTCGAAGTCGAGTTGCGTCGTGAAATGAAGGCCCGGTGTGATGGCCTTGGGGTTCAATGCTTGAAGGGCTTTCAGGATCTGCGACAGCTTTTCCGCCTTGGCAGGGGCGTCGGTATCGAGAACCTCTAAGGTATCAGGGGCCAAGGTAGCTGAAAACCAGAGACCGGAGGGTTGGTAGGCGGTCCAAAAGAGGGTCGAGGTAGCCTGTCCAGGGTGCCTGAGGTCCAAGGATGCTTCGTCCAACGACGCCACCGTGAGGGATTGTCCCAGACGGGTGGGCAGGGCCAAGGCCAAGGCGCCCTTCAGGACGAGATACTCGCCCGTGAGCAGCAGTTTTCCGTGGGCACGATAGGTGTTCATTTCCGGAGGGATTCGAGATATTGCTCTACAGCGGCGTACGAAACGGTCTTGTCCTTGAAATAGTCGCGGGCCTGCCGTTGTTCGTCGTCGGAGGCCTTCAGCTGGTTGAGGATGTTGTTGAGGTGCATCTTCATGTGACCGGCCTGGATGCCCTTGGTGGTGAGGGAACGCACCGCGGAGAAGTTGTTGGCCAGGCCCATGGTGGCGGCGATGGTCATCAGCTCGGGAGCGGTGGGGTTGCCCAGCAGCTCAAGCGACTTCTTGGCCAAGGGGTGCAGGCTGGTGAGGCCGCCCACGGTACCGAGGGCCATGGGCACCTCCAACTCGAAGTGGAACACACCGTTCTCCACGGTGACCGACGAGAGGCTCTCGTAGCGTCCGCGACGTGCGGCGTAGGTATGTCCAGCGGCCTCCACGGCGCGGAAGTCGTTGCCGGTGGCGATGACCACGGCGTCGATGCCGTTATAGATGCCTTTGTTATGGGTGGTGGCCCGGTCGATGTCGATATGGGCGATGTCGACGGCCTTCTTGAACTTCAGCGCATATTCCGCCCCCGAGAGGTGTTCGTCGATACCATCAAGCTGCTCCACGGGGCATTCCACCCACACCTTCACCCGACAGTCGGGCGTGTTGTTCGAGAGGATGGTCATGATGGTCTCCGTCTCGCGCAGCGGCTCCGGCAACTCGGCCTGCTCGGCAAAGAAGTCGTGCAGGCTGTGTCCGAACTGTTCGAGCACCGTATTGATGAAATTGGCCCCCATCGAGTCGCAGGTGTTGAACTCGACCCGCAGCTGGTAATAGTCGGGAATCTGTGCGGTATAGTCGCGAAGCTGGATGTCGAGGATGCCGCCACCCCGCTTGCGCATGTTGGCGGTGATGGTGTCGGTGTCGTGCAGCAGGCGTTCCTTGATGGCGGGGAACAGCGCCTGGAGCTGCTCCAGCGAGCCTTTCCAACCGAAATGCACCTGTCCCACCTTGCGGACGTCGGGGACTTCGGCATGGAAGCCGCCACGTTCTCCCCAGAACTTGGCCGCCGCCGAGGCGGCGGCCACCACGGAACTCTCCTCGATGACCATCGGGACGATGTAGTTCTTCCCGTTGATCATCACATTGGGCGAGATCCCGTAGGGCGTAAAGAAATTGGTGATGGTGTTCTCACTGAATTCGTCGAAGAGCTTCTGTTGGCCTTTGTCGGCATGCCAGTAGCTTTTCAACAAGTTGACGACTTCGCCGGGATTCTCAAAGTAGTTGGCAATGAGCTTGAGCTTCTCCTCTTTGAGGAGCTTCGAAAAGCCTTTTTTGATACGTTCACGCGAGCCCATGGGATTTGAGAATTTAGAATTTGGTATTGAGCGGTGAGAGGAAGGAGGTGGTGTCGACAGCCAGGTTCAGCACGAGGCCCGGATGGCGTTGATAATACAGGATGGAAGTGTCGGCAAGGCTACCACCAAGAACCTCGCTCACATTCACAAAGGCTTCGGAGGACCTGCTGTCGATCTCCATCCGATCCACTTCGGTTTCGAGCAGGTTCAGCGAGCAGTTCCCTTGGAGTCCAGCCTGTACCTTGGTGGCCGATCCTCCGTAATTGGTCAGACGGGCATCGTCGAGCATTGCAATAGTCAATTCCTCGCTCGCCGTGAGGGTTCCCTTGAAGGTCGAGCTGCCCTCTACCAAAACATCACAGCGCGTGGCGTTGACATTGAAATCCACCATTTGGGCGTTTGAACGCAGCTTCAAAGAACCCGTCGTTCCAGTAAACGAGCCACCCTTGCAAAAGCAACCCGATTCAAGCGTCACATCGATGTCCCCCTGGAACGCCCCGTCAATAACCGCCGTCGCAGCTTTATTCAAGTTGAGGGCATAGAGGAATGGGGTATGGATGGTGGCCTTCAGCACCGTGTTATTGGGCAAGTGGGGATGCGAGGTGAGGTAAAAGCGGAAGGCCCCGTCTGATTGGTTGATGCGCATGTACTCCTGTAGGAAGGCGGAATACTCCAGCTCCACATACGAAGGCCCGTCGTCCTGCACGATGGTGAGGTTCCAAACGTCGTCGGCCTGGATACGATTGATCAGGTACTCCCGATACCAGGTTTCCTGAACCAACGTCATGTCCGGTTCCCTGTCGCGGCAACTTGCCATCACAGCGACCACGCCCAACAGCAATATCGTTCCTTTTAGCAATCTCATGATGAATGTATTTTCAATTTCAGTTTTCAACTATGATGATACGGCTCCCCCTTCAGAATCGTGAATGCGCGATACAGCTGCTCCACAAAGATCAGGCGCACCATCTGGTGAGAGAAGGTCATCGGGGAAAGCGACATCATCGCGTCGGCCCGATCATACACCTCCTGGGCAAAGCCGTATGGGCCACCCACCACAAACACCAAACGCTTCACACCTGAGGCCATCTGTTTTTCAAGGATCTCAGAAAAAGCTACAGAAGTGTAGTTTTTGCCACGCTCGTCCAACAACACCACCTGATCACCTGGCTGTAGCTGCGAAAGCAACAGGAAACTCTCGGCTTTCTTCTGCTGTTCCTCGTTCAAGGTCTTGCGGTTGCGGATGTCGGGGAGTTCCTTCAGCTCAAACGGAACATAATGCCCCAGGCGTCCGACATATTTCTTGATGCCGGTGATGAGGTAGTCCTCATCGGTCTTCCCTATGACGAGGAGCAGGATTTTCATTCCTCGATCTGGTAATGCTCGATCTGATATTGGATGGGATTGCCCGCGATATAGTAGTTCACGTCTTTCAACACCTTGTCGAAGATGTAGTATTGGACCGTCACCAGGTCGCGATCGTCGAACACGAAGGCGTACATGCGGTCCAAGTCGTCCTTGTATTCCTCCTCGGGAACGTCGAAGACCGAAACGACCTTTTTGTTGTGGGTGGTCATGGAGACCTTCTCTCCCTGCTTGTTCTCCAACGTGATCCGATGGAGGAAAGGCGACTGCCTGATGGAGTCCATACGCTTCGGATCCGTCTTGCCGGTGAGCAGGTCTTCGTAACGCAGGTCGCTGAACGACGAAAGCAGGTTGATGACCTTCAGCGTGTCGAAAGGAATCGACTGACCGTCGGCCAGACGGGTGAGCTTGTATTCATGCTTGCCGACATTGTCCACCCGGAAACCGAGGCTCGGGTCGTCGCCAAACGCCATGGTCAGCGACTGGATGTTGGCCAGGTCCTCATGGAAGACCACGTGGTCGCGCCATTCGATCGGGTCGGCGGCATACCGCGTGGAGATGTAACCGCGGAACCCGGGGATGTTGACGATATAAGGCTGGTCGGCGCCCTCCTTGAGCATGAAGGTACCGTTGCTGTCCATGGTAGCCTGTCCCACATAGAACACCTTGGTACGCTTCTCCCTGATGAAGAGTTTGATACGGTTGAACAGGTTGATGCGAGGCACCATCTGATACACTTCCACCTTGGTGCTGTTCACGGCCATCTCCTTGATGACGTTGTCGTGGCTGGCCACCGAGACGGGCATCCTGACATGCACTTTGTACATGGTGCTCAACAGCTGGTTCACCTTGACATCGTGTGCCTTGTAGTCGTGGTTGATGGTCCATCCGTCTTCGTGACGCTCCAACAACGACTCGTGGTCGAAACGGTCGGCCAAATAGATCTTGGTGACCGAGGCGGTGTCCCAGACGGCGAAATCGGCCGCGGCCCCTCGGATGGTGGTGAGGTATCGGTTGTTCCAGATCAGCACACCGGCGATGGCAATCAGCACGATGGTCAAGATGACGGTAAGTTTATTCTTTTTCATTGGGTTTGGTTTGTTTGATGCTGTATTTCTTTTTCCTGAAATAGGCCATGACAAGGCCGAAGAGGATGACGATGCCTACCGGCACCAGGATATTGACCAACTGCCAGCGCAGGCGTTGGCTGTTTTTCTTCTCGGGATCGAGGAGACGGATCTTGAGCTCGCGGGAGCGGATATCGATCAGCCCTTCCCCATCGACCAGATAACTGATGGCATTCTCAATGAATCCTTTGTTGCCATACGTGTTTTCGGTATATTGGTCGAAGCCCAGGGGCAAGGGGGTCTTGCGCTTGATGTCGATCTGGTTGCGGATGACGTCGCCGTCGGCCACCACGATCATGGCGGTAGGCAGGCTCTCGGAACGGAACTGCATCTCCTTGCTCTCTTCGATCTCGGCTGTGATGCGGTTGGTGTAGAGCGAGGGGAAGGTGCCCTTCAGCAGGTAGGCCACATTCTGTCCGGTGGAAGGGAACATGCGCTTGTCGGGGTTCTGCTTGAGCATGGCCAGGCTGATGAAGACCGGGGCACCCGAGACCTTGGTGTAGTTGGAGGTGCGAAGCAAGGGGGTCTTGACCACGTCGCCATCGGAGTTGACGGCCTCCATGGAGCTGACGAAGTCGAGCTTGATGGCATTCATGTTGCGCACCAGGGGATGGTTGGAAGCCGCCTGCACCAAGGGGAAGTAGAACCAGCGGTAGAACTCAAGCTGGGGCTGGCCGGCCACCTGTCCTGTGCGGATGGGCAAGGGAGCGCAGTTGAGGTCCAGCAGCAGGTTGCGGTTCAAACGGACGCCATACTTGAAAAACAGGTCGTCGAGGTTGAGGTCCAGCTCCGTGCCGATGGTGGACTCCTGCATGGTGAGGCTGTCCATGGTGGCAAAGACGGGTTCCACCAGCCAGAGCACCTTGCCCCCATGCATGATGTACTGGTCGATCAAGAACTTGTCTTTCTCGTCGAAAGGCTGGGTGGGTTTGGCGACGATGATGGCATCGTAGTTGGTGAGTACACTGACCTCTCCCTTGGAATTCGGCTCCGTGCGACGCACCAGGGCATCCACTTTTCCGGCAATCTCCAAACGGTCCACGTTGTAGTTCTGCGAGAGGCTCTGGGTGATGTCGTAAACCTCGTTTTCGGAAAGCTCGCCATGGCCCTCGATGAAGGCGATGGAGGGCTTCTTGAAACGGGTCACCTTGCGGATGGCGTCCAGCAGACGGAACTCCAGGTTCTGGATGGAGGCGTTGAGTGCCGCTTCCGACGACTGGCCCAGCTGGCTTTCGAGCAGGTCGATGGGAATCTCGGTGTTGTTGCGATAGCTGACGAGGGCACCCGGCCAGATGATCATCTGCTTGGAGCTGCCATCGGAGCCCTGGATGGTGAGGTTGGTGGGATTCAACCCCGATTGGTAGAGCAACTTGTAGGTATCGTTGATCTCGGCGCGATCGCTCCCTGCCGAAGGATTGATGAACTCATAGTCGATGAACTTGCTGTAGGCCCTGAACTCATCGAGCATCTCCTTGGTCTCGCGCCGAAGCTTCTTGAAGCCGGCCGGGAAGTCGCCTTCGAGATAGACCTTGAAGTAGACGTAGTCTTCGAGGTCGTTCAAGGCCTCCTTGGTGGTATCGGAGAGGGTATAGCGCTTCTCGCTGGTGAGGTCGAAGCGGGTAAACACATAGGCGCCGATGACATTGATCACCGCGATGAGGATCACGGTAAGTCCAAACGACACCAACTGGTTTCTTTTCAGATTCTTGCGTTTGTTGTCCATGTCGTTCCCTCCTACCATTTACGGCTCGATAGCACCAGTTTTGTCATACTCAGGAAGAGCGCCATCACGCTCAGGAAATACAAGATGTCGCGGGTATCGACCACGCCGCGGCTGATGGAGCTGTAATGGGCCGACATGCCCAGGCGCTGGATGAAGAGGTCGATGGGGCCGAACAGCGACAACGAGAAAATGAACTCGAATCCAATGTAGAGGAACCCACAGAGGAATACCGAGAGGATGAAGGCGAGAATCTGGTTGTTGGTCACCGAAGAGCAGAAGAGCCCGACCGCCACAAAACTGGCACTCAGCAGGAACAACCCGATGTAGGAGCCCATGATGCCGCCGCTGTCGAGGTTGCCGACCGGTAGGCCCAGACGGTACACCGAAAAGTAATACACGGCCGTGGGAAGCAGCGAGAGCAGCACCAGGACCACGCCCGCCAGAAACTTGGCAAAGATGATCTGCCAGTCGGACAGCGGCTTGGTAAGCAGCATCTCGATGGTGCCCGTACGGTTCTCCTCGGCAAAGCTGCGCATGGTGACGGCGGGAACCAGAAACAGAAAGACCCAAGGCGCCAGGATGAACAACCCGTCGAGGTTGGCATACCCATACGAAAGCAAGTTGAAATCGCTCTGGAACACCCAGAGGAACAGCCCCGTGACCAGTAGAAACACCACGATGACCATGATGCCGATCAAGGAGCTTAGGAAGTTGCTGATTTCTTTCTTAAAAAGTGCGTACATTCCTTTTTTGGATTAAACTTGCAAAGATACAAATAATTCCTGAACCACGCCAAATTATTCGCCCGCTGCCTTCACGGTCCTGACAATCACCTTCCGGTCGCCGACAAGGGTGGTGGCAAAGAGGTATACGGCGTCGCCCTCGGCCATGCCCAGGGCCTTGCGCAGCTGGGCCACCGTCAGCGGGAAGTTGCGGGTGGCGATGCTGGCCTTGTCGACATCGGCCAGCAAGGTCTTTCCGATCTTCTTGTTGTAGGGGGCCCAGCCTTCCACCCGAAAGGTCCGGCCGGGGAAGCCGGCCACCCACTGGTCGGAGGTGTAAAGATGGCTGTTCGGGTGGAGTTTCCTCACCCCGAAACGTTGGGTCGGGAGCTTGAAACAGCCGCCCTTGAGCAGGGCGGCGTTGGGCTCATAGAGGTAGTGGGACACCGTTTCGGCGAGCAGCGGCTGGCAGGAACGCTCCTCCTCCTCGGTGAAACGGACCGAAGGCTGGTCGCTATGGAGGTTCACACAGGTGAATACCGGGGCACCCTCATGGTCGGGGTCGAGCAAAAACAGCACCTCCTTGCATTCGTTGCCGACGGCCACCAGATGCACCTCGCTGACATGGTGCAACTGTCCGAGCGCCTGATGGAGGTCGAGCATGGGCGAAAGCTTCAGCAGCACCCTTCGGGCCCGTTGCAGCAACCGGTCCTGCAACACCGTCACGTCGGGCGTGCAGTCGGCGATGGACACGGTCTTCCGTCCATGGGCGTCGCGCCGTGCCGGATCCAGAAAGATACAGTCGACCGGAGCCGCGTCCTGCAGGTAGTCTTCAGCGGTACGGTGGCACACCCGAATCCGGTCGCCCAGCACCCCGAAGTTGTGTTCGGCCAAGGTACAGAGCCCTGCATCGGCCTCCACATAGTCCGTGTGTTGAAACTGTTTTGAGAGGAAATGGCAGTCGACCCCCAAGCCTCCCGTCAGGTCGGCAAAGGTGTCGCCTTGCACTAAGGTGGCCTTGTATTGGGCAGTGGCCTCGGAGGAACATTGCTCCAGCGAGAGGTGCTGGGGAAACAGCAGCGCATCGTTCCCGCTCCAGGAAGGCACCTTGCGGCGCAGCAACTGCCGGGCCGCTATTTGACGCAATGCCAAGGCCATATCGACCTTGGCATTGCGGTATTTCAGGGCCAATTCATGAACATCGTCATCGAGATGTTCGGCGATGAACTGCCTGGTATCCATCAGATTTTCTTCAGCATGGCCACTTCCTTGTCGGAGAGGAAACGCCATTCACCACGAGGAAGCTTGTATTTGTCGAGACCGGCGAACATGACACGGTCGAGACGGGTCACCTCGTAGCCGAAGTGTTCGAAGATACGGCGGACGATGCGGTTGCGTCCCGAGTGCAGCTCGATGCCGATGCTCTTCTTGCTCTCGTCGTCTTCGTCGTAGGCGATGGTGTCGGCAGCGATGAAGCCGTCGTCGAGTTCCACGCCATCGGCGATGCGAAGCATGTCGTTCTTGGTGAGCGGCTTGTCGAGGATGACATGGTACAGCTTGCTGACCTGGCTGCTCGGATGGGTGAGCTTCTTGGCGAGGTCGCCGTCGTTGGTGAGCAACAGCAAGCCGGTGGTCATCTTGTCGAGACGGCCCACAGGGAAGATGCGTTCGTTGCAGGCGCCCTTGACGAGCTCCATCACGGTGTCGCGGCCTTCCGGATCGTCGGCGGTGGTGATGAAGCCTTTCGGCTTGTTCAGCAGGATATAACGGAGCTTCTCACGGTTGAGGGTCTGGCCACCATAGACCACCTTGTCTTCGGTCTTGACCTTGAAACCCATCGTGGTGACCACCTCGCCGTTGACGGTGACGCAGCCGGCCTTGATCAGCTCATCGGCCTCGCGGCGTGAGCAGACGCCACAGTCGGCCAAGTATTTGTTCAGACGGATCTCGCCCGTTGCGGCGGGACGGTCGTACATGGGATCCTTTTCCCTGACATAGCCCTTGCGGCCACGGCGAGGGGCTTCCTCCTCCATTTCCTCTTGGAAACGGCGGCCACGGGCCGGACGGTCCTCATCGTTGAAACGACGGCGGGGACGCTCTTCGTCGCCGAAGCGACGGCGCGGACGGTCTTCGTCGTTGAACTTGCGGCGGGGACGGTCTTCATCATTGAACTTGCGGCGCGGTTTCTCGTCGGATTCGAAGCGACGGCGCGGACGGTCTTCGTCATTGAATTTACGACGGGGACGGTCTTCATCATTGAATTTACGACGGGGACGGTCTTCATCGTTGAACTTGCGGCGGGGACGCTCTTCGTCGTTGAAACGACGGCGCGGACGGTCCTCATCGCGGTGCGGGCGTTCACCTCTCGGCTTCTCGCCAAACTTTCTCTCTTTTCTCGGTCCTTCTTCGTCACCGTCACGGTGGGAAATCCTGAAGGACTTGTTCTGCAGGAACTCTTCCTTGTGCACTGCAGGTTTTCTGGTACGCGGACGCTTACCAGTGTTTCCTTGTTCTGTCATGTCAAATGGTAAATAGGTAAGTTTTGGGCGGCAAAATTACGAATTCTTCCGGGATTGATGCGTGGTATTGGAAAAAATTGTATTTTTGCATTCACATAGTGTGTCCGTAACAACCACGGAACTATGGGTTTTTGCTATTGTTTCACGTCGAAAACAGCCTGGGAACTATTTTCGTAACGTTAATAGTAATGCAATCAGCATTGGTTGCCTAAAGTGTCGAATACTGGCAAAGTCCCCTCATCTGAACAAGGTGTGGGTACTTTGTCTACGACACTTCGGGGACATGACCCAGGCGCCCGTCGACGTGAGAGACAATCCCACACCTTTTTTTCGGGACAAAGATACATGGTTTTTTTTGGAATTCCAAGAAATATTGTTAAATATTTTTCAACAATATTTATTTAATTATTTAAACATTGAAAATCAAGGCGTTTGCACTTCCTTCGCATGGTTGTCGCGGCGTTCCTTCTGCATCATCTGGAAACTGTTATAGAGGTTTTGCCACAACACGTACAAGGTGGGAACGATGCAACTCAGATCGAGCAGGAAGGTCTGCGACATCCAGATGGCCAGCACGGTGTTCTTTTGCCCGAGCGACTGCCCGCCCGCCACGTAGTCGCCATACCGCTTGCCGATACGGTGACCCACGAAAAACTGCAGGAAACAAAGGAAAATGGAAAGCGCCACCATCCAAAGGAACATGTTCCGGTGCTCATAGAACTGGTCGACCAGTTGCTCGATGGCCCTGGAGATGACCACCGTGAGCGACACCGCCCAGATATAGAAAGAAAGGTTCTTGTGCCGGTTGATGGCTGCATTGGCCTTAGGCCACAGCCATCGGGTGAGCACCGCCAGCACAAAGGGGGCGATCAACAGCGGGAACACCTTACCCAAAATGGTCAGGAAGGAACTCCAAAACGAGATGTCGGGATCGGCACCGATCAGCGTGAAGGAAAGCGGAGCCACGACGGCCACCATCAGGTTGCAGGCAATCAGGTAGGTGCTCATCATGCCGATGTTGGCCCCCAGGATCAACGAGACCGCAATGGCCGCCGAGGCGGTGGGAGCAAGCACCGTAACGAAGCCCCCCTGGGCGATCACCGGATCGAAGGGACGCAACAGAAAATACACCGCCGCCGAAACCACCAACTGGAAGAGAAGCAGCCAAAAATCGAACATCGTAAAACGCATCTTTTTGACATCCAACGAATTGAATGAAAAGAACAGCATCAAGAAGATGAAATACGGCAAAGCAGGCTGCAGTACCACGATGTATTCGTGGAAAAAGATGCCCAATAGGATGGCAATGGGAAGGATCCAGCTTTTGTAACGTTGCACAACGATGGGATTTCAGACTGCAAAAGTAAGAACAATGCGGGAAATAAACTACTTTTGCATCAAAATAAACGCCATGGACGTTCCCTTTGTCAACCTCCACACCCACCATCCCGCCGGGGAAGCGCTCACCCTGTGCAGTTCGGGCATCCATCCATGGTGGCTGGACGACCCCGGTTACGACTGGGAACAAGCGCTGGAAGCCCTGGAACGCCAACTCAGGGAAGGCACCCTTGAGGCCATCGGGGAAGCGGGCCTCGACAAGATGCATCCCGACACCCTGCCCCTGCAGCAAAAGGTCTTCGAACGGCAGATCCTGCTCTCCGAACAGTACGGCAAGCCCCTGGTCATCCATTGTGTACGGGCCAACGACGCCCTCCTGACGCTATGGAAGCGGCACCGGCCCCGACAGGCCTGGATCCTCCATGGCTTCAACGGGACCAAGGAAACGGCAGAACAACTGATAGGCAAAGGCTTCTACCTCTCAGTGGGAGCGGCCCTTTTGTTCAAAAACAGGAAAATCACCGAATCGATACAATACATCCCCTTGGATCGTCTCTTTTTTGAGACGGACGAAGCGACGTGCGGGATCGAAACGGTATATGCCGAAGCCGCCCGCCTTCTTTCGATTCCCATGGAGGTGCTGAAAGAACGGATTCTCGCGAACTATGTCCGACTAAGCAAGAAAGAGGGAAGTGCTATTGATCCTCCATTCGGATCAACATGAACACCGCATCGCCGAAGGTGTTTTCGTAATGAGCTCCCTTTCGGAGGGAAGCAGGGAAGCTCAGCGTCAAGATCCTGCCCCGGAACAGCCGGTTCCGAACCACGGCGGTAGTCGCCTCCTCGGGGATTTCCAATCCGGTTTCCGCGTCGAACCAACGCACCTGGTAACGGGTGCCTCGACGGGTGTGGGGTACCGGGATGTAGAAATGGTCTTTTACCGCGGCTCCCCGGGGTTTCTTGGATTCATCCAAGGTATAGGCATACCCCTGGGGATCGAAGATCCCGTCGTTGACGAAGTGGGCATCGCCTCCAACCCAGTCGGTCAACCGGCGCAAGGCTTGGTAGGAGAACGCCTCATCCTGACACCATCCATAGAGGGTGTCTTCCGTAACGTTGATCAGGTAATAGGTCTGGTACTTGTCGGGGAAGTAGAGCGCCATGCCATCCGCCTCGCCCGTGGTGGCCGGGTAGAAGTTGTCCGAAAGGACGGGAAGTCCATTGCAGAAGGTGGTTATGGGTTTGAATCGGCCAAAGAGTTCGCATCGGTCCAAAGCGGTCCAATACCAGAAAGAGGCGGGACCCATCGATCCGGAGAACAGGGACGACCAGGTGGAGTTATGAACATCGATGCCCTTGGGATCGCGACTCTGGTAATTGATCCCTGAGACGGTGTTGTCCAAACCGTATTCCCCCATGAAGCAGGGCTTGTCGGGATAGCGTTGCCGCATCGCCTCGGATTTGCCCAGCAGCAGGTAGGTCATCTGCTTCGAGTAATTCGCCTTCTGGATGTTGTCGTAGAAATGGTCTTGTACCACATCGAGCGGTTCGTAGAGTCGGTTGAGCAGCAGGTCCTCTCCACCATCGTAGCCAATCGAGGTGGTGATCAAATGCCGATGGGGATCGCATTCGCGGATCACCTCGGCCGTATGGCGGTGCCATTCGTTGATGGCCATGGCCTCGACGGAGGTCAAACCCGTTAGCTTGAAGATGTTGCCCACCTCGTTGAACAATTCCCAGGCCGTGAGATGGGTGGCATAGCCCCAACGGGCCACGATGTAACGGACGAGGTGGTCCGTGATGCGGATGGCTTCAGGGTCGGTAAAGAACTCCAACGGATCCCGTAACTTGAGCACCGTATGGTATGGATTGTAGCGCCATCCGCTGGGCATGGAGCCGTACTGCTGGCTCTTTTCCAAGTCCTCACTGTCATCCCTGAGATCGCCATAGGTAAAGAAGCACAGCATCAGGGTAAGGCCGTGATCGGCCGCGTCGTTGACAATCTCGTCCAACTCCGCGGCATCCTTCTGGTTCAGCTTCGAATCGAAATACACCATGGGCTTGCCTTGCTCCCGAATGGTGTGTTCCGGCCCATATAACGAGAGATACTGATACCGGGTAAGCCAGATCCTCACATAGTTGGCGCTGCCCTCCAAGAGGTTGAAATAGCGCTGGAAATCGTAGATGCCGTAAGGTTGCTGGTACTTGTGATAGTCTGCCGAGGTGTACCAGGCCACATTGGGTCCCACCGGAAAATAGGCATGGTCGCGTCGCTCACCTCCGGCAAAAGCTTCCCGCTTCAGATAGCGTGTGTTGGCCGTGCGAATGAATCCCTCCGCATCCTTGGCCTTGCATTCAAATGCCAAGGACCTGCCGTCCAAGGCACTCAACTTGGCATGGCCGGTCCGGTCCACCGCATGGATCGTATAGGTCCATCGGCCCACCGCATCGGGGGTGAAACGGATCTTCCAACCATCATTGTCGCGTTGGCGTGAAGCCAACTCCACCTTGCTCTGTTCACGGAACCGATAGCCTTCGTAGTAGAAGCCGTTCGCCCGAAACGTCTCGCCTTGGGGACTGCGAAACTCCGCATACACGTCGATCACCTCGGGGTCGTAGGGGTTGTCGTAGTCGTCCAAGCCGAACGACAGCTCGTATTTTCCATAGATGTCCACCGTATTCGGAGCCGTCACGTTGGTAATGGCCGGCTGTCCGAAGCCTCCTGCCGCCATCGCGCACAGGATGGCCAAACACACCCACCTTCTCATCATTCGTCTTTTAGGATGACGACCTTCATGCCGACCCAGGCATAACGCTCCTTCAACAGGTCGAGGTCCTCGTTGCGCAAACGGATGCAACCTTCACTCCCACGGCCCGGCACCGAGCTCTCGTTGTTGGTGCTGCCATGGATGCCGATGCCCTTGAATCCGGTCTTCAGCCGCATGAACCAGTTGCCGTAGGCCAGGATGGAGCCGCGTCCGTCGCCGAAGTCGTGTACCCAAGTGGAAGCGGGCTTGATCTCGGTGATGGTGAAGGGGTTCTCGAACGTGCATTCCGGGGTCTTCATGTCGCCCGTCTTCTCTTTCTGTCCATAGTTGAGCCCCACACATACCGGATAGCGGGCCAACAGCACCGTGTCGCCCTCCTGGTCTTCGTAAACGCTGAGATGCAGCGCCGGTTTGTCAATCACGATGAAGCATTGGTCGCGGTTGACCAGTTCGCCGAAAACCAAGGGCGCTTCCTGTTTCACCGTATCCTCGCTGGGCAAGGCTTCGTCCACATTGTTGGCTTTTCCGCCACAGGCCGTCATCAAGACCAGGCCCAACACAAAAAAGGCTATTCTTTTCATATTCAAATGATTTTTCCAACGAATCCAATTCCAACCCCACCCCAAAAACGATGGACCACATTCCTATCCCGTCACCATGAACACCCTCGAATCCTTCCATTTCGACCGTTTGATCATCTCAATGGTGAAGTGGGTGCGGCTTGAGGCCTTGTCGAGGATCGCACGGGCCGTCTCAAACTGACGCAGCTCCCGGTGGATCTCGGGCAGCTCCAGATCGACCTGCTCTTCGGGATGCTTCTCCAACAGCACCAGCAAGCGGTTGAGGTTGGCGTTGAAGTCCTTCAGGTTTTTCAGGAACAGCTTCTCCCCTTCGAGCAACATCCGCCGGTAGGCCGACCATACGCCATAGCTCATGAATCCATTGAAGAGATACTTCCAACGGATGTAATGGAAGTTGCGGTGCAGGTCGTTGTAGGCCCACCACAGCAGGCGACGCAGGTAGATTTCCTTTTTCGGCTCGTAGGAACTCTTCTTCAGGAAATACTGATAGTGCTTGATCAAGGCCAATTTGCCCTGGTTGTTGGTGAAACTGACGCCATAGAAACGCCAGGTGTTCCACGAATAGACCGCGACGGGTGGCTTCTCGGTGGTGATGAAGGGCTCCTCGGGCCGTTCCACCCAAAAGCTATGGCCGCAAGACGGACAGAGCACCATCTTCTGTGGGGTGGTGATGAGGTTGTCGTACAAGATCTTCCCATCGGAATAGAGGATGGCCTCGTTCACCAGCTCCGACTTGAGGTTACGGCCCTCGAGCCAAGCCTGGCAACAGGGACATTGGAAGTAATATGGATCGAACTTCAACATTCCTCTATGGTGATTTTCGCGGTAAAGGTAGTCTTTATTTTTTTATTTCCTTCCAAAATCGGCAGGAATTTCTCCCCAAATCTCTGTTTTCCATTTCAAAACAGGGATGTCAAGGGCATGTTCTTTCATCCAATCGTCGTTCTCGTGCAGCCATTTCTCGGCACGGGCGATCAGTTCGAACAGATAGGCGTTCTTGTCGTTGGGCTGCAACTTGGTCTTGCATTGCTTCTCCCGCACCCATTTCTGGGCGTTGACGGAGTCGCTGTAGAGGGGATACTGTACCCGTTTCTGCTTCATCCAGGCCAAGGCGTGGACGATGGCCAAAAACTCCCCGATGTTGTTGGTGCCGTTCTCGAACACGGGACTCTTGAACAGTTGTGTTGTGGTGGGCGGCTGGGTTCCCAGGGCCACAAACACCCCTTGGTACTCCATCTTGCCGGGGTTGCCCGAGCAGGCCGCATCGACGGCGACGAAAACGGAAAACGGAGGAAGCCCGAGGGGTTGTTTTCCTTTCCCCGCGGCAAGGTCGAGGCCGTCGGCGTTCCGTTTCACGAACGCCGACGGCCCTTGTGCGTAAGCCGCTTCGGCACTGGCCTGGTCGGGAAAGCCTTTGTACAAGGCGCCCGCAAAGCCGTCGATCTCCTGCTTGCAGGCTTCCCAGTTGTCATACACCCCTGGGGTACGGCCTTTCCACACCACGTAGAACTTGTTTTTCATAGAAGTCAGAAGTCGGAAGACAGCGGTCAGAATCCCAACGATATATCGACGCCTTTGGCGGTGTTCACCAGGTCGCTGTCGATGGTGACCAGGTTGGGTTTGGCGATGGCTTCGGCCAGCGGCACGGCCACCAGGTTGGGATGATGGTAGGCCACCATCTGGCCGAACTGGCCGTTGAGCACCATCTCGAAGGCTTTCACACCGAACTCGGAGGAGAGCACCCGGTCGTAGGCAATCGGCACGCCGCCGCGCTGGAGGTGACCCAAGATGGTCTCGCGCAGGTCGTGCTTGAAGCCAGCAGCCTTCAGCTGGCTGATGAGGGCGCGTCCGATGCCACCCAGCTTCTTGTTCTCGTAACCCACCTCGGTACTGATCTCGTAGATCTGCTGTCCGTCCTTGGGACGGGCGCCTTCGGAGGCCACGATGACGGCGAAGCCGCGGTCATGGTCGAAGCGTTTCTCGAGCCGTTCCTTTACCACGTTGATGTCGTAGGGGAACTCGGGCAGCAGACAGACCTCCGCGCCGCCGGCGATGGCCGAGTGGAGGGCGATCCAGCCGGCGTCGCGTCCCATCACCTCGAGGATGAAGACACGGTTGTGCGAGGCGGCCGTGGTGACCAGCTTGTCGACAGCCTCGGTGGCAATCTGCACGGCAGTCTGGAAGCCGAAGGTGCATTCCGTCATGGAGAGGTCGTTGTCGATGGTCTTGGGTACGCCGATGATGTTCAACCCCTTCTCGTAGAGCTTCTGCGAGATGCGCTGCGAGCCGTCGCCGCCGATGCTGATGACGGCGTCGATGCCCATGTATTGCAGCTTGCGGAGCATCTCGTCGGAACGGTCCACGGTGGTCCAGGTACCGTCGTTGTTCTTGACGGGCCAGTTGAACGGGCCGCCCTTGTTGGTGGTCTCGATGATGGTGCCGCCACGGAAGTGGATGCCGCGCACCACCTCTGGCGTCAGCCTTACGACTTCAGTGGGTTCCCACAAGACGCCATTGTAGGCTTGGATGCTGCCGAGCACTTCCCAGTCTTTCTCTTGGGCAGCTCGCTTGACGATGGCGCGGATCACGGCGTTCAAGCCTGGGCAGTCGCCGCCACCGGTTAATACGAGTAGACGTTTCATTTATTTAAAGATTTAAAGATTCAAAAATTTAAAGATTCAATACCTACCTTAAAAGCTAAATCTAAAAAGATTCAAAAATTTAAAGATTTAAAGATTCGATTGGGGTTTAAACTTGCTTCCTTTTATGTCTGAAGTACTTAAATAATCAATAAAATTACTTAGAGATTTTGAAATATCTTCCGATTCATTTTTTAGTTCAACAAACTGTTCTTCCAAAAGATAACCATAATCAAAAGCGCGATATAACTGACTACGTGTTTCTCCACAGGATCCTTTTGCTATGAACAGGAATTGTTTGAATTCACCGTTACCATTACGTTCAAAACCTTCAGCAATATTATCCATAATTGAACCAGAAGAAGCTCGGATTTGAGCACAAAGCCTAAACTCCTTTGAGAATTTATCTCCAAGAGTAGCTTCAAAAACCTTTTTGGAAAAGACACGTGCCCTTTGCCAAATTGGTAAATCCTCAAATCTTCTATAACCCGCCATTTAGTCAATAATTTTTAAATCTTTAAATCTTAAATCTTTAAATTAAGCGCAATCTGCAACTCATCGAGCTGTTCCTGGGCAATCGGGGCGGGCGAGCCGCTCATGACGTCGCGTCCGGCGTTGTTCTTCGGGAAGGCGATGAAGTCGCGGATCGAGTCGGCGCCACCGAAGAGCGAGCAGAGACGGTCGAAGCCGAAGGCCAGACCAGCGTGAGGCGGTGCTCCGTACTCGAAGGCACCCATCAGGAAGCCGAACTGCTCCTGGGCCTTCTCGTCGGTGAAGCCAAGGGTATGGAACATCTTGTTCTGCAAGGTGCGGTCGTGGATACGGATGGAGCCACCACCGACCTCGACGCCGTTCATCACGATGTCGTAGGCATTGGCGCGGATGTCACCCCACTTGGAAGGATCGTCGAGCAAGGCTTCGTCTTCGGGCTTCGGGGCGGTGAAGGGATGGTGCATGGCATAGTAGCGTTGCGTCTCCTCGTCCCACTCCAACAGCGGGAAGTCGATGACCCACAGCGGTGCGTACACATCGGGGTTGCGCAGGCCGAGCTGGTTGCCCATCTCGAGACGCAGGGCGTTGAGTTGCACCCGGGTCTTCATGGCCTCGCCGCAGAGGATGAGCATCAGGTCGCCGGGCTTGGCACCGAACTTGTCGGCGATGACCTTCAGGTCTTCGGGCGTATAGAACTTGTCGACGGACGACTTGAACGTGCCGTCGGTATTGTACTTGATATAGACCATGCCTCCGGCACCCACCTGCGGACGCTTCACAAACTCGGTGAGCGCGTCGAGTTGCTTGCGGGTGTATTCCGAACATCCCTCGGCGCAGATGCCGACAACCAATTCGGCATTGTCGAAGAGGCCGAAGCCCTTGCCTTTGACCACGTCGTTGAGCTCCACGAACTTCATTCCAAAGCGGATGTCGGGCTTGTCGGAGCCGTAGTATTTCATGGCATCGTGCCAGGTCATGCGCGGGAACGGTCCGAATTCGAGGCCTTTCATCTCCTTGAAGAGGTGCTTGGCCAGTCCTTCGAAGGTGTTCAACACGTCTTCCTGCTCCACAAACGACATCTCGCAGTCGATCTGGGTGAACTCCGGCTGACGGTCGGCACGGAGGTCCTCGTCGCGGAAGCAACGCACGATCTGGAAGTAGCGGTCCATGCCGGCCACCATCAACAGCTGCTTGTACTGCTGCGGACTCTGCGGCAAGGCATAGAACTCACCCGGGTTCATGCGTGAAGGCACCACGAAGTCGCGGGCACCCTCGGGCGTGCTCTTGATGAGCATCGGGGTCTCGATCTCAAGGAAGTTTAGGTTGCTGAGGTAGTTGCGCACCAGCATGGCCATGCGGTGGCGCAACTCGAGGTTTTGGCGCACCGGGTTGCGGCGGATGTCGAGGTAGCGGTATTTCATGCGGAGGTCGTCGCCACCGTCGCTATTGTCTTCGATGGTGAAGGGAGGGGTCTTGCTTTCATTTAATAAGGTGAATGCGTTGACACGGATCTCAATCTCGCCCGTGGGCACCTTGGGATTCTTCGACTCACGCTCAATGACGGTACCCTTGGCTTGGATGACAAATTCACGGCCGAAAGAACGGGCCTGCTCCACCAGCTTCGGGTCGCTGTTCTCGTCCAACAGGAGTTGGGTGATGCCATAACGGTCACGAAGATCGATCCAAACCAAAGCGCCTTTGTCGCGCACACGCTGTACCCAGCCGGCCAAGGTCACTTCCTTGCCCGCATCGGCAAGTCGAAGTTCCCCACAAGTATGTGTTCTATACATATTTTAAAAGAATTAAGAATTCAGAAATAAGAATTAAGAAGGCAAAATTACAACTTTTTCATATTTTTGCACCGATGAAGGTCAAAATAATATCCATACTGTCATTTGTCGCCATGGTTTTCCTAAGCCGTTGCGCCAATATCGTTGCTCCCACGGGAGGTCCGAAAGACCTCACCCCACCCAAGGTGGTGGAAGCCATCCCTGCCGCACGGAGCACCGGTTTCAACGGTAGAAGGATCAGCCTTACTTTTGACGAATACATTACCCTTGACAATGCCGCCCAAAACGTCCTTTTTTCACCGCCCCTCGACACCAAGCCCGACATCAAGTTGAGCAACAAAACGGTCGTGATCCGGCTGAAAGAAAACCTAAGGCCCAACACAACCTACAGCATCCAACTCGGGTCGGCCGTCAAGGACCTGCACGAGGGCAACCTTTTCAAGGAAGACCATTACACCTTCTCGACCGGCGACCGGCTTGACACCCTGACCCTTTCGGGCAAGGTGCTGGATGCCAACGACAAAAAACCTGCCGAAGGCCTCTTCGTATGCCTCTATGCCCCTTCCGCAGACAGCCTCGCCACCGATTCCATCGACGCCCTTTTCCAACAGCCCATGAAGCGGCAACCCGACTATCTGGCGAAGACCGACAAGGAAGGAAAGTTCACCCTGCGGGGGCTTCCCGACCGGGCATTTCTGGCGGTTGCCTTGAAAGACATGAACAGCAACCTGTTGTACGACTTGCCCAACGAAACCGTGGCTTTTCTCGACACCCTGGTCGCTGCCAGCCAACCCTCGGACCTCACCTTGTACGCTTTCACGGCCCGCGACACCACTCAAATGCTGCTTGAGAAGAAACTGGTGGAGGAAGGCATGCTCCGTTTCGTGTTCCGCCAACCGGCCGATTCCGTGCGCATCGAGACCACCGACACCTTGGCCGATGCTTTCCGTCTGGCCGAGGTATGGTCGCCCACCCACGACACGCTGTGGTGGTATTTCACCCCTCATGTCATGGACAGCCTACAGGTCCATATCCAATACGATACGGTGATCGACGACCACACCCGCTACGCCCTGAACTACCGTGAAACCGCCCAAGGCGGCAGGCCGGCAAAGAAACAGCTTACCATTGGCAACAATCTGAAAAACAATATGTTGTTACCAGGAGAAACCCTTACCTTGCATTTCGCAGAACCGATAGCGGACGACACGGTCCGTTTCGATTCGACGGTCTTCGCCAAGGCCGACGGACAAGGCTTGCATTATGTGTTGGTGGGGGCTCCTGTCGATTCGGCCAACCATGTGCTTTCCATTCCGGATTCCGTCTTCCTGAGCGTACGCGGACGCGCCAACGACTCGTTGCGGATCACCTACCGCACCGCCAAGGCCTCCGACCTGGGCAACCTCTTCATCACCGTGGTCCCGCCCTCGGGAACCCAAGCGGTGGTGCAGCTGCTCAATGCCCGGAACAAGGTGGTGGAAACCCGCACGGTCCGAGCCGAAGAAAAACTGGCTTTCAAGCAACTGCTCCCCGAAAAATACCAATTGAAAGCCATCCTCGACACGGACGGCAACGGCCGTTGGAGCACGGGCGATTTCCACAAACGGTTTCTCCCCGAAACCGTGTTGGACTTCAAAGACCCGCTCGACATCAAAGCGGGTTGGGACATCGATTTGGAAGAAAAATGGATTCTTTTTTCTGAATAATTGTTCTACCGATTGTATTTTTTTTTATTTTTGCGAGTTAAAAGTAGAATTGGAATGCTCCGTTTCCATGCGGAGAAGACTAATATTAATGCATTAATTTTAATCTAATTATCAAATTATCAAATTATTAACTAAATTCAGTCGTTTATGAAAAGAAAAGTATTTTCATTGATGATGTTGTGTCTGTTTGCTTACCTAGGCATGGCAAACGCACAAGTCAGTCCGCGCGACAAGGGTGGTATTACCATCACCCCCAACCCCGTCGAGATGGGTTACCGTCCCAACGGAGCGTGGATGCGCCCATTCGAGGCACAGCTGACCAATTCAGGCGCAGCTGAGACCGTTACAGCGATCGAAACCACGAATGAGGATTTCTTCATTATCGATGCGAACTTGCCGGCCGTGGTCAACTCGACCAAACCGCTCAATTTCACCATCGATAATCCCGACGCCCCTGCTGGCCCCTACAGCGCAGAACTCGTTGTGTGGACCAACAGCCGTCTGGCTTACACTTTCAACATCTCCGCGACGACCTACGATCCTATCGAGGCCGACGTGGTGGAGACGGCTCCCACAGCTACCGAGTCGTTCTCGGCCACCTTTGGTGCCGACATCTACGACAACTACCTGCTTCCTGGTGATGAACCGGATGGCAAGGATGTGGTTTACAAACTGGAAGTCGAAAACGATGTGCTTTTCAACGCCCAAGTGGCTGGTGCCAACGGTAAGGTGGCCCTCTACCTTCCCGACTTCAATGGCCAGCCCGGACCTGGTGCCGACAACAACTACACCGGCAATGCCGGTGGCGGTGGCGGTGGCGCTCCCTACGAAGCACAAATCGGTGAAACGGATGGAACTAGCACGACTGGTTACTCCCCCTTCTACACCCTTTACAACTACTCCATTTCCGAGAACCTCTTCCACGCCGACGAGCTGATGGAAGCCGGCATGACGACTGCCCCGATGGGCAGCATCAGCTATTATGCCACGAACCAATATGGCTATGAGCAGAAGAACATCTCCATCTGGATGGCCAACGTATCGGACGAGGCTCTGACCTCCACCTCCCACACCGTTGACGGCATGACCTTGGTGCACCAAGGCGATGTCACGCCCGTCATCGGCTGGAACGAATTCGTGTTCAACCAAGGCACATTCGCATGGGACGGCTCCAGCAACCTGCTGGTCCTTATCCAAAGAAACAACGGCGCTTGGAACAGCACCATCAACTGGAGAGCCCAAGCTACCGGTTTCAATGCAATGGCTTACAGGTATCAGGACAGCGGTGCCTATGACGTGAACGTGGCAAACAGCATGTACACCAGTGCCAGCCGTCCTATTGCCCTGTTCAAGAGCCTTGGTCGCAACGACAGAGCCGTTGCCGCCAACATCAATGACATGACGCTCACCCCCGGTGAATATTACCTGGTGGCTTCTTCTACCAGCGATGAGTTCACCCTGAACGTCAACATGGATGTAATCCCGCTTCCTGAACCGGTTGCCAATCCTTTCCCGGCTGACGGCGACACCGAAATCGGCATGCCCCTCACCTTTACCTGGGAACTTGGCCAATACACCACTGAATATCGCATGATCTGTGGTACTACCTATCCTCCGACCGATGTCGTGGTGGATTGGACCAACAATCTTGCCGAGAGCCTGACGGTGACCAACCTCTTCAACAACACCAACTATTTCTGGAGAATCGACGAAAGAAACAGCTCCGGCGAAGTGATCGGTCCCATCTGGGGATTCACCACCACCTTCAACAAACCCCAAAACGTGGCTGGCAATCCTGAGAAGATTTACGAAGGCGACGTCCTCCATATTACTTGGAGTGGTGTCGTGGATCGTTCCTACAGAGGCTACAACGTGTATCAAGACGGTGTCAAGTTGAACGACGAAGTGCTTACCGAAACCCAATACGACGTGGAAGGCCTTGCCTACAACATGGATGGTTACATCTTCAACGTGACCGCCGTGTACGACGAGGGCGAATCGCTCTTCTCCGATGACTTGGTTGTGTTAGTGACCGGCAACGGCACTGTGAGCGGCAAGGTCACTGAGCAAGACGGCACCACCGGCATTGCCGGCGCCACGGTCGTGTTCACCGGTATCGACGAATTCAACGCCGAAGCCATCTTCACCTTCACCACGGGTGCCAACGGCAACTACAGTGGTAACATCCTGGCCGGTACCTACACTGCGGCAGCTTGGAAGGAAGGCTATCAACCTGTGGAACGCGAAGAAGAAGTCAACATCACCTATAACACCAACACGCCCAACATCGACTTCTCACTCGACGAGAACTGGCTGCCTGTTGGCGAAGTCATCGCTGAGGAAGTGGACGAGAACCTGGTGAAGGTCTATTGGAGCCAGAACATCATGAGCGAGCTCATCGAAGACTTCGAGACCGGTGATCTCAGCGCCTTCGATTGGCAGAACGATGCCACCTATCCTTGGACCATCACGAATGGTGGCGCTGACAGCGAGAGCCAATATTGCCTCAAGAGCGGCAATGCCGGCGTCGCCTCCAGCACGTCTGCCATCCAAGTTAGCGTGGAAATCTCCCGCAACGGTTTGATGAGCTTCTATGGCAAGATCTCCTGCGAGAGCAGCTACGACAACGGTTACTTCTACATTGACGGAACCCAGAAGGCTTCCTTCACCGGTTCTGGCAACTGGACGCAGAAAGAGTTCCCCATCACCTCGGGTACGCACACCTTCAAGTGGGCTTACACCAAGGACGGCAGTGTCAACAGCTATGACGACTGCTTCTACATCGACAACATCAGCTTCATCCACGATGCCGCTCCGGCTGAAACCGGTTGGATCACCTACGAAGACGGTACGAACCAAGACGCCATCGGCCTCACCGCCGGCGGTTCGTTCTACTGGGGCATCTGCTTCCCGGCTGAAATGATGGCCAATTACGGCAGCTTCACCATGACCAAGGTCAAGATGTTCGACCACGAGGCCCATACGGGTAAGGTGATGATCTACAAGGGCGGCACCACCGCTCCCGGTACGCTTGTCACCGAGCAGAACTACACCTGCACGGGTTCCGAAAACTATGTTGAAGTCACCCTCAGCAACCCGGTGAGCATCGATGCCAGCCAGAGCATCTGGGTGGTCCTCAACAACTTCGATGGTCAATACGTGGCATCCTGCTGCTCCAACACGGGTGATCCCAACGGCCGTTGGATCAGCATGGACAACGTCGAATGGATGGACATCCTCGAAGCTTCCGCTTCGCTCGATTACACCTGGCAGATCCAGGCCTACGTGACCGATGGCGCCAAGACCACTCCGCTCCGCAAGGATGTGGCTGCCGCTCCGGTCTATACGCCTAGCAACCTGCAATTTGGTAGCGCCAGCGACCTGCAAGGCGATCCCAACTGGACGAAACCTGCCAACCGCGCCTTCAAGCAATACAACATCTATCGCACCGCTTGCAGTGACATGACGGGCGAGGATGCCGAGTTCCTGGGCAGCACCAACGACACCATCTACTTGGAAGAAAACTGGGCCAACATGGAACCCGGTGTCTACAAGTGGGGCGTCAGCCGCTTCTACGAAGGCAACCGTGATCGCAACCGCGTGACCTATGACTTCGAAGGCAGCGACCTCCAAGGCTGGACCTCCATCGACAACGATGGCGACGGCAATGGTTGGGCCAATTGGAACAGCGATGGTACCGTTGCCCACTCCGGCACCGGTGTCGCCGCTTCTGAAAGCTACATCAACAATGTGGGTGCCTTGACGCCTGACAACTGGCTGGTTTCACCTCAGGTTGCCCTGGGTGGCACCATGACCTTCTGGGCTGCTGGCCAAGATCCTTCATGGGCTTCCGAGCACTTTGCTGTGTACGTGTCCACCTCTGGCACTGCCATCTCGAACTTCACCCAAGTGATGAACGAGACGGTGGCCTCCGGTACCATGACCCAATACACGGTTAACCTGAGCAGCTACTCCGGCAACGGTTACGTGGCCATCCGCCACTACAATATCACCGACATGTTCCGCCTGAACATCGATGACATTACCCTCGGTGCCGGCGGCGGTGATGATCCGCAACCTCCGACGCCTCCGACGCCTCCTGTCATCCCCGGTGGTGACATGACTTACACGGGTGTCCACGGCGAATCTGGCGTGGTTTGGTCCAACTGCATCGAGCACAGGATGTATGTCAGCCCCACCATCAACGTCACCACCAATAGCGGCGACGCTGTGACAGGTACCACGGTCACGCTGTACAACACCAGCGAACCTGACCTGAACCTGACCTACAATGTCACGCTCGACGAAACGGGCACCTACACTTGGGAATCCATGCGTAGAGGCACCTACGAGCTGAACATCAACCTCGAAGGCTTCACTCCGATTGCTGAAACGGTGGAGATCACCGACGGCACGGTCCTCAACTACACGCTGAATGAAGTGATTGCTGAAGTTGGCGACCTCTATGTCTCCGGTACCGGTTGGGCCATGTTCGGCCAGATGCCGGCTCCGACCCCGGTCGATCCCGTTGATCCTCCGACTCCTCCGACCGAAGGTCAGTGGTATTACTATGGTGATGATGTCAACTCCAACAACATCGGTGCTGGCGGTGCCTTCTACTGGGCTGTGATGTTCCCCGCTGGAACGTACACGGGCAACCAGGTAACCAAGGTGGCCACCTGGGCCACGGGTTATGAAGCCTTCACCGGCTCGGTCACCATTTACAACGATGGCACCACGGCTCCCGCCAACGCTGTTGGCACCATGGATGTCAACGTCCCCATGGGTCCTGAAATGTATGAAATGGAATTCCCGACCCCGGTGACGATTGATCCTTCGAAGAACCTCTGGGTGGTCATGTACAATGCCACGAGCACTGACTATATTGCTGGTGCTTGCGCCGACGCTGGTACCGTCAACGCCCGTTGGGTCTCCCTCGACGGCACCTCATGGATGGATCTCGCTACCGCAGGTGTCCCTGGCTGCTCATGGATGCTTCGCGCCTACATTGCCTCTGGCAAGGGTGAAGTCACCGAGATCGCCTACGAGCCTCAGCCCTGCCACAACACGGGCTTGGTTGCCTCAGGCCAAGGCAGAAGCCTCCAATATTATAAGGTGATGCTCGACGGTGTCCTCGAAGGCACTACGACCCACCCGTTCTTCCAGCATGATGTGGAGAACCTCGTGGAAGGCGAAACCTACACCACTTCCGTCCAGAAGGTCTATACCACGGGCGAAAGCGAGTGGGTCAGCTTCGACTGGGTCTACACGGCTTGCGACAACTTCGAAGGCCTGAAGGAAGATCCTACCGCACGTCGTGAAGGTGACAACGTGGTCCTCGAATGGGTGCTGCCTGAAAGCGGCGATGACCCGACGCCTCCGGATCCACAACCCACCCTCACTTGGGACTTCGAAAGCAACCTGAGCGGATGGACGACCATCGATGCAGACGGTGACGGTTACACCTGGTGCGACCTCAACACCCTCAGCAACTATACCGACTACTATGATGGCATGACCCTTGACTGGTATCATGGTGGTAGCAACGCTGCCATCAGCGGTTCCTACATCAACGGCATCGGCGCCCTCAGCCCGGACAACTACCTGGTGTCACCTCAAGTGACCATCGCCAACGGTTCCAAGTTCTCCTTCTGGGTAGCCGCCTGCGACCCGAGCTATGCTTCCGATCACTTCGGCGTGTTCGTGTCCACCACGGGTACCAACCCGAGCGACTTCACCTCTGTCCAGGAGTGGACGTTGACCGCCAAGGCCACCTCGGCTGAAAAGAGCCCCGCTTCACGCGAAGGCAAGGGCAACAGACTGGGCAACTGGTATCACTACGAAGTTGACCTCAGCGCCTACGCCGGACAGGCTTACATCGCCCTCCGTCACTTCAACAGCTACGACTGGTACATCATGACCATCGACGATGCCGCCCTCAGCAACGGCAAGGGCACTCGCGACGTTACGGAAGGTTTCGAAAGCGGTATCCCGAGCGGTTGGCTCACCCTTGACGCCGACGGTGACGGTTACACCTGGTGCGACCTCAACACCCTCAGCAACTATACCGACTACTATGATGGTATGAGCCTTGATTGGTATCACAGCGGCTCCAACGCTGCCATCAGCGGTTCCTACATCAACGGCATCGGCGCCCTCCACCCGGACAACTACCTCGTAATGCCTCAGGTGCAGCTCCAAAGCAACTCCGTCCTGAGCTTCTGGGCGGGTGCTGCCGACCCGAGCTATGCCTCCGACCACTTCGGCGTGTTCGTGTCCACCACGGGCACCAACCCGAGCGACTTCACCTCTGTCCAGGAGTGGACGCTGACCGCCAAGGCCACCACGGCTGAAAAGAGCCCCGCTTCACGCGAAGGCAAGGGCACCCGCATGGGTACTTGGTACAACTACACCGTTGACCTGAGCGCCTACGCCGGACAGAACGCCTACATCGCCTTCCGTCACTTCAACAGCTACGACTGGTACATCATGTCCATCGACGACATCAGCCTGACCGCTGGCAGCGGTGGTGACGACCCGATCGATCCTCCGACTCCGGGTGCCAACGTCATCGGCGTGGAGATCTTCCGCGACGGCGAATGGATTGCTGAAGTGAAGGCTCCTGCTCAGACCTACACCGACATCAATCCTGGTGAGTTTGACGAGTATGAGATCCGCGTGGTCTACAACGGCAACACCGAAGACTACACCTACTACACCATGTCCTGCCCCGAAATCGCAGTGGTGCCTGAGGTGGTCTGCATCGCCCCCGAAAACCTCACCGGTTCTTACGAGTACTTCAACGAGGACAACTTCGGTGCCCTCATCACCTGGACGTATTCCGAGGAAGTGGCTGGTGGTTGGAACTACTATGACAACGGTGTCAACACCGATGCCATCGGCACGGGTGGCGGCCAGTTCTACTGGGCCATCATGCTCCCCGCCGGTTCCTACCAAGGCAGCACGCTCACCAAGGTCACGGCTTACGACTACAGAGCGATGACCGGTACCTTGACGATCTACAACGACGGCACCAACAGCCCGAGCAACCAGGTCGCCACGATGAACATCGAATTCACCGGTGCGGGAACGGATGCTGAGTTTGTCTTTGACTCACCCGTCATCCTGGATCCCACCAAGAATGTTTGGGTTGTCTTCTACAACGCAAGCGGTACCGACTACCCGGCAGCTTGCTGCAACGATGAAACTGGCGATCCGAACGGACGCTGGGTCTCCATCGATGGTACCTCGTGGATGGATCTTGCCACTGCCGGCGTTGCCGGTTCGTGCTGGATGATCCGCGCCTACACCTCCGACATGCTGTTCTTCAACGTGTATCGCAACGATGAGCTTATCGCCCAGTTGCCTTACGTTGACGGCGAACTGCAGACCTACTACGATCAAGTGGAGATCGGCAACTACACCTACCAGGTGACCGCCCTCACCGCTGATTGCGAGTCTGATCCCGCCTTGACGCCTGACCTGAGCCATGACTATGTCCAGGTGAACGTCACCGACGTGAACGAGGTCGGCAGCATCACCAAGGTGTACCCGAACCCGACCAACGGCATGGTGAAGATCGAAGCCGCCGGCATGACCCACATCACCGTGGTGAACGCCCTCGGCCAGGTCCTCTACGATGCTAATATCAACGGCGACATGACCGAACTGAACTTAGGTCAGTACAACGCTGGTATCTACATGGTCCGCATCGCTGCCGAAAGCGGCGTGAGCGTGAAACGCGTGACCGTGGTCAAGTAATTGACATCAACGTCAATGTGCAAAAAAGGGTGGTCGATGACCACCCTTTTTTTGTGCAAAGAAAAAGAAAACCGGCGGCAGGCTTCAGCCTGCCGCCGGTGTCATATCATATAAGAATCAGGCCAAGGAAGTGAACTGGAAGCGGGTGACATCGAACAGGCCGCGGTCGCTCAGCTTGAGTTCGGGGATCACCAGCAGCGACATGAACGACAGCGTCATGAAGGGACTCGAGAGGGTACAGCCGAAGTCATGCGCCAAGCGGTCGGCCCGCTCGTAATCCTCCGCCACACGCCCGCCTTCCTCCAGGCTCATCAAACCCGCCACAGGCAAGGGCAGCAAGGCAAACTCCGTCTCGCTGCACGCCACCATGCCTCCCTGGGTAAGCACCAGCATGTTGATGGCCCGGGCAATGTCTTCGTCGGAACAACCCACGGCAACGATGTTGTGGCTGTCGTGTGCCACCGATGTGGCCAGCGCCCCGCGTTTCAAGCCAAAATGGTTGATGAAACCGACGGCAGGCTTGGATGGCCGATAACGGTTCAGCACCACGACCTTCAAGATATCGCGGGTGGTGTCGCTCACCAGGTTGCCCTCGACGACCTTGGGGGTGGCCACGATGGTATTGGTGATCAGGCTGCCCTCCATGCAGGCAATGACCTTGATCGGCTTGCCTTCGTCAGGTACCCGAAGGTCTGCAGCAGTGATCGGCTGCGCACAGAAACGGTTGCAAGCGGTTTCCTTACGGTATTGTATGCAACAACGACCCGACTCCGCCATCAACCTTCCTCGGATATACGTCTGGAGCACATTGAAATCGTTGATGCTGTCCACCACGATAAAGTCGGCATCGTCGCCAGGTTGCAGCAACCCCACGTTGAGTCCGTAATGCCGCACCGCATTGAGCGAAGCCGCACGGAGCACATCCATCAGCTTATAGCCTTTTTGGAGGGCACGTTTCACCAGCAGGTTGATGTGGCCCTTCATCAGGTCGTTGGGATGCTTGTCGTCGGAGCAGAACATGAGTTTTTCGGGGTATTGTGCCATCAGCGGAATCAGCGCATCGAAGTTCTTGGCGGCGCTACCCTCGCGAATCAGGATCTTCATACCCAGACGAAGCTTCTCGAGGGCGTCCTCGAGGGCATAGCACTCATGGTCGGTGGTCACCCCGGCGGCAATGTACTTCTCGATATCCTTACCGGTCACCATGGGTGCATGGCCGTCGATGGGCTTGCCCTTGCGACGGGCCGCCTCAAGCTTGCTAAGGACTTCGGGGTCGTCGGCCAACACGCCTGGATAATTCATCATCTCGGCCAGGAAATAGATGTCGTCGCGTTCCATCAATGCCTGGATCGTAGCCGCATCAAGTTTGGCTCCCGAGGTCTCGAAAGGGGTGGCCGGCACACAGCTTGGTGCACCGAAAAAAAACTTGAAATGGCCTCTTTTCCCGTTTCGGACCATATAGTCGATGCCCTCCACGCCCATCACATTGGCAATCTCATGCGGATCGCTCACCGCCGCCACCGTGCCATGGCATACGGCCATACGGGCAAACTCGGTGGGTGGCACCATGGTGCTCTCGATATGGATGTGGGAATCCACAAAACCAGGCATGATCAGCCGCGTTTCGTCGGTATCCGAAGGGGTGATCTCAAGGATCTTCTCCCCGCTGACCGTGACGGTCCCGGGGAAGATACGGGAATGGCACAGATCCACGATCTGTCCGCTCAAGGAAAAAGTGGTTGCATTCATGAAGGAAGACGTTTTTTTGTCCTGCAAAGATAACTATTCCCGTTCAATCCCGTATCTTTGCAAAAAATGAATCCATGAACAACGAACCCCTCTACCCTGTCATCCGCCTCTACAAAGGCAAGGATGAAGCCGTGCGCCGTTTTCATCCCTGGATCTTCTCCGGCGCCATCGAACAAGGTCCCGAAGGCCTTCAGGCTGGCGACACCGTCACCGTCACCGACCACGCGGGCCACATCCTCGGCACCGGCTTCTGCGAGTCGGAAAGCATCGCCGTCAAGATGCTCTGCTTTGAGAACCGAAAGATCGACGAGTGGTTTTTCCTCGACAAGCTGAAAAACGCGCTGGAGGTGCGCCGCACCCTGGGGCTGCTCGACAACCCACACACCAACTGTTTCCGTCTGGTGCACTCCGAAGGGGACGGCCTGGCCGGGCTGATCATCGACGTGTACCACCATACCGCAGTGGTGCAAGCCCAGACGGAAGGCATGGCCCTCCATCTGAAGGAGATCGTCAGGGCCCTGAAGCTCCTGCCCGACCTCGGCCTGCAAGCCATCTACAACAAGAGCGCCGAGGCCATGCAACGCATGGGCAAGGAAGATGCCGTGGCCGACGGCTACCTCTTCGGCAACGCCCTCGGCGAGCCGGTGTTGGAAAACGACAGCATGTTCCGGGTGGACTGGGAACAGGGACAGAAAACCGGGTTTTTCCTCGACCAACGCGACAACCGCGAGTTGGTACGCCAACTGGCCAAGGGCAAGCGGGTGCTCAACGCCTTCGGCTACACGGGCGGTTTTTCGGTCACCGCCTTGAAAGGCGGTGCCCAACGCGTCGTCACCGTCGACGCCTCTCGCAAGGCCATGGACGCTGCCGAGACCAACTTGGAGCTGAACGGTTACTCGAAGGAGGCCAACCCCTGCCTGGTAGCCGACATGAAAGCGTATATTAATGAGGTGGAACCGGGAAGCTTCGACATGATCATCCTCGACCCGCCCGCCTTTGCCAAACGGCATCACGACCGACATCGTGCCCTGCAGGGCTACCGGTTCTTGAACGCCGAGGCGATCCGCAAGATTGCCCCGGGCGGCCTGCTGTTCACCTTCAGCTGCTCACAGGCGGTTGACAAAGCCACCTTCCAAGGCATCGTTACCGCCGCCGCCATCGAGGCGGGACGTCATGTGAGGATCCTGTACCAGCTATCGCAGCCGGCGGACCACCCCATCAACATTTTCCATCCGGAAGGGGCTTACCTGAAGGGCTTGGTGCTCTTAGTGGAATAGCTCCTGGCTCAGGTGCGGCACCCGGTTGTGACGGCTTTGGCCCCCTTTGGCAACGCTCTTGGGTGCCGGGCCCACCTTTCTCATGAAGAACCGCTCCAGCTTCTCGGTATGCGTGGCTTGATCCTGCTGGTACCGGTTTTCCGAGATAAAGGTGTTGTCGGTCAGTTCGACAATATGCATCTTGAAGGTGCGGAGATAGTCCATGTTCATGTAAAGGTCCTTGTCATCGGCATCGTAGAGGTAGGTGTATTGGTTCACCAGCGTGGTGTCGGGACAGTAGATGACACTGTCGAAACCACCGTCGGGATGCACCAGGAAGACGTCATAGTCTTGGAGCTCCTCGTTCCACTTGAACCAAATCGAGTCGATGGCGAAGTCGCGGTATTCGCCGGTCTTGTCGGAGTTATACACCAGTTGGATGCCATAGCCCGGGTCGTTCACATCGTACGTAAACTCGCCGGTTTTCTCGTATGAAGCGGCGATGGGGTTGCCCGCATAATCGATGTTGTATTCCCAGTATTCGAGTTTTTCAACGCCCCAAACCCCGATAAAGTTCTTATAGCTTTGTGAATCGCCCCCATCGGAACCCCCATTGTCGGAACCCCCACAGGAAGCCATGCCGAAAACCATCAGCATCATGGCAGCAATAAATGCAATCTTTTTCATACTTATATACTATTGATTTGTATTATACATACGGATTGTGTGACAAAAATAGTAAACTTTTGGAAGAATTGCTATCTTTGCATGACAAAGCACTAAAAATGAAGCGATTTGTATTTCTATTGACCGCCTGGTGGCTGCTTGCCGGTGTCGGATGGGCCCAAGACACCCTCACCGTGATGCAGTACAACCTGCTCTATTACGGGAACTACAACAGCGGTTTCGCCGACTGTTACGAAACCAACAACAATACCCAACGCAAGGACGAGTGCATTCGCACCATCATGAACCATGTCAAGCCGGATATCTTCACGGTGTGCGAGTTCGGCGCCACCCAGCGACTGCAAGACGACTTCATGTCACACAACCTGAACACCGGTGGAATCACCTATTGGAAGACCGACAACATCATCAACTATGCGCATGAGTCGATCATCAACCATATCTTCTACGATTCCCGTAAGATGGAGCTGAAGCAGCATGTGGCGCTGCGCACCTCGCCCCGCGACACCGACGTCTACGAACTCTACCTGAAGACCCCTGGGCTGGCTTACGGCGACACCACCCGACTGGTCTGCATCGTCGCCCATCCGAAGGCAGGCATGGGCTACGAGTCGAACCGTCGCGCCACCATGCAGGTCGCCATGGACTACGTCAACCGGAATTATCCCACGGACAACGTGCTCATCATGGGCGACTTCAACATGTACGGTGCCAGCGAGAGCGGCTACCAGCTGCTTACCCGAACCTACAGCAATCCCAACATCCTGTTTGTCGATCCCCTGGCCAGCCTGAACGGGGTGGGCGAATGGAACAACAACGGCCAGTTTGCCCCCTTCCACACCCAATCCACCCGAAGCTATTCCGATGAGTGTTTCTCGAGTGGCGGGTTGGACGACCGTTTCGACTTTATCCTCATGTCGGACGAGATCTACATGGGCTTCAACAAGGTCAAATACCTGGACCGTTCCTACCATGCGGTGGGCAACGACGGGCACCATTTCAACCAGAGCATCGACCAAAACGGTAACGATGCGGTGCCTTACGAGGTGGCCGAGGCCCTGTTCGACGGCTCGGACCACCTGCCGGTGACCATGAAGCTGCTGGTGTATGACAAGCTCGACGTGGAGGAATACTTGGCCGGCGGTTTTCGGGTATACCCCGTTCCGGCCGACAACCAGATCACCATCGAGACCGAAGGGGACGGCACACCCATGGCATACCGCATCACCAACCTGTTGGGACAGACCCTACTGTCAGGACGGTTTGGCGAACAGGACGATGGGACAGGGCCATTCAAGACCTCCCTCGACGTATCACGGCTTCCAGCGGGAATCTATTTCATCACCCTGGACAGCAAAACAAGAAAATTCATCAAAAAATAACTAGGATCCTTGTCCCCGGGGTTGCGTTCCGCAACCCCGGGGTGACCGACAGAGAACCCCTACGGGGTGCAAATGGATTGATTTTTATCCCAGGGGTCGCTGTGGCGACCCCATGGCTACTGACAGCGAACCCCTATGGGGGTCTTCATTAATGGGTTAGGATTTCCAGCCCGTGTTCCGTCATGAGGAAGGTGTGCTCCCATTGGGCGGACGGCAGTTCATCTTCGGTGATGACCGTCCAGCCGTCGGCGCTGTCGACAAAGACCTTCCAGGTACCCATGTTGATCATCGGCTCGATGGTGAACACCATGCCGGGCACCAGCAGCATTCCCGTGCCTTTCTTGCCGTAATGCAACACCTCGGGATCGTCGTGGAACTTCACGCCCACGCCGTGTCCGCAGAGGTCGCGCACCACGCTGAAGCCGTTCTTGTGGGCATGCCGCTCGATGGCGTTGCCGATGTCGCCCACAAACCCGAAGGGCTTGGCCGCCTCCATGCCGACGAGCAGGCATTCCTTGGCCACCTCCACCAGTCGCTGCTTGCGCGGCGTGGTCTCACCGATGACATACATCCGGGAGGCGTCGGCATAAAAGCCGTCGAGGATGGTCGTGCAGTCCACATTGACAATGTCGCCCTCCTTCAGGATCTCCTTGGCGGAAGGGATGCCGTGGCAGACCACCTCGTTGATGGAGGTGCAGACACTTTTCGGGTATCCCTCATAGCCCAGGGTGGCCGGCGTGGCGCCATGCTCAATAGTATAGTTGTAAACCAGCTCGTCGATCTCCAGGGTGCTCATGCCTGCATGGATCTTCTCACCCACCAGGTCGAGGATGGCCGTGTTGATTACGCCGCTACGCTTGATTCCCTCGATCTCCTCGGGGGTCCGGATCAACGAACGCTTCGGCACCAAGGCGCCGTGGCTCTCAAAATACATCACCTTCCGGTCCAATGCGGTGGGTTCCACTCCCGCAGGGACGCGCCATCTTTTTCGATTGTTAAACATTTTCTATATTTTTATTTATTAATATATACTATTTAGTAATTACAATTCCCAATTCTTTGTTGATCTGCACCCGAAGGTCGTCCCACCGTTTCTTTTCCTTCATCAAAATCAACTGGTTGTCGAGGTCGGTCTCCATCTTCAGGTTGTCTTGGATCGTCTTCCTCCGGGCATCGATGATCAAGTCCTTGTAGCGAAGGATGGCATATTTCACCGTGGCGTACAACACATCCTGCTCCGTCTTCACAAAGATGCCGTGTTTTTCCCACTGGTCCAGCTTGTAGGGCGATGACAGCAGGTCGATGGCCAACTGGGAAAGCGATTCGTCTTCGTTGGAGATAAAATACTGGTCGTCGGGAAGATGGTCGGTATTCAACGCCTGGTCGTAGATGTCGAAAACCTTGCGGTTGACCGGATCGCTGAAGACGATGCCGTCGTTGAGCAGGTCGTCCACAATCATCTGTGCCACCGGCATCGTCTCCTCCACCTCCTGGTCCGCTTCGTCCTTCACGACACGGGACACCGGTTCCGACCCGTAGAGCAGGAGCATCTTCACCAGCTCGCGTTCCTGGTAATAGCCCGGCGGCAGCGTCTCCTCCTCTTGCTCTTGCTTGGGCGCAACGACTGTATCGTCCGGAATCGCCTCGGCTTCCACCCCCAGCGATTTCTTGAACTGCGCCCGAAGCAGCTTGTTCAACTCGACCATGAGGGTCTCTTCGGGCATGTCGAGCAGGAGGGCGGCCTCCTTGACATAGGCAATGCGGAAGATCGAGTCGGGCACCACGGCGATGGTCTCCACCACCGTACGCACCACCTGGGCTTTCTTGATGGGGTCGTTGGCGGCGTCTTTCAGCAGCAGCTCGGTCTTGAAGCGGATGAAATCCTTGGCGTTGGCGGAAAGGTAACGGACCACCTCCTCGGTAGGATAGGCCTTGCCAAAGCTGTCGGGGTCGTGTTCGGGGGGCAGGACCACCACCCGGACGTTCATGCCCTCGGCGAGGATCATGTCGGTGCCCCGTAAGGCGGCATGGATGCCGGCCTCGTCGCCATCGTAGAGTATGGTGATGTTCTTCGTGTAGCGTTTGATGAGACGGATCTGCTCCGTGGTGAGCGAGGTGCCGGAACTGGCCACCACGTTCTCGATGCCCAGCTGGTGCATCCGAAGCACATCGAAATAGCCCTCCACCAAGATGCACTCGTCATGGTTGACGATGGCCCCCTTGGCGAAGTAGATGCCGTAGAGCGTCTCCTTTTTCTGGTAGATCTCCGACTCGGGCGAGTTCTGGTACTTGGCGAGTTTTTTTTCGGGATCGGCGTTGAGGATGCGGCCGCCGAAGCCGATGACCTTGCCCGTAAGGTTGTGGATGGGGAACATCACCCGGCCATGGTAACGGTCGTAATAGTCGCCGTTCTGCCGTTGGATGCAGAAGCCCACCTTTTCGAGGAAGGCCGGATCGTAACCGTTTTGCTTGGCATACTCGATAAAGGCCTCCCATTTCGAGGGGCTGTAACCCAGATGGAACTTCTCGATGATGGGATTGAGGTAGCCGCGCTCCCTGAAGTAAGCCAGACCCACCGACTTGCCTTCGTCGGTATTCCAGAGGGTATCCACGAAGAACTTGTCGGCAAAGGCGTTGATGTTGAACATCTTCTCCCGCTCGGTCTGGGCCATCCTTTCTTCGGGCGTCAGCTCCTTCTCCTCGATCTGGATGTTGTATTTCTTGGCGAGATAGCGCAAGGCCTCGGGATAGGTGATGTGCTCATGCTCCATGAGGAACTTGGCCGAGTCGCCGGCTTTGCCACAGCCGAAACACTTGAAGATGTTGCGTGCAGGATTCACGTTGAACGAGCCCGTCTTCTCGTTGTGGAAAGGGCACAGTCCGATCAGGTTCGCCCCGCGCTTCTTCAGCGTGACGAACTCGCCGACCACCTCTTCGATACGGGCGGCCTGCAGGATCTGTTCAACGGTTTCCCTTGGAATCGGCATGGATTGGTTTTGAGGGTGCAAAAATAACAATAATTTGTCTTCTATCTTCTGTCTTCGAAACTCAATGTGCCTCCAACCAGTTGTCGCCGGTGTTGATCTCCACCACGACGGGCACCGAGAGCGGGAGGGCGTTCACCATCTTGTCGTTGACGAGGGCTTTCAGCGTCTCCAACTCTTCGAGACGGGCGTCGAAAACCAATTCGTCGTGCACCTGCAAGATCATCTTCGACTGTAGCTTCATACGCTGCATCTCCTGATGGATGTGGATCATGGCAATCTTGATCATGTCGGCCGAAGACCCCTGGATGGGCGCATTGATGGCGTTGCGCTCGGCAAAGCTGCGCACCGTGCCGTTGGCGGCGTTGATGTCGCGGAGGTACCGGCGGCGGCCCAGGATGGTCTCGGCATAGCCTCTTTCCTTGGCCAGGGCGATGCTGCGGTTCATGTATTCCTTGATACCGGCATATTCCTCGAAGTATTTCTTGATGATGTCGGCCGCCTCGCCCCGCGAGATCTCCATGCGTTCGGCCAGGCCGAAGGCCGACATGCCGTAGATGATGCCGAAGTTGACGGCCTTGGCGCGACTGCGCTGTTCCTTGGTAACCTGGTCGATCGGCACATGGAACACCTTGGCGGCGGTGGCGGCATGGATGTCGTGCCCCAGGTTGAAGTCGGCCACCATGGCCGGGTCGCCACTGAGATGGGCGATGATGCGCAACTCGATCTGCGAGTAATCGGCCGCCATCAGGGTGTATTCGGGACCTCGGGGCACAAAGGCGCGCCGGATCTCGCGACCGTTGGCGGTACGCACCGGGATGTTCTGCAGGTTGGGGTTGTTGGAACTCAGCCGCCCGGTGGCAGTCACCGCCTGGTTATACGAGGTGTGGATCAACCCGTCTTGGGGATTGATGAGGGCCGGCAAGGCGTCGAGATAGGTGGACTTGAGCTTGGTATAGGAGCGGTATTCGAGGATGGCGTTGACGATGGGATGCTTGCCGGCGAGCTTCTGAAGCACCTCCTCGCCCGTGGCATACTGGCCCGTCTTGGTCTTCTTGGCCTTGGCGTCGAGCTGCAAACGGTCGAACAACACCTCGCCGAGTTGCCTGGGCGACGCGATGTTGAATTGGGTGCCGGCCAAGCCGTAGATCGTCTCTTCCAGTTCGTGGATGTGCCGTCCAAAGGCCTCGCTGATGTGGCGCAGGTTCTGGCTGTCGATCTTCACGCCGTTCTCCTCCATGACGCTCAAGACCTCCACCAAGGGCATCTCGATGTTGTAGAACAGCGCTTCGAGACCGTTCTCCTGCAACAAAGGCTGGAACACCGCATAAAGCGCCATGACCAGGTCTTCGCCTTCGTCGGGGTTCCAGAGGTTGCCCATGGGCGAGAAGTCGCGGTGCAGATACACGTCGGCCAGGTAGTCGAGGGTATGGCGCTGCTCGGGTTCAAGCAGGTAATGGGCGATCATTACGTCGAACAAGGTGCCTTGCGGACGGATCCCCGCCTTCCGCAGTCCGGTGAGGATGGGTTTCAGGTTGTATCCCACCTTGGTGACGGCCGGATCCTCGATGACGGCGCGCTGCGATTTCCATTGGGTTTCGTCCTGGGAGAGAAAACGCACGTCTTGTCCCAGGGAAACAGGGTGCGGCACCAGCGGTTTGGATGGTTCCTTGACGGCTTCGGGCCGGGCAAAAAGATCCATCTGCTGCGGTGCGACCTCCGTTTCGGGTTGGGTAGCTTGCGGTTGGACAGGCTCCACCACGCCGTATTCCCGGATAAAGCGTTGCTTGAACGTCCGGAACTCCAGCTCGTCGAAGAGGGCCAACAGGGCTTCGGCATTGGGCTGCTTCACCCGCAAGGCCGCCTCGTCGAGCGTGACCGGGGCATCGAGCAGGATGGTGGCCAGCTGCTTCGAAAGCCTTCCCTGCTCGGCATATTGCAACACGTTCTCGCGCTGCTTCCCCTTCAGCTCGTCGGCATGGGCAATCAGGTTCTCCACGCTGCCGTACTTGCCGACCAACAGGGAGGCGTTCTTCTCGCCGATACCGGGGATGCCCGGAATGTTGTCGGAGGCATCGCCCCACAGCCCCAGGATGTCGATCAGCTGCTTCGGCTCACAGATGCCATAGCGCTCGCACACCTCCTTGGGGCCCCACACCTGGGCGGGAGCGCCGAACTTGGCCGGCTTGTAGATCAGGATCCGGTCGGTGACCAGCTGCCCAAAGTCCTTGTCGGGCGTCATCATGTAGGTGACGAACCCTTGTTGTTCCGCCTGACGGGAGAGCGTCCCGATCACATCGTCGGCCTCGTAGCCCTCGGCGGCATAGATCGGGATGTTGAATCCCTCGATCAGCCGTACGATATAGGGGATGGACGCCCTCAAGTCGTCGGGCATGGCCTCGCGGTTGGCCTTGTATTCGGTAAACGCCTGCACCCGCACCGTAGGGGCGGCCAGGTCGAAGGCCACGCCGATATGGGTGGGTTTTTCGTTGCGCAACACATCGTACAAGGTATTCAGGAAACCCATCACCGCCGAGGTGTTCAGTCCCTTCGAGTTGAGGGCAGGACGTTTGCTCATGGCAAAGAAAGCCCTGTATATCAATGCGTACGCATCAAGAAGAAAGAGTTTTTTTTCCGGTTGTTCCATGGTAAAGGATTTGGGGGTAAAATTACGAAAAATGTTTTGAAAAACCAGCGCATCCCCTCCTCTTAACGATGTCATGCCATAGAAAAACGCCGAAAAATTTGGCAGGTATGGAAAAATTGGTGTATCTTTGCCTCGAATTTTGAAAACGAGTGCTTTATTTTGACGTAAAAATATCACATGATTCATTGGTATTATTGCGTCATTGTTAAACAAAAAAATTGAAAACTATGTCAGAAATTGCAGAACAAATTGTGCCTATTATTGCTGAAAAACTAGGCGTGAACCCTTCAGAAGTCACCATGGATGCCAGCTTCACCAACGACCTTGGTGCTGACTCTTTGGATACCGTCGAACTGATGCTGGATTTCGAAAAGAAATTCAACATCGCCATCCCGGACGACCAGCAGGAGAACATCGTCACCGTCGGTGACGTGATCAAACTGATCGAAGAAGAACAGAAGAAGAATCAACAATAATTTGATTAAAAGATGGAATTGAAACGGGTTGTCGTTACTGGGCTGGGTGCCATCACACCCATCGGAAACAACGCGAAAGCGTTGTGGGACGGGTTGATTCATGGCAAGGACGGCTTCGATGAGATTACTCGTTTCGATTCCACCAATTACAAGACCCATTTCGCGGCCGAGGTCAAGGACTACGATCCCTTGGACTATTTCGACCGGAAAGACGTACGCAAGTACGACCTCTATGCGCAATTCGCGCTGATCGCCGCCCAGCAGGCCGTCGAGAACTCACACCTCACCCCCATCAACACCGATTTCGATGAAGTCGGCGTGGTGCTCACCGCCGGCATCGGCGGCGTCACCCATTTCTACAATGAGGTGATGGAGCACGCCAAAGGCGACGGCGTTCCGCGTTTCAGCCCCTATTACATCCCCAAGATGATCCTGAACATTCCCGCGGGCGTGATCTCGATCAAATACGGTTTCAGGGGGCCCAACTTCGCCACGGTGTCCGCCTGCGCTTCCTCTTCGCACGCCATCACTTCGGGCTTCGAGCTGATCCGCACCGGAAAGGCCATAGCCGTGGTTGCCGGCGGTGCCGAAGCAGGCATCTGCGAGGCCGGCATCGGCGGATTCAACGCCATGCACGCCCTTTCGTTGCGCAACGACGACCCACACACCGCCTCCCGGCCTTTCGACAAGGGTCGTGACGGCTTTGTCATGGGCGAAGGGGGCGGCTGCATCGTGCTCGAGGAATTGGAACACGCCCTCAAACGGGGTGCCGACATCTATGCCGAGATCGTCGGAGCAGGCATGTCGGGCGATGCCTATCACATCACCGCCCCGCATCCCGAAGGCTACGGTGCCGCCCTCGCCATGGAACGCGCCCTCAGCGACGCCGGCATCCAGCGCACGGAAATCGACCACATCAACACCCACGGCACCTCCACCCCGCAAGGCGACCTGGCCGAGATCACGGCCATCAAGAAAGTCTTTGGCGACCACGCCTACGACATCAGCCTGAACTCCACCAAGTCCATGACCGGCCACCTCCTCGGAGGCACCGGCGCCGTGGAAGCCATAGCCACCATCCTGGCCCTGAAGGAAGGCATCATCCCGCCCACCATCAACCATTTCGAGGATGATCCGCTTATCGACCCCCAACTCGATTTCACCTTCAACACCGCCCGCCAACGCGACCTCCGATACGCCATGAGCAACGCTTTCGGATTCGGCGGACAAAACAGCTCGCTCCTGTTCAAGAAATACACGCTTTAACCATTTGAGCAATGGGCTTACGGGACTATCTTGCACATTGCCGCTCAAAGGACAAGACCTTATCGGAGTTCATCCACAACGACTTCGGCTTTTACCCGAGAAACATCAGCCTGTATCAGCTGGCCTTCACCCACAAGTCGGCTTCGGAAGGCAACATCGGCTCCTACAAGATCAACAACGAACGGCTCGAATACCTGGGCGATGCCGTCCTAGGTACCGTAGTGGCCGACTACCTCTTCCGGCTCTTCCCTACCAAATCGGAAGGGTTCCTCACCGAGATGCGTTCCAAGATCGTCAGCCGCGCCTCCCTGAACAAGCTTTCCCAAAAGCTGGGATTCGACCAGGTGATCCACTATGCCCACGATGCCCATTCCAACTTCAAGTCGATCGGCGGCAACGCCTTTGAGGCCTTTGTGGGCGCCCTCTATCTCGACCGCGGGTACAACTTCGCCAAGAACATCCTAATCAACCGCATCATCCGGGTGCACATCGACCTTGAACAGCTGGAGCAGACCGACCTGAATTTCAAGAGCAAACTGCTGGAGTGGTCGCAGAAAGAACGGCATCAGGTGGTCTTCAAGAACACCAACGAAAAAACCAACCCCCACGACCGGCTGTATCACATCACGGTGGTCCTCGATGGCGAGGAATACGGAAAAGGCGTCGACTACTCCATCAAGGGTGCGGAACAGTTGGCTGCAGAAAAAACCTGGCAGATGCTGGTGGAAAAAAACAAGGTGTCATGAAAAAGAACAAGTTGTTGGTCGCCGCCCCGTTCGACGACATCCACATCATCGGCATCAACGCCACCTTGGTGGATTACAAGCTCGCCTACTACCTCAACGAGTGCTTGAATTTCAACTTCGTGCGACTCAAGGACATCCTCCTCGACGAAAGCCATCCTTACGCTTTCTTTTACTATAACGCCGGTGAAAACCGGAACGCCTACAACCTGGTCTCGCTGAAATACAAAGACCATTTGTGCGTCAAACTGAATCCGCATATCGATTACCTGCTCATCATCCGCAACCCTGTCTCCACCGAGCGACTGGCCCAGATCGTCAAGACCCTGCGCGAAATCAAGGACGTGGCATACGCCTATACCATGGAGCTGAGCCGCAACCCTGCTGTGGAGGTGCTGCTGGAACGGATCGAGATGCATGAAAGCCAATGCCTATGAACGAGCTCCCGAAAAAACTCTTCTCAAACAAAGGTTTCTGGGGACACCTGGTGGGACTCCCCTTGTTTGTCATCGGACTGTTGTTGCTTTTCTGTCCGTTTGCCTTCCGTAACTATCCCATCTCCTTTTCGAGGTATTCTTTCCATATCACCATGATTTTCAGCATCATCGTCGTGGTGATGCTCATCTCTCGCTTGGCCTTGCTTTTCATCAACAAGAAGAATCCGTTGACCCGGACGCAATACTATTTGGCCTGTCTGTTCGAGATCCTGTTTGCCTCGGGTTTCTGCGCCCTCTACCTGTGGCTGTTCCTGAAGAAGCATCAAGCCTATTTCCTTTTCTTCGGCTATACGTTGGTGTATCTGTCCGTGGCGATGATCATCCCCTACCTCATCCTCTTCCTCCACTACCAGGTGCAAGACAGGGAGCAACAGTTGGACGAAGCCGGAAAAGCGGGTCAGGGAGAGAAGATACGTTTCCTGGACGAACGTGGAAATGTTAAATTGATTGTATCACAATCGTCTATCTTATATATACAATCCGACGAGAACTACCTGCGCATCTATTACCTCGATGAAGGCAAGATCAACAGCTACCTGCTGCGGAGTTCGATGAAACGGATTGAAGACATGTGCGCCAAGAACGGGCTCATCCGTTGCCACCGTTCCTATTTTGTCAACAAGGAACGGGTGCAGGTGCTCCAAAAAGACAAGGAGTTCACCTACGCCATCCTCGACGTGCCGAATGCCGCGCATATCCCGGTCAGTAAGAACTATTACGATCAGGTGTCGGCGATTCTATAAGCACGTCCACCGCATGCTCCGTGGTGGAGAAAATGGATATGCGGTCACCAATCCCCAGTGTCAGACGGTTCCGACCCGGAGGAAGCTCCCGGGGCAGGACGGCTTTCAGCCATCCGGTATGGGTGGCCCCTGGAGGAATCGTACCCACGGTGTCGTGCCAGGCGTAGAAATGGGTGCCGGTGTCCAACAACAGCAATACCAGGTTCATGTCGAGCTGTCCGTGATGGAAATCCACCGCCTGGGGATAGGGGTTGTGGATCGTGTACTCGAGCTGGATGCTGTCTCCGGCATGGAATGAAGGGATCCCTTCCCGGGCAGGGACAAACCATTGGTCTGTCACCAGGCGGTTGGCGCTTTGGAAGGGCGAGGCAAAGAATCCCTTCACTTCTCCGAAATCGGTCGGATAGGATTGGTTCAGCGTGCTGAACGTGGTTTGCACGAATACCTTCCCACCCTGCCAGTCGCGATCGAACTGCCACAGGTCGAACTGGGTCATGCGGTCGTAATAGCTGCGGAGCGTCGAACTCGCCTTACCCGTGAAATAATGATAGAGCGCCGGCTGTTGGAAAGAGCCTTGGAACGCCACCGGGGCGTCGCCCGCCACCGCCTCGACGGCCCGGTAATGCGGTTCCTTGCCCGAGAAGCCGTAAGGCGCCGACAAGGAAGTCGGCAACACGATGCGCAAGGCAAGCATCAACAACAGCGAGGGCAGGATCACCCTTTTCACATAACGCCGCAACCGTTGGTCGCTCAAGCTCCAGCGGTACAGCAACACCACCACGGGGAGGGCGCTCACCACCGTCCAATGGGGCTCGACATGGCCCCGGAAGGCCATCGCCCAAAAGAAAAAGAAGAAGCCGACCATGAGGAAGCGCAGGCCACGCTCAAACCGGTCCTGGGCGCGATGGCGCACCAAGACCGCCACCACGGCGGCTACCGTGAAGGGGTTGAACACCAGCAGCTGGTTGGGCAGGTATTCCAAGACGTACTGCCAACGAAACGGCTCGCTGCGTTGCACCAGGTGATAGCGGAGGCTGGGGAAATCCGCCCGCACCTGCCACAGCAGGTGCGGCGTCATCAGCAACAACGCCACCCCACAGGCCACGTAAAACCGACCGTCTTTCAGCAAGGAAAGGTTGGAGAGCACCACCAAGCCCAACAGCAGCAGGGCGTGGTACTTGCTATACAGCATGCAGGCCATCAGCACGCCCATCCAGAGGGCCCGGGGCCAGCTGGGCGCTTTCAGATAGTCGCGGTAAACCAAGAGGAACAGGCTCGAAAACAGCAGCAAGGGGACATCGGGCGTGGTGATGAATCCGTAGAGATGAAGCATCGTCACAGAGCCGAACAGGGTGAGAAAAAGCCCTACCTTTTTCCAATCTGGGGCCGCCTCGTCGACCAACTTCCAAAGAATGAAAAGCAACAGGGAGGAACTCAGGATGGTGAGCAGGCGGACGCCCATCAAACCCGAAAACAGGCGGCTACCGAGCCAGGTCATCAGCCCCACCATGGGCGGATGGTCGAAATAGCCCCAGGCCAGGTGTTCTCCATAGAGGGCATAATAGGCCTCGTCCTCCTGGATCTCGGTGAAACACCCTTGCAGCAGGTTGACCAGCAGCCAAACAAAAATGCCACAACAAAGGAAGGTTTTCCAATGGCACTTTTCCCTTGTCATGGCATTTTGTTTTGGGTAGCGGCACGCCCTGGCACGCCACTACAATGAGGGTTTATCCGACGTGGATGTTCTCGTTGACCAGCTTCATGATCTTCTCGGTGTCGTCGCCCAGCTCCTTGCGGAGGTTGGCATCCTTGAAGTCACTGAGGAACTTGATCATGTAGTCGATGATGGCATCGGAGAACACGCCCTTATCGGTGTAGATCTTGCGGTCTTTCTTGAGTTCCTTGGCCGCGGCCACGCAGCTGTCGGGCAGCTGTTCGAGGGCTTCCTGCACCTTCTTGTTCTTGGCATCGTGGATGTTCACGCCGAGGCCGACATAGGTCTTCTCGGCCACCTTGAGGGCGTCGGGCATCTCGAAGCCGTGACGGGCGGCGGCACAGAGGGCGGCCATCAGCAGGTACATGTCGGCGCAGCCGTCGGAGGCACGCCATTCGAAGGTCTGCTTGTCGCTGAAGTCGCGGTTCGATTTCTTCTCGATCGGGTTGCAGTCGGCCACCATGTCCTTGCCGTTGTTGATCCAGCCCAGCGGCACACGCACCAAGGCGCTGCGGTTGCTGTACGACCAGCACAGCGAAGTGGGGGCTTCCTGATGGGGCACCAGACGGAGGAACGACAGCGGGTTGGGGTTGCCGAAGGCAGGCAGCGAGGTGCCGGCATCCATGTAACCGGCGATGGCGCGCTTGCCATAGTCGCTGAGCTCGCCCTTTTCCACCATCACGCTCTTGCCGTTCTTCGTGAACTTGCAGTGCACGTGCATACCGGAACCGGCCTTGCCCACGGTGATCTTCGGGGCGAAGGTCAGCACCACGCCATACTGGTAAGCCAGCTGACGCATGATCCACTTGGCCACCACCAGCTGGTCGGCAGCGTCCTCGATGTTGGTGGGCAGGAACTCGATCTCGTTCTGCTCGTAGATCTTGCCATCGTGGGTAAAGTTACCCACCTCGGAATGACCGTATTTGATCAGACCACCGGCCTGGGCGATGAGGCGCATGGCCTCCACACGGTACTCGGTGAACTTGTTGAACGGGGCGCTCTCGTGATAGCCTCTCTGGTCGGGCACTTCGTAGATTTCCTCATCATCGGCGATGATGTAGTATTCCAGCTCGCCCATGGTCTGCATCTCGAGACCCGTGGTTTTCTTGAAGACTTGGTGGGCCTTGCGGAGGATGTACTCCGGAGAGCTCTCGAAGGGCTCGCCGTCACGGTTGTAGAACGAGCAGAGGATGTCGAGGGTGGGCACCTCGGAGAAGGGGTTGCGGAAGGCGGTCTTGTACTTCGGCACCACGTAGAGGTCGCTCTTTCCGGCTTCGATGAAGGGGAAGAGGCTGGAGCCGTCCACACGCTCGCCCGCGGAGAGGATGTTCTCCAGGTGTTCGGCGCTATGAATGACGAAATTGAGGGTTTTGAGCTTGCCATCCCATCCACAGTAGTGGAAGTTCACGAATTCGATTTCGTTTTCCTCGCAGTAGCGGATGATGTCGGCGCGGGTAAATTCGGCTGCCGGTTTCTGAAGATACTGAACCAGCAGGTTGGGGTTCATTGCAATGCGTTGATCCATTACGATTGATTTAAGATTTCAAGATTTCAAATTTCAAGATTGGGAGGCAAAGTTAATAAATAATTGGCATAATTCAGAAATAATTGTGAATTTGCAAGGAAATAGCGTTTTTGATATGGACGGGCAACAAAGTACGCAAACGGCAGCGGATAAAAGTGAGATTCCGCTGGTTTAAGAACTTTTTCAAACGAAGAGGTCATCAAGCAGCACCTCCGACTGCACTCGGTTGCTGTATAGATTCCTTTTTACGCCGTAGGTAGTGATCATGGTCAACTGAAGCGCCTTCTTGGTCTTACTTTCCTCACGGAAGGTTTCCATTTTGTTTCTCAAGATGGCATCGTAATCCTTGTCGATGGTAAACTCATTGAGGGAGAACTTCATCTCGCAAACATTAATCACCCGGTCGCGTCTTTCAATAAGCAAATCGATTTGCATACCACGTTTTCTTTCCTCTCCTTCTTCCGGCTTGTGAAACCACGCCGACACTGCACACTGCACGGCAGAGATGCCGATGGCCCGTTTGATTTGCTCCAGATGATAAAGACACAGCTGCTCAAAGGTATAACCCGCCCATGATCGTCGCGACGGGTCGTCGATACGGTTGGTCCAATAATGTGGGTCATGTCCATAATTGTCCTTGATATAGGAAAAATAGAACATGCTATAGAAATCAGTCAGTTGATAAATGGTGTCTTGTTTTTTCTTTCCATAATAGTTGTACGGACGGACGAACTCATTGTTCACCAAATTGTCAAGGACGGTCTTGATGTTGCCATTGTCGTGAAGTTTGGTGGCCTTAATGATTTCGTTACGTGTCAAGCCCATACGCTTTTTGGAGAGAGCCTCCACCACAGCGATGTGGTTTTCAGGCTGTTTGAAGAGGGTATCATAAAGATGGTCGAACTCATCCCAAAGCAGTCCTTTTTCCTTGAAGAAAATGTTGTCGATGTTTTGTGTGTAGGTCCATTTCGGATTCAGTTGCTTTAAGTAGAACGGGATGCCGCCCATGATCATGTAACATTCGGCAATGTCGTAGCGGGTCCATTCGATTCCTTTCGACAGCAGGTATTCCTCGGTCTCCATAAGTGTGAACGGGCGCACGAAAATCCTCGAACCGCAACGATTGAAAAGACCACCTTGATTGGCAAGGAGCTTGTCGGTCATCCACGAGGTGGCGCTTCCGCAGGCAATCAGCAAGATGTCACCTTCGGCGGAAGCCCATCCATTCCAAAACTGCTCAAAAGCAGCAACAAAATTGGAACCCTCTGTGTCTAACCAAGGCATCTCATCGATAAATACAACCTTTTTACCTTGGGTTGTTGTCTGCCTAAGAAGTCTCTTGAGTTTGTCAAATGCCTTGTACCAATTCTCGGGAATGGTGGCATCATCCCCGTATTCTTCCATTTGCGCGGCAAAACGTTCCAACTGAACCGAAGTGGGTTGATTATAAACTCCTGTCAGCTTAAAGGTATATTGGTTTTTGAAGAAATAATTGACAAGAAAGGTCTTGCCGACACGACGACGGCCATAAACCACCACAAGTTCCGATTCTTTCGACTGGACATGCTGTCGCAACAGCTCCATCTCGTATGCTCTGCCTATGATTTTTTGTTCCATATCAATCCCGCTTATGCGGCAAAGATATTAACTTTATCCGAATAATTGTCGTTTTCTTTGATAAAAAAATGAGTTTCCGACAAAAATATATATCGAAAATTGTCGGAAAGTGTGTTTTTAAAGTGAGTTTCCGACAAATCTTTATCTTTTCAGCATGTTGAAATACGCATCCAGCAGCTTTTGGGCGCCGATGTAGGCGCTCATGCGTTGGTTACGGACGTCGTTTTCGACCAAGGGCAGGAGGTCGGTGACCAGCTGGTTTTGGTAGAAATCCGATTTCAACGCCGATTCCATGCTGTCGATCATCATCTGGACGTCCTGCTGGGAACGTTTTTGCTGGAGGTAGCCGTTCTCGCGGATGGCCTGCACATGGTCAAACACCATCTGCCAAACGGCGTCGACGTTATAGCCGGTGAGCGAAGAGCAGGTGAGCACCTTCGTCTCTTGGCCCGACTCGGGCATGGGGAACAGATGGAGGGCGGTACGGCATTCGGCGGCGGCACGTTCGGCACGCAGCACGTTGTCGCCATCGGCTTTGTTGACAGCGATGCCATCGGCCATCTCCATGATGCCGCGTTTGATGCCTTGCAGCTCGTCGCCGGCACCGCTGATGAGAATCAACAGGAAGAAATCGACCATGGAATGCACGGCGGTTTCCGATTGTCCGACGCCGACGGTCTCGATGAAAATGGTATCATAACCGGCCGCTTCGCACAGGATGACCGTCTCGCGGGTCTTGCGGGCCACGCCGCCGAGGGTACCCGCTGAAGCCGAGGGCCGGATGAAGGCGTTGGGGTGCACCGAGAGTTCTTCCATACGGGTCTTGTCACCCAGGATGGAGCCTTTGGACCGTTGGCTGGAGGGGTCGATGGCCAGCACTGCCAGCTTGTGGCCGTTGCGGCAAAGATACATGCCCAGGGCCTCGATGAAGGTGCTCTTGCCGGCACCCGGCACACCGGTAATGCCCAAACGAAGCGCCTTGCCTGAATGGGGCAGGCAGGCGGCGATGATCTGCTGGGCAAGTTCCTGGTGCTTGGGCAAGGCGCTCTCCACCAGGGTGATGGCCTTGCTGAGCGCCACACGGTCACCCTTGAGGATGCCTTCCACATACCAATCCAGCGGCATCAGCTGCTGCTGGTTGCGCCGCAACCGTTCCAACGCTTGGGGATTCACCTGTACCGGTTGGTCCACGCCTTCCGCCACTTTTAGGTTGGAATCCCATTCATGTTCCTGATTCTCAAAATGTTCAATTTCCATGCGACCGATAGGTTATCGTTGGCAAAGATAGCGTTTATAAAAGATTTTTATCGTTGTTTCGGATTTTTTTTGTAACTTTGCATTTAATCTATATCTACGCACCATGACTAACAAGCATCGGGTACTTTTCGTACATCAAGAAATCGCCCCCTACCTGCCTGAAACTCCGATGAGCTTGCTGGGAAGAAACCTGCCCCAAGCCACCCAAGAGAATGGAAAAGAGATCAGAATCTTCATGCCGAAATACGGCAACATCAACGAACGGAGGAACCAACTGCACGAGGTGATCCGCCTTTCGGGCATGAACCTGATCATCAACGACACGGATCATCCGCTGATCATCAAGGTCGCTTCCATCCAAAAAGCCAGGATGCAGATCTATTTCATCGAGAACGAAGATTTCTTCACCAAGAAAAAATACACCCTCTACGACAACCACGGCAAGTTCTGCGAAGACAACGACGACCGCACCATTTTCTTCAACCGCGGCGTCATCGAAGCGGTGCGCAAACAGAACTGGTCGCCCGACATCATCCATTGCCACGGCTGGTTCACCGCCCTGATGCCCCTCCTCATCAAGCGTGCCTATAAGGACAACCCGCTGTTCAACGAGTCAAAGGTCATCTATTCGATCTACAACGACGACTTTACCGGTACGCTCCGGAGCGGCTTCGAAAAGAAAGTGAAGCTTCCGGGCATCACGGTCAAAGACCTCAAATACTATAAAGAAGCTTCCTACGTTAATCTGACCAAGGCGGCGATCGACTACTCCGACGGGATCATCATCGGCAGCGAGACCATCCACCCCGAAATCGAGGCCTATCTCAAGAGCTGCAACAAGCCCATGCTGGCCTATCAAGGACCCGAGAACTATGCCGACGCCTATAACGCCTTGTATGACACCGTTTTAAATAGCAAGTGAATCTAGAATGAAACTGAATCGTTTTTTTACCCATTCATGGAAAGCGTTGGTTTTGTGCCTGTTGGCCGTGATGGGTTTTTCCTGCAGCAAAACCACGAACAAAATCGGCAACGGACTGCTTCCCGATAGCGACCACATGGCCGCCTTCTTTACCGACACCCTCGAACTCATCTGCCATTCCGAGACCATCGACTCCATGACCACACGGGGCATGACCAGCTTTTTGTTGGGCAGCATGGTGGATCCGGTGATGGGACGCACCAACGCCGGCTTCTGCACCCAGCTGCATCTTTCCGCCCCCAACCAACGCTTCGGCACCAACCCCGTCGTCGACTCGGTGGTGCTTCAACTGGCCATCAGCGGCTATTACGGCGACACGCTGGCCCTGCAGACCGTGCATGTGTATGAGCTGGCCGACACCTTGAGCGGCCAAGAGCTCTACTATCAGTGCAGCGACGTGGAGACGATGCCCACCGACTTGGCCAACGGCTACACGTTCCAGCCCCACCCGACGACGTCCGGTCTCGTGATCGGAGACGATACGCTGACCCATTCCGTCATCCGCATCCCGCTCGACCACAGCTTCGGCCAACGCCTGATGGACGCCGACACCTCCTTCTACGACTCGGCCGATGCCTTCAAGGAATACGTCCATGGCATCAAGGTCTGCTGCGAGGCGGTCAGCACGGGCGGCTGCATCAGCTACCTGTACCCCACCAACAACGACGTCACCGTGCTCCAGCTCTACTACCACGACGCTGCTGCGGAAGAGACAGCCGCCCGAAGATACAACTACTACATCACTTCGGCCGACACCTATTTCAACCAATACGACCACGACTATACCCTGGGCGCGCCTGCCTTCGTGCAACAGGTGGTGGAACAGGACACCACCCTGGGTCAGGAGGTGCTCTACCTCCAATCCATGGCCGGCATCCGTTCCGTGATCCGTTTCCCCAACCTGAAGCAATGGGGCGACACCCTGGAACACGCCCATCTCCTCATCAACGAGGCCAAGCTCATCCTTCCCGCCTCGTCCCAGGTCGACGACTCCAGCTGCTACACGCCGCCTACCTCTTGCGCCCTGCTCAGCATCAACCCCGACGGCTCCACCTCGCTCCTGCCCGACTACTATGAAGGGTCGAGCTATTATGGCGGCAGCTACGCTTCTGGCACGGGAATTGTCAGCTTCCGCATCGCGGAATACCTGCAACAGGTCATGCAAGGCAAGACGGAAAGCCAAGGGCTGTATCTCTCCATCACCGGTGCCGCATTCAACAGCCAACGTTGGATCATCGCCGGACCCGATGCCGCCGAGGACAACCGGATGCGCTGCGAGATCAAGTATTCCATCGTAGGAGAATAAAAGATAAAACCATTGATAACCATGAAAAAGCTCATTCTTATGACATTGCTATTTGCCGGACTGATGTGCCAGGCACAAGACAAGGAAACGATTGTGGTCATCGAGACCAACTACGGGACCATCAAGGCCAAGCTGTATAACGACACCCCGCTCCACCGCGACAACTTCATCAAGCTGGTGAACGAAGGCTGGTACAACGGCTCGCCCTTCCACCGCGTCATCAACAAGTTCATGATCCAAGGCGGCCAGAACGCCGACGGTCGCCAAGACCCGGGCTACACCGTGCCCGCGGAGTTCCGTACCAACCACTTCCATAAGAAAGGCGCCCTCTGCGCGGCCCGCCAGGCCGACCAGGTGAACCCCAAGAAGGCCTCCAGCGGCTCGCAGTTCTACATCGTCCAGGGACAGGTCTTCGACGACAAGACCCTCGACCTCTATGAGAACCGCCTGGGCAAGGTCATCAGCCCCAAACAGCGCCAGGTGTACAAGAGCGTAGGCGGCACCCCGCATCTCGACGGCGACTACACGGTGTTCGGCGAAGTCACCGAAGGACTCGACATCGTGGACAAGATCGCCTCCGTCAAGACCGGATACATGGACGTCCCCGTCGAGCCGGTCACCATCAAGACCATCACCATCGAGAAATAACGAAAACCAGATCATTCACGCCCCAAACGGACATCTTAACCCCACCCAGGGCACGCCCTGAGGATCGAACCATGAAAGAAACAATCGAAAAGATACTGAACGAGGTCCAAAGTTTCCAAGCGGACAGCAAGGAAGCCTTGGAGAACTTCCGCATCACTTACCTGAGCAAGAAGGGCGTCATCCCCGCCCTGTTCGCCGATTTCAAGAACGTGGCCCCCGAGCTCCGCAAGGAGATGGGCATGCGCCTGAACGAGTTGAAGAACACCGTCACCGAGAAGGTGGAGGAACAGCTGCAAAAGTTCGAGACCCAAAACGCCTCCGAGGCCGGCTTCGACATGACGATGCCAGCCCCCGAGATGAGAGGGGCACGCCACCCGCTCTCCATCGTGCGCCGCGACATCAACCAGATCTTCGAACACCTCGGCTTCACCATCGCCGAGGGACCTGAGATCGAGGACGACTACCATGTGTTCACCGCCTTGAACTTCGCCCTCGACCATCCGGCACGCGACATGCAGGACACCTTCTTCATCCAGAAGGACCCCAACGAGAACAAGCCCACCGACATCCTGTTGCGCACCCACACCTCCAGCGTACAGGTTCGCGCCATGGAAAAGCAACAGCCGCCCATCCGCATCATCGCTCCGGGCCGTGTGTTCCGTAACGAGGCCATCAGCGCCCGCGCCCACTGCATCTTCCACCAGATCGAAGGCCTGTATATCGACGAAGGCGTCTCGTTCGCCGACCTCAAGCAGACCCTCTACCAGTTTGTGCAGGAGTTCTTCGGCGAAGGCACCAAGGTGCGCTTCCGTCCGTCCTACTTCCCGTTTACCGAGACCTCGGCCGAGATGGACATCTCCTGCAACATCTGCGGCGGCAAGGGCTGCAACATCTGCAAGCACACCGGCTGGGTGGAGATCCTCGGCTGCGGCATGTGCGACCCCAACATCCTCATCGCCAGCGGCATCGACCCGGAAAAATATACCGGCTTCGCCTTCGGCATGGGTGTGGAACGCATCGCCATGCTCAAGTATGGCATCAACGACTTGAGGCTCTTCTTCGAGAACGACTTGAAGTTCTTGGAACAGTTTGAACTGGCTTAAGCCTGGGAGGCTTCCTTGGCAGGAGCCTCATCGGCGTGCCGTTCCGTCTTCTTGACGATCAGCACGCTGAGCTCGAACAGCAGGTAGATGGGCAACGCCACCAAGGTCAACGTGAACGCATCACCCGTAGGGGTGATGATGGCGGCGAGCACCACGACAGCGACAATGGCATGACGGCGGTATTTCTTCATGAATGCCGCCTTCATTATGCCCATCTTGGCCAACAGCCAGCAGAGGACGGGCATCTCGAAAACGACCCCCAAGGCCAGGCTGAGCATCAGTAAGGTGGAGATGTAGGAATCCAACGAGATCACGTTGTTGACCGAGGGATCCACCTGGTAGGTCCCCAGAAAACGGAAGGTCAACGGGAAGATGAGGAAATAGTTGAGGAGCACGCCCAGCAGGAACATGACATAGCCACCCGACACCGCCTTCACCACATAGCGCCGCTCCGCCTCGTACAAGGCGGGAGCCACAAATCCGAACAACACATACAGCACGTAGGGCGACACCAGCAACAAGCCCATCCAAAGTGCCACCTTCAAGTGGATGATGAACTGTTGGGCCAACTCGATGTTGATGAGTCCCACCTCGAAGGATTGCAAGGGTCCTACAAGACGTTCGAACAGCCGATAGGTGATGAAATCGGGGGACTTGGGGGCCAGCACCACCGAAAACAAGAGACTTTTGAAACAAAAGGCCACGATACCCGCCACCAAGGTGACGGCGAGAATACGGAACAGGCAATGGCGAAGCACCTCCAGGTGCTCCCAAAAGCCCATCTGATCCGTCTCCTTCTTGGGACTCATTGGGCGGCACTGTTGTCCTTGGTGTCGGACTTGGGTTGGTATTGGTCGCCGGCAGGCTTCTCATCCTTGCCTTCCATACCTTCCTTGAAATCCTTGACGCCGCGGCCCAGGCTGCGCATCAGCGCCGGAATACGGGAGGCTCCGAACAACAGCAAGACGATGAGACCGATGAGGAGCAATTCCTGGGTTCCGATGAATAAGATAGTCATGACGTATTCTATTAATTACTTCCATTCAACCGAAATGGTTGATAGATGCAAAATTAAGAATAAATCCCACATCACCGCCGTTTTTTGGAAGCTATGTTGTTTTTTTGTTTTTTTCTTCCTTTTTCCTTTTCGGCTTTTTTCCTCCGATAGAGGAGGCCTAGCCCACACAGCAGGAGCACGCCGTCGGCCAAGGGCGCATACTGGTCGTGGGTGACACCCAGGTCCGGTATGAATGGGGCTTCGTCCACGACACGCCGCCGGGCGTGGTCCGTATCGGACTCCGTGATGATAAGCTGGGCACTGGCCGACAGGCTCAAACAGGCCAGCACGCCCAAGGTGACGATGAAACGCTTCAAGGGGATTCTATGTTGCTGCAAATTGGTTTTATACATGGCTTTTGCATCGTTTTATGGGATGACAATCTTTTGGGTTCGTACGGTGCCCGGCTGGGTCAGCCGAAGCAGGTACACGCCTGGTGAAAGCGGGGGGAAACACACCGCCGTGGCCGTGTCGTCCACCTGGGTGGAATACACCTTTCGCCCCAGCAGGTCGAACAACTCGAGGGCACCCGGAGACAGGATCCGCCAGCCCGCCCCGAAGGGGCAGGCGAAATCGCCTGTGGCCGCTTCCGCGGCCAGCTCCCCCACCTCCGTGGGGTCGAACGCCAGGGCAAACCGCGACTGGATGTCGTCGGGGCGGGCCTCGAAAGTATAATGGTCGGCCTGTAGGGCATCCACCGCAACGCCGGTCAGGTGGTCGATCAGCCGCAGGTACCCGTAGGAAGCATGGAGGGGCTTCCAGTGTAAGGTATAGACACCTTCCTCCAGGGCAGAGAAGCGCACGGCCACCCGACGGGGTTGCCCCTCCAGCAAGGCGATGCCATAGGCCTGCCCTTCATGCCCGATGGCGAGCACGCCGTCGCCGGCATGGAGGCCCTCCAGCTTCAGGACGCCCCCCATACGGTCATGTCCGAACTCGACGGCAGCGTAGTCTTTCGTTCCCGCTGCATCGGTGACCGACAAGCTCAACAAGGGATGGTTCTGCTTGACATCGGTAGCGGAAGGCTTGGCACCGCACGCTCCGTCGGCAATGCTTTCACGAAAGCTGGAATGCGGCGTCACCACGGTCTGGCTGGGATCGAATACCAGCAGGTTGTCGTCGGCATTCGTTCTGACAAAGAAACCCTGATGGGGATGCAGGTATCGGGGGGCATAGTCGGGGTTGTCGGAGGCACCCGGGCAATAGGTGACATAGCCTCGCTTGTCGGCATCCAACAGGGTATAGGCTTGTTGGGCCAGCAGCTCATCGTTGTCGGCACAAAACGCGTCGAAGTCGAGGTAGGCCAGATAAGGATTGCCTACGAGGTTGTATCCGGCATAACGGAACCCCTGCAAGGTCGTCTCCCGCTGCATCGGGCCCCGGTTCAGGGTGCCGTAGGCCTGGAGGGTCGTCTTCTTGTCGATGGCCCAAAGATAGCCTTTGGCCGGAACCAGCTGGGACTCGTTGACATAAGGGATGGGCTCCCCCGTCAGGTTATGGTAATGGTCGCCTGTGTTTCGTTTGAAGTTCGGCCAGCCTACGTTCGGCTCGTCGTAGCAATAGAAATCCCAACCCGAATAGGGCGTGTTCAGGGGGAAATAGCCCCGCGCGTCTTCGAAGGCCACCTGGCTGGGAGCCCCCGAAGGCCCGCCGTTTTGGTAGCCCTCGTAGTTGATCCCGACCGGAGCGTCGGCCAGGCAGGTGCTGAAGGAATGCCAGTCGTAAGGCTGGCCGCCCAAATCGGAGCCGTCGCTGTTGTCGAAGGTAACGGCCACATGGGCGGCCAGCCGGTAATCTCCTTTCAAGGTGGCGTCTTCCGTGAGGAACAAGGGGGCTTCCCAAGGCTCCGTGACGTTGTCTGCATGGATGGATTCCTGGTTGGCGTAATAGGCCAGGGTGTGCCGCTGGGAACGATACGTGGCAGGAAGGGTATTCAAGTCGGCGTAACGCAAGGCGAGCGACCGGTCGTGATGTGGAAGCTGGATGGCGGTGTTGACCGTACTGCTGCCGTTATGGAACCCATACCGGTGGATGGGCAGGTTGGCATTGAGGGCCTCGGTGCAGGGCACCGACCAGGTACAGTAGCCGTCGGAAGCCTGTTGGCCGACCCAGTCGTTCAGGCGATCCACCAGGGCCTCCTCGCCGGGTTCGTCGTCCGACACCAGCCGTGGTCCGAAGTCGCCGTACCCGTAAGGGGTCTGGACCTCCGCATAACGGCTGCACTGTTCCGGGATGCCGTCGGCCACCAGGCCGAGTTGACTCGTTGGCTCGGGATAGTAACAGTGCTGCAGGGAACCCGTGTTGTGATAGACAAGCTGCTTGACCTGAGGCGTGGCGGCAGGATGGCCGGCGACCTCCAGCTGGTTGACCTGATGGTCGGGGTCATCGTCGTGATCGCGCAAGGTATAGGTGTAAAACTTGCCCGTGTTGTGTTGATAGACCTCGGGAATGGTGTTGACCGTGCCTCCATGGGCCACCCGACCGTCATGGGCCTGGGCATAGTCCACCTCGAGGGCGTTGATGTAGACCCCGCCTCGCACATAGTAACCATTCAACGCGTCGTTGGCGGTGGAAGTCAACGGCCCATGGGTGACCAGGTCCTCCAAAGGGGTGACCCAGGCACCGGTGCCGTCATCCAAGATGTAAAACACGAAGGACTTGACGCCGCCTACATAAACGACATCCCCGATGTTGTAGCCCGCCCCACTGATGTCGTGCACAAAACGAATCACGCCACCTGTGTTGTTGGTGAACGAAGTGAAAGCCAGGGAATACATCCGGCTGTAAGCGTCGATCCCGATCAAGCGCCCTACACGGAGCAGCGAGCTGCTGGCGCAGTAGCCGTCGCCCCAACTGGGAATCAGCCCGTCGTTACGGTTCATCAGCAGCGTCTTGGCGCCATACATGACACAAAGCTGGCCGATGGAGGCGATATACCACCCGTCGTTGACCATTTTCACATAGCTGTTCTCGATCTGTCCATCGTTGTGATGCGCCAGGTAACCTGCCTCCGCTTGGTCGTTGAGCACCACCATGCTGGTGCTGGAGTAACAGTTCTGCACGGCCGCCCCATTCAGGACGGATCCCACCAAGCCGCCCATGACCAGCCCCTCCATGGAGGCGTTGCTCGAACAGTTGACGAGGCTGCCGCCGTCCATCACACCCACCAAGCCGCCCAAGACGGCCCCTGGCACGCTCGTCGACACGGAGGCCTCCGTTTCACAATTCTCGATTTGGGTGTCGATGGCACGAGCCGCCAGGCTACCACAAGCCACCGTAGCCTCCATGAACGCACCACCGACGATCAGGTTACGGAGCACGGCGCCTTCGGTAACAGCAAACAGTCCGGCATAACCGGCAGCGTCCGGCACCCCCTTGGCGATGTGAACCAGGTGTCCACGGCCGTCCAGCGATCCGGTGAACACGCCCAGCGGCGTCCATGGACCGATTTCGATATCGTTGGTCAGATAGTAGTCTCCGTCCATGGACATGGAGGCCAACTCCGCTGCGGTTCCAACAGGCATCTGCGCTACCAAACCGACCTGCAGGAACGCCATGCATACTACTAATAAGGTCTTTTTCATGGTCATCTTCATAGTTATCCTTGTTCACTAAAAAATACGGACTGCCCGAACGGTACGGGCATCACTTTTGAACCAGCCGGTATTCGTATAACTGTACCCATAACCGTTGAGCGACCAAACCACCCTCGGATCGGAGTTGCCAAACTCGGTGGAAGAATACCAGCATTTTGAGGTGTCCATCAAGGTGCCGCCACAGGCCAACAAGGCATTGTTGAGACAGCCCAGCTGCCCATACATCATCCGCAGCATCCCATAGGAAGGCATGAACCAGGAAGTCCGCTCCATGGTAGGCTTGACGGAGAAATCGGTGACCCCGTTTTTGGTTGCAAAGAGGTAATGAAAGGCCGGCGAGGTAGCCGTCGACAGGGGCGTGTGCTGGTCCTCATAGAGAAAGGCCAACAGCCGATAGGTGTTCTGCCAGCCGCAAGTATCCGCCATGGCGAGGTGCTTGTTGCTGGGATTCGGGTTATAGGGGGTTTCCACCCCTTCCACCGCATAGCTGGCCACACAGCGGTTGTAACAAGCCGTGTTTTGCGGGGCCCAGGCCAACAATCCAGACTCGTCCGGCGCCATCAGCCAACCATGCCAACCGGGCTGGTCGTCGAGGGCGTAGGGCGCCACCCCATAATAGGAATAGAACACCACACCGACGACCTCGCCCAAAGGGTGGTTTTTGTCCCATTCCCGATAATCGACAAATCGCTCCTGGCCTTGCCCGTCGATATACATCACATCGCCAGGCTTGATCCGGTTGGCGAGGTAACCCTCGTGTTGCGCCCCAACGGTACGGCACAACAACACGAGCATGAAACAAAGACCAATTTGTTTCAATTGTTTTCTTTTTGTTGTTGTCATTCCTATTATTTTTATGTATTGTTTTCGCTGCAAAATTATGTAGAAAACTAACACCTTGTCATTTTGTTGAAAACAATTCTAAAATATTTTCAAAAGAATACGTATCTTTGACCCGATCATTCACGATAACAAAACAAGCATCAATATGAAAACCAAGATTTTATTCCTCTGTGCCTTCCTTCTCTCCTGCACCAGCCTTTTCGCGCAAAAGGGCTACACCCTCACCTCCCCTGACGGGCAAATCACCGTCACCGTCAACACCGGGGAACAACTCAGCTACGCCGTCAAGCATGGGACCACCGTGGTGTTGGCCAAATCGCCCATCGACATGACTCTCGACGACGGACGGGTGCTGGGCAAACCCGCCTTGGTGTCCAAGGCCAAACAGCATCAGGTGGACCAGACCCTCCAGGCTGCCTTTTACAAGAGGAATACCGTCCGGGACCATTATAACGAACTGACCCTGGCCTTCAAAGGCAACTATCGGGTGGTGTTCCGTGCGTATGACGACGGGGTTGCCTACCGTTTCGAATCGGCTTTCTCCAAGCCTTTCAATGTGGTTTCAGAGACCGCCGACTTCAACTTCGACCAAGACCATACCGCCTGGATTCCTTACGTGAACGCCCGGCCAGGGAAAGGCGACTTCATCGACCAACAGTTCTTCAACTCGTTTGAGAACACATATACCGTCATTCCCATGAGCCAGATGGAACCCCAACGGCTGGCTTTCCTTCCCGTGCTGGTCGCGCTCAACGAAGGCAAGAAAGTGGCCATCACCGAAGCCGACCTGGAAGACTTCCCAGGGCTGTATCTCCGTAACGAAAAGGGACGGACCGGCTTCACCACCGTCCACGCCGGCTATCCCAAGGTGGAGGAGCAGGGCGGACACAACAACCTGCAATTCATCGTCAAGGAACGGGAACCCTATATCGCAAAAGCCGAAGGCCGTCGCAGCTTCCCCTGGCGCTGCCTCGTCATCTCGACAAACGACAAGGACTTGGCCGACAGCGACATGGTCTATCGCCTCGCCTCGCCCAGCCGGGTCGACGACCTCAGCTGGCTCCAGCCCGGCAAGGTGGCTTGGGACTGGTGGAACAACTGGAACGTCTATGGCGTCCCCTTCAAGGCCGGCATCAACAACGACACCTATAAGTACTACATCGACTTTGCCAGCCAATACGGCATCGAATACGTGATCCTGGACGAAGGCTGGGCGGTGAACAAGCAGGCCGACCTCTTCCAGGTCGTTCCCGAGATCGACCTGAAAGAACTCGTGGCCTACGGCAAGGAACGCAACGTGGGGCTGGTGCTCTGGGCCGGCTACGCCGCCATGGACAAGGACATGGAACGGGTGTGCCGCCACTATTCCGAGATGGGCATCAAGGGCTTCAAGGTCGATTTCATGGATCGCGACGACCAGAAAGTGGTGGAGTTCTACTACCGCATGGCCGCCATGGCGGCGAAATACCACCTCTTTGTGGATTTCCACGGGGCTTACAAGCCCACCGGTCTGAGCCGCACCTATCCCAACGTGCTGAACTACGAGGGCGTCTATGGCTTGGAGCAGGCCAAGTGGGACAACGAAGGCGATCTCGCCCTCAACGAGGTCACCATCCCCTTCATCCGCATGGTGGCCGGTCCTTTCGACTACACCCAAGGCGCCATGAAAAACGCTCAACGCAGCAGCTTCTCCGCCAATTGGGGCGAGCCGATGAGCCAAGGTACCCGTTGCCGCCAGCTGGCCGAATACGTCATCTTTGAGTCGCCGTTCAACATGCTGTGCGACAGTCCGAGCAACTACTTGAAGGAGGACGAATGCACCCGCTTCATCGCTAGTGTCCCCACCACCTGGGACGAGACGGTGGTCTTGGACGGCAAGGTGGGCGAATACCTCGTCATCGCCCGCAAGAAAGGCTTCAAATGGTATATCGGCGCCATCACCAACTGGGAGGAACGCGACCTGGAGCTTGACCTATCGGTACTGAAAGGCGGTGCCAAGTCGGGCAAGATCTTCCGCGACGGCCCCAACGCCAACCGCGTAGGCAAAGATTACGTCTATGAACAGATCCAGGTAATGGGCGACAAGGTCAAGTTCCACCTCGCCAAAGGTGGCGGAGCGGTGATGATCTGGTAGGTTTATTTGAAAAAGGTCCATGGAGGGGTCGTCGGCAGGGGCGCCACGATTTCCAACGGGGTCTTCTGGACCGGATGCTCGAACGAGACCCGATAGGCATGCAGGCAGATGGAAGCGTCGGGGTTGCTCCGCGGATAGCCATATTTCAAGTCTCCCTTGATGGGACAGCCGATATGCGCCAGCTGACAGCGGATCTGGTGATGACGCCCAGTGAACAGCTCCACCTCCAGCAGGTAATAACGATCCGAACGGTCTACCACCCGATAGCTCAGCCGAGCCAGCTTCGCCTCTTTGGTGCCTTCGGGCACGACATACGACTTGTTTTGCTTCTCGTTCTTGACGAGATAGTCCTCCAACACATCCGCCTCCTTGGGTGGCCGGTTTTGCACGATGGCCAGATATACCTTGTGGAAGTCGCGATCCTTCACCTTGACGGTCATGCGCGACAGGGCCTTGCTCGTCTTGGCAAACACCACGGCCCCACTCACGGGACGGTCGATGCGGTGGACGAGGCCCGCAAACACGTTGCCCGGCTTATCATATTTTTCCTTGATGTAGTCCTTCACATCGTCGAGCAGGCAACGGTCTCCCGTCTTGTCGCCTTGCACGATCTCGGACGGCAACTTGTTCACGACCACCAGGTGGTTGTCTTCGTATAAGATCCTATCCGCCAATTTCATAGAACTAAAACTTTCCACTTTAACTCGTTTGACTTCGTTGAGGGATTTGCCGTTCAACCTTCTGTTTCCACGATCACCCCGCTGCCGACCACGTAGGGTTCCGTCTCGTGATACAGCACGCCGAACTGTCCCGGGGCGATGCCCGACACCGCCACGTCGGAGACGATGTCCGCCCCCGCTTGGGTGAGATGGATCGTGCCCATGGTGAACTCCGGCTGGTGACGGATCTTGTAGCGCACCCGCATCCCTTCGGTGAGATGCAGGGTCGGATTCATCATCTGGAGGTCGCCCAAGGGGATGATGTTGGTATATTGCGCGATGGGGTCGTAGCCCTGCGACACATAGACGATGTTGTTCGGAATGTCTTTCTTGACCACGAACCAAGGGCCGCCGCCCAAGCCCAAGCCCTTGCGCTGTCCGATGGTATGGAACCAGAAACCCTTGTGCCGCCCCAGCTTCTTGCCTGTCTCCAACTCCACGATGTCGCCTGGCATCTCACCCAGGTATTCGCGGATGTAGTCGTTGTAGTTGATCTTTCCAAGGAAGCAGATGCCTTGGCTGTCATGGCGTTCTGCACTCGGCAGCTTGTACTGGGCCGCCAGCTTGCGCACCTCGGGCTTGGGCAGATCTCCGATGGGAAAGATCACTTTCGAAAGCTGTGCGTAGGTGATGCGCCCCAAGAAATAGGTCTGGTCCTTGAAGGTGTCGGCTGCTGTGCCCAACCAGAAGATGCCATTGGCGTCTTCCCACGAACGGGCATAGTGTCCCGTGGCGATCTTATCGAAGTGGTGGCCTTCCTTCTCCTCGAAAGCACCGAGTTTGATCCAGCGGTTGCACATCACGTCGGGGTTCGGCGTAAGGCCTTTGCGTACCATCTCCATGGTGTAACGACCCACCGTCTCGAAATATTCGTGCTGCAAGTCGACGATGTCGAATTTACAGCCGTATTTCTTGGCGATATAGGTGGTGATCTCGATGTCTTCTTCTGAGGGACAGCTCGACAAGTCTTCCTTGCCTTCCATGCCGATCTTGATATAGAAGATATGCGGGTCGTAGCCCTGCTCCTTGAGCAGCGGCACCACCACGGAGCTATCCACGCCCCCCGACACCAATGCAGCGATATTCATGGTTATACCTAATGATTCCAGTTCAATGCAAAGATACTATTTTTATCCAAATAACGGCTATTCCGTCATCGAATAGGGTTTATCCTCGGGATTCAGGCCACGCTTAAGATTGGGCTCGCTACCCATCTCGAAAACGAGCGCTCCGCCTTGCATCAGCTGCTCATGGGTCAAATACAACCGAGTGATTTCCTGTCCGTTAAGCGTCACTTTTTGCACATAGCGGTTCTCGTCGCTCACGCCGGGGGCTTTGATCTCCAACGTCTTGCCGTTACCCAAATGCACTTTGAGATAGGGCAAGTAGGGCGCGCCGAGCACATATTGGTCACTGCCGGGACAAACCGGATAGAAACCCATGACGGAGAAGATGTACCAAGCCGACATCTGACCGCAGTCGTCGTTACCGCAGAGACCGTCGATGTTGTTCTTGTAGAACCGATTCATGATCTCGCGCAGCCAATATTGGGTCTTGTAAGGCTGGGAGGTCCAGTTGTAGAGGTAGGCGATGTGATGTGCCGGTTCGTTGCCGTGGTTGTAGCAACCCATCAGGCCTTCCTCGGTGACGTCTTCGGTGTTCTCGAAGAACTCCTTGGGGAGTAGCATCACAAACAGCGTGTCGAGATTGTGGATGAACTGCCCGTCGCCGCCCATGGCTTCGATGAGTCCCTTGACATCTTGAGGTACGTAGAACGAATACACCCAGGAGTTGCCTTCCACAAAACCCTCACCCTCCGTGTCCAGCAGGCTGAAAGGCTCCTTCCAGCTGCCGTCGCCCATCCTAGGGCGGGCAAAGCCCAGCTGGGTGTCGAAGGTATTGCGCCAGTTGGCGGCACGTTGCCGATAAGTCTCCGCCATTTCGGTGTTGCCCGCTTTTAAGGCAGCCTGATAGACCGTCCAATCGTCGTAGGCGTATTCCATGGTGACCGAGACACAGCCGCTGTTGCGCTCGAAGGGCACATACCCCAGGCGTTGGTAATCCACCAAGTTCACGTAATAGGGACAGGTGGAACTACGTTGCATGGCCTCCAGCATGCCCGCTTTCGGCGGCACGACCCCTTTGGTGAAAGCATCCGACAGCACCGAGACGGCATGGTAGCCGATCATGCACCAGTTTTCGTTGGCGTTATGTGACCAAACGGGCAACAGTCCGTGGACACTCTGTTCACTATGTTTCAACATGGACTGCACCATATCGGCATTGCGTTGCGGTTGCAACACATTAAAGAGCGGATGCAGCGCGCGGTAGGTATCCCACAACGAGAAGATGGTGTAGTTGGTAAAACCCTCGGCCTGATGGACGTTGTGGTCGAGGCCGCGATATTGGCCATCGACATCCATATAGATGGAGGGGTTGATCATCGTATGGTACAACGAGGTGTAGAGCATCGCCTTCTGATCTTCGGTACCCTCCGCCTGAAGGATAGCGAGTTCCTTGTTCCATTTGGCTTGCGTCTCCGCCAGCAGCTGGTCGAAGCCACGTCCATCCGTCTCGGCGTGCAGGTTGCGCAACGCCCCTTCGGTGCTGGTGGCGGAGAGGGCCACCTCCACCTCCAAGGTCTGGGGGTCGTTGAAAGTGAAATAGGCCACGATCTTACGCCCCGTCATCTCCGGAAAATGGTGCTTGACGTCGAACTTGCCCCACATGCCGTTGTAAAGCGGACGTTCCAGCTCCCGGTAACCATAGTCGGCAATGGGCTGGCTGAACCGGATGGCGAAGTAGGTGTAGTTGGTCCTGGCCCAGCCGTTGGTGATGCGGTAGCCCGTCAGCAGCGTGTCGTTCTCCACCCGGAGGTTGGCCCAGAGCGTCTTGCCGTCGTAGTTATAGATGGCGTGCTGCAGGTCGAGGAGGACGCTCCCGTTTTGGCCTTGGGGGAAGGTATAGCGGTGCACACCCACATGCTCCGTGGCGGTCAGCTCCGCCTTGACGCCGTAGTCTTCGAGGACCACCGTATAATAACCCGGCGCCGCCTTCTCCGTATCGTGCGAATACCGGGAACGGTAGCCCGCATCGGGATCCGTCTGGGTTCCGGGATGGAACTTGACCTCCCCCGTGACCGGCATCACCAGGATATCGCCCAGATCGGAGTGCCCTGTACCGCTGAAGTGAGTATGGCTGAAGCCCACGATGGTACTGTCTTTATGCTGATAGCCCGCACAGTACTCATACACCCGAGGCTGGTACACGCCGTCGATATTGTGTGGAATGGTATCTGTGTCGGGACTCAGTTGTACGATGCCGAAAGGCGCACAGGCTCCCGGGAAGGTATGGCCCATGCCGTTGGTCCCGATGATGGGATTCACATAATGCAGGAAATCAGTATGTTCCGTGGTTTCTTGGGGATGGTGTGTGCATCCGAAGCACAACCCTCCCAGTGCCAAAAGAAAAAAAAGTGTGCGTTGCATTGTATTCATGGTAGTTTTCGCGAGCAAAAGTAAGCTTTTTATTAATACACCTTGCAGAATATTATAATATTCAATATTTTTGCAAAAATTATCATACCATGAATGAAGCAGATAATAAACAATTTGAAAACATATACGAACAGTTTGCTGGAAATGATAGATCCTCACGAACTTGGAAAGCTGGGCGAAGCGCTTGCTGTGGAATATTTGATCAACAAAGGTTACCAAATCCTCGAACGCAACTGGCGGTCAGGGCATAAAGAAATCGATATCATCGCCTTGAACGGCAACACTCTGGTAGCCGTTGAAGTGAAGACCCGGAGATCCGACAACTTCGGTGAGCCGGAAATCGCCGTGGGTGTGATGAAGCAACGCATGCTTGCCTGGGCCGCCGATGCCTACGTACGCTATAATAAGCTGGACGTGGACATCCGCTTCGACATCATCTCCATTGTATTCACCGACCAGGGGCCGGAAACCGAACACATCGAAGATGCCTTTATCGTGACTTTTCGATAAAACATCCTCCATACGCAAACAAATAGTTATATATTTGCAAAAAAAGAGATCGATGGCCAAACAGGTTGTGTTCTTATTGTTGACGATGGTCTTAGCAACATGTTGCACCGAGCGGAATCGCATGGCCACACGTTTTCTTGCCGATCCAGCGTTGGCCACGATCGACAGCCTGTTGTGGACCCAGCCTGACAGCGCCTTCGTGCAACTTCAGGGCTTTGCCGGCAGCCACGAGGTGGACAGCCTCGACCCCTTCAACCGCCATTACTTCCACCTGTTGCTTTCCGAGTTGCTCTACAAGAACGACTATGCCCAAACCAACCGTGACGAGCTGCTTCGGGCGGTGGACTATTACGATTCGCTTGTTGCTGTGGGTGGTACTCATGTTGATAAAGACATTGTGTTTTTGGATGCCCGCGCTCATTATATAGATGGTGTGGGCTATTATGAGATGGATAGTGTGGTCCCTGCATGCCAGCACTATTTAACAGCGGTGGAGCTCATGGAGGAACGTTTCAGTGAGAAGGAGCTGACGGGGAAAAAGGCGCAATTCATGGCGTTGGCATATACCCATTTGACGGCATTGTTTTCTGACCAGTATTTGCACGAGCAAGCGATTCATTATGGGAAACAAGCACTATCCTATTTCAACAAAATTGATTCTAATCCATGGCATGTCTCTTGGATGTTGGATGAGATTGGCCTTCAATTTGACATGCTGGATCAATGGGATAGTGCCTTTTTTTATTATAATCGAGCACATAACCATCTTTCTGACACTGTTGACTTGAACTATAGAGACAACAAAACGCACTTGTTACAATTATCTTACAAAAGAGGTCTGGTGAAGCCACAAACCGTTCTTTCCCAACTGCAATCTCTGCTTGACGCTTCTGAAAGCGACAAGGAGTATTATGCGCGTTGCCTCACCATTGGCAACGTCTATTATTGTGAGGAACAGTACGATTCCGCATGGGTATATCTGAATAAGGTTTTTCATGGAGCCGCTTCAAGTACTGCTTCCAAGAGACAAGCTGCTGAATGGCTGGTGCATATTTGTAAAGAATTGGGAGATAAAGAGGAGTCTGAATATGCCAATTTTTTGGTACCATTCGCCAATTCAGAAGAAAACAAAAGCGCCATTAAGACGCAACTCACAGGATTGTACAGCACACATGTCCAAAACAAGCAAGATCGTTCAAATCGTCATGGAGAAAGACAAATAATAAAATGGCAGGCGGTCACCGTGATAGGGATTGCGTTATTATTGATGGTTGCCTTTATTTATTATCAAAACAAAAGGAAGTTGCACCATAAAGAAGAGCTTGAAAACGAGCGTCATCTTCATGAAAAAAGGCAGGAAGCCTTAGAAAAAGAAAAGAAGGATCTGCTCCATGAATTGAAAGAGCAGCACAAGCATTTTGCAAAGGTTAATCTTGAGGATTTCGTGAATGAACCCATTTGCCAGGAGATCATAGGATCCCTTCAAGACGTATATATAAAAAGGGATGCAAAAAGCGATGCTTATCCCGAACTATGGCTTGACGATATTCAATTGTCAAAACTTTTGGCTGCTGCTGAGCGCCATTTTCATGGATTCAGCGAAAGGTTGACAAAAAAAGATGCGAGAATCACCTCAAATGAAATCAATCAGTGTTTGCTCTACCTGCTCAATCTCAATGACGTACAGATAGCGGCATTGTTACAGTGCGACTATACGACAATAAAGAAGCGTTCTGCTAAGCTGAAAAATGCATTTGGCACCAAAAAAACGCTACAAGTGTTTATCCGGGAGCTGGTTTTAAAATAGCGGTTGTGCTGTTATATTATTGATAATCAATATATTGAATTTCGACTATTTTCAACTGGAAAAATAGATGGTTTCCTTTTGGAAACTCATATTTTTGTGACAACCTAATAAATAATTACAACCATGTGTCACAAAAAAGTCAAAACAATCTCTATTTTATTTGGACTGGTGATCTCATCAGTATTCTGCATGTCAGAAACCCTATACTATTTAGATGGGTATAGCCATATTGACATGAAAGAAGCCAAAGTCCAACACTGTCCAAAAGGCTCTTCCATCGATGCCTCCATCAACGGCCACGTCCTCACGGTGACGTTCTCCGAGAACCTCGGCGACGTCCAGATTGACATCACCACCGCCTCGGGCGGTGCGGTAAGCTACGGCCACATCTGGACTCCTGACAGCTACATCGCCTACATCACCAACACGGGTGACTACGTGGTCACCATCACCCTCGGCAACGGGGATGAGTATTACGGCGAGTTCGAGGTGACGGATTAATTACGTATATTTGCAAAACCACAAACACCATGAGAAAAACCTTTATTCTAGTATCAAT
>JAEFAE010000058.1 GCA_016291135.1 Bacteroidales bacterium
GACCATTTCGACCAGGCCCATCAGCGCGACCATGTGATGATGGTCATTCAACAGAGTTTGGACATCGCTGCCAAGTTGGACGTGGATGAGGATATGGTCTACACCATCGCCGCCTATCACGACACCGGCCTCTGCGAAGGTCGGGAGCACCATCATGAGGTCTCGGCACGGATCATCAAGGCCGATCCCAACCTGCGTCGGTGGTTCACCGAGGAGCAAATCCTTGTGATGGCGGATGCCGCCGAGGACCATCGCGCTTCGGCCAAACAGGCGCCGCGCACCATCTATGGTCGCATCGTGGCCGAGGCCGACCGCTTTATCGATCCGGTAACCATCGTCCGGCGCACCATCCAATATGGGCTGGACCATTATCCCGAACTCAGCCGAGAGGAACAGTATCAACGGATGCTCACCCACCTCCATGAGAAATATGGCCGAAACGGCTACCTGAAGCTTTGGTTCCCCGATTCGCCCAATGCCGAACGCTTAGAACGGCTGCACGATCTCATCGACGATGACCCGAGACTCAGAGCACTTTTTGAAGAAACAATAAAAACGATTTGATATGCACATTTACAAACACGAAGTCAAATATTACGAATGCGACCGCATGGGCATCACCCATCACTCCAATTACGTCCGTATCATGGAAGAGGCACGTGTCGATTTCCTCGATTCCATAGGTTATGGCTTTGACCGAATTGAGGCCGAGGGGGTGGTCTCGCCGGTGATCTCCATCAGCTGCAACTACAAGCACCCCACCACCTTCAAGGACCTAATTGAAGTCGAAGTCGCCATCAGCAGCATGCAGGACCTCAAGTTCGAGTTTACCTACACGATGCGTTGCGCCGGCAAGGTGGTCTGCCTCGGCCAAAGCACCCATTGTTTCATGGAAAACGGCCGGCCGGTGGTCATCGCCAGACGGCTTCCTGAGCTGTATCGACTGCTGACAGAATAACTAATCACGTTAATTAAAGAAATTACATAAAATTATTTTTAGTTATTACACATTATCGTATCTTTGCATCCATAACCTTGAAAACCATGGATGCAACATACGACCCTGATTGGCGGTATGCCAATATGTCCCAGACTGAAATCGAAGACCATGTGAAGGCTCGAAGTTCACTATTGATGTCACAGACACATTTTGTAACAGACACAAAAGGCAAGAAATTAAAGTTCAGAGTTACAGACAAGGACATTGAACACCTTGTTGACGATGCACTCCATTACCATAGAAATCAAAAAAAGCCACCTCTGATTTTAGAGATAGCTTTAAGGGATGAAAAAGTTGACCGCTGGGTGGGTTGAATGCTCCCTGTCAGACATGCATCAACTTTTCACGCTGCAAAAGTATAACAAATTTTTGACACCCGCAAGAGGGAAAGCGTTTTTTTGAAAAGAACAAGAAGAGCGCACTTTGAAATTGCCTTATTTAAAACAATTCTAAATTATAAAAACCCATCGAAAAAGTAACATCCCAGATACCTATTTAAAATAAAATCCGTAATTTCGTGGATTCAAAAATTGAAACAAACAATCAACTAAAAATTATTCAATATGGCAAAATTCAGAGGAGCCATCGTCGTTGACATCGAGCGTTGCAAAGGCTGCGGCGTATGCATCACAGCCTGCCCATGCAAGGTCATCGAACTGGCAAAAGAAGTTAACGGAAAAGGTTACAATTACGCCTTCATGGCGAACCCCGAAGCCTGCATCGGCTGCGCCAGCTGCGGCATCACCTGCCCCGACGGCGTCATCAAGGTTTACAAGAAAGCCCTGTAATCAACCCAATTGTCTAACAAATCAAAAAAATCTTACATAATGGGAGAATTAAAACTGATGAAGGGTAACGAGGCATTGGCCGAAGCCGCCATCCGCTGTGGTGCCGATGCTTATTTCGGATATCCTATCACCCCCCAGTCGGAAGTGATCGAGTATCTGTCGGAACAGAACCCTTATGAACGCACCGGTATGGTCGTTCTTCAAGCTGAAAGTGAATTGGCCGCCATCAACATGGTGTATGCCGCTGGTGCCGCTGGCAAGCATGTCATGACCTCATCGTCCAGCCCGGGCGTGTGCCTGAAGCAGGAAGGTCTGGCCTATATCGCCGGCGCCGAAGTGCCTTGCGTCTTTGCCGACGTCGTCCGCGGCGGCCCGGGCCTCGGTACCATCCAGCCCTCACAGGCCGACTATTTCCAGAACACCAAGGGTGGTGGCAACGGCGACTACCGTAACATCGTCCTCGCCCCCGCTTCCGTCCAGGAGATGGCCGACTTCGTGCCGCTGGGCTTCGAACTGGCCTTCAAGTATCGCATGGCCGTGTGCATCCTCAGCGACGGTGCCATCGGTCAGATGATGGAAAAGGTCGTGCTGCCCGAGCAGAAACCCCGCCTCACCGAAGAGGAGATCAAAGCCAAGTATCCCTGGGCCCTCACCGGCCGCAAGCGTGGCACGCAACACCGCGTGATCACTTCCTTGGACCTCGACTCCGCCCGCATGGAAGAGCACAACCGCGCCCTGCAGCGCAAATACGACGAAGTGACCAAGAACGAGGTCCGCTATGAGATGATCGACTGCGACGATGCCGAATACGTGTTCGTAGCCTACGGCTCCAGCGCCCGTATCGCCCAGAAGTCGGTCCAACTCGGCCGCGCCGAAGGTCTCAAGGTCGGCCTGCTCCGTCCCATCACCCTGTGGCCCTACCCGACCCAAGCCATCCGCAACCTCATCGACAAGGGTGTCAAGGGATTCCTCTCTGTTGAATTGAGCTGTGGTCAGATGATCGAAGACGTGCTGCTGGCCTGCAACGGTCGCGTCAAAGCCGAACACTTCGGCCGCGTCGGCGGTATCATCCACACCCCCGAAGAAGTTCTCGAAGCTATGAAGAAACAAATTATAGGAGAATAAGAAAATGGCAGAAATCACAATCCAAGATATCATCCAGCCTGAAAACCTGGTCTATGAAAAGTCAAAGCTGTTGACGGACAAACCGTTCCACTACTGCCCCGGCTGCGGACACGGCACCGTCCACCGCATCATCGCCGAAGTGCTCGAAGAGCTCGGCGTTGACGACAAAACCATCGGCGTCTCCCCCGTGGGTTGCGCTGTGATGGCCTACGACTATTTCGACGTCGACTTCGTCGAAGCCGCCCACGGCCGTGCCCCGGCGTGCGCCACGGGTATCAAGCGCGTGTGGCCCGACAAGGTCGTGTTCTCCTATCAGGGCGACGGCGACCTCGCTGCCATCGGCACCTGCGAGACCATCCACACCTGCAACCGTGGTGAGAACATCACCATGATCTTCGTCAACAACGGTATCTACGGTATGACCGGCGGCCAGATGGCTCCTACCACCTTGGTCGGCATGAAGACCGCCACCACGCCTTACGGCCGTATGCCGCAGTGGCCCGACGGAACCCCCAACAACGGTTTCCCGCTCCAGATCACCCAACTGCTGGCCCAGCTTCCTGGCACCCGCTACGTCACCCGTCAGGCTGTGTTCAGCCCCGCCGCCGTGCGTAACGCCAAGAAAGCCATCAAGAAGGCCTTCCAGAACCAGATCGAGAACAAGAACGGTGTCAACTTCGTTGAAATCGTGTCGAACTGCAACTCCAACTGGAAGATGAGCGCCGTCGACGCCAACAAGTGGTTGCAAGACAACATGCTGCCCGTCTATCCGCTGGGCGACCTCAAGGACAACTTCGAGCTGATTAAGAAATAACTAAAAACTACAAAGCAATGACAGAAGAAATTATTATAGCCGGTTTCGGCGGACAAGGTGTCTTGTCAATGGGTAAGATCCTTGCTTACAGTGGTATCATGCAGAACAAGGAAGTCAGCTGGATGCCTTCATACGGACCCGAGATGCGTGGCGGTACGGCCAACGTGACCGTCATCGTCAGCGACGAGCGCGT
>JAEFAE010000059.1 GCA_016291135.1 Bacteroidales bacterium
ATGGAATACAGAACAAAGATCAGACTGCGCATGAGCGCAAAGGATGCCCACTACGGTGGCAATTTGGTTGACGGCGCCCACATGGTTCACCTCTTTGGTGACGTGGCTACCGAACTCTTGATTATGCGCGACGGCGACGAAGGCCTCTTCTGCGCCTACGACATGATTGAATTCAAGGCCCCTGTGTATGCAGGCGACTTCATCGAAGCTGAAGGCTGGATCGACCGCGAAGGCAACACCTCACGTCACATGATGTTTGAGGCCCGCAAGGTTGCTGTGGCCCGCCCCGACATTTCTGCCTCCGCCGCCGACGAACTGGATGAACCCATCCTGGTTTGCCGTGCCTCTGGCACCTGCGTGACGCCGAAAGACTGCCAACGTAAATAATCTTTAAATCTTTGAATTATTAAATCTTTAAATCTCTAATGGATAAACTGATCATCACTGCCGCCATCTGCGGCGCAGAAGTCACCAAGGAACAGAATCCCAATGTGCCTTATACCGTTGAGGAAATCGTGCGCGAGGCCAAGTCGGCCGTCGATGCCGGTGCCGCCATCGTGCACCTGCACGTCCGCTGGGACGACGGCACGCCCACCCAAGACCGTGGCCGTTTCCAAGAGTGCGAAGAGGCCATCCTGAAGGTGTGCCCCAACGTCATCCTCATCCCTTCGACTGGCGGTGCCGTCGGCATGACTCCCGACGAGCGTCTCCAATCGACCGACACCAACCCGTTGCCTGAGATGGCTACCCTCGACTGCGGTACCTGCAACTTCGGCGACGAGATCTTCGACAACACCATGCCGACCATGCGCGCCTTCGGCAAACGCATGATGGAACGCGGCATCAAGCCCGAATACGAATGCTTCGAGATGGGCCACCTCGACACCATCCTCAACATGGCCAAGAAGGGTCAAGCCCCTGGCGCTCCCATGCAGTTCAACTTCGTGTTGGGCGTGCCCGGCTGCACCCCCGCCACCGTCGCCAACCTCTGCTGGCTCGTCAACGGCATCCCCGCTGGCTCCACTTGGACCGTCACCGGCGTAGGTCGTCATGCCTTCCCGATGGCCGCCGCTGCCATCGCCATGGGCGGTAACGTCCGCGTGGGCTTCGAGGATAACCTCTACCTCTCGAAAGGCGTGTTGGCTCAATCGAATGGTGAATTGGTCGCCAAGGTCGTCCGCATCGCCAACGAACTCGGTCGCCCGATTGCTACTTCCGACGAGGCTCGCGAGATCCTCGGCCTGAAACCTCGTAAATAATCTTTAAATCTTTAAATATCAAATCTTTAAATCAATAGACAATGCAAAAACATGGTAACAAATACGGTACCCACCGTGTCATCGAACCCAAAGGCGTGCTGCCGCAGCCTGCCAACAAACTGGACAACAACATGGACGAGATCTGGGACAACGAGATCCTCATCGACGTGCAGACCCTGAATATCGACTCTGCTTCGTTCACCGACATCCACAACTACGCCAAGACCCAGGCCAAGGATCCGAACAACGAGGCTGAAGTGCTGGAAGAGATCAAGAAGGAAATGTTCCTCAACGTGGAACTGCAAGGCAAGCACCGCAACCGTCGTACCGGTTCTGGCGGTATGCTCCTCGGCAAGGTCGAGAAGATCGGCGACGCCCTGAAAGGCAAGATCGACCTGAAGGAAGGCGACCGCATCGCCACCCTCGTCTCCCTGTCGCTGACTCCGCTCCGCATCGACGAGATCCTCGCCATCCGTCCCGATGTCGACCAAGTGGACATCAAGGGTAAGGCCATCCTGTTCGAAAGCGGCATCTATGCCAAGATTCCGGATGACATGCCTGAGAAACTCGCTTTGAGCGCCCTCGACGTGGCTGGTGCTCCCGCCCAGACCGCCAAGTTGTGCCAGTACGGCCAGACCGTCGTCATTCTCGGCGCCGGTGGTAAGAGCGGTATGCTCTGCGCCTACGAAGCCAAGAAGCGCGTCGGTGTCACCGGTAAGGTGATCGGCATCGCCAACAGCCAGAAGTCCACCCAGCGTATCAAGGACCTCGGCTTCTGCGACATCGTGGAAAGCGCTGCCGGCATGACCCCCGTCCAGGTTTACGAACTCGTTGAGCGTCTGACCAACGGCAAGATGGCCGATGTGACCATCAACTGCGTCAACGTTCCGGATCAGGAAATGACCGCTGTGCTCTGCACGAAGGACGACGGTATCGTCTATTTCTTCAGCATGGCCACCAGCTTCACCAAGGCTTCTCTCGGTGCTGAAGGCATCGGTGCCGACGTGAACATGATCATGGGTAACGGCTACACCAAGGGCCACGCCGAATTCACCCTGCAGGAACTCCGCGAAAGCCCCGAGCTCCGCAAGATCTTTGAAGAATTGTATGCATAATGAACGTTTTGCCGGTGGCGAGGTAGCACGTGTTACGTCGCTACCTGGCGAAAAAATGATTGCTATGGCTGAATCAAGAAGAAAACAATTGTTCCCGGAAGTCACCGACGAGCAGTGGAACGACTGGAAATGGCAGGTGAAGAACCGCATCGAGACCCTTGAGGACCTCAAGAAATATGTGAAGCTGACCGCCGAGGAGGAAGAAGGTGTCAGAAAGACCCTCTCGACCCTCCGCATGGCCATCACGCCTTATTATCTGAGCCTCATCGACCCGAATGACCCGCATGACCCCGTCCGTCGTCAGTGCATCCCTACCGCCTTGGAGACCCATCAGGCAGCCGCCGACTTGCTCGACCCGCTGCATGAGGACGAAGACTCGCCGACGCCCGGCTTGACGCACCGTTATCCGGACCGTGTGCTGTTCCTCATCACCGACATGTGCTCCATGTACTGCCGTCACTGCACACGCCGTCGTTTTGCCGGCCAGACCGACAACGAATGCGGTCCCGACCGTATCGAGAAAGCCCTCGAATACATCGAGAAGACCGAGAGCGTCCGCGACGTGCTGCTGTCGGGTGGCGACGCCCTGATGGTGAGCGACAAGAAACTGGAATACATCATCTCGCGCCTGCGCCAGATCCCGCATGTGGAGATCGTCCGCTTGGGCACCCGCACCCCTGTGGTCTGCCCGCAGCGTATCACGCCCGAACTGTGCGACATGCTGAAGAAGTACCACCCAATCTGGATCAACACGCACTTCAACCACCCGAACGAGGTGACCGCCGAGTCGCGTCGCGCTTGCGAGATGCTGGCCAACGCCGGTATCCCGTTGGGTAACCAGAGCGTGCTGCTCCGTGGCGTCAACGACTGCGTCCATGTGATGAAGAACCTCGTCCATGAACTCGTCAAGATGCGCGTGCGTCCGTACTACATCTACCAGTGCGACCTCTCGATGGGTCTGGAGCATTTCCGCACGCCCGTCTCGAAGGGTATCGAAATCATCGAAGGTCTCCGTGGCCACACCAGCGGCTTCTGCATCCCGACTTTCGTCGTCGATGCTCCCGGTGGCGGCGGCAAGACCCCGGTCATGCCCCAGTATGTCATCTCGCAAGCCCCTGGCAAGGTGGTGCTTCGCAACTTCGAAGGCGTCATCACGACCTACACCGAGCCGACCGAATACCACAGCGAGTGCAACTGCCCCGAGTGCCAGGCTGCTCGTGCCAAGGAACAAGTCGGTGCCGACAAGGCTGTTGATGGTGTCATCTCACTGCTTGAAGGCGAGCGCATGAACATCGAGCCGAAGGCTTTGAAGAGACATGAGCGTAA
>JAEFAE010000038.1 GCA_016291135.1 Bacteroidales bacterium
ACATAGGGTTTTATAGTGCAAAAATAATCATTTTTTAAAACCACACTCTTAAATCCATTTTAAGATGGCAGAAAATCACGCATCCTAACCGCATTACGATCATCTTTTCGAACTGTTTCTGGTTTTTCACTATCTTTGCAAAATAAATACTTGCCATTATGATTCGTCTTGAAATCTGTGCCAACGGCATCAAAAGCCTGCGCAACGCCATGGATGGCTGCGCCCAATGTGTTGAACTCTGCGAGGCCCTCGAAGTGGGTGGCCTGACGCCTTCCTTCGGGACCCTGGCCAAAGCCATCGACCTCTCGTTCATCCCCATGCGGGTGCTTATCCGTCCCCGTCCAGGAAACTATATTTACGATGAAGAGGAAATCGACCTCATGAAGACCGACATCATGCTTTGCAAGAAGCTGGGTTTCGAAGGGGTGGTCATCGGCGCCCTTGACAACGAGGGGATGCCCGACGTGGAGGCCTTGAAAGCCTTGATGGAAGCTGGCGAGGGGATGAAGTTCACCTTCCACCGCGCCATCGACGCCTGCGTGAGACCACTCGAAGCCATGGAACAACTCATCGGCCTAGGCTTCGACAAGGTGCTGACTTCGGGTGGGAAACCTACTGCTGAAGAAGGGATCCCGATGATCGCCGAGATGCAGCTGCGCTTTGGCGACCGTATCGCGATCATGCCGGGCGGAGGCATCAACCTGGGTAACGTCATGGACATCGTCAACCAGACAGGCGTGGTCAACGTCCATGCCTCCCTGGGCCACTGGGTGCCGCGCTTCAACGAGACGCTCTATCCCGACCAAAAAGACGCAACGGGTGCCTCGATGGTGTGGACGGAGTCGAATGAGGGCATCATCTATGAGATGGAAAAGTTGATCAATCCTTAAGATATTAAGAAACAAGAGTATATGAGCGTCTTTTCAAATAGCTCCTTGAAGGGGTGTTCCCTTCGGGAACGGAGATCCGGACGCAAGGCCCATGGGGTCGTTGCCGTCCTCTCGTTGTCGTTGTTCCTGCTGCTTGCCGGCTGTGGCCATCCGCAGGGCGTCCTTGAACAACCGTTGGACCAAGGGTGGACGCTCACCGGTGATACCCTCGACATCAACGCACTGCCGGTCGCTGTCCCCGCTGTGGTGCAGCAAAACCTCTATGAGGCCGGCCTCATCCCGCATCCCTATCAGGGCACCGTCGAGAACGACCTGCTCTGGATGTCCGACCATCCATGGACCTATTCCTTGGATTTCGACGTGGATTCGAAGTTGCTGGATCACGAGGGCGTGGATCTTGTCTTCGAGGGGATCGACACCTACGCCTCGGTGACGCTCAACGGCCAACAGCTCTTTGAGGCCGACAACCAGTTCCGTACCTGGAGTAAGGAGGTGAAGGCCTTGCTGAAAGCGAAAGGCAACCGGCTTGAAGTTGCTTTCCCGCCTTACGACAGCATCCAGCTGTCACGTTATGAGCAGCATCATCCCCGGCTCCCCGAACGCTATGCCGTCACTCGCAAAGCGCCATACCAACATGGCTGGGACTGGGCGCCTAAATACAAGAACATCGGCCTTTGGAAGCCCGTCAAGTTGGTGGCGTGGTCGGAGGCGCGGCTGGAGAATGCCTATGTGGTGACCCGATCGGCTGATGAGGAGAAGGCGACCCTTGCACTGCATCTTGACGTGAATGGCAACAGCTCCCGAGAGGTTCGGGTCGCGGTGAAGGCCGATAGCAAGACGCATGATTTTGTTTTCCAGTTGGAGCCGGGAAGTCAACATAAGGTGTTCGATTTCGAGATCATGAAGCCTCGCCTCTGGTGGCCCAACGAGATGGGTACTCAGCCGCTCTATGACTTGGAGGTACGTTTGGAAGCGGGTAGGTCCTTGCTGGATCGCAGGACGGTACGCACAGGCATCAAGACCTTCGAGATGGTACAGGAACCGGATGACAAGGGCTTTGCTTTTTATTTTAAGGTGAATGGTGAGCCCTTCTACGCCAAGGGAGCGAATTACGTCCCTGAGGAGATGGTGGAGACCTGGATGCAACCCAACCACACCCGTGATCTGCTCTGCCAGGCAGGCAAGGCGCATTTCAACATGCTGCGCGTATGGGGTGGCGGGGTATATCCTTCTGACGATTTCTTCCATCTCTGCGACTCGCTGGGCATCTTGGTCTGGGAGGACTTCATGTATGCGGGCACGATGTATCCCTACGACGAGGTTTTCCTCGGGAACGTCCAGACGGAGGCGTTGGAACAGGTGAAGCGCCTGGCCTCACATCCTTCGCTGGCCCTGTGGTGCGGCGGCAACGAAATCTCCGAGGGCTATTACAACTGGGGCTGGCAACAGTCGCTGGGTTGGTCGGAAGACGATGACCGGGCCATCAAGGCGGGCTACGACCGCCTGTTCGAGGAGATCCTGCCCGCCGTCGTCGACACCTACGACGGCACCCGTCCCTATTGGCCGAGCTCGCCTTCGAAGGGGTGGGGAAGGCCGGAGAGCCTGACTCAGGGCGATGTGCACTACTGGGGCGTGTGGTGGGGAGAACTGCCCTACGAGGTCTATCGCGAGAAGGTGGGACGTTTCAACAGCGAATACGGCTATCAGTCCTATCCCGACCTTAAGACCCTGAAAGAGGCCGCTGCCGGTGATGCCCATTTCGAGGCTTTATGTAGCTATCAAGGCGACAGCCTCTATCCCCTGGTGGGCGACGATGCCTTCCTGGCGGCCCATCAGAAACATGCCCGTGGCACGCGGCAGATCAACGATTTCATCGAGCGGTATTATCCCAAGCCGACCTCCTTTGAGGAATATGTCTATCTGAGCCAGCTCTCCCAGGCCTACGGCATGGAGATCGCCATCGAGGCGCACCGTACGGCCAAACCCTACAACATGGGGACGCTCTATTGGCAGCTCAACGACGCCTGGCCTGTGACCTCCTGGTCGTCCATCGACTATGGCGGACGTCCCAAAGCCTTGCAATACAAGCTCCAGACGCTCTATGCCCCGGTGTTGCTCTCCTTTGATTCCAACGACGCTCAAGTGTTTGTGACCTCCGATCTGATCCGTCCGCTTGAAGGGAAACTGTATGTCTCTGTAAACGATTTCACGGGAAGCCGTCTATTCGAGCAAGAGGTAGCGGTGGCTTTGAAGTCAAATGAGAACAAGAAATACTATGTGGAGGGACTGCAGAATGCCTTACAGCAGGTGGACCCGAGTCGGGTGTATGTCAAACTGGAATTTGTGGAGGAGAGTGGGGTGCATGCGGAGCGTTTCTGTTACCTGGTGCCCCCGAAGGAGCTTCAGCTGCCTGAACCGCATTTTACCTTCGATTACCAGCGTGTTGCGGGGAGTGCCATCATCAATGTCAGCTCGGATGTCTTTGCAAAGGATGTGCAGGTGTTCAGCCCCACCAACCATGGCGTCTTTTCTGACAATTACTTCGATCTGGAGCCGGGTGTGCCGCACCGTGTCATTATCATGCTTGACCATCCGGAAGAAGAGAATTACGATTTTTCTGCAAGGAGTCTGTAACTTTTTGAAGGTTTGTCCGTCTTATAGTTGTTTTTCGGAAAGCAACAAACGACAAATCAACAAAAAATCACATAAACCATGAAAAAGACTATGATGATCGCGCTGGCCCTGTTATTTGCGGGCATCCTGACAGCGCAAAACGCAAACGAAATGAAAATCAACACCATCGTGACCCGTGGCAGCGGTGATGTCGTCCTCCGTCAAGGCCCTCAGTTCAAGGTGCTTGACAAGGACGGAGAGAGCGTCAGTTGGAACACGGTGGACAGTGTGCTCTATCTGAGTGGCAGCCACGACTATGAGGTTACGGTGGAAGCCCTCGGTTATCTTGAGACGTCGTCCTCGGGCGATATTGTCACCAACGGTACGTTGCGTGCCGATAACCTTTTGGTGCAGGCCAAGGGCTCGGGCGACGTGAAGTTGGACCTGGATTACGACAACGTGACGGTACAGCTCACCGGCAGCGGCGATGTGAAGTTGCGGGGCTATTGCGAAAAGCTCCAAATCGATGACAACGGCTCGGGCGATGTGATCAATTCCTTGGGACGCAGCGTGCGTGTCAAAGGCCAGTTTGAAAGCCTTGCTGAACTGATGGCTGAACTCGGTCGCAATCTGGATAAGCTCACCGACTCCGTCGACTGGAAGGACTTCGAAGAGGACATGGAACGCTGGGGCGAGAGCATGGAAGAATGGGGCCGCCACATGGAAGAATGGGGCGATCAAGTCGGTCGTCAGATGGAAGACCGCGGCAGACGGCCTAACCGCAAAGAAGGCAAGACCGAACAATGGGGACAAGGCACCCCCGACCTGGTGCCGCAACCTGAAGTCCGGGTCGAGAAGCCGCAGCCGCGTCCCGAGAAGAAGAGCCTCCTGCTGGATCCCCACTGGGGCGGCGTGGACTTCGGCCTGAACATGCTGTTTGGACCTGGAGCGTCGGCCAACTTCGAAGGAGACTACAGCTTTTTGGAGCTGAAGCCGATGAAGAGTTGGGTCTTTAACTTCAACATCGCCGATGTGGGCATCGCCTTCGACCGCAAGCATACCGCTGGCCTCTATACGGGTATCGGCCTCGGATGGAACAACTATAGCTTTTCCAACCCTGTTCGTCTCGTCAAGACGGAAGATGGTCTTGTAGGAGAATGGATCGACGAGACGGTGGAAGGCGCGGTGAGGAAGAGCAAACTGGGCGTGCTCTACGTGCAGGCCCCTTTGATGCTCGAAGTGAGACCGACCCGTGGCTTCTTCTTTGCAGCCGGCGTGGTCGGTGGTGTCCGGGTGGATTCCTGGACCAAGGTGAAGTTTGCCGACCGGTACAAGGAGAAAATCCACGGCAACTACTACCTGAACCCTGTGAAGCTCGACGTGGCCCTGCGTGCAGGCGGTAACGACCTCGGATTCTTTGCCAGCTTCAACCTGCTGCCCGAGTTCGTGGAACCCAAAGGCCCCACGGCACATGCCTTCAACGTGGGCTTCACCATGATCTTTTAAAAGCATTGCCACCCATACCGAATGAACCGCTTCCAGTACAACACCTGCGTGGATCGGTACGCCGACGCACTGTTCCGCTTCGCTTTGGCCTCCCTGCGTAACCGCATGGAGGCCGAAGACGTGGTACAGGACAGCTTCACCCGGGTGTGGGAGCACCGTCATCAAGTGGATTTCGACAAAGCGAAGTCCTATCTCTTCACCACGGCGCATCACCTGATCATCGACCAGGCTCGTCAACGTCGCGACGAGGTTGCCGTGGAGAGCCTCTTCCAACTCCCCGACCACCGGGGGAGTGCCTATCCCGATGTCAACGAGATCCTTCACAAGGCGGTGGCCACCCTTCCCGAGGCGCAACGCACCGCAGTGCTGCTGCGTGATTACGAAGGTTACAGCTACCAGGAGATCGGCGACATCACCGGACAGACGGAGGCGCAGGTCAAGATCAACATCTTCCGCGCCCGCACCGCCTTACGCAACACAATCAAAAGCATGGACAACCTAATCGACCTTGAAGCATGAACATCGACCTGAATAACCTCGACGAACCGCGTCTCACCCCTCCCGAGGTGGTGTATGAGCACAAAGCCTCCCTGAAGAAAACGGCGGTGGTGCCTCTGTATGCCAAAATCGCTTCCGCCGCGGCGGCGGCAGCGTTGCTGCTGACGCTGTGCTGGCCCCGCCCCAACCGGCCCGCCTTGGAGCTGACGGCGGAGCTGAAGCCCCTGGTCGCCAAATGGGCTGTTCCAAGACAAGGGACGTCCCTGATTCAAGAAGGGCAAGACCTGACCTTCGACAGAAACGCCATGGAAACGCTTTCGCAACGCCCCGTGTCCGCCGATCCTCAAGGGACGGACGTAGCGCAGCATCCTGCTTCCGTGGAAACGGAGACGTCGCATTCGGCAGGAGGGGAGACGCCCCGGCGTTCCGTCCCGCGCCATGACGTGTCACGGCCTGTACGTCAGGAGCTTCCGCTGATGGCCTTCCTGTCGGTTGTGCCGGTCACGGAACAGACCTGGGCGGAGGCGGCTGGCACCGTTGCCTCCACAGACGATGTCCTCCTGTCGCCATCCACCCTCACCGACCTGGCCCAGGCTTGGACGCCGGAAGGAATGCTGTGGGATCAGGAGGCTGGCATGTTCGCGGAACAGGGAGTCCCTGGTGAGTCCGAGATTGAACTCACCAATTTCGGAGCACTGCTCCGGCAAGGGTGGCGTACGGTAAAGGTCGAGCTGGCCCAGCTCAACGAGTCGGTTGGTGCCAGTTTCCGGCAGCTGAAGCAGATTCCGCCGCCGCCCTCGTTCCATTCGGATTCCGACTTCTGACGGCGTTCTTAAAAAAGAATTCTTATCTTTGCGCAAAAATTGAACGCAATGGTTTTGAACTTTGTCACCTGGAACCTGAATCCAGTAGCCCTGTCGTTGGGGCCGTTGGAGGTCCGTTGGTACGGCATCTGCTGGGCTGTGGGCTTTTTGCTGGGCTATCTCGTCATGAATAAGGTATACAAGCATGAGAAGATGCCGGAAGGGTCGTTGGACTCCCTGTTGATCTACATGTTGGTTGCCACCGTCATCGGTGCCCGGCTGGGGCATTGCCTGTTCTATGAGCCTGAATATTATCTCTCCAAGCCCTTGGAGATGCTGAAGATCTGGGAAGGCGGCCTCGCCAGCCATGGTGGGGCCATAGGCATCCTGATCGGGTTGTGGCTCTATGTCCGTCGGTTCAACAAATCGACCAAGAAACAGAAGACCGACAAGCAACGCATCAGTTACCTGTGGATCCTCGACCGCATCGTCATCCCCGTGTGTCTGGTGGGCGCCCTGATTCGGGTGGGTAACGTCTGCAACCATGAGATCTACGGCACCCCGACGTCGTTGCCATGGGGTTTTGTGTTCCTGCGTGGGCAGGAGCAGTTCTGCGGCACCGTCGACAGCTACGTGCCTTGTACCGATCAGGCCTGCTGTCCGCCTAGCGAATGGCTGCCCTGTCATCCCACCGGCCTCTATGAGGCTTTCTTCTGTCTTGTCGCCATGGCGATCCTGCTGTGGATGTATTACAGGCGGAATGCGGGTGACCGTCGTCCTGGATTGATGTTCGGCACCTTCCTGGTGATCATCTTCGGTTCCCGCATTGCCATCGAATTCCTGAAGAACGTGCAGGTGGCGTTCGAAAAGAACATGACCTTCGACATGGGTCAATGGCTGAGCGTGCCGTTCGTGATCGTCGGCATCGTGATGATCGTCCGTTCGTTCCGGCAGGCCACCCCTAAAGGGGTGTGATGAACCCCGTAGGGGTTCGCTGTTGGTAGCCAGGGGTGAAACCCCTGGGGAACGATGATCATAATGATCCGTTTTATCCGTTTTTTGATTTTTCCCGTTTTTCGGTTTCCCCAGGGTTTCCCGCTGGTCAGCCCTGGGCTACCGATAGGCCACCCCTACGGGGTGGGATGAACCCCCATAGGGGTTCGCTGTTGGTAGCCAGGGGTGAAACCCCTGGGGAACGATGATCATAATGATCCGTTTTATCCGTTTTTTGATTTTTCCCGTTTTTCCGTTTCCCCAGGGTTTCCCGTTGGTCAGCCCTGGGCTACCGATAGGCCACCCCGAAGGGGTGGTAAAATGATGATGGGATGATTTTGCCCCAGGGGTTTCCACCGGAGGTGTCAACCCCGTGGCTACCGATAGGCCACCCCTACGGGGTGGGCATCCCATTCCGTTCCGTAACCCACGGTTGGCACCGTGGGCTACCGATAGGCCACCCCGAAGGGGTGATTATTCCCTGTAATAACGGGCGAGGTATTCCTGAAGCTTCTCTTCGAGCAGCGACGATTGCTCGCTGCGCTCGTACCGGCGGGCTACCAGCAACATCTGGCGCAACAGGCTCATGTTCTCGTCGATGTCCTCTTCGTAATAACGTGCGAACTTCGGCTTCATGCCGCCATAATATTCGATCTTGTCGCTGGCATTCTCCACCAACATCGCCATGTAGGCGTCCCCCTTGTCCATAGCCCCGGCTTGGTAATACATTTCGGGGAACTGGTAGGTGCGGATCTCGGCGGGGAACTTCTCGTTCGGGAAGAACTCCTGGAACTTGTCCATGACGACCACGGCCGAGTCGTATTGCTGGTGGCTGGTCAGGCTGCGGGCCAGGCGGACGTAACTCTGGCGCGCGAACTCCATGTTACGCTGGCTTTCGCGGTCAGGCACCACGCCTTCCTCGTTGAGGCCACCCCATTTGACCTTGTTGACCAACAGGTCGTAGCTGCCTTCGCGGTAGACGCCGCCGATGCCTTCATAATAGTCGTCGGCCTTGTACGGCATGAAGCGGTAGGCCAGTCCTTCCATGTGGAGGTATTCCTGGATGCCCAGCACCGACGACATGTCGCTGAAGCTGGTGAAATATACCGGACGTTCCCAGTTGTTCGAGGCCATGAAGTCGAGCAGCAACAGGGCGTTCTTGTAGAAGGTCTCGTCTTTGACGGTCCAGCGGATCTCGTCGACGATGTCGTCTTTATGTTCCTCGGGCACGATGCCGTTGCGGACACAGGCTTCCTTGTCGACGGTGAGCTTCAGCGTGCGTACCGGCAGGTAATGCGTGGAGCTTCCGTTGGTGTAGAACTTGACCGCCTTGGGGTTGTGGATGAAGTTGATAACCTCCTTAAGTTCTACATACTTGCCCTTGAGGTTGTCTTCCTCGAAGACACGGATTGATTCGTTCACGCCATTGTCGTATTCGGCCGGGCTCAGCGTCAGCGGGAGTTTCTCGGAGTCGTAGACCTTGCGTGCCATCTGATGGGCATACCAGTAGCCTGAAGAGAGCATGTAGTTGACCACACGCACGTCGGTGCGGAAGCCCTCCACCTCCTGGATGTACCAAAGCGGGAAGGTGTCGTTGTCGCCGCGGGTGAAGATCACCGCATTGGGCGGTAGCTGCGCCAGGTAGTTCTTGGCCCAGTCGTGTGCCGAGCTCTTGCCGTGACGGTTGTGTTCTTCCCAGCCTTCAGAGGCCAAGACGCCGGGGACGGCGAAGAGACAGATGAGGCCGACCAGGACGGTGGTGACCAAGCTCTTGCGCTTGGTGAGGCGCTCGATCCAGTCGACGAGGGCCAACACGCCCAAGCCGATCCAGATGGCGAAGGCATAGAAGGAGCCGGCGTACGAGTAGTCGCGCTCACGAGGCTGGTAAGGCGTCTGGTTGAGGTAGATCACGATGGCCAGGCCGGTCATGAAGAAGAGCAGGAAGATGATCCAGCTCTGTTTCAGGTCCTTGCGCAGCAGCCAGAACAGGCCGAGGAGGCCGAGGATCAAAGGCAGGAAGTAGAACTGGGTGCGTCCCGGGTTCTTCAGACACTGCGGGAGGTTCTGCTGGTCGCCCAGACGGGCCTCGTCGATGAAGTTGATGCCGCTGATCCAGTTGCCGTTTTCGATGCCTCCCTGGCTCTCGATGTCGTTTTGCCGTCCGACGAAATTCCACATGAAATACCGCCAATACATCCAGTTGCATTGGTAGCTGAAGAAGAATCTCAGGTTCTGCCCGAAGGTGGGCTTGTTGAACACCTGTGTCGTTCCGTCGATGGTGCGGAGGGTGACCTTGTCGCCTAGGACGACGCCCCGCGGGTTCTTCCGATAGGTCTCGTACATGGAGACGTGCTTGGGTTGCGAGCTCCACATGCGCGGGAAGAGGGTCTTCATCTCGGAAGGATATTCGGGTATGGTGCGTTTCTTGTCGTCGGTGATCACATAACGTCTTGCTTCCTTATCTTTGATATAGATGGGCTTGCCATCGCCGGCGTCGGTGATGGGGGCGTTGTAGTAGGCGCCGTACACGAGCGGCCAGGAACCGTATTGTTCACGGTTCAGGTACGACAGCATCGACAGGGCGTCTTTGGGCTCGTTTTCGTTGATCGGGGTGTTGGTGTTGGCACGGATGACCAGCATGAAGAACGAGGAGTAGCCGATCAGGATGAACATCAGCGAGAGGAGGGCGATGTTGCCGATCACCTTCTTGCGACGGGAGGTGAAGATCAAACCCCAGACAATCAGGCCGATGATCAGGGCGAAATAGACGATGGTGCCTACGTTGAAGGGGGCGCCCAGGCTGTTGACGAAGAAGAGCTCCATCTTGCCGGCCAGGTTGACCACCTGCGGAACGAGGAAGGAGTTGATGAGCCACAGCAAGGCCACGGAGACCAGGCCGGCCACCACGAAGCCCCAGAACGAGGTCTTCTTCCATTTCTTGAAATAGACCACGTAGACAAAGGCGGGGATGCACAGCAGGTTGAGCAGGTGCACGCCGATGGAGAGGCCGATGAGGAAGGCGATGAAGATGATCCAACGGCTGCTGCCGGGTTCGTCGGCCACACGTTCCCATTTCAGGATGGCCCAGAAGGTGACGGCGGTAAAGAACGACGACATGGCATAGACCTCGCCTTCGACGGCGTTGAACCAGAACGACTCGGTGAAGGTGTAGGCCATAGCGCCCACGAAGCCTGCCAGCAGGACGCCGATCTTGTTGATCCAGGGCGCGTCCTCACCGTCTTTCATCGCGATCTTGCGGGCGATCATGGTGATGCTCCAGAACAGGAAGACGATGGTCAAGCCGCTGCAGATGGCCGACATGGCGTTCACCATCATGGCCGCCTTGGTCACGTCGCCGCCGGCAAACAGGGTGAAGAACCGTCCCAACATTTGGAACAGGGGTGCCCCAGGCGGATGGCCCACTTGCAGTTTGAACGAGGTGGAGATGTACTCGCCACAGTCCCACCAGCTCACGGTGGGTTCCATGGTCATGAAATAGACGATGGTGGCGATGATGCCCGCCAGCCATCCGATCAGGTTGTTTAACTTCTTAAAGGTCATGTTCCAAAAATGGGATTGAAGCCGCAAAAATACAAAAAATATCAAAAAAATACTTGCACATAACGAAAAAAGCCGTACTTTTGCAACCGCATTCAGATGAATGAAGGTGTCGAGTGGTGTAATGGCAGCACTGCAGATTTTGGTTCTGCCTGTCAAGGTTCGAATCCTTGCTCGACAACTTAGTGTGGAAGTGTAGAAAACCTGCTACGAATGTAACAGGTTTTTTTATTGTTAAAATTGAATTGAAAAATGATCAACAAAGAGCTGATAGCGAATTTGGTAGCTGAAGCCATCCAGGACACTGACCTGTTCCTGGTGGAGGTGAAGGTCAAGCCTTCCAATGTCATCGAGGTGTATGTCGACGCGGATTCCGCCGTCAACATCGACCAGTGCGTGGCCATCAGCCGCGCCATCGAAGGCAAGATGGACCGCGAAGCCGAGGATTTCGAGCTGAGTGTGCTCTCCTGGGGCCTCTCCGGTGCCTTGAAGATGGATCGGCAGCTCCAGAAGTATGTCGGCAAGGACGTGGAGGTGAAGAACAAGGAACAAGGCAAGCTCCAAGGCACCCTCGTCGCTTTCGACGCCGAGAAGGTGGAGGTAGCCCCCGCTCCGAAAAAAGCATCCAAGAAGAAACCTGTTGAGGCGCCGGCCCATCTGGTCCTCGACCGAAAGACCACCGAGATCAAACCCGCCATCGTTTTTTGATCATAAACCATTGAATCTTTAAATGTTGAAATTTTAAATCTATATATAATGGAAAACTACAAATTAGTTGAAACTTTCTCCGAATTCAAGGAGTTCAAAAACATCGACCGTGAGGCCATGATGCGTATCATCGAAGACGTGTTCAGAGGCATGTTGAACAAGAAGTTCGATACCGACACCGAAGACTTTATCGACATCATCGTGAATGTCGACAAGGGCGACTTCGAGATCTATCACAACCGCACCGTGGTCGACGACGACGAGCTGGAAGACCCGCTCCGTCAGATCAAACTTTCCGACGCCATCCGTATCGAGCCTGACTTCGAGGTGGGTGACGACGTGTCCGAGATCCTTCGCATCGAGAGCTTCGGTCGCCGCGACATCCTGGCCCTTCGCCAGAACCTGCAGACCAAGATCAGCGAATACCAGAAGGAAAACATCTTCCAGAAGTACAAAGACAAGGTGGGTGAGATCATCACTGCTGAAGTCAACCATGTGTGGAAGCGCGAGATCGTGGCCATCGACGACGAGAACATCGAGCTCATCCTGCCCCGCAACGAGCAGATCCCGGCCGACATCTATAAGAAAGGTGAGAATGTGCGCGCCATCGTCAAGAGTGTCGAGAACGTGAACGGATCTCCGGTCATCACCCTGTCGCGTACCTCCGAGGTCTTCCTGCAGCGCCTCTTCGAGGCCGAGGTGCCCGAGGTGTACGACGGCTTGATCACCATCAAGAAGATCGTCCGTGAACCCGGCCAGCGTGCCAAGATCGCCGTGGAGTCGTACGACGACCGTATCGACCCCGTCGGCGCCTGCGTCGGCATGAAGGGCTCCCGTATCCATGGCATCGTCCGAGAGCTCCGCAACGAGAACATCGACGTGATCAACTGGACCACCAACCCGCAGCTCTTCATCACCCGCGCCCTCAGCCCGGCCAAGATCAGCAGCATCGTCCTCGACAACGAGAACATGCTCGCCAACGTCTATATGGAGAACGACCAGGTCAGCCTGGCCATCGGCAAGGGCGGCTACAACATCAAGCTCGCCGGCAAGCTCACCGGTTACAACATCGACGTGTACCGCAACAGCGAGATCAACGAGGCCGAGGAAGACGTCGACCTCCAGGAGTTCTCCGATGAGATCGACCAGTGGATCCTCGACGCCCTGTACAACATGGGCTGCGACACCGCCAAGAACGTGCTTTCCTACACGCCCGAGGAGGTTGCTTCGCGTGCCGACCTCGAGATCGAGACCGTCAACAACGTGTTCAAGATCCTCAAGGCCGAATTTGAAAATGATGCCGAATGATGTTTCCGGCACGACTCACCTATTATTAACTAAGAGAAGAAACTATGTCCGAAGATACTAATTTCAGCATTCGATTGTCGAAAGCGGCAAAAGAATTCAACGTGGGCCGTGAGACCATCGTGGAGTTCCTTACCAAGAAGGGATTCCAGGTGGATCCGTCGCCCAACACGAAGCTTACCTCGGAGATGTATGCGCTGCTCGTGAAGGAATACCAGGGCGAAAGGGAAGTGAAGAACGAGGCGAAGAAACTCGGCGACCTTTCCTACAAAGGCGGTTCGGTTTCTGTCGATTCGGCCGTGCAATCATTGACTAACAATTTCGAAGAGGACGACACCGACGAGGTGATCATCCGTTCGAGCACCATCGGCATCCAGAAGAAGACGGAGAAGCCGTTTGTGGCCGCAGAGCCTAAGCCGGAACCCAAGCCGGAGCCCAAGGCAGAACCCCGCAAGGAGGAAGCCCCGGCTCCCGTGGTGGAGGCTCAGCCCAAGGAGGAGACGCCCGCTCCTGTCGTGGAAACGGCGCCTGAGGACGACAGCCCCATCAAGGTGGTGGGCAAGATCGACCTCGACAGCCTGAACACCAAGATGCGTCCCGACAAGAAGTCGAAGGAAGAGAAACAGCGCGAGGCCAAGGAAAAGGCCGAGCGCGAGAAGGCAGAGAAGGCGGAGAAAGCCCTTGCCGAGCAGAAGGCCGAACGCGAGAAGGCCGAACGCGAGAAGGCTGAGGAGCTGGCACGCCAGAAGGCCGAAGCCGAGAAGAAGGCGGCCGAGCAGGCTGCCAACGAGCCGAAGTTCATCAAGACCGAGGTGCAGAAGCTCGAAGGCCCGAAGATCCTCGACAAGATCGAGCTTCCCGAGGAACGCAAGCGCTCCAAGCAGCAGCCCGTGGCCTCGTCCGACACCGCTGGCGACAAGAAGAAGAAACGCAAGCGCATCGGTGGCAAGCCCGAGGGCTCGTCCGACGCCCCGGCCGACAACAAGGGACAGAACAAGGGCAAGGGCCCAAAGGCACCTGCCCAGAACGGCGACCCCAACAAGAAGAACGCCAAGCGCGACAAAGGCCGTCCGCAGCCTAAGCGTGAAGAGAAGGTCGAGCTGTCCGACGAAGAGATCTCGAAGCAGATCAAGGACACCCTGGCCCGTCTGTCGCCGTTGGGCAAGTCGAAGACGTCGAAGCACCGTCGTGAGAAACGCCAGCAGGTTGCCGGCAACATGATGGAGGAACAGATGCGCCAGCAGGAGGAACAGTCCATCCTGAAGGTGACCGAGTTCGTCACCGCCAACGACTTGGCGGTGATGATGGGGGTGCCGGTGACCAAGGTCATCGCCACCTGCATGGGACTCGGCATGCCCGTCTCCATCAACCAGCGTCTTGACGCGGAGGCCCTGTCGGTGGTTGCCAGCGAGTTCGGCTATCAGGTCGACTTCGTCAGCGCCGACGTGCAGGAGGCCATCGCCGAGACCGAAGAGGAAGACCGTGAGGAAGACCTGGTGCCCCGTGCTCCTGTCGTCACCGTCATGGGCCATGTGGACCACGGTAAGACCAAGCTCCTCGACTACATCCGTAACACCAACGTGGTTGCCGGCGAGGCAGGTGGTATCACCCAGCACATCGGTGCCTACGAGGTGACTACCGAGAGTGGCAAGAAGATCACCTTCCTCGACACCCCGGGTCACGAGGCCTTCACCGCCATGCGTGCCCGTGGTGCCAAGATCACCGACGTGGCCATCATCGTCATCGCCACCGACGACAACGTGATGCCCCAGACCGTGGAGGCCATCAACCACGCCCAGGCCGCCGGCGTGCCCATCGTGTTCGCCTTGAACAAGATCGACAAGCCTACGGCCCAGCCCGACCGCATCCGCGAACAGCTCGCCAAGATGAACATCCTCGTCGAGAGCTGGGGCGGCAAGTACCAGGAGCAGGAGATCGCCGCCAAGATCGGTCTCAACGTCGACCAGCTGCTGGAGAAGGTCTTGCTCGAGGCCGAGTTCCTCGACCTGAAGGCCAATCCCAACAAGCTTGCCAAGGGCACCGTCATCGAGTCGGCCCTCGACAAGGGACGCGGCTATGTGGCGAAGATCCTGGTGCAGAACGGTACCCTCCGTATCGGCGACATGGTGCTGGCCGGAACCACCTACGGCAAGGTCAAGGCCATGTTCAACGACCACAACCAGAAGATCCAGAGTGCCGGTCCTTCCACGCCGGTGTTGCTGCTCGGTCTCAACGGCGCACCCCAGCCGGGCGACGTCTTCAACGTGATGACCGACGAGCGTGAGGTGAAAGACATCGCCAACCGCCGTGAGCAGCTGCAGCGTGAACAGACCCGCCGCACCAACCCGCACATCACCCTCGACGAGATCGGGCGCCGCATCGCCATCGGCGACTTCAAGGAGCTCAACATCATCGTCAAGGCCGACGTGGACGGTTCTGTCGAAGCCTTGGCCGACTCGTTGCTCAAGCTCTCCACCGAGGAGGTGCAGGTCAATGTCATCCACAAGTCGGTGGGTGCCATCAGCGAGTCCGATATCATGCTGGCTTCGGCTTCGAACGCCGTCATCGTGGGCTTCAACGTGCGTCCTACGGTGCAGGCCCGTCGCCTCTCCGAGCAGGAGAAGATCGACATCCGCATCTACTCCATCATCTACACCGCCATCGAGGAGATCAAGGCGGCCATCGAGGGTATGTTGGCCCCCGAGATCGAGGAGGTGGTCACCTGCAACCTCGAGATCCGCGAGACCTTCAAGATCAGCAAGGTCGGCACCATCGCCGGCTGTATGGTCCTCGACGGCAAGATCACCCGCAACACGAAGATCCGCATCATCCGCGACGGCATCGTGATCTACACGGGCACGCTCGGCTCCCTGAAGCGTTACAAGGACGACGTCAAGGAGGTGGCTGCCGGTATGGACTGCGGCTTGAACATCGAGAACTTCAACGACATTAAGGTCGGCGACATCATCGAGGGTTACACCGAGAAAGAGATCGCCCGTAAGCTGTAAGCTTCCGGGCGATCCGTGACACAAAAAAGGGCAGCCGTTTTCACGGCTGCCCTTTTTGTTTGAAGTCTTTCGGGGTCTTTAGTCGACCACGATCTTCTTGGTGTAGGTCTTGTCTGCGGCAAGCAGGCGGATGGTGTACAGGCCGGGCGTCATTTCCATGACTTGGCTGTATTCACCGTTGACCGTGGTGTTGGACAGGATGCGTCCCATCACGTCGATCACTTCCAGTTCATATTCTCCTTCGAGGCCGCTGATGGTCAGCAGGCCGTTGTTGCGGAAGCAGATGGGGTTGGACTGCTCGTCGAGGCCCGTCGTCGAGCGGAAGAACACCGTGAAGCGTTCGGCCGCGTCGTTCGTCGAGGCGTTGAACTGGTAGTTGGGCGTGAGCAGCAGGTTCACCTGCATGCCCGTCTTGTGGTCGAGGAGGGCGAGGTATTCAAGGTTGTCTTCCTCGTTCTTCACTGAAAGGGTGTAGGTGCCGTTTTCAGCGACTTTAAGGTTCAGCGGCATCGATTCGTCCATGTCGCGGTTGACGCTCATCACGGCGTAGTCTTTGTCGGCCTGAGGGATGTAGACTTTCGTGTTGCTGGGGTTCAGCATCATCTTGGGCAGGTTGTCGCTCCCTTCGAGGCGGACGATGGCGCGGTCGACCACGTTGCTGTTCTGCTTAAGGTCGAAGACCAGACCTTTGCTGCCCTCGGTGTTTTCGGTAATCGGGGTGAAGATCATTTCCTCTCCGTCGGTTCCAGCAATCACAAACAGACCTTCCATGGCTTCAACGACTTTGTCTTTACCGGCGATAATCTCGGAACCGTAGGCATTCATGGTGTAGAACTCCTTGGTGAAGGAGGCCTTCTGTGCGAAGGGGTTCCCCACCAGGTTCCAGCCTTCGAAGCCGCCGTTTGGATTTAGTTCGGCATTCTTGACCAGGGTAACCTTGCCGTCGCTATCGTTAGCAGCGCCTATGAAGACCAAGGTGACCTCTTCGCTGTTGGCATAGAGGTAGCCCTTGCCAGGCTCGAGGTTCTCAAAGGCACCGTTTTTATAGTTACGCCATTCTAGTCCGTCGCTGGCGTTTTGGTCGAAACTATAGAGATCGTAACCGTTGGTGGCTCCTTCGGCGGGAATCATGTTGGTAACGGCTGTAGGGCTGACCTGTCCGATGGGCGAAGCAATCAGGAAGTAGCCACCGGTCTCGGTCCAAGCAGTGATGGTCTTTTCGAAGGTGGTGAAGAATTCGACTGTGAAAGGCTCGGTGTAGCTGCCATATCCGTCTTCCTTGGTCGTGACGGTAGTGGTGCAGTAATCGTATTCCGTATTCGTATTGTGGTCAAACAGTTTAAAGGTAAATGTCTCAGTACCTGATTCGTATGCTAATGAAGCCCAAAGGTAAGGATGGTCTGCCTCATAATCTTTAAGATATCCGGAATAACGGACTTCATCTCCGACAAAGGCAGCCACTTCAAAATTGGTGTCATCCACATAATTTCCATTCAAGGTAACCCATCCAACAATACTCATGTTGTTTCCATATTGTGTTGCATCTGGGCCAACGGTCCAATGGAGTTCCGGGTTTTGGGCGACGATGGTTCCACCAAGAAGCATGGACACAAACAATGTAAATAAAATCTTTTTCATGGTTGTTTTCTTTTTTTTCCTAAATGGGGCGTTTCAGCCGCAAAAATAGAAATAGTTTTGTTTTTATCAATGATTTTTTTGTAGTTTTCTTAGCGAGTTTTTGTTGCGGCCATCCCGCGGGATGGCCGCAACAAAAACGTATTGTTTTATCTCACGACGAGCTTTCCGAAGAGGACAAGTCCCTTTTGGTCAGAGATCCGAAGGGTATAAACGCCTGCGGCTAGGAGGCCGGAGACGGACTTGTCATCGGCAAGGAGTTCAGTGCGGACGCGTGCGCCGAGGGCGTTGAAGACCTCGACGGTGGCGTTTTCGGCATCGAAGCTGTCGGGCAGTGCGACCTGGACCTGCTCACCCCTTTCGGCCGGGTTGGGGAAGAGGGTGAAGGTGCCGGAGGTGCTGTGGAGGACGACGGGGCGGTTGAGGCTTCCGAGGGCCTCGGCGGCCGAGAAGCGTTCGGTTTCCTCGAGTTCGACGACGTTGCCGTTGGCGAGGGCCTTGAAGGAGACGGTCTCGCCATCGTTGCCGCCAACGGTGAGGAAGGCGAGGTGCTGCTTGAGGGATTCGACGTAGATCATCCTGACGGCGCCGCGGCACTGTCCGTCGACGAAGGCGGCCAGCTCGATGTCGTCGGAGGCGATGCCGTCGATCTCTACGAGTGCGGTGACGCACATGATGTCGGCGAAGGCGGTGTTGTCGGCCTTCCAGAAGGAGGGCTCGTCCACTTGAACGGTTCCCTTGTCGCCCTTGCCGCTGGCGGAATAGACGAGCTGCTTGCTGTCATCGGCCTTGGACCTGTAGATGTAGCCCTGTCCGGGTTTAAGGGTCTTGCCGGTTGCGGCGAGGGTGCCGATCCACTTGGTACCCGAATACTCTGCGAAGCCGTCGTTCTTGGACTCGAAGCGGTCGCCGGTTTCGGGCGAGAAGTCGGCGAGTGCGTCGTTGAGAGTGGATTCGGTGGCGAGGGGGTAGCCGATCCAGTTGGCGCCCTTGTTGAGGGTGATGGGGTGTTCGGCAGGAATGGCGTTGTTTCCGGTGATGGCGATCTGGCAGGCGTTGTTGGTTTGGATGCGGTACTTGTTCTCGACGGCGATGCTGTTGAGGTTGCCGATCCAGTTGCTGTTGTTGGGGTTGTATTGGTCGAAGCCGTAACCTTTTGAGGTGATCTG
>JAEFAE010000009.1 GCA_016291135.1 Bacteroidales bacterium
TCACCAGCCGCGTGGGATCGAGTTTCTTGGTCATCTCCACGATCTCAGGGGTCTTGAACTGGCCCCAGGCCTCGTTAAAGGGAACCCAGACACCGATGCATGGCTGGGAAATCAGGCTTTCCACGATTTCTTTCCATTCTTTCTTGTAGCATTCCTCCGACTCGAGGGTACGCACGCTCTCGGGACCCTCGTAGTAACGGGTGGTCTGCCATCCGGGACCTCTGCCGCCGCTGGGCATGTCTTGCCAGACCATGATCCCGAGGCGGTCGCAATGGTAATACCAACGGGCAGGCTCCACCTTGACATGCTTGCGGATCATGTTGAAACCCAACTCCTTGGTCTTCTCAACATCGTAAGCCAAGGCCGCATCGGTAGGAGCGGTATAAAGCCCGTCGGGCCACCAGCCTTGGTCGAGGGGACCAAAGTGGAAAATCGGCATCCCATTCAGGGTCAGGCGCACGATGCCATTGTCGTCGCGTTGGGTACCAAAGCAGCGCATGGCGAAATAGCTTCCCACGGCATCGACGGTCTTCCCGTTGCGGATGACGGAGACTTTCATGTCGTACAGATAGGGATGGTCAGGGGTCCAGTAAAAGGTCTTCTCCGGCATCGGGACCTCGACCGGCTGACCGCCGAGGGCTTTGCCCGAGGCGACCTTGTGGCCGTCGAACGAAACCTCGACCTGGACCATCACATCGTTCGTGGGGCCAGCAAACTCCGGACACACCTTCACCACGCCCCGTTCGAGGTCGGGCGTGGTGCGCAAGGCCTGGATATGTTGCTCAGGGACCGGTTCCAGCCATACGGTCTGCCAGATGCCCGTCACCGAAGTGTAGAAAATACCGCCCGGCTTCGACACCTGCTTGCCACGCGGGACATACGACGTGTCGGTGGGATCCCACACCCGTACCACCAGGGTGTTTTCCTTGCCGGCAAGGGCTTGGGTGATGTCGAACGAGAAAGCCGTATAGCCTCCGGTATGTTGACCCACCTTGATGTCGTTGACCCAGACGTCCGCCATCCAGTCCACCGCACCGAAATGCAGCAACACCCGCTGGCCCTTCCATTGTTTCGGCACCGTAAAAGACAGGCGGTACCAGAGCGCCTGGTCGGGACCCACGGTCTTCATGACCCCCGAGAGCGACGACTCCACGCAGAAAGGCACCAGGATGGCACCGTCATACTGCTTGGGACTCGCGGCTTCCTTGGGTGTGATGGCATAGTCCCAGAGGCCATTCAGGTTTTTCCATTCCGACCGCGTCATCAACGGACGGGGATATTCCGGAAGCACATTGTCGGGGCTTACTTCCTTGGCCCATCGCGTCTTGAGGCGATCGCCTGCCGGCTGGTATTGGGCCTTGAGGGTCATGCCCGACAACAGCAGCACACCGATCCAGAGTAGTTTTAGCATATTCATAGGCTTACGTTTTGGTATCTTCATTTTTCCTCATCGACGAGGGTCTGGAAGCGTTCGGCGGCCTCCACCAGGGCCTGCAGGGCACGAGGCACCAGGCGTTCCACCGAATCCCCGTCCAACAACTGTTCATAGCACACCCATACCGAGGCTCGGACTGCCCCGCCCTCTTCATATTCATACAGCGAGGCCTTCACCACCTTATAGTTCCAGTTCAACGTGTTGCAGGCCATCAAGGCACTCGCATAGTTGGCATCGGTGACATCGAGGATCCCCGGAAGGGCAAGGCGGAAGAAGTCGGGGTCGTCGGCATCATGCCACAACAGGCAGTTCCAGCCTTCATACTGGAAATTGAGTCCCACCTTGGTGCTCCGCACCGGGATCCCCTGATCCTTCAGGTAGGCGAGTGTCAACGATTTGGCGGTCTTTCTCATACTCATTTGGTGAAACCGATCTTGGTCTTGGTGGCATAGGTGGGATTCTTGTACCGGAGCACGTCCACCAGGATCTTCTGCGAGATGGGGACGTCCATGTAGGCAGCGGTCATGGCCGCCTCGTTGACGGTCTCCGTGATGTCGCCAGCCACGAAGTCCTCCGAAAGGTTGGCCAACTCGTCATAGTCGATCTCCTCGCAGGGGCGGTCGCTCAGATGCTTGCGGAAGATGTCTTTCCGCGCTTCGAGGTCGGGTTGGGACACGAAGAAGACACGGTCGATGCATCCGGGACGCATCACGAAGGGGTCGATCTGCTCCGGAAGGTTGGAGGTGACCACCAAGAGGATGCCCCGTTGGGCACAGCCGTTGAGCAGGCTCAGCATGGCCACGCTCTCCTTGGTGACGTTCTCCGATCCGGGATTGGGGATCAGGTATTCCATTTCCTCCATGCAGATGACAAACGGCGCCTTGAGCGAGGCGGCATCGAAGATACGCTGCAGGTTCTCGATCACGCCGGGTTGATAGATGTTGCCGAACTCCGAGGCTTTCAGGATGGTGTAGTTGAATCCCAGCTCCTCCGCAAAGGACTCCATGACCAGGCTCTTGCCACAGCCGGGAGGGCCGTAGAGCAGGATGCCGTTCACGGGAAGGAGCTTGTATTGCTTGGCCTTCTCCGGGTTCTGCAGTCCGAAGATCACCTCCTTGCGCAGCTGTTCCTTCAGCTCGTCGCGCCCAGCCACCTGGTCGAACCCGCTTCCCGAGCCTTTCCGGAACATAATGCGGGAGGCGCCTGCAGGTTGGCTGGCTTTCATCTCGCCCGCTCCATTCTCCGGGTCTTCGAGCACCTCTCCCGCCATCGCCACGTCGTCGGGGATCAGGCGTTCCACCAAAGCGTTGAAGAGGTCTTCGGCCGAGGCGAAACGCGCGGTGACACGCAGCGAAAGGGCCTTCTTCAGGATCTCCTGCAAGTAGTCGGGCACCTGTATCTCGTCCGTCTCCAGCACCAGATCGGCCTTGCGGGCTTCTTTCACCTTGGCCTTCACCAGGTTCTTGTCGTCATAGCAGTCGGAGAGGTCCACCTCCCAGGGCGCCTTGCCGAAAAGCAGGTAATAGAGCAGCGCACCGACCGAGAAGACATCCGATTTGGGGGTATAGATGCCCCGGTAGGTCTCCGGCGCGCGGAAGAAGGGAGCGAGGTCGCCCACAAAGAAGTTGGGACGGCCCATCACCATGTACGACACGTGGCCTAGGTCGATGATGGTAGGCAGCAACATGCCGTCTTCCGTCTCCTTCAACATGATGTTTGAAGGCATGATGTCGTTGTGCAGCAAGGCCTTGGAATGCATATAGCTCAGCCCATTGAGCACACAAAGGGTGATCTGTACCGCGTCTTCGGCATCGAAAACCCCGTCTTTCTCGACCGACTCGTTCAGCAGCTGGCCCTGGTAGAACTCCGTCACCAGGTAATGGTAACGCTTCTCCCCTTTCTTGAACTCCCCGTTGTCCACGTAACGGATGACGTTGTCGTTCTGCTCCTCGCTGAGTTCCTTGCAGAACACGATTTCGAACACCTCCTTGCTCTCGAAGAGTTGCGACTTGGGCATGTCGCTCATGTCGAATACCTTCAGGAAGTAGAGCATGTCGTCGCTGCCGTACGCCGTGTATGACTCGGCGATGGCGCCTTTCTTGATGAAGGAGTTGACGGTGTATTTGCCAACTTTGTCTCCTTTTTTGAATAATTCCATATTTCTAGATTTTATATTTCAAGATTTCAAGATTTCAAGATTTCAAGATTTATAGTGGTAGGTGAGACCGACATAGATACGGTCCATGGGGTGTTTGACTTGAAGGTCGTTGTCCAGGCGCAGGAAAGCGCTCAGCGACTGACGGCGGGTAAGCCGGTAGTTGACGGTGAAAACGGTACGGAGGTTGTCCACGACGCTGGCCTTGGGGTCGTTGACCAGCCAGTGCAACTCGGTCGAGAGTGCATATTTGAAACGGCTACCCGGCATCTGGTAGGTGGCCTGCAGGCGGTGGCGCCAATAGAGCTTGGGGTTAACCCGGTAGTCGGCGACCGTCTCGTCGCGGAAGGTGGCCATCAAACGGCTGCGGTAGGAGAATTTGAAGCGGCGGAAGGTCTCGGCATAAGAGACATCGAGGCCCAGCCGTGCCCGATTCTCGTAGTAGCCCCGGTCGTTGTAGCGACGAACCGCACCCCCCGAGATCCCCACATGCATCCTGCGATGCAGGAAAGGGTATTCGACCGTCAGCTCGTTGAGCCAACGGTCGAGGTGAGGTCCGTTCCAGCCTTCGAAACGAAGCTCCTCCTCCACCTGCAGGGCGAGGTCGCCGGCCAACGTCCCCTCGTATTTGGCACCGAGGATCGCGCCGACATCGGTAGACCTTACGGATTGCGAGAAGGCAGGGACCGCCCATAGCAGCCGAAGGGAAAGCAGCACGAGCAGTGCCACGCCCCACTTTCGGCCTTCCAGGCTCCTGTATACCGATCGCTGTCTCCGTTCCTTCATCGTCCCGACTTGCGATTAAAACTCCTTGAGTTTGGTGAACGTACCGATGGTGTTGGCCTCGCCCGGAAGGGGCTTGTACCAGATCTTGATGAAAGCCGTGTCGCGCAGGTAGTCGATATGACCCACCTCCATCTTTTCGATGGCGATGCCCGTGCGCTCCTCGAGGTCTGCTTTCAGCTCCGCCTCCCGGCCGCGTTTGACCAGGTCGATCTTGTCGTACAGGATGACCTTCTCGGAGAGCTGCTTCATGTGCTTGCTGCCTTCGAACACCCAGATGGCGAGGATCACCAGCAGGTTGGTGAGGAAGAGTTCGGCATAGCTCGTGGTCAACGCCTGTCCATTGATGATGGAGACACCCATCACCACAAACAGGTAGGTCATCTCACGGATGCGCAGGGTCTCGGTCCGGTAGCGGATCATGCCGAAGATGGCGAAGAGGCCCAATGCGTAGGCCACGTTCATCTTCATATTCTCCATCAAGGTGATTATCAAGAAGATAACTACAGCAAACATCATGAAAGTGAAGTAGTAGTCGCGGCGTTGCGACTTCCTGTAGTAGAAGAAGCGGATGATGATCCAACATACGAGGAAGTTGAAGACAAAACGCAGCAGCAAGGTCCACAGGCTGGTAGCATCGAACAAAGGTACTCCCAGGAAGTCGGTTTGCGTGACGCCGCCCCCAAACTCGCGGGCGATGTCGGGATCGAAGGTCTGTATGGATTGTAACAATAACATGGTATTAGGATATGTTTTTCAGTTTATGGATTCTTCTCAGTTTCGGCTTGAAGCGGTTTTGCCGCACCTCGGGACAGGTCAGGCAGGTTCCGATGCAATACTTGCTGATCTTGAACGGCTTGATACGCAACGCGAACAGCACCTCCTTGAACAGGGAACGCGCGCGCCCGTCCTGCTTGAGCTCCATCACCACCAGCGGGTCCATCGAAGCGGTGGTGCCCTTCGCCAAGTTGTTGAAGTGGAGGTTGCAGTCGATGGTCAGGCGTTCGGTCTTCTCGAAATTGACCAAAGTGATCCGGTCGAACACGGTCTCCAGATGCGGACTCAGGCTTTCGATGGGATAAGGCTGCTGCTCCTTCAGGAAGGCAGCCGCCTCGGGATCTTCGACGATGTTGTAGCGGGGCTGCACGGCGATCCGCTTCTTCTTGGTCCGTCCCTTGTTGGTCTTGTGCTTCACCTCGCAGAACGACAGGTTGGAGTCGACGTAGGTACGCACCCGCACCTTGTCGCGCACCAGATGACGGTCGTGATGGATCCGGTACATGGTCAGCTCCGGGGTGTCGTAGTAGATGGTACGGTAAGGCGACAGCCGATGTCCCTCCGCCTCCTGGACAAAGTACCGCTCGCGAACCCCACGGAGGATGTCGCACAGCTGGGCCGAGGTCACCAGATACTTGGTGTCGACCCGGTTCATCAACTGCACGGCTTTCATCTCAGCCAGGGTGATGGGTTGCATGGACGATACGATGTCGAGGATCTCAGGGTTCATTTGGGGATGTATTCGAATTCCTTGACCGACTCCAACTTGCCGTTGGGATAATAGTTGACCTGACGTTTCTTGGTGCCGTCGGGATAATACTCGAACTTGCGGATGCGGACCACCCGGTCGCGGTCGTTGTACTCGATCTCGCGGACCACCTTGGCGGTGATGTCGCTGTTGGCGGGGTATTCGCTGACCACACGCGACTTCTGGCCATAGCTGGCATACTCGATCTCCTCGATCTTGCGTCCCAACGAATCGTAGCTGGTTACATGGTCGAGGAAGGCCTGCTTGCCCCCCACGGGGGTGTTCCATTCCTTGACGGTCATGCCCCGACGGTTCTCACGTTTTTGGATGGTACTCTCCGAGACCACTTGGGTAAAGGCTGGCAACGCCAGCAAACCCAAAAACAATATGATGATGATACGTTTCATTTTTTCATTTTTTTGTCCCAGGGGTTTCCTGTCGTCAACCCCGTGGATGTTTTCATTTTTTGTTCCAGGGGTTTCCTGTCGTCAACCCCGTGGATGTTTTCATTTTTTGTCCCAGGGGTTTCCCGGTGGTCAACCCCGTGGCTACCGATAGGGCACCCCTACGGGGTGCGGTTCCCTAAACCTGGATTCTCACCACAAAGGTGGTATCCGGCTCCATCTGGAGGACTTGCCCCGCTTCGACGGTGACGGTGTCGACCATGGGCGAAGGCACCTCCATGGCATCCTGGGTGTAGGTGATCACCTCGTAGGTGCCCGGAAGGACCTTCTGAAAGGCAAACACACCGTCGAGTCCCACCCGGGTGTCGTCGAGATGGTAGGTGTCGCCAAGACGGCGCAGATAGACCCGATGCTCGTACGCCCAGCCCTCGCCACGGTAGGTGCTGTTATGGAAATACACCCCCCACACCTTGCCCTTGACCACAGCGGTGCCATAGGCCTTGCCGTCGTGGATGTAAAGGGTGGGCACTTGGGCCACGCTGCCGCGCTCAAGCGTCACCGTCTCCGAAACGGGCACCCGCTCGCCGGTGGCCAAGGTGGAATAGGCATACACCGTGTAGCGGCCCGGGTTGAGGTATTCGAACTGGTAAAGCCCGTCAGGATTGGTCTCCACATCGTCTCCATAGAAATCTTCGTCGCCATACACGATGAACACATCCGTCTTGGCGGCATTGACCGTGTCGGCTTGCAACTGGTAGTCGTCGTCGGGATGCTGGACCAGCTTGACATAACCACGCACCGTACCGGTTCCGCCCTCCCCCTCATGGAGGTTGCAGGCGGCAAGCAGAAGCAGCGACAACAGCGAAAGAACGACTCTTTTCATGGCATTCTCCTTTTCAAATTAGGTGGTAAAAGTACATTTTTTTTCGGATTTAGAGGTCCAGTTGCTCAATATTACTGCAGGCACGGTTCAACACCTGTACAAAGGTCTGCAACTCCTCCTCGGAGATTCCGTCGAGGATGCGGTTGATCGCCTCGATGGCCACTTTCTTGGTGTTGTCCTTCATCGCCATGCCCACTTTGGTAAGCGTGATGTTGTTGACACGGCGGTCGTTGGCATCGACCACCCGTTGCACCAGCCCCTTCCGTTCAAGGTTGTCGATGAACTGGGTTACGGAGTTCTTGTCTTTCTGGATGATGTAGGCAATCGATTGCTGGGTCATCTCACCCTGGTTCCAGAGGGTATCCATCACGAGGAACTGTTCCGCCGTGAGGTTGATCCCGTTGGCCTTGAAGGTGGCGGCGACGGACTTCTTCAGCTTACAGTTGAAGATGTTGGCCAGGACGCCGACCTGTTTGATAAGCATCATAATAAAATCCCTATTTTAGATTATCCCATGTTTAGGATAATGCAAAGATAGGGATTTTATTGGAAAACGAGGATTCCGAAATCGGAATTCTTTCGTCGGCCATCAAGGGATTCTCATGTTGGGCACTTCGGTGCCGTCGTAGAGACCCTTGTCGAGCTTCTCCTTCACTTCCTTGAAGGCATTGAGCGTGTAGTTGACGTCTTCCATGCTGTGGGCAGCCGTCGGGATGATGCGGAAGATGATCATGCCCTTGGGGATGACGGGATAGGTGACCACCGAGCAGAAGATGCGGTAGTTTTCGCGGAGGTCCATGGCGATGTTGGTGGCTTGCACCACGTCGCCCTTCACATGCACCGGGGTAACGCAGGCCTCGGCGGGGCCGATGTCGAAGCCCATGTTGCGGAAGCCGTCCTGCAAGGCACGGGTCACCTTCCAAAGTTGGGCACGAAGCCGGTCGCCTTCCTCGCCGCGGATGATCTCCAAGCGCTTCTCGCAGCCTTCCACGATGGCCAGCGGCAACGACTTGGCGTACATCTGGGAACGCATGTTGTAGCGCAGGTACTCGATGACGTGTTTCGGACCCGCCACAAAGCCTCCGATGATGGCCATGGCCTTGGCATAGGCGCCGATGTAGATGTCCACTTCGTCCATCACCCCGAAATGCTCGGAGGTGCCGCGACCGGTGGGCCCCATCACGCCGAAGCCGTGGGCGTCGTCGATGAGGATGCGGAAGTTGTATTTCTGTTTCAGCTTCACGATGCCGGCCAGGTCGCCCAAAGCGCCGGTCATGCCATACACACCTTCGGTGATGACCAGGATGCCGCCACCCGTCTCTTTCACCACGTCGGTCGCCACCTGCAGCTTCTGCTCCAGGCTGGCCATGTCGTTGTGACGGTATTTGTATTTGTTGCCCAGATGAAGCCGGATGCCGTCGAGCAGACAGGCATGGGCCTCGTTGTCATAGACGATCACGTCGTGGGGACTCGTCAGGGTGTCGATGGTGGAAACGATGCCTTGGTAGCCGAAGTTGAAGAGGTAGGCGGCCTCCTTCTTCTCGAAGTCGGCCAGCTCCTTTTCAAAATGCTCGTGCATGCGGGTCTGGCCCGACATCATACGGGCACCCATGGGAGCGGCGAGGCCCCAGCGGGCGGCGCCTTCGGCGTCGGCCTTACGGATGGCCGGATGGTTGGCCAAGCCCAGGTAATTGTTCAAGCTCCAGCAAAGCACTTCCTTGCCGTTGAAAACCATGCGGGGTCCCAGTTCGCCTTCCAGACGCGGGAAGGCAAAATAACCGTCGGCACGTTCGCGGTACTGACCGATCGGGCCGCCGGAGTCTTTTGCTATTCTTTCAAAAATATCCATTGTTGATTTGTTAGGTTGTTCGATTGTTCTGATGTACAGTGTTGAGAGGACAAAAATAGTAAATATATTGATTATATATACATTTACTTTTAGTACTTTTGCAAAAAAGAATGAAAACATGTTGGATTTGAAAGGCAAGCATGCCATTGTGACGGGAGGCGGCACCGGTATCGGACGCGCCATCTCGCTGCATCTGGCAAAAGAAGGGTGCAACCTGATCCTCACAGGATTGGGCATCGACGACCTGAACCGGGTGAAAAACGAGTGCGAGGCACAGGAGGTGAACGCCTGGGCCATCGAGACCCGGCTCGACGACTACAGCTCCATCGACGCGTTCCACGACTACGTCGTGTCGCTCGGTGTGGGCATCGACCTCTTTGTGCTCAACGCCGGCATCTCGCAACGCGAGAAGGCGCTCGACACCGACTTCAGCGTGGATGAAAAGATCCTGAAGATCGACTTCCTAAGCGGGGTTTACCTGGTCAAGAAGTTCGGCGACATGATCAAGGCTGCCGAACACGTGCAGTTCTCGGTGACCACTTCCCTGTCGGGCCTGTTCGGCTTCCCGCTGCGGAGCGCCTACTGCGCCGCCAAGCACGCCCTCTTCGGGTTCTACGAGTCGCTGGAGCTGGAATACCCCAACATCCACGTCACCTTCCTGATCCCGGGACGCATCAACACCCAGATCAGCAAAAGCGCCCTGATGGGCGACGGCACAGCGCATGCCAAGATGGATGCCGGCCAGGCCAACGGGCTCGACGTGGACAAGTGCGGCGCCATCGCCGTCAAGGCCATCAAGCGGCAGAAACACCGGAAACTCATCGGCAAGAGCGAGCTGTTGATGGCCCACATCCACAAATGGTGCCTGCCCCTCTACTACAAGTTATCGAGAAAGATTTCGGCGACATAAACTAAGAAGACAGAAGTAAGAAGAATAATATGAAAGAAAAAGTGATTTGTGGCATCCAGCAGGTGGGCATCGGCGTGCCCGACTTCGTGGAAGCCTGGAAATGGTACTACGACCAGTTCGGTTTTGAGATCAAGATCGTCGACGACGAGGGCGTTGCCGAGCGCATGCTGCCTTATACGGGCGGCAAGCCCCAGCCACGGCGTTCGGGCATCGCCGTCAACATCCGTGGTGGTGGCGGCTTCGAGATCTGGCAGCCCAAAGGACGGCCGCTCAACTACTTGAAAGAACCCGTACAGCTGGGCGATTTGGGCATCCTCGTAGCCAAGGTCAAGACGGCAGACATCGAAAACGCCTACAACACCTTCATGAACCGCGGCCTCGACCTCATTAGCGAGATCACCACCTCCCCTACCGGACAACGCCAGTTCTTCATGAAAGACCCCTACGGCAACCTGTTCCAACTCGAAGAGGACGGCTATGTCTTCATTGACGAGAAGAAGACCACGGGGGGCGCCAACGGGGCCGTCATCGGCGTCAGTGACATGGAGCGATCCCTCCCCTTCTACAAGCAGTTGCTCGGCTACGACCGGGTGGTATCCGACCAAACCGACGTGTTTGCCGACTTGAAATGCCTCCCGGGTGGGGAAAAGACCCTTCGTCGGGTCATCCTGGAACGGTCCAAGCCCATCGAAGGCCCTTTGAGCGGTATCATGGGCACCTCACACTTGGAGCTGATCCAGGCGGAGACCCCCGGCAAGAAGCTGTTCGACGGCCGCTTCTGGGGCGATCCGGGATTCATCCACCTCTGCTTCGACGTACGCCACATGGACGCCGTGAAGGCGGAGGCCGAGGCCTTGGGACATCCCTTTGTGTGCGATAGCGGCGCCGACTTCGGCATGGGCGAGGCCAACGGGCATTTCACCTACGTGGAAGACCCCGACGGAACCCTCATCGAATTTGTCGAGACGTACAAGATCCCCATCATCAAGAAGATCGGCCTTTACCTCAACCTGGCCAACAAGGACGACCACAAGCCCTTGGGCATCCTCAAGCTGCTCCGCTTCGCCAAGGTCAAGCGCGACAACATCAAATAAAAAAAGCCGGCCCATCGGGTCGGCTTTTTTTATGGCTCAGTTGATAACTGATTACTTGATGCCGAGTTTGGCCTTCACATCCTTGGTGACGTCAACGGCATCGGTACCGATATAGACGGTAGCGCCCGTGGCGACATCGATGATATAGGTGTATCCCTTCTCCTTGCCCACGGCGTTGATGGCGTTTTGGATCTTCTCCAAAAGCGGGGCGAGCAGCTCGGCGCGTTTGGCTTCAAATTCGTTTTCCGCATTGGCTTGGAAAGCGGTGATGCGGCTCTCGAGATCCACCAGTTCCTTCTCCTTGGACTGCTTCACCAGGTTGGACATGGTTTCGGCATTGGACTGATAGTCCTGCAATTTGTTCTGATACTCGGTGTACATGGTCTTGAGCTGCTCCTGGAGCTCGTTGTAATAGGTCTCGAGGTTCTTCTCGGCCTTGGTCCGCTCAGGCATGACATTCATCACCTCGCTCGTGTTGACGTGAGCGAGCTTCACGGTCTGGGCGCTGGCGATGCCGCTCATGGCGAAGAGGGCGACCAGCAGCAAGCTTGCTTTGAAAATTTTCTTCATCGTATCGATTTGTTTATGATTGAATTCCGTTGTTTATGGTCCCATTGACTTGGCAACGAGGGCGCAAAGATACGAAAAATCCCGTTGCGTCCGCCAATTTATTAATTTTTCCCGCGAACGGACGGTTTCGCCGTGGATTGGGTGTTGCCGGAAGCGCCGCTGCCAGCGTTGGCACGTCTGCGGTCCTCACGACGGACGGTCTGCATCACATTGCCCAGCTGGTCGAGCACATCGTCGCTGATGTCGACCCGGTCGGAGGCATAGAGGATGGAGGTGCCGGAGGCTACGTCGAACACAAAGGTATAACCCTTGGTTTGCGACAGCTCGGTAAGGGCGGTGTAGATCTTCTCCTGGATGGGCTGCACCAGCTCGGTACGCTTCTGATAGAGCTTGCCTTCTGCGCCAAAGTACTGCATCTGGAGGTTCTTGGCTTCCTGCTCCTTGTTCACGATCTCCTGTTCACGGGCGTGCTTCTGGTCTTCGGAGAGGAGCACCATCTCGGTTTGGTATTTCTTGTACATTTCCGACACTTTGTCATAGATCGCCTTCACCTCGTTCTGCCACTTGACAGACAGGGCGTTGAGCTCTTCCTGGGCATCGCCGTACTCCGGGATGTTGTTCAAGATGTAATCCGAATCGACGTATGCGAACTTCTGTCCGCCGATCTGGGCAAAACTGAGGCAGCTGCAGCAAAGGATGGCGGCTGTCAGAAGCAATGATTTCATGTTTTTCATGTCTATTTTGTGTTTGATTGATATTCAAAAAAAGATTCCAAAAAGGGTTGTTTTATCAAGAACCATGCCGCTTTCTCCAATGGCTTAGTCGATGGATCCGCCGATGGAGAAGTGGAACTGGCTGCCGTTGGCGTCGGAGGAACCGGGTACCGGGTCGAAGCCATAGCCCCAGTCGAGACCGAGCAGGCCGAACATCGGCAAAAAGATACGGACACCGACACCGGCCGAACGGTAGACGTCGAAGGGGTTGAAGTTCTCAAAGCCCAGCCAGCAGTTGCCTGCCTCGAGGAAGCCCATGGCATAGATGGTGGCCGAGGGGTTCAGCGACAGGGGGTAGCGAAGTTCCACCGTATATTTGCCGAAGATGTTGCCGCCGTCCATGGTGCTGTTGTAGTAGCCCGGGGTCAGCGACTCGTTCTTGTAGCCTCGCATGCCGATGATCTCGCGGCTGTCGAACATGCTGCCGCCCACCGAGAGTCCGTCGCCGCCGAGGTAGAACCGATGGAACGGGGTAGGACCGATCGCGTCGTTGTAATGGCCCAGGAATCCGAAACGGACTCGGGTCATCAGCACCAGCTTCTCGTACAACTCGTTGTACCAAGCCGCCTTGAACTTCCACTTGTGCATTTCGATCCACTTGTAGCGCTCATCCTCGGAAAGCGAGGCGTAGTCCTTGTTCGAGAACAAAGAGATGGGCGGGGTGATCTCAAGGGAGAGCGACACCTCCGAGCCACTACGGGGATAGAGGGGCTGGCTCACCGAGCTGCGGCTGATGTTCAGATTATAGCTGATCATGTTGAACTTGCCGTTACCGGAGCCGAAGCTGAGGATGTTGGCGTAATTCTTCAAACGGTACTGCATGACCGAGATGCCGTGATAGATGGTGAAGTAGTCGTCGGGCCAAGTAAGACGGCTGCCCAATCCCAAGGAGAGACCCGTGATGCGGAAGAACCCGAATTGCTCGGAACTCCGTTCAAGGCCGTTGGAGAAGAACGACTGGTAGATCGAGGTCGTAAGCGAGTTGGGCTTGCGGCCACCGAGCCAAGGCTCCGTAAACGAGGCCGAGTAGTAGATGGACCGGCTGCCGTAGGTCTGCACCTGCAACGAGAGCTTCTGTCCGTCGCCGCCGGGGACCGGCCTCCAGGCATCCTTCTTGAAGATGTTCCGCATCGAGAAGTTGTTGAACGAGAGGCCTGCCTGAAGCATCAGCATGTTCAGGCCCCAACCGGCTGAGAACGAGACCTGGTCGGCACTCGCCTCCTCCACTTTCCAGTCGATGTCGACCGTGTTGTCGGCATAGTTGGGTTTCACGTCGGGCAAGATGGTCTCTTGGTTGAAGAATCCCAACGTGGCCACCTCTCGCATGGTACGGGTGACGTCGCTACGGCTGAACAGCTGTCCGGGACGGGTGTAGAGCTCCCGAATCACCACGTGGTCGTTCGTCTTGGTGTTGCCCTGTAGGGTCACGTTGCTGATGCGCGCTTGCTTGCCTTCGGTGAGACGGATCTCGAGGTCGATCGAGTCGTTGTCCACCTGCACCTCCACGGGATCGACCCGGAAGAAGAGGTAACCGTCGTCCATGTACAGGGAACTCACGTCGAGCGTGGTCTCGCTATAGGTCAGGTTGGCGTTCAGCAGCTCCTTGTTATAGACGTCACCAGGTTTGATGCCCAGAATGCCGTTCAAGGTCTCGGACGAGTATTTGGTGTTGCCCGTCCAGTTGATGCTGCGGTAGTGGTATTTCGAGCCTTCGTCGATGACAATGTCGATGCCCAGGTTACGGTCGTCGATGCGATACACCGAGTCGCGTACGATGATGGCGTCGCGATAGCCCTTGGAATTGTATTTCTCGATGATGTGCTGCTTGTCTTCCTTGTAGTTGGATTCCATGAACTTGGAAGCCTTGAAGATCCGGGGACGGTAGTTCTCATAGAAGTATTCCTCCACCCCGTTGATCGCCTTCAGCGGCTTGAGGGTAAACACGTCGGCCAAGGTGTTGACAACCAACGGCCCGAGGGGGTCGAGGGGATTGAACTTGCCCCGTTCCTTGGTGTCTTTCATGGCACCAAGCAGTTGCAGGTCGGATAGGTTCTCGTTGCCGATGAGGTTGATCTTCCCGATCTTCACCTTCTCGCCCTTGTCGACATTGATGATCAGGTCCACGTAATCCTGCCGGGTGGTGTCGGGCACCTGTTGGATGGTCACTTCCGCATTGGCGTAGCCCTTGTCGGCATAATAGTCCTCGATGATGCGGCGCGTCTTGGTCTCCAAGTGGTCGGTGGCGATGTCGCCGCGCGACAGGTTGATCTTGTTGCGGATGTCGTCGGCTTCCGACTTCTTGACACCGTTGAACGAGAACTTCGAGACCCGGGGACGTTCCTTGACGATGATCTCCAGGAAGATCTTGTTGCCCACGATGTTGGTTGCGTTGATCTCCACATCCTCGAACATGCCTTGGTCCCAGATCTTGCGGATGGCGCCCGCAATATCGTCGCCCGGCACCTTGACGACGTCGCCCGTCTTCAACCCCGAGAGCATGGAAAGCACATTGGGATCTACGAACTTGGTGCCTTCAACCGTGATGCCGGCAATCTCATAGTCACGCGGCGACCGGTAGTCGATGTCGGAAAGGTCGTCACCGATCTTGATCTGGGCAACGGCCTGGGGGCCCGTCAACAAGACGGACCAGAAGCAGAGGAGGGCGAAAAAGAAGGGAATACGTATCGGTTTAGTCATCAATTTCATCATTTTACGATTTGTTCGCTTGTCTTGCCGAAACGGCGTTCGCGGCGCTGGTAGTCCAAGACCGCCTCAAAGAGGTCGTCTTTTCGGAAATCAGGCCAATATTTGTTGGTAAAATAAAGTTCGGAATAAGCCAGCTGCCACATCAGGAAGTTACTGATGCGCAACTCGCCGCTGGTACGGATGAGCAGCTCGGGATCGGGTTGGCCCGCCGTGGAAAGGAAGCCGCTGACGGTCTCTTGGGTGATCGACTGGGGGTCGAGGCGGCCCGCCTGCGCTTCCAGGGCGATCTTGCGTGCTGCTTCGGTGAGGTCCCATCGGCCGGAGTAGCTCAAGGCGATGTTCAGCACCAGGCCTGTACAGTCCTTGGTGTCGTCCAAGGCGCCCCGCATCATGCGCAAGGTGTCTTGGGGAAGCTGGTCGATGGCGCCGATGAAATTCAGGCGGATGTTGTTCTTCTTCAGGGTAGCCACCTCCGAACGGATCGCCTGTGCCAAGAGCTTCATCAGCCCATTGACCTCGTCGAGGGGCCGGTACCAGTTCTCGGTGGAAAAGGCATACAGCGTCAGATAGCCCACCCCCAGCTCAGCACAGGCCTCAGTCACGTCACGCACCGACTGGATGGCGCTTTGGTGGCCGAAGATGCGGGGTTTGCCCCGTTCCTTGGCCCAGCGTCCGTTGCCGTCCATAATGACTGCGATGTGTCTGGGAATCCGTGTGATATCGATTTGTTCTTTGCTTGTCATTTTCAATCGAGGATTTTACAGGCGGAGTTGCCGGGAATGGGTATCTTCCAGGTGATGGTGAAGTTCAGGAACCCGAACCAGTCGTTGGTGGAGGCATCGCCCCGTTGCTGGCCTTCTTTGAAAGTACCCGTCGGGTCGGTCAGGTCGTAGGAATAGGTGTCTTGTACCGAAACGAGGACCAGATTCTCGTCACTGAACGAGAACGGGACAGGACTGGGAGCGCCATCCATCACTGCGTATTCAAAGTGATCGTAAATGACCGCTTGACCGCTTTCATCAACGATCCAATTCCCATTACCATCCTTCTTTTTCACTTTATAACCAGTCCGAACAAAGAACTGGTGCGCGTCATCTGTCGGATACAGCGACCGGCCTGATCCATCCCGCATGATGCCGTCCAGGTCATCCGTGAAAGTATAGTGCATCCGCCACTCCACGGAAGCGGCCAGGTGTTCGGTCAGGGAAAACTTGCAACCGAAGCCGAAGGGAATGGACATATTCCATCCCTCTTGGGTGGCCGCATCATGGAACGCCTGTCGATAATACCAACGCGACTTCAACAGATTGACATCGGGAGTGATGCCGGTAAACTGCACCTGTTGCAACGAGTCCAAAGGATACGCCCCCGCCTTGTATTTAAAAGCCGAGAGGCCGGCAAAGAGATAAGGCGAGATGCTGCTCTCCCTGCGGCCAGTGTAGTAGTCCATGAAGTTGAACTCGGCAACCAAGGCCACGTCGTGCAACTTGGTGCGGAAGGCGTAGCCCCGTTCCGGGCGCCAGCCGGCGTTGACATCGGAAGCCCGCACGTAGCCATAGGAGTAGTCGGCCCGGAACGCCCAACGGGTGTCGTAGGTGTAACGCACCAGGCCACCCACGCTATAGCCGAACTCGTTGAAGAACAGCCAAGGGTTGACATCGCCCTGATACGTGGTGATGCCGACATGGGGGCCGAACTCAATCGTTTGGGGCAGTTGCGCAAAAGAAGGTTTACTCGCCACAAAAAACAGCAAGCAGGTGAGAATCAACGATAAACGCAGTCCTTTCTTCATAGTTCAAAAGTGTGCAAAGTTAAGACTTTTCTTTTACGTGACAACGCAAGAAATCAATTTCTATTGTCTTTTCCCCACATCAGCTTGTTGCGGATGGTGCTGAAGAAATCGTTGCCTTCCATCCTGACCGTATGGATGCAGAAGTCGGCCTTGCGGACCACCAGCTCCACCGAGGTGTCCAGGGCGCTCACCCTAGAGTCCATGCTGAACACGAACTTTTTCTCGCGGCCTTCGACGTGGATACGGACGACGCTGTCGTCAGGAATAACGATGGGACGTACCGTTAAATTGTGTGCCGCGATGGGGGTGATGACGAAACTCCTCGAATCGGGGGTGAGGATGGGGCCGCCGGCACTCAACGAGTAGGCCGTGGAGCCTGTGGGTGTGGCCATGAGGATGCCATCGCCCCAATAGGTGTTGAGGAACACATCGTTGACGAAGACCTTGATGGCCAGCAGCGAGTGCTCGGGGTTGCGTATGATGTTGATCTCGTTGAGGGCGTAGTTGACGGCGTCGTGAAAGACCCCTTGGGGAGCCACCAGCTCCAGCAACGTGCGTGCCTCGGTGGTGTAATGCCCTTGCAGGATCTCCTCCACCGCCTTGCCGATCTCGTCTTTCGCCACGCTGGAGATGAAGCCCAGCCTCCCCATGTTGATGCCCAGCACCGGGATCCCTGAGTCGCCGATGAGCGGGACCGCGTCGAGGATGGTACCGTCGCCACCGATGGAGAACAAGAGGTCGGCATGTCCTTTCAGCGAGGCGGGATCGGCAAAAAGGCGGCAAGCCAGTCCCACGGGGAAGCAATCCGCCACCCTTTCATGGAAAGGCTGATAGACAAGCACTTCCGCTTGACGGTCCAACAATTCGGAGAGCAGGCGCCGCATATAGGGCTTGTTCTCGTCCGACAGGTTTCTTCCAAAAATGGCGATGCGATTCATAGACAATCGGTTATACGTTCAAATATCTCATCAGCAGCGAATAACGGTCGCGAAGGTCGTTGTCTTCGTCGGGGGTGCTGAAGGTGTTGACCACATTATAGTTATAGCGATAGAAGCTCTGCAGGATGGCGCCGCAGTCCGCCTTGTTCACGAGGATCGTGACCATGATCCGGCCTGGGTCTTCCTCGATGGGATCCACGGTAAGGGCCAGGATCTTGGCATCGTCTTCCTCCACGATGCGCGCAATCTCGGAGAGGCTATAGTCGTAGGCCCCCATCTCCAGCTGGATGACGCAAGACTGCTCCACCTCCAACTTCTTCATCATCAATTCTTTAATCGTCAGTTCCATAGCTCCAATCTTCGTTGTTGTACATTCTCAGATAGTTGGCATAACGCCATTCGGCGATGGCATGGTCTTCCACCGCCTGCTTGACGGCACAGCCCGGCTCGTGCGTATGCGTGCAGTTGGCGAAGCGGCATTGGCTCATCAAGCTGCGCATCTCAGGAAAACGCTGGGCCAAGGTCTCGGTCTCCATGTCGTAGAGCGCGAACTCCCGGATGCCCGGGGTATCGACAATCCAAGCTCCGAACGACAGGCGGTGCATCTCGGCGAAAGTGGTCGTGTGCTTCCCTTTGTTATGCACGTCGGAGATCGCCCCGATGCGCACGTTGAGACTCGGATCGAGCGCGTTGACTAGGGCCGACTTGCCCACACCCGAGTGTCCGGCAAACAGGCAGATCTTGCCCTGCATCAGGTCCTGGAGCCGGTCGAGCCCCTCCCCTGTCTTGGCCGACACCGCAAAAGAGGTGTAACCCAAGCCGTTGTAACAGGCCATCAGGGTTTCGGCATCCTGCTGTTCCGCTTCGCCGTAGAGGTCGCATTTGTTGAAGACCAAGGCAGCCGGGATGTGGTAGGCCTCGGCGGTCACCAGAAAACGGTCAATGAATCCCGTGGAGGTGCGCGGCAGGGCCACGGTGGCCACCACGATGGCCAAATCGACATTGGAAGCGATGATATGGGAGGCCTTGCTCAGGTTGACCGACTTTCGGACGATGACATTGTTGCGCGGATCGATCTGCTTGATGACGCCCGTCGCCTTGCCGGGTTCTTGTTCAAAGACCACGTTGTCGCCCACGGCCACCGGGTTGGTGGAACGCAGCCCGTCGAGGCGGATCTTGCCCCGCAGACGGCACTCCCATTGGCGTCCTTCTGCATCGAGGACGATGTACCAGCTTCCCGTTGACTTGATGACTTTGCCGTGCATGGCGGCAAAGTTACTATTTTTTTCGTTCTTACCCCATAGATGAAAAAGAATGAAAAATCACTGCAATCGATTGCGGGTAATAAAATTATTACCTATCTTTGCATCAAAAAAGAAACCATGCCGACCATATTCATCATTTTTGGATTCAGATTCCAATTCTATTCCAATGACCATACGCCCATTCACGTTCACATCGTGAAAGGGACTTCAAGGGCCAAATACAACTTGTTTCCCATTGAGCTCATCATCAACCAGGGGTTCAAACCATCGGAATTAAAGATGATTGAGTCCATTATTGAGGAAAACGTAGAAACCATCTCTGAACACTGGAACACCTATTTCAACAACAACCTTTAACAAACGAGATACAAAATGAACATCGAGAAAATCTGGCTCACTGATTCCGCCATCTGGATCAGGAACGACAAGGGGGAAGAGGCCTGCGAAGCATTTGCCGACTATCCCAGGCTCAGAAATGCCACACAGGAACAACGTCGTCATTATGCAAGTGACGACTTCGGCATCCACTGGGAGGCCCTGGACGAAGACTTGAGTTTTGAGGGATTCTTTTCCAAGCCCGAGCCGACAGCGCTCTACAAACTTTTCATGGCCCATCCCGAATTGAACGTTTCGGCATTGGCCCGACGCATGGGCATCTCACAGAGCTTGATGGCCCAATACATCAGCGGAAAGAAAAATCCCAGCGAAAGTCGACTGCATTTGATTTACGAGACCATCCGAGAAGTGGGCAAAGAACTGATTGCAGTTTAAGCGCCAAAGAACAACAAAATGAAAACATGAAACAAGAACGCATCTATCAGATCGCCGTCACGCTGATCCCGGGCATCGGCGACGTCATCGGCAAGCGCTTCATCGCCTATTGTGGCGGTGTCGAGGCAATATTCAAAGAGACCCGGTCCTCATTGGAAAAGATCAAAGGCTTGAGGGAGCCTACCATCGAGGCCCTCTGCCATCCCAAGCCCCTCTTTGAACGGGCGGAACAAGAGATCGCCTTCCTCGATAAGAACGGCATCCAGCCCCTCTTTTACCAAGACCCGGACTATCCCCGGAGGCTGTTGCAGTGCGACGACGGCCCGATGATGCTTTACTACAAGGGCAACGCCAACCTCAACGCCGAGCGCGTGGTAGCCGTGGTGGGTACCCGTAACGCCACCGAATACGGACGATCCCGCTGCCAGCAGCTGGTGCAAAACCTGACGACAGACCAGGTGCTGGTCGTCAGCGGGTTGGCCTACGGGATAGACGCCGCCGCCCATCGGGCGGCGGTGAGAGCCGGTCTCCCCACTGTGGGCGTCCTCGGCAACGGATTGCCACAGGTGTATCCCGCCGCCAACCGGGGCCTGGCCGCCGAGATGCTCCACCACGGCGGCCTGCTCACCGAGTTTCCCAGCGGCGAATCACCCGCCAAGGACCACTTCCCGCGGCGCAATCGCATCATCGCCGGCATGGCCGATGCCGTCATCGTCGTGGAGTCGGCATTGAAAGGGGGTTCCTTGATCACTGCCGACATCGCCAACTCTTACAGCCGCGACGTATTCGCCTTCCCCGGCCGGGTGAACGACCTCTACAGCCAGGGCTGTAACTACCTGATTCGCACCTGCCGGGCCCATCTCATCGAGAGCGTCGCCGACCTACGCTATGTGATGCGATGGGAGCAGCCCCATCCCGAGGAGCGGCAGACGACCCTCTTCAGGGAATACACCCCCGACGAAAAGAAGATCATGGATTGCTTTGGGGGCCAATCCGTTGTCAGCCTCGACGACCTCATCGTCAATACAGGCCTTTCCACCACCCTACTAGCGAGTTTGTTGCTCAACCTAGAGTTCGACGGCATCGTGAGGGCGCTACCCGGGAAAAGGTATCAGCGAAATGGGTAGTCACATCGTATGATAGCGACCCACTCGGTGATGCCCCGTTTCTCGCTGGAGAAGCACACACCGATCCTGATTCCTAAAAACTCACTTGGAACGACAAACCAAAAGCAGGCGATGAGTTGCCTGGCAATTCAATATACGAAACATACGGGGTAACGCCATAACTAACGGTTGACTTTAGTTCCATGATGTCTCGATAGTACATGTTTTTGATTTTCGCCATTCTGACAGCGTCAACGATATTCCAAATACCGATTGTCAATGAAAATGCAGACATTGCTGCCGCGAAGACAACTTTTGGAGTATTGGGACGTTGAGAAGCTTGTGCGACAGCGTTTATAGTCGTCAACGACACAATCACATCGGCGCCAAAGAACGCCAAACCACGTCCCCACTCGTCACAAATACATTGGCCGAGACCCGGAATAAAAAAAGACATCACGCCAGCAAGCGATGGGTTGTATGTATCGCCGAGCTGACGAGTGTAGTTGCGAGGATCATAAAGGGAGCAATACTTCTTGTATTCCATTCCTTCGGTAACCATAGCTTGGGGGGTTGGTTCGCATGTATCCTTTTGAGGCATGGTGTCATCAGCAAACAACTCGTTTTTGCCATTTTGGTAACGAATGATCCGGACTTCCGATCTATCCAAGACATAGGTCGGCCCCTCCATGTTTTCGAAATCCAGATACTTGATTTCAGTGCTGCTGATTTCGAGTACTTTTGCCTTGATGTCTTTGCCGTCTCTGGTGGTGATGACGTCTTGCGCAGTCGAAAGGCCTGCTAAAACAAAAAACAAGAAGCCTAAAATGCAATACCTTTTCATAATCACAGCCCTAATTCCGTGTCGGGCGCATCTTCTTAATGGGTTTGAATAGTTGCATTTACGTTTGGGATGGGGTGGCTAAGTTACGAAAATTATCGTTAGTATAGCGGAAATCCTGGATAATTGCAGAGCCATTCGTTATTAATCCAACTTCAACACGGCAAGGAAGGCAGACTGTGGCACCTCGACGTTGCCGATCTGGCGCATGCGCTTTTTGCCGGCCTTCTGCTTCTCGAGGAGCTTGCGCTTACGGGAGACGTCGCCGCCATAACACTTGGCGGTTACATCCTTGCGGACCTGACGCACGGTCTCGCGGGCGATGATCTTGGCCCCGATGGCGGCCTGGATGGCGATGTCGAACTGATGGCGGGGAATGAGCTCCTTGAGCTTCTCGCACATCCGCCGACCGAAGTCGTAGGCGTGACCGCGGTGGATCAAGGTGGAGAGGGCATCCACCGACTCGCCATTAAGCATGATGTCGAGCTTCACCAAGTCGGCGTCCTGATAGCCAGCGATATGGTAGTCGAACGAGGCATAGCCCTTGGAGATGGACTTGAGCTTGTCGTAGAAGTCGAAGACGATCTCGCTCAGCGGCATCTGGAAGGTCAGCTCCACCCGGTCGGTGGAGAGATAGACCTGGTTCTTGAGCACGCCGCGGCGGTCGATGCAGAGGGTCATGATGGGCCCCGTGAACTCGTTCTTGGAGATGATCTGGGCGATGATATAGGGCTCTTCGATATGGTCGATCTTGGTGACCTCGGGCAGGCCGCTGGGGTTGTGCACCTCGATCATCTCGCCGTCGGTCTTGAAACACTTGAACGAGACGTTGGGCACGGTGGTGATCACATCCATGTCGAACTCGCGGTCGAGACGCTCCTGGACGATCTCCATGTGCAACAGGCCGAGGAAGCCGCAACGGAAGCCGAAGCCCAAGGCGGCAGAGGATTCGGGCTCCCACACCAGCGAAGCATCGTTGAGCTGGAGCTTTTCGAGAGAGGCACGCAGCTCCTCATAGTCGTCGGCATCCACCGGGTAGATACCCGCAAAGAGCATGGGCTTGACGTTCTCGAAGCCCGCCACCGGCTGGTCACAGGGACGTTCCACATGAGTGATGGTGTCGCCCACCTTGACCTCCTTGGAGGTCTTGATGCCCGAGATGATGTAGCCCACGTTGCCGGCCGACAGCTCCTTCACGGGGACCTGATGGAGCTGGAGCACGCCGATCTCGTCGGCGTTGTATTCCTTGCCGGTGGCGAAGAACTTGACGAGGTCGTTGGTGCGCATGGTGCCGTTCACGACACGGAAATAGGCGATGATGCCGCGGTACGAGTTGAACACCGAGTCGAAGATGAGGGCTTGCAACGGCGCCTCAGGGTCCCCCTTCGGCGCCGGGATCTTCTCCACGATGGCGTCGAGGATGGCAGGTACCCCCTCGCCGGTGCGGGCGCTCACCTTCAGGATCTCCGAGGGGTCGCAGCCCAGCATATCGACAATCTGGTCCTCCACCACATCTACCATGGCACTGTCCATGTCGATCTTGTTCATCACGGGGATGATCTCCAGGTCGTGCTCCAAGGCCATGTAGAGGTTGGAAATGGTCTGGGCCTGGATGCCCTGGGTAGCGTCCACCACAAGGAGGGCACCCTCGCAGGCAGCGATGGAACGCGAAACCTCGTACGAGAAGTCCACGTGGCCAGGAGTGTCGATGAGATTCAAGGTATAGACCTCCCCCTGGTACTCGTATTTCATTTGGATGGCGTGGCTCTTGATGGTGATGCCACGCTCCCGTTCCAGATCCATGTCGTCGAGGACCTGGTCCACCAGCTCTTTCTCGCTGACGGTCTTGGTGAGTTCAAGGAGACGGTCGGCCAAGGTCGATTTGCCGTGGTCGATATGGGCGATGATGCAGAAATTCCGGATGTTCTTCATGGGGCGCAAAGATACGAAAATATCTTAATGCAGCACACCGTAAATCTCGGCGTCAGCGATCTTTCGGATGACGCCGTCATTATTCAGCAAGAAGATGCCCGAGCCGTCATCGTAGCCGAGATAAACCAGCGAGCCGTCGGGAAGCCAGGTCGGATCGCTGGTATCAAAGTCTGATCCTAGCAATTCCACCTGCTGCTGGCCGTCGATGCTCGACACGTAGTAATAGCCTATGACACCGTCGCCCAACCCGATATTGTATCCTATCAACGCTTTTTTGCCCGTGGGATCCATCGAGGCTTCCACATCAAAATCTTCTTTTCCTATCCCGATGTTAGCGTAATCATCCATGCTGATCTGATCGGTCAGGCAGGTTCTCAGGCCGCCTCCGACATAATAGATATCGTTGGCGACGTTCTCGAGACGATCGTCCGTCGTGCCGTAAGGAGCATCCGAAGGTCCCCAGCGGTTGAACCCGCTATTGTCGGGAAGATCCCTGAAACCAACAAATTCATCGTCCTCCATCTCCTCTTCGTAAAGCTTATGGACCGTGACGGTCTTCGAGTCGATGTCATAGACCGCAAGGTTGTAAACCAATCCGGCGAACCAACGCACATCGCGTTCCAGGGCGACTTGCGTTTCTTCGTAGTTGAGGTACATTTGGGCGAAGCCATCCATCTCCGTCCTTCCTTCCACCGTCACCTCCCAGTCGGCCAGTTGCTCCGGCAAGGGGTTGGCGGCGTTCAGGTCGAGGCTGCGCAGCAGCAGGTTGCCGTTTTTGGCCACGCTGTAGTAGAGCACGTTGTTTTTGGAAAGGGCGGTCCTGACGATGCTATCGGTCTCGTTGGCATAGTGGGTGGCTGCATCGGTTTCGAGATCGTAGAAATAGAGTTGTCCCCCTTCGATATAGAAGAGGTCGAATTGCGCCGCCGGAGTGGCTTCCACCGCTTTTTCAGTATCCTTGGCGGCATTGTCCGTCGTATTGGTGTTTTTGGGTCCGCAGCCGGCGATGATCACTGCCAGCGTGATAAGAAGCAAATAGGTGAGCTTTTTCATATTTGTTGAGATTGATTGATTCGATAGTGCAAAGATACATTTTTTGTTCACTCCACGGGATAATGCCCAAGATAGGCGAGGCCGAGGTTGCCGTCGATGGCGATCTTGTCGCCTTCATGGAGCGGATGGCCGTTGATAGCGCCGAATTCGTCGTCGATATCGACGTCGAGGCCGTCGCAGCTGACCACACAGACCTTGCCAAGGCGCACCGCGGTGACCGCTGCATGGGAGGTGGCACCACCGCGGGCGGTGAGCAGGCCGTCGCAGTCGAAGATCATGCCGATGTCGTCGGGTACGGTGTCGGGACGGACGAGGATGACGTTGTCGTCGGGATAGCGTTGCCGCAGCTCCTGGATCTGCTGTGGGTTGAAAGCGGCCAAGCCGTTCATGGCGCCGCCGCCGATGCCGATGCCATGCCCAACGGAAAGTTGCAAGCGTTGCTCCGGCTTGTCGAAAACAAACGAGCGATCCCCTTTCACCATGCCACTATCCACGGTCTTGAGATCCTGGTCGCGGGTCTGGAGGATGTAGAAGTCGTCGGGGCTGTCGCTCTCGAAGGTGAACTCGATCTCCTGCGGGCTGTAGCCGAGGTTCTCGGTAAGCTCCACGGCGGTATTGTAGATCTTCTTGTACATGTCGGGCAGCAAGGTCTGCATGGAAGGTCCTTCCAGCCCGGCGGCCTTACGCTGGGTCTCGCCGATCGGCAGAGGCTTGACGAGGCCGCCCACGATGTCCTCGCCCTGGCTGCGCAGGGTGAAGTCGCCGTAGAGATGCACGCCAGGACGCTCACGGTTGGGGTTCTGGGTGAACACCACACCGGTGCCCGAGGTGGCACTGCGGTTGCCGAAGATCATCTGCTGGACGATGACGGCGGTACCCCAGTTCTCGGAGATGCCGAGATGGCGGCGGTAGGCCAGGGCGCGTTCGCTGTTCCATGAGTCGATGACCATGTTGACACACTCGATGAGTTGCTTGAAGGAGTCTTGCTCGAAGACCACGCCACGATCGGCCAGGATGCGTTTGTAGGCCATGGCGATCTCCTTCATCTGCTCCGCCGAGAAGTCGGCTTTCATGACCACGCCGGTCTGCTGCTTGTAGGCATTGATCTCGTCGTCGAACACGTCGCGTTCGATGCCCTTGGCCATGCCCCAGCTCTGGATGAGCCGACGGTAGGAGTCCCAGAGGACCCAAGCCCTTTCGGGATCCTGGGCCACTGCCTCGGCGATCTCGTCGTTCAAGCCCACGTTGAGCAGGGTGTCCATGGCGCCCGGCATGGAGATGGCCGTGCCGGAACGCACCGAGAGCAGCAAGGGGTTGTCCGGGTCGCCAAAGCGTTTCTTGGCGATGTGCTCCAGCCCATCGATGAACTTGCGGATCATGCCGTGGATCTCGGAACGCAGCTCGGGGATGGTGTTGATGGTGTCGTTGCGACGGAAGGTCTCGGTGGTGATGACGAAGCCCGGAGGCACCGGCAAGCCATTCAGGTAGAGGTTCTTCAGGTGGTAGGCCTTGTTGCCGATGAACACCTGGTTGTCCATCTTCGGGGTCGCCTCCCAGAAGGGACTGATGAGCATCTCGGAGTTGTAGGTCATGATGTCGTTGATGAGCTTCTGGTCGAGGTCGGCGGCCATGCCCCGCAACGACTTGAGGATGCGGGCGATAAAGTTGTCCAAAGGCTGCATCAGGAAAGCATCCGACAGCAGGTCGCGGTGGAACTCCTCGGACTTGCGGCTGATCAAGGCGGCCGTCTCCTTATCATCAAGCTTTCCTTCAGGATCGAAGAGCTGTGGCACGATGACCTTCAATGGATATTCGTACGACTTGAGGAAGTAGCTGATGACAATACGTTTGATGTCTTCGGAGATGAACTGGAAGATGTTGATGTATTGGTCGAAGGAGAAGCTTCGGGAAGTCAAGGCGTACTTGAGCATCTTGAGCTTCGAGTTGAGTCCCTGGTTGGTGATGCCGTCGAGTTCCAGACCCTCTCGGAAATACTCGAGGATGTCGTAGATCACCTCCAAGGTACGGGCAGAGATGTACTCCAGGTTGATGCTCTGGACCACCTGTTCCATCAGCTGGGTGGCGACGCGTTCCAGGCGGAAGGTCAGGCCCATGGCTTCGAACTTGTTCTCTCGGTAGGTGCCATACATCGAAGGGATGCCGATGGCGATATGGCGCTTGTGGTAGATGTTTTCCCATCCTTCGCTCTCCTCGGGGTTGAAGATGGTCTCCTTGAGTTTCTCCATGAAGGCATAGATCATCTTCAGCGACTTGCCGACTTCCTTCTTCTTGAAAGCCGCCTCAAACGCATCGATGTCTTTGTCCGCAATGAACGGATAGCTTCTCAACGAGTTGAAGATGTTGACACTCTCGAAGGAATACTTCTCCCGAAGGAAGGCGTAGAGGTCTTTGATGTCCATCAAACGGGCGTGTTCGCGGTCGCCGATGGCGGGATCGAGCCCCAGCTTCTCCACGGCACGGACGATGAGCTTGTCGAAGTCGTCGCGCGAGAGCATGAGCAGGTCTTCGGGATCGAGACAGCTGGTTTCGCTCATCGTGACGGTGATGTCGTGGACGTAGGTGAACCACTGGCTGTCGACGTCGATGCTGTCGTAGACGTTGTTGGGCAAGATGGACCGCAAGTTCTCCTTGACGCCGTCGCTCCAGAACTTGAAGACCTCCAAGGTGAGCCCGATCAGGGTGTTGTTGCTCTCGGTGTGCACCTGCTTGCGGAGGAAGTGCACCAGTTTGTCCTCCCGACCTGAGATCTCGTCCATGTTGGTGGTGACGTTGCGGATCTCGCCCTCGGCGCCGATCTCGTTGAAATAGACCGGGAAGATGCGGGTGAGCTGCTTAACCTTCTTATAATAGGGACTGATGTTCGAGTTGAGGATCTTGGTGATCTCGCGCTGGAAGAGGTCGGTGTCGCTCAAGAAGATACCCCCCAGCTTCAGGTTGACGATGAGCGAGGAGAGCAGCTTCTCCATGGGGAACTTGGAGTGTTCGATCAGCTCGAGCCACACCCGGATGTTCTTGATATGGTTCTCATCCACAGAGAGTTGCCAGTCTTCGTTCACGAACACCTTGCCTGGGGTGACGAAGCCGAAGTGGATGAGTTTCTTCTCGAAGTAGTTGACGATTTCCTTCATCTCGGTCTGGTCGATATCGATGATCTTCAGGCCCAGGGTCAGCTGGAAGTCAAGCACGGCGGACATGTAGTCGCCTCGCAGTTCTTGGGCAAGGTCGAAGATGGTGTCGATGAAGGGCACGATCTGGTCCTGAGGCATTTCATCCACAGCTTCACGGAGCATCTTGTTCATGTTCCAGATCAGGCGTTCGCGCTGGCTCTCCATGCCAGGCAGGTGCAACAGGTAGAACACGTAGTGGAATTTGGTGATGAAATGCGGGAAGGTCTCTTCCGACTTGGTGAAGCGTGCGGCAATCTGGTCGAAAACCGGCATCTCCGTTAGTTGTTCCCAAGAGGTGGCCGCTTCCAGCGCTGCATTCAATTGATCAAAGTAAGGCTTACCTATGGAAGTCAACAGCATTGTCTTTTCTTCCTCATTCACAAGACCTTGCTTCTCTTCGATCCAACCTTCCACCTGGGTAGTATCGCGCCAATAGCGGTAAGTCTCTTTCAGGATCGTTCTCACCAGATCCATGGCTTGCAGACTGTATTGCTCGTCACGTGCCACTTGGTCGAGATAACGGATGGCATATTTGGAGGCGAGGATGTAGCTGTCACGATTTGACTCAAACTTATCGTTAAGGTCATCGAAAACCACATCGATCAAGTGTTGGTGTTTCGGTGACTTCGCATACACGGTTTGGACAAATTCCAACAAGGTGTTCACGATGCCAAGCCTTAGTTTCCTAGGCACCTCAGGATTCAACAGGCTGTGCATCATCCCGATAGGAATCGTCAATGCATCGGCAGGCACATCGTCGCGGGTATAAAACCAAAGGTCATCCATCAAGATCTTTCGGAGTTCTTCAGTGACGAAAGTATGGTTCGACATCGGGTGATGGTATTCGGTAATACAATCCTTTGCCCGTTTGTTGATGCCGAAATACTTGGCTGACAGGTTGATGAATTGTTGATGCTCTTCGGGGATGAAGATATCCTTATATCGGGTTTGTTCCAGGTTGGCTTCGAGAGCCTGTGATTTGAAAGGTTCGTTCATTACGCCACAATATGTTTCAAAAAAGGTATTTTTCTTATCAATTTCGTTGTATAAAGGCTTAGTACAAAGGTGACCAGGCAGATCAGCGGGAGGGTTAATGCGTGGTTGGTCAGGTTTCTGACCACATCTTTGTTGAGCACCATCAGCCACAGATCATGCGTCAGATAAACGCCGAACAAGTCATACCGCACAATTTCAAGCAACCGCTGGGTTCGATGCCCAACGTGAAGCGCTTTATCTTTCACGAAGACGAACAAGGCCATAGACATCATCGCCACATGCAAACTCAAGAAGGCGTAGAACTTCTCGTTGAAGGCCCCAGTATAGGCTGACAATCCGATGCTTCCGCCTATTGTGACCAGCGCGCCGATGACACCGAGGATATAGATGACGATCCTTTGGCGTTTAGAGGTTTCGAGGGTGGAGAGGAAATACCCCAACAGGAAGTAGCCGGCATATCCGACGATGGTATTCATGGCGAATAGCGGAGTAATCTGTTTGATTTCCTTGACGAAGGCGAAGCTGCAAGCAAGATAGCAGAGCCAGATCACCAAGGCATAGCGAAGCAGTTTCTCATTCGCCGCAATGGGTCGCAGCAGGGGAATCAGCAAGAAAACGCCAGCCAACATGGGAAGGAACCATAGATGGTAATGCGGAGCGATCCATTCCGTCTGGAAGGGTTCTTTTTTGATGAGACACCAAACGGTCACGATGGCCAAGGCATAGATCAGCCACCAGGCGACGTATGCCAACAACAGTCTTGGGATCTTTTTTTTCAGCACCAAACCCGTTGTAATCTCCTTGTGGGGGTTAAGGTACAGGGCACCACTGATCATCACGAAGACGGGAACGGCCCAACGCGCCAGGCTTCCGCCAACCACTGCGACATACCAGTTGTATTGCATGAACGAGAAAGGCAACCCATCGGCGGTGATATGAATGAAGATTACCGCGAAGGTTGCAAGCAAGCGAAGGATGTCGAGATAGGCGATGCGTTGGTTATTGCTTTGTAGCATTTCGTTCTCGTAAATTACGATGCAAAAATACAAAAAATAGCTTTTTGTTTTCCACAGAAACCGTATCTTTGCAATTTGAATCAAAGGTAAAATTCACAAAAATAACTGATTGAAATGGAAAAGATTAAAGTAGGTATCAATGGTTTCGGCCGTATTGGCCGCAACGTGTTCCGCATCATCTGCGAACGTCCGAATCTGGAAATCGTGGGCGTCAACGACCTGACAAGCACCAAGGTGCTGGCCCACCTGTTGAAATATGACTCCACCCAGGGCAAGTTCCCCGGCACGGTGGAATATGACGAGACGGCATTGATCGTCAACGGCCAGCGTATCCCTGTCACTGCTGAGCGCTCTCCGCTGAACATCAAGTGGGGCAAGACTCCCGATGTGGTAGTTGAGTCCACTGGCGTGTTCCGTTCCAAGGAAAGCAGCAAGGGCGGCTATGGTGACCACCTGAAAAACGGCGCCAAGAAGGTGATTTTGTCTGCTCCTTCCAAGGATGCCATCGACGCCACCATCGTGGTCGGCGTGAACAACCATGAGCTCACCGACGACGTGGAATGCGTGAGCAACGCCTCCTGCACCACAAACTGCCTGGCTCCTGTGGCCAAGGTGTTGAACGACCGTTTCGGCATTGAGCAGGGTTACATCACCACCATCCACAGCTACACCAACGACCAGGTGATTTTGGATGGCCCGCACAGCGACCTGCGCCGTGCCCGTTCTGCCGCCATGTCGCAGATCCCTACCACCACTGGCGCCGCCAAGGCGGTGGGCATCGTCATCCCCGACCTTAACGGCAAGCTCGATGGCATCGCCGTCCGCGTCCCCACCCCGACCGGTTCATTGGTCGACCTCGTGTGCACGCTGAAGACCGAAGCCACCAAGGAAGAGATCAACGCCGCCATGAAAGAGGCTGCCGAAGGTCCGATGAAGGGTGTGCTCGAATACACCGAAGACCCGATCGTGAGCTGCGATGTGATCCACAACCCGCACAGCAGCATCTTCGATGCCCAAAGCACCATGGTGATGGGCAAGATGGTGAAGATCATGTCGTGGTACGACAACGAATGGGGTTACTCGAACCGCATGGTTGACCTCATCGAAATGATGAAATATTAATTTTTCCATCATCCGTTTCCTTTTCCCGGGGCGATGCCCCGGGCTACCGATAGGCGACCCCTATGGGGTCGAATCAGCACCCCGTAGGGGTGCGCTATCGGTAGCCCACGGTTTCACCGTGGGAAACGGGATGATGGATTATTTCCCCATGATTCACCCTCCCATCAACGGAGGAGGGTGATGATCCCCTGAAGGCGCTTGTTCACAGGCCCTTCAGGGGTTTTCATTTCCACGTCGCATACGTAAAAATAGGTGCCCGTGGGGCATTCCATTCGGGTGCCTTGGGCACGGCCGTCCCAGTTGATGAAGACGTCTTCGGTGTCATATACCGGCCGTCCCCAACGGTTGAAGATATGCATGTTGACCTTGGTGATCAGGTCGGGCGTGATGCGCATCGGCACGAACACGTCGTTGACACCGTCGCCATTGGGGGTGAAGGCGTTCGGAAGCTCATATTCGGGTCCTTCGGGCTCCTCCTCGGCGGTAGGCTTCAATGGGAGGATGGCCGAATAGTTCACCAGCGGCCGAGGCACCGTCTCCAAGGCGTAATGGCCGAAGCTGCGTACATAATAACGGTAGGTCACGTCGTTCTCCACCAAGGTGTCGCGATAGTACGCCTCCGTGGTGACGGCCACCTTCACAAAAACGGTGTCCTCGCTGCGGAAGACCTCGGTACTGTCGAGAACCCAAGGCACCGCCTCCGCCCAGTGCAAGGAGGCGACACGGTCGCCCACCGTGCCCGACAGCAGGAGGGCGTCGGCGGGCGCACTCTTTCCCATCTGCTGCTCGTTGGCATCCCGCATCTCCACCTCATAGCGGAGCGAAGCGGCCTCCGACAGATCGATCTCCTGATCCAGGAAGGCGGTCTCCATCCCATCGTAAAGGGTATTCGTTACACCATTATAATAACGGATCAACCGATAGGAATAAGGTGATGTATAATACGGTTCTATGTCTTTAGGAGCCACCCACCGCACCCGCATCCGGCCCGAGGCCAGGTCGAGGCTGTCGTTCGACACCATGGTCATCAGCGGCTGGTCGTTGCGGGTGTGCAGACAGACCTCGCCGCTCGGCTGGCTCTCGGCATCACCCGGGTATACGGCCACCACCCGGTAGCAGTAGTCCACCCCCTGGGAGAATTCGACGCCACCGTTGGTGTCGTCGAAGGCGGTGGCCCCGGGGGCGAGGTCGGCCACCTTGCGGTATCCCGGACGCACCCCCGTCTCGCAGAAGTCGGGTTCATAGGGGTTGGCACCCGTCTTGCGATACACGCGGATCGCCGTCACATTGGGGCAGGCCGAATAAGGCGACCAGGTGAGATGGGCGGTACCTCCGTTCCATTCGGCCTGCAGACCCTCGACGGCAGGAGCGATCACATGGATGGAGAAGGTGTGCACGTTGGTCAAGGACACCGGGATGCCGTTGTCCTTGGCACGGATGGTGACCTGGTAAGGCTGTCGCCGCACATGACTGCAGTTCGTATTCCACACAAACGACAGGGAAGGCTGGTACCCGTATGCGGTCGGCGGGGTCAGGACGGCGGTGTCGTAAGGCAGCTCAAAGGGCGCGCCCGTGGCTTCCAAAGTCACCTGGTCACCGTCGGGATCCATGGCGGCAAACAACAACTCCAGACGGGACCCGGCCATGACGCAGGTGTCGTCAATGGCGGCGATCACCGGAAGCTGGTTGTCGCAGGCATTCACCAATACCTGCATGTCGCGGATGACGGAGCCTACCTTGACACCTTGCCGCCACTCCTCGATGAGGATGGCCACGTTGTATTCTCCTTGCTGGACGGGAGCCTCCCATTGCAGCAAGCCCGTGACGGGATCGATGTCGAACACGCTCGACGTACGGGGGTATTGATAGCCCGGGATGTCTTCCCCTCCCGTGCCTTTGCAGGGCACCAAGCGGTAGCTCAGGCTATCGCCATCGGGATCGTAGGCACCGGGGTTGTGGTAGAAGGGCTTGCCCACGCATCCCTGGTCGACCGGAGCATTGAGCAGCTGTACGGAGTTGTTGGGTCCCAGAAAGGGATTGATGACCAGCTCGCTCTCGATGTACATGGGGATGCTCACCGAATTGGGCACATTGACCACGCCATAGTTGCGATTGGGATCCTCCATGCTGATGGAATAGGTGCCCGCCGCGGCATAGGTGTGCGTCATCTTGTAGATGTTGAGGGTATAGTTTTCGCCCAGGTCCTGGTATACCAGTCGGGGCATCATGTCGCCAAAGCCGTCACCCCAAAGCACCGCCAGGGAGTCGCGTTCCATCCCCGCCGGGCTGGGCGAGTAGGTGTAACAGGTCAAGGTAAACTCGTAGGTGTTGCCTCCGAGGCACCGGTAGGTGATCTCCGCAGCACGCTGGTGTGTCGCCCACAGGGGCAGCACACAGCACAGCAACAATCCGAGCAAAAAAAGTCGTCGCATGGGTAAAATTTTCCGTGCGCAAAGTTACACAATTAAGGGAAAAAACAGTAAGTTTGCAGTTTATTTTAAAAAACGAAACATAACATGGACCATTCTTTACCCGACACCTATTCCGCCGAAGAAAAAGAGGAGATCCTCCGACGTTATGCGCGTCTGCTGGAAGCCTGGCATACGCGCAAGGAGCCCCAAGACCTGGAGACGGTCGAAAAAGCGTTCTACTTCGCCGTCAAAGCACACTGCAACCAACGGCGACGCACCGGCGAGCCCTACATCTACCATCCCATCGAGGTGGCCACCATCGCTGCCCAAGACATCGGGCTGGGACGGACCTCGCTGGTCTGCGCCCTCCTCCATGACGTGGTGGAAGACACCGAATACACGCTCGACGACATCACCTCGATGTTCGGCGAGAAGGTGTCGAACATCATCGACGGACTCACCAAACTCGACAAGGTGGAGAACGCCGAGAGCATGCAGCTGGAGAACTTCAAGAAGATCATCCGCACCCTCTCCTACGATATCCGCGTGGTGCTCATCAAGCTGGCCGACCGCCTGCACAACATGCGCACGCTGAGTTCCATGCCGCCTCACAAGCAACTCAAGATCGCCTCCGAGACCGCCTACATCTACGCCCCGCTCGCCTACCGCCTCGGCCTGCATACCATCAAGAACGAGCTGGAAGACCTCTCCCTGAAATACACCGACCCGGTCATCTACAACAGCATCGTCAAGCAGATGAACGACGTCCGTAGCGAACGTATCGGACAACTCAAGGCATTCCTCGAGCCCGTCGAAGCCGCCTTCAAGGCACGAGGCATCGAGGTGCAGTCCAAGATCGTGGAACGCTCCACCCACTCCATCTGGAAGCGCATGAAGAAAAAACAGCTCACCTTCGACGAGCTGTATGGCGCCTTCCACCTCCGCTTCCTCATCGACTGTCCCCCCGAGATGGAGAAGATCGAATGCTGGAAGATCTATGCCATCATCACCGACGTCTACACGCCCAACGTCTCCAAGCTGAAAGACTGGATCTCGACCCCGAAGATCAACGGATACGAGTCGATCCACGCCGTGTTCATGGGTAACGACGGCAAGTGGGTGGAGGTGCAGATCCGCAGCCGACGCATGGACGAGATTGCCGAAAAGGGCTTCACCGCCTACTGGCTGTACCGTGCCGACAACCAAACCGAGAGCGGCTTCGACGAATGGCTCAAGCGCGTCAACGACTTCATCAGCTCCGAGAGCGATTCGACCCTCGACTTCGTGGACACCTTTACCAACGACCTGTTTGCCGACGAGATCAAGGTGTTCACTCCCCAAGGCCGGGCCATCACCCTGCCCAAGAACGCCACCGTGCTCGACTTCGCCTACAACATCCACTCCGAGATCGGCAACCACAGCATCGCGGCCAACGTCAACAGCCGGCTGGTCCACCTCGACCAGAAGCTCAAGACCGGCGACCAGGTGGAGATCATCACCTCCGAATCGCAACATCCTCAGGAGAAGTGGTTCGAGTTCCTGAACACCGCCTTCGCCAAGTCGAAGCTCAAGGCGGGCATCAAGGAATACCGCCGTGCCTTCCGCGAACAGGGTGAAGAGAAGTTCAACGCCATCATGAAGAAGCTGAACCTCGAGCCCTCCAAGGCCAACCGCGCCAAGGTGATGGAGTCCGAACAGGTGTCGAGCGCCGTCGATTTCTTCTATTTCGTGGCCGAAGACAAGATCACCGAGTCCATCATCCAAAAGGTGCTGAAGCCCCAAAGCAGCAACAGCAGCTTCCTCAAATACCTCACCTTCGGGCTCCTGGGCAGCGACTCCCGCCAAAAGAAAGACGAGACCCTCGACACTCCGGGCGAGTTCGACTTCAATGTAGCCACCTGCTGCAACCCCATCCCCGGCGACGAGGTGGTGGCCTTCAACTTCCCCGGCGAGCCGCTGCAGATCCACCGTTCCAACTGCCCCAAAGCCATCGAGATGATGTCGCGTTACGGCAACAACATCGTCAAGGCCAAGTGGCAGCCCAAGAGCGAGATCGCCTTCCTGGCCGGGCTCCAGATCACCGCCATCGACAACATCGGACTGCTCAACAAGATGACCGACCTGTTCTCCAACGAGCTGAAACTCAACCTGCATTCCTTGCAGATGGAGTCGAAACAGAACCTCGTCGAAGCCACCCTCTCGGTCTACGTCCATAGCACCAAGGAGCTGGATCTGCTGGTATCGAAACTCAACCAGTTCAAGGAGGTGAAAAAAGTTACCCGTCTTGTTTAGAATTATTCCGAATAAAAGACTATCTTTGCAACGCATACAAGAAGCCTGTCATGAGAGACACGAACGAAAACATTGCGTTGACCGTCAGGAAGATATTCACGGATTATCTTCAAGAGCACAACCTCCGCAAAACCCCAGAGCGGTTTGCCATCTTGCAGGAGATCTACTCCACCAACGGGCACTTCGACATAGAGTCGCTCTATAACCAGATGAAAAACAACAAGTATCGGGTCAGCCGCGCCACCTTGTACAACACCATCGAGCTGCTGCTCGACTGCAACCTGGTGATCAAGCACCAGTTCGGACACAACTGCTCCCAATACGAGCGCTCGTACAAGTTCCGCCAACACGACCACTTTGTGGACCTGGATACCGGCAAGGTGTTGGAGTACTGCGACCCCCGTCTGCAGGAGATCCAGCGCACCATCGAGGAAGCGCTCGGGGTGGTGGTCACGCACCATTCGTTGGTGTTTTATGGATACAGGAAAACAGATAACAAAGAAGACAAAAACAAAAGATAAGGAGCGCGCCCCTTCGGGGCGCCCTATTGGTAACCACGGGGTTGAGCGAAGGGAAACCCCTGGAAAAAAAGAAAAGAACATGAACAAAATTGACATCTTATTAGGTTTGCAGTGGGGCGACGAAGGCAAAGGCAAGGTCGTCGATGCCCTCACCCCGAATTACGACATCGTAGCCCGTTTCCAGGGCGGCCCGAACGCTGGCCATACCATCGAATTCGATGGACATAAGTTCGTGCTGCACAACATCCCATCGGGGGTGCTCACCCCGGGTTGCGTCAACCTGATCGGCAACGGCGTCATCATCGACCCCCATATCCTGAAAGGCGAGATCGAAGGCTTGCGCCAAGCCGGGTTCGACCTGCGCCAGACCCTGCTGATCGCCAACCGCGCCCACCTGATCCTCCCCTCTCACCGCGCCTTGGATGCCGCCAACGAAAAGGCCCTCGGCAAGATGAAGGTAGGCACCACACTGAAAGGCATCGGTCCGACCTACACCGACAAGACCGCCCGCAAGGGACTGCGCATCGGCGACATCGCCTCGCCCGACTTCCGCGCCCGATACGAAGCGCTGAAACAACACCACCTGCGCCAGATGGCCGCCATGGACTTCGACTTGAACACGGTTCAACTCGACAGCGCCAGCTTCGAGGAATACGAGAAGCTGTGGTTCGAAGGCATCGAATACCTGAAGCAATACCAGTTCGTCGACGGGGAATACTACCTCAACGAGGCCCTCGACGCTGGCAAGAAGGTGCTGGCCGAAGGCGCCCAGGGATCGATGCTCGACGTGGACTTCGGCAGCTACCCCTTTGTCACCTCCTCGAACGTCATCGCCGCCGGCGTCTGCTCCGGCCTGGGAGTCGCCCCGAGCCGCATCGGCAAGGTCTACGGCATCTTCAAGGCCTATTGCACCCGTGTTGGTACCGGCCCCTTCCCCACCGAGCTGTTCGATGCCACGGGCGAGACGCTCCGTCAGAACGGCCACGAGTTCGGCGCCACCACCGGCCGTCCGCGCCGTTGCGGCTGGCTCGACCTTCCCGCGTTGAAATATGCCGTCATGCTGAGCGGGGTCACCGACCTGATGATGATGAAGTCGGACGTCATGGACGATTTCGAGACCATCAAGGTGGCCACCGCCTACCGCTACCAAGGCCAGGAGACCCGTCACCTGCCGTTTGCCGCCTGCACCGAGACCATGGAGCCGGTTTACACGGAGCTGCCCGGATGGCAGCAGAAGATCACCGACCGCATCCCCGAGAAGCTGGAAGCCTATATCAACTATATTGAAGAATACGTCGGCGTGCCCATCAGGTTCGTCTCCTATGGCCCCGACCGGACCCAAAACATCCTCCGATAAAGAACGCCCCGAAAAGGCACAAGCAACATGATTATCCTAGAAAAACCCTACGTATCGGCGCCTTTGGTCGCCTACCTCGAAGAAAAACAACTCCCCGTCCTGCACAACGACATGGCCGACCTGCTGGAACAGCAAGGCCACCGGCTCCACTTGCTGGACGACCAACAGTTTGTGGAACAATACAACCAGACAGGCAAACTCTATGCCGTGTCAGAAAACGCCCTGGTGTGGCTCTATGCCCAGCTGCCCGAGTCGGAACTGGTGCGGAAAGTCAAGATCCTGAAAGACAAGGCCGCGTTCCGTCGCATCTGCCAGCAGATCTACCCCGACTTCTATTATAAGGAAGTGGAGATGAAAGCGTTGCGCAGCCTGGATCCCGACACGCTTCCCCTGCCCCTGGTGCTGAAGCCCTCGGTAGGCTTCCTCAGCGTGGGCGTGTATATCGTCCGTAGCAAGGAGGAATGGCAAGCCGCCCTGGACGACATCGACCAAAACTTCGCCAAGCAATGCGCTGTGTTCCCCGAGACCGTGGTGCGCAGCGAGATGTTTGTGCTGGAGCAGTTCATCGAAGGCGAGGAATATGCCGTCGACGCCTATTACGATGCCGAAGGCAAGCCCCACATCATCAACATCTTCCATCACATCTTCAAGAGCGAGACCGACGTAAGCGACCGCCTCTACTGCATGAGCAAGCAGATCTTCGAGAGCAACTACCCGGCTTTCAACCAGTTCTGCATCGACTTGAACGGCGTGCTGCAACTGAAGAACTTCCCGATGCATGTGGAGTTCCGTGTCGACAAGCGCACCGGACAGGCCATCCCCATCGAGGTGAACCCGTTGCGTTTTGCCGGTATGTGCCTCAACGACCTCACCCGACACACCTGTGGGCTGTTGCCCGTGCAGGCCTTCTTCGAGGGCACCCATCCCGACTACGCCACGATGTGGGACGGCATCGAGAACGATGTGTTCAGTTTCGTGGTGCTTGACAAGCCCTACGACACCAACCGCAAGCTCGACTTCGAGCGGATCCGTCGCCACTTCCACGGCGTGCTGGAGACCCGCGACATCCAGAATCCCGCCATGAGCATCTGGGGCTTCCTGTTTACGAAGACCACCCCGGAACATCGCGACGAGCTCCAGGAGATCCTGCATACCAGCCTGGAGGAATTTATGGCTTGATCGAAAGAAAAAGCGTATCTTTGCCGAAAACAATGGCAACATGAGATACTTCACCGCTTTCATTACCTTGATTGTCGTAGCCCTTTTGGGGACAGGCTGTGCTGACAAAAAGAACACAACGGATACCTTTAACGAAAAGGAAGCGCTCGCCTTCCTCTATCAATACATGCCCCTTGGGGATCAGGTGGATTATCCCGAAGATTACTTCAAGGAATGCATCCATTATGCCTTCCTGGCAAAGCAGGAGCTGCCCTGGGGAAAGGTCCTCCCCGAACGCGAGTTCAAGCATTTCGTGCTCCCTCCAAGGGTGAACAACGAAAACCTCGACCGGTTCAGAGCTACCTACTATGAGGAGCTGAAAGGCCGTGTCCAGCACCTGTCGCTGTACGACGCAGCGCTCGAAGTGAACCACTGGTGCCACGAGCACGTCAACTACAAAGGCAGCGACAGCCGCACCAGCGCTCCGATGGCCACCGTCAAGACCTCCTGGGGACGTTGCGGCGAAGAGTCCACCCTGCTTGTGACGGCCCTGCGCACCGTGGGGATCCCGGCAAGGCAGGTCTACACCCCGCGCTGGGCCCACTGCGACGACAACCACGCCTGGGTGGAGGCGTACGTCGATGGCGACTGGCATTTCATGGGTGCCTGCGAGCCCGAGCCGGTGCTTGACCTGGGCTGGTTCAACGAACCAGCCTCCCGGACCCTCCTCCTCCACACCCGTGTGTTTGGCGACTACGACGGTCCCGAGGAAGTCATCAGCCGCAACGCCAACTACACGGAGATCAACGTGGTGGACCATTATGCCAAGACCGCCAAGACCACCTTCAACGTAGTCGATGCCGAAGGCAGGCCGCAACCCGGAATCGCGGTCGAGTTCAAGATCTACAACTATGCCGAGTTTTGCACCGTGGTCACCAAGACCACTGACGAGAAGGGCCAGACCTGGCTCACCTCAGGCTTGGGTGCCATGATGGCGTACGCCGCCAAGGACGGGAAGTTCGGGTTCCAGGTGTTCCGCTCCGGCGAACAAGACGCGGTCACGATCACGTTGGACCACGAGGCAGGCAGCGAAGACTGTTTTGAGTTCGACATGGTGCCGCCCGCCCCCTCAGCGAACCTCCCCGAAGTCACCCCCGAGATGCGCGCCGAAAACGACCGTCGGGGTCACTATGAGGATTCCCTGCGCAATGCCTACATCGCCGACTGCAAGAAGGCCCAACAAGACCTCATCGCCAACACGGGAAACAAGACCCTTTGCCAGATTTACGACAAAAGCTGGGGCAACTACCAGACCCTCGCCGACTTTATCCAATATGCCCAAGACCGCAAGCAGGAGACCAAAGCCGTGAACCTGCTGCAGCACCTCTCCGACAAAGACCTGCGCGACGTCTCCCTCGAGGTGCTGAAAGACCATCTCGACCACACCCCGGGATTGGAGCAATCCATCATCTCCATGCCGCCCGAGCTTTATGAGCCCTACATCCTCAGCCCACGCATCAGCAACGAGATGATCGTGCCTTGGCGGAAGACCCTCTCCGAGCACTTTCCGGAGGCCGATAGACGCTCCTTCCACGACCATCCCGAGCAATTGACGGAATGGGTGGGCGCACACATTCACGTCGACGACGCCCTCAATCCGCAACGCATCCCGATCTCCCCGCTGGGGGTGCTGAAAGCCGGCCAGGCCGACCGTCACTCACGCGACATCTTCTTCGTGGCCATGGCCCGCAGCCTGGGCGTCGCCGCCCAGATCAACCCGGTCAATGGCAATGTGGAATACGACCGACAAGGACAATGGGTCAAAGCCGATTTCACGGCCACACAACCGGACCAAAGCAGTCGGCAAACCGCAAGCCTCGATGACGAGGCATCCGACATCAACCGCCCAACCGCCATCGGTTTCCTCGACCTTCATTACCAACCCATCGAAGGTACGCCCGACCCGAAATACTACACCCATTTCAGCATCAAGAAGTTCGACGGCAACAGTTTCCGGCTCCTTGCCTACGACGCCCAGGACCCCGGCATCGACGATGGCATGACCCTCTCTTCGTTTGCACATCCCACCCCCCTGGAGCCCGGCTATTATGTCCTCACCGGAGGCACCCGTCTCCCCGACGGCAGTGCCTTGACCCACAGCCAGTTCTTCACCATTGAGCCAGGCCGGACCACCCCGATGGAACTCGTCCTGCGCAAGCCTGAAGCGGTTCAAAAAGTATTGGGTCAATTGGATTTCGCCCTAACCTACACCCTGCCCGATTCCGACAAAGTGCTCTCCTACCCTGGCGATGCCTCCAAACCATTGATTCTCGGCCTGCTCGACCAAGGCAGCGAACCCACCACCCATGCCATGCAGGACATCAGTGCCTTCGCCCAACAATTCGAAGACAGCACGGTCGATATGATCTTTCTGTTCAACAACAAGGAAGATTATGACAAGTTTATGTTAAAAAACTTTAACAACCTTCCCCGAGGAATCGTTTTGGGTATCCAATATGGCGAAATCCTCCAAAAAGTGTCAGAAAAAATACCGCTTAACGGTGACCAGCTTCCCGTTTTCATCCTCGCCAAGCCCAATCATGACGTGGTATTCGGTTGTTCGGGCTACACCATCGGGTTGGGTGAGCAACTGCTGAAAACCCTGTCGCAACACTAAGCGTTTCCTTTCTTCTAGGGGCTTGATAGTCAACGTTTCCCCCCGAAAAAAAATAACATTTTTTAACGGGTTTGGCCACCAATTGAACCAAAGTATTTGTATCTTTGCCACCTATTATATAAAATGGCAAAAAGTACAAATCATTTTTCTATGAAACATTTTCGTTTTGTTTTCGTCATGCTTGCCTTGGTTTGCTGCGGTAGCATGAAGGCCCAAGACCAACAATCCCTGAAAGAACTCATGCGCACACGCGGTGAGTATTATTTTACCCTCAACGTCGACGACGCCGTCAAAATACCGAACCTCGGCGAAATCTGCTCCGTTGATGGTACCAATGGCAAAATCCTGGTTGCCTATGCCAACCAACAAGAATATGACAAACTGCTGGAATTAGGGCTCCAGCCCAACCTTCAGACCCCTCCCTCGCTACGCGAGGAAGCCAGAATGTGGGACGGCAACAAGGCCACCTATGCTTGGGACAGCTACCTGACCTACGAGCAATATGTCTCCATGATGGAAGGTTTCCCGTCCCAAGCTTTGAGTGACAGGACTTGCACCTTGATTGACTTGGGTCAACTCGCTACCTCTGCGCACCGTCATCTCCTGGGTGTTCGTATTTACAGCGGCAACCCCTATGGCAAGCCGAAGTTCCTCTATACCTCCACTATGCACGGTGACGAGGTGACGGGCATGATCCTCATGCTGCGACTCATCGATGAGCTCTGCACCAGCACCGACAGTCGTATCACTAGCTTATTGAACGACGTCGATATCTATATCTTCCCATGCACCAACCCCGACGGCACCTACCATGGTGGAAACAACACAGTAAACGGTGCTACACGTGCCAACGGCAATAGCGTTGACTTGAACCGCCACTTCCCCGACTTCGACGATGGCGCCCATCCCGATGGCGCTTCCTACTATCAGGACGAAGCCCAGTGGATGATGGACTTGGCACAAGAATATCTGTTCACCATGGGCGCCAACTATCACGGTGGCGCCGAGATTGTAAACTATCCTTGGGACACCTACCAACCCGTCCATCCTGACGATGCTTGGTGGCGCTATGTATCACGTGAGTATGCCCAACTATGCCAAGCTGTCAGCTCGAGCTATATGACCACCGCTACTTATAGTGGCGACACCCCTTCGGGTATCACCAACGGCTATGCCTGGTACACCATCACGGGTAGTCGTCAGGACTATATGAACTATTACGGCCAATGCCGTGAGGTTACTATTGAATGCTCAAAGAGCAAGACACCCAGCGCCTCCCAGCTGCCTAACTTCTGGAACTACAACCACAACGCCATGCTCACCTTGATCGAAGAATGCCTCAACGGTGTGCACGGCATTGTGAAGGATGCTGTGACGCTGGATCCCCTCGAAGGGGTTTCCGTCACAGTTGAGAACCATGATGCCTTGGGGTCCTCTGTGACTTCTCACACGATCGGCGACTTCCATCGTCCCATCAAGGGGGGCACCTACACATTCACCTTTGCAAAACAAGGTTATTATCCCCAGTCGGTACAAGTCACCGTAGCTGATGGTGAAAGAGTGGATCTGGAAATCTTCCTTGAACCCAACCTCAACTTGAACCCCGATTTCGCTGCTTCCACGACCGACGTCTCTTTAGGACAAGGCATCAACTTCACCGATACTTCCGAGGGTTTGGTTACTTCCTGGCTTTGGACCTTCGAAGGCGCCACCCCCTCCACCTCTACAGAGCAAAACCCCACGGGTATCACCTACAACACCCCCGGCGACTACGATGTCACCTTGGTTGTCACCGGTCCTACTGGAAACACCGCTACCAAAGTCAAAGAAAACTACATCCATGTTGCGGAGACCATCCTCATGCAAAATGGCGAAGTAACTACTTGCAGCGGCTTGTTCTATGACTCAGGTGGAGCCAATGACCAATACGGCAACAACCTTGACTACACGATGACCTTCTATCCAGGAACTGAAGGTGCTGCGGTTTGTGTGACTTTCACTGAATTCACATTAGAGAATAACTACGACTATCTGTACGTTTACAATGGCACTTCTACCTCTGCCACATTAATCGACCAATACACGGGGGGAACTTCTCCCAACACTGTGACCGCCACCAACAACGAAGGAGCACTGACTTTCAGATTCACTTCTGATTCGGGCGTTACCAATACTGGCTGGGTCGCCACGGTGTCCTGTGTGGAAAAGCCAGAAATTACGAAGCGCTGCTATTATCTTGCAACCAACGTGGCCGCCGGTTCTTACATCATGGGATCTCTCAACGGCAACACGCTTTCCATGCCTTCCCACAACAACACCACAAATTTGATTACCTCATCGGCAACAGTCACACCGACCGATTATGGCTTCTCAGAAGAAGAGGGAACCAACCTACCGCAAGTCACCTTGACCGCATACGGGACCAACGGTCAGTATTACATTTCTTATAATGGTCGCTATCTGGCAAGATCCAATTATGGCAGCAGCCTCACTTGGGGTACTTCCACAAGTCAATATGGCAGATGGCACATCGATTCAAACGGCATCTATGTAACCTCAACAAGTGGTTACGGTGGAAATTCGACCTACTATCTATACTACAACAACGGTTCCTTCGCGCTCAGCACCAATGCACAGAACAACATCACCTTCTACACCGAAGGCGACTGCCCTGCCACCACCATCGAGCAAACCGTCACGTTGAATGCTGGCTGGAACTGGTGGTCCACCAACCTCGAAATCAGCAAGACTGACCTGGAGGCTGCGCTAGGCGAGTTTGGCATCCAGGTTTCTTCTCACCGTGATGGATTCGACATGCGCAACACTGCAAACGGCAACTGGATCGGCAACCTCAGCGGCTTCTGTGTCGAAAAGATGTACAAGGTTCGGGTCAGCGAAAACTGCAGCATCACCCTAAGCGGAATCGTCGTGAGCCCCGCTGACCATCCCATCACATTGACCCGTGGATGGAACTGGATCGGATTCCCCTTGGAACAAAGCCTCTCTGTAAGCGAAGCGCTGTCCGACCTAAATCCCGAACCAGGTGATGAGATCAAATCGAAACAAAACGGTTTCTGCCAATTCAGCGGAACGAGATGGATTGGTAACCTGGAAACCCTCGAACCCGGCCAAGGCTACATGTATAAATCCAATGCTACCGAGACCAAAACTTTCACCTTCCCTTCGGAAAACAAATAATAGAAAAAAAACAATAGTTATATAAAACAATTACACCATGAAAAAAGTACTCTTCCTACTCCTCATCCTCGGCTTGGGCCTCCCCGTCTTGGCCCAGACCAAGATCCAACTGCGCTCCGCCGACCAGGCCACCTGTGTCAAGAGTGACTACCATAGTCTGAAAGCCACGTTCTCGTTCTCTGGCATTGAAGCCACCGAGTTCCAAAACGACCGCGGCGTCTTTTCGTTGGTCACCATGCCCAACACCGTCATGGGTGGCAATGAGGGCGACCCGCAAATTCCCGTCGTGAACGAACTGATCGCTGTCCCGTTTGGCGCCAACCCCACCATCACGGTGACCCGATACACCACTACCGACTATAAAATGGAGGACCTCGGCATCCACAAGCTGATGCCGCGTCAGCCCTCCCTGCGCAAGGACCAACGTCCTGAGGAAGTGCCTTTCGTCTACAACGAAGCCGCCTACCAGACCCGTGGCTTGCGCTCCGAGCCCAAGGCCTTCGTCAGCGTGGAAGGCACCATGCGAGGCATTCGAGTAGGTAAGATGACCATCGAACCTGTCAGCTACGACCCCGTGGGCAACACCCTCCGCGTGTTCAACAACATCGAGGTGGAGGTCCGTTTCGACGGAGCCGATGCTGCAACCTCCAAACAGATGCTGATTGACACCTATAGTCCCTATTTCGACATCGTCTACGACCAGATGTTCAATAGCAGGGCCATCATGGATGCCTATACCGACCATCCCGACCTGTACACCACCCCCGTGAAGATGATGGTCATCACTACCTCGACCTACGCCAATAGCACAGCCTTCCAAGACTGGGTGACTTGGAAAAAGCAAAAGGGCATTTATGTGGATGTCTACACCAAGGACCAGACAGGATCGACGGCATCGGCCATCAAGTCGTTCATCCAGAACAAATACAACCAAAACCACCCGACCTTCCTGGTCATCGTAGGTGACACGGGCGATATCACATACAGCCTGAGCAGCAGCACGACCAGCAAGGTCACCGACTTGTACTATTCCTCACCCGATGGCGACATCTTCCCCGACCTCTTCCTCAGCCGTATGCCTGTATCCTCCACCACGGAGCTCAGCAACCTGATCAACAAGATCCTGACCTACGAGAAATATACCATGGCCGATCCCTCCTATCTGAACAACGTGCTTCTGATTGCCGGTTCCGATGGTACCTGGAACCCCAGGGTGGGCCAGCCTACCATCAACTACGCCGCCGACAACTATTTCAATACGGCGCACGGGTTTACCAACGTTTACAAGTACCTCTCTTCCTATAACGGATGCTACAACAACATGAACACCGGCATCGGCTTCGCCAACTACACCGCCCACGGCGGCGAGACGGGCTGGTCGGGGCCTTCGTTCGGCGTTAGCGATGCCAATAGCTTGACCAACAACGACAAGTACTTCTGGGCCATGGGCAACTGCTGTCTGGCCGCCAACTGGGGCTACAGCGGCGTCTGCCTGGCTGAGGCCTTGCTCCGTTCAGCAAACAAGGGCGCTTTCGGCTACATCGGCTCATGCCCCGAGACCTATTGGTGGGAGGACTACTACTTCGGCGTGGGTGCCACCACCACCATCAACGCCACCCCGGCCATGTCGGACACCAAGACGGGCACCTACGACGCCATGTTCATGGACGACAAGTACAACACCCTGAACTCGGTGCCGTTCCTAGGCAATGTCGCCGTCACCTACGCCCATGCCAACAGCTATACGGGCAGCGTCTCCGACACCTATTACTGGGAAGCCTACCACTGCCTGGGCGATGGTTCCGTGATGCCTTATCATGTGAATCCTTCACCCAACCAGGTAAGCCACCCCAACACCCTCGGCATCGGACTCAGTACATTCACGGTAAACGCCCTTCCCGGCTCCTATGTGTCCATCACCATGGACAATGAGATCCTCGGTGTAGCCCAAGTCGGCACCTCGGGAATCGTCAATGTACCCATCACCCCCGTCAGCACTACCGGCAATGTGCTGATTGTCGTCACCCGTCAACAACGTCAGCCTTACATAACGACCATCCAGGCCGTTCCCACTGATGGCTCCTATCTGTCTCTGGAGGGCTTCACCCCCACCGAAGCCCATGTCGGTGACAACACCAACCTGAGCCTCACTTTCAAGAACGTGGGCAACACGGCCACCTCAGGCAACACCACCGTTACGGTCACCTCCGACGATGCCAATGTCCTCGTCGGTACCAAGACGTTCAGCAGCCTGGCCTCCAACGCCACCACCACGGTGAGCGGCTTCCGGTTCAACATCCCCTCTGGTATCGCTGACGGCACTCCCATCACGTTCCATTATACCGCTGTGAACGGCAGCGACACCTACGAAGGCAATTTCATCATCACGGCTACCGAAGCCTTCCTCGAATACCACACCATGGTCTGGGACGGCGGCTTCGTGCCTGGCGACACCTTCACCGTGACGGCGAAATTCAAGAACACGGGCCACTATACGGCCACCAATGCAATCGCCACGATGGCCTCCTCGAGCAACTACGTCACCATCTCCAACCCGACGATCAACGTGGGTTCCATTGCGGTTGGCCAGGAGGTCTCGTGCACGTTCAACGTCACTGTCGCCGCCAACTGCCCCGAAAGCGCCCAACTGCCCGTCACCTTCACGATGACGGCCGACGGAGGCCTCTCCGCACAAGGCACCGAAACCTTGAAAAACGCCTGTAATATCATCTTCCATCTTTATGATTCCTACGGCGACGGCTGGAACGGCAACAAGCTGGTGGTCGCATTCAGCGACGGGACCCCTTCGCAAGAACTTACCATCTCCAACGGAGGTTCCGCCGACTACACCCTTGAAGTCGGCAACGGCGTCCACGTCACCCTCAGCTGGATCACCGGAAGCTATGCCTATGAATGTTCTTTCTCAGTCTGCTATGACGGCGACCTGACCATTTATCAGTCAAGCGGCACACCGAGTGCAGGTACCCTGTATGAATTCGACTGCAATTGCGGCATCGCTTCCCAAGTCTTCACCATTACGGTGGCTTCCTCCGGTCACGGAACCGTCAGCGGTGGCGGCGAATTCACTTTCGGCGAGTCCTGCACGGTGACAGCCACCCCCGACGAAGGCTACTTCTTTGCCGGCTGGACCGAGGACGGGCAGTTCGTTTCGGGTGATCCGGCATACACTTTCAATGTCTCGGAAGACCGGCATCTCATTGCCAGCTTCGGTGCAGGAACGGTGATCGGCAGTGGTTCGGCCACCTGCGCTTTCCTTCCCAGCCACAACTATTACAACTTTACACTGTCGGAACAGATCTATACCGCTCAAGAACTGGGCGAGGCCGGCACCCTTACCGCCATTGCCTTTTACAATGCCGGCGCCGAGAAGACCCGTACCTACGACTTCTATCTGAAAGCCACCAACAAGACCAGCTTCAGCAGCACAACGGACTGGATTGCCGTGTCCAACGCCGACAAAGTGTTCAGTGGCAGCGTCACCATGACCGCCAACGCATGGACCTTCATCTTGTTCAGCACCCCGTTTGAATACGACGGAACCTCCAACCTGGTATTGGTGAGCAACGACCATACCGGAAGCTGGAGCGGCTCTCCCCACATGACCTGCCGTGTTTTTGACGCCAATGGCAACCAAACACTTTACAAATACCAAGATGGCAGTCAAGCATTCACCCCCACCAATCCATCTGGAATCACCGGCACATTGCACAACCAGAAAAACCAAGTCCTGCTCCTAAGAGCGGCCGACGACACCCCTGAACCCGAAACCCAGACCCTCACGTTGGCCCCTGGTTGGACTTGGTTCTCAAGTTTCCTCGAGTACGACGACGAACTGATTGAAGCCTTGCTGAACGGCATTGCCGCTGAAAACGGAACGGCACTCATCAAAAATGTCGATGGCAATACCATGCTTGAGAACGGCACCTGGACGAACGGCATGACCTTCGCAAACGAATCCATGTACATGGTCCTCGTTGAGAACGCCGTGACGATCAACGTCACCGCCCTACCCGCCGATCCTGCCGCCCACCCCATCACGCTGCTTCCCGGATGGAACTGGATCGCCTTCCTCTCCTCCGAACCCATGAGCCTGCAAACCGCCTTGTCCGGAATCACCCCGAACGAAGGCGACCTCATCAAGAACACCGGCCAAAACGCCATCTATTCCGAAGAGAATGGATGGGTCGGCACGCTCCAGACACTGGAGCCAGGCATGGGCTTTATGTATTTGAACACCGGCACCACCAACCTGATTCTCACCTATCCCACTCCTTCAAAATAAAGTTTGCAAACCATGAAACGGATCCTCATTCTATTGCTGTCGCTCAGCCTGGGCCTTTTCGCCCAGGCTCAGCAGCCGCAATCCCACTGGAACAAAGTCCTCAGTAACCAGCCTGAGACGTTTCGGACCCAGCTGGTTTCCTCCTCGGAGAACAGCATCAAGGTGAACGTCCAGGTCCCCGGCTTCTACACCACCAGCGTGGTCACGCCTAAGGGTGAAGCCCATGTGATCACCGTTCCAAAATCCCTCAGCACCGCCCAAGCAGGCGAGCCCGACGTGCCGATGACCGGCATCCCCTTGATGATTGGCGACAAGGCCCGCATGAAAGCACGTGTCGTCGAAGCCCAATACCAAGACTTCGAAGGCATTGAGGTTGCACCCTCCAAGGGTGACTTCAGTCGTCAGATCGACCCGGCCACGGTACCCTACACCTACGGCGAATGCTACGGCAAGGACGCCTTCTTCCCGGCCAGCAACCTCGACCTGTACGCGCCTTACATCATTCGCGACTTCCGCGGACAAAACCTGGCCGTCCATCCCTTCGCCTACAACCCTGTCAGCAAGACCCTCCGCGTGTATTACAACATGACAGTCGAGCTGTACAAGGTGGACGACAAAGGAGAGAACATCATCGAAAGCCGCCGCGGCAACGAGGTCAAGATGGATCCCGACTTCCAAAGCATCTATGCGCGCCATTTCCTCAACTACGAAGATAATGCCGCCAAATACACGGTTCTCGACGAAGAAGGCGACCTGCTCATCATCTGCTACAACAACTTCATGAGTGCGATGACGGACTTTGTCAACTGGAAGAAGACCCGCGGCATCAACACCACCATTGTGGGTACCAACACGGCAGGCTCCACCTATTCCGCCATCAAGAACTATATACAAAGCCAATACAACGCCAACAACAACCTGACCCATGTGCTGCTGGTAGGCGATGCCGCCCAAATTCCCGGGTATCCCTACTCCGATGGCGGTTATGACTGGTCGGGCAAAGGCGACAACCAATACGGCCAGATTGTGGGGAACGACATCTACAACGATGTCATCATCGGACGATTCTCCGCCGGCAGCGTGGCTCAGGTGACCACCCAGGTCAACCGCATCCTCACGTACGAGAGAGACCTGACCACCAGCGCCACCTGGTGCCAGAACGGCTTGGGCATCAGCGCCTCGGCAGGCAGTGGCGGTCACTATGGCGAAGACGACTACCAACATGTCGAGAACCTCCGCGCCGACTTGCTCAATTACGGTTATTCAACTGTGTATCAAGATTATGCAAGCGTAAGCGGCTATCCCTCATCATCAACGACTACCATCAGCAACCATATCAATAGCGGTGTCGGCATCATCAATTACTGCAACCATGGTCAAGAGACCGGATGGCAGTCGCATTATTACATGAATTCCCACGTCAACGCCTTGACCAACAACAACAAACTGCCCTTCATCTTCTCGGTGGCTTGTTTGGTGGGCAAATACGACTACACCGGCGGTGATTGCTTTGCTGAAACCTGGATGCACGCCACCAATGGCTCCACTCCAACGGGAGCCATCAGCGGCATGTTCTCCTACATCTCACAACCTTGGATCCCGCCCATGTGGGCCCAAGACGAGTTTGTCGACATCCTCTGTGAACTGAAGGGCAACAACATCAAACGCTCCTTTGGCGGTGCGGCCATCAACAGTCTGTTCAGCATCTTCGACCACTATAGCACCACCCAGACGGCAGCAGTGGGCACCTACAAAGCATGGGTGCTTTATGGCGACCCGACCTTGATGCTCCGCACCAAGACCCCGCAAAACATGACGGTAACCCATGCCGGTACGGTCGATGTCACCCAAAGCAACTACACCGTCAACGTCAGCAACGGCAATGGCGCCTTGGCCACCCTCACCAATGCCACCCACACCATCCTGGGCAAGGCCACGGTAAACAACGGCACGGCCAACATCGCCCTCACGGGCACGATCACGGGCGGCGAGACCCTCACGCTCTGTGTGTTTGGCTACAACAAGGTCACCTATCTGGGCACCGTCGAAGTGGTGGCCGGCGAGCAATACGCCATCACCGCCACGGCCGATCCAACGGACGGCGGCACAATCAGCGGCATCGGAACGTTCTACGAAAACACGGAATGCACGTTGACCGCCACGCCCAACCGCGGCTATGCCTTTGCCAACTGGACCTTGGATGGCGAGGTCGTCTGTGAGACGCCCGAATACACCTTCACCGTGACGGGCGAGGCCTGCTACACCGCACATTTCACAGCCCTTTCCGCCCACAGCGTCACCGGCCTTGAGGTGCAGCACGGCACCTTCAGTTTCGATCTGAGCACCGCCTACGCAGGCGAGACCGTCACGTTGACACCCCTCCCTGAAAGCGGCTACCAGCTCCGGGCCTGGGTTGTCACCAAGACCGACGACCCGACAACGATGGTACCCGTCAGCGGCAACCAGTTTACGATGCCCGATTACGACGTCACGGTAGCCGCCTTGTTTGTGGTTCCCTCGGGGGGTGAAGTCCCCGTCGGATCGGGCAACAGCACCAATGCCAACCTGCCTTCCAGCACCGTCAGCCAATTCAGTCTGTCGGAGCAGATCTATACGGCCGAGGAACTGGGGCGTTCGGGCACCATCACCGCCATCGCCTTCCGCAACACGGCCAACCCTGCCAGCAGGTCCTTCGACATCTATCTGAAACACACTTCGAAAGCCACCTTTGGCAACAACCACGACTGGGAATCCATCAGCGCTTCCAACAAGGTGTTCTCCGGGCAAGTCGAATACCTCGAATCGGGATGGTTCACCATCTTCCTCGACACTCCCTTTGAATACAACGGCACCAGCAACTTGTTGGTCTGCGTCGACGACAACACCGGCACCGCCTTGGCATCGGCCGAAGCGCCCAAGTGTAACGTCTATTCTTCCGGAGGAACCCGCACCCTAAGGATTTCGGGCAACGACCTCAACTACAATCCCACCACGGCAAGCGCTGCCGGATATAACGGCACCCGCGTGGGCCAATGCAACCAAATCCAGTTCAATTTCTACGACCCCGACGATGCCGCCACCATCAACGTCTTCCCTGAATCGATGGATGGCTTCGGATATGCGTTTGGAGAAGGACCTTCGGAGGCGCAGCCACTCACCTTGTTGGCCTCCACCTCGGACGCCTTGGTCGTCACCGCCCCAGAACACTATGAATTGGCCAACGTTCCCGATGGCCCCTTTAGTGCAAGCCTCACCCTAGAAGACTCCCCGGTCATCTATACTACACTCTATGTCCGGCTGAAGGCAGGATTGAACGGCGGTAGCTACAACGAGTCCTTGCAACTCCAATCCGGTTCCACCACGCAGACCGTCTCCCTCGGCGGCGAAGTCCACCAGGACGAGCCGCCGGTTACCACCGTGACACAGACCCTTCAGCTGTACCCTGGTTGGAACTGGTTCTCCTGCTATGTCGAATTCGACGAGGCCGTCATCGATGCACTCAAAGCTGGCATCGCCGCCACCAACACCACGGCTTTGATCAAGAACGTCGGCAGCAACACCATGCTTGAGGGTGACACTTGGTCGAACAACCTGCCCTTCGCAAACGAATCCATGTACATGATCCTCGTTGAAAACGCCACGACGATCAACCTCACTGCCCTACCCGCCGATCCCGCCGCCCATCCCATCACTTTGGTTCCCGGATGGAACTGGATTGCCTTCCTTTCCTCCGAACCCATGAGCCTGCAAACCGCCTTGTCTGGAATCACCCCAAACGAAGGTGACCTCATCAAGAACGCCTCACAAAATGCCAACTATATTGGTGAATATGGTTGGAGCGGATCACTCGGCACGTTAGAACCCGGCATGGGCTTCATGTACCTGAATACGGGTTCTACCCCGTTGACCTTGACCTTCCCGACCCCGAACCGGAAGGAAGCCACGCAAGCTTCACTGAGAACAATTCAAAGCAACTAATAACCGTATATTATGAAAAAAGTTTTATTCCTGTTGTTCTGCCTCATCCTTGGCGCAACCGCCGTGGCGCAGAACAAGATTCAGTTCCGTTCAGCTGACAAGGCTGAATGCGTGAAAAGCGACATGACGAGTTTGAAGGCCACCTTCTCTTTCTCTGGCCTTGAGGCTCAGAAAGTCGAAACCGAGCGCGGTACCTTTTCAGAAATCTACATCGAAGGCGCTTATCCCAACGGCAACGTTGGCGAACCGCAATTACCGATGTTCACCCGGCTCATTGCCATTCCCACGGGAGCTACCCCTAATGTTACGGTAGGATCCCATTCCGAAACGTCGTACACCTTGAGTGACTATGGTATTGGCACCATTTCCGCCATGCAGGCTCCAATTCGCAAGGACGTTGAGCCGAGCACGGTAGCGTACGCCTATAACGAGGCTGCCTACGCTCGCAACAGTTACAACGACGATCCGATTGCCATGGTCGAGGTGCTCGGCACCATGCGTGGCATCACGATGGGTCGTCTCATCGTGCAACCCGTCCGCTATAACCCCGCTGCCGGCACCGTGAAGGTGTATAACGACATCGAGGTGACCGTCAATTTCGAAAACGGCGATGCTAAAAGCACCGAGGAGATGTTCCACAACACTTTCAGCCCTGCTTTTACCAGCGTCTATGACCAGATCTTCAACATCGACATGCTGACCGGTGGCACAAGGGATGCTTACACCGACCATCCCGACATGTACAACACGCCGGTAAAGATGTTGGTGATTTGCTATTCAGGTTTCAAAAACAACAGCGCACTGACCTCATGGCTGCAATGGAAGCTCCAGAAAGGTTATTATGTTGACATTTATTACACCGATGAGACCGGCACCACCGCAAGTGCCATCGCCTCCTTCATCAAAACGAAATACAACGCCTCCGTTTCGGCAGGCAACGCCTACACCTATCTGATTGTGATTGGCGACACCGGACAAGTACCTCAATACATGACAAAGACTGTTGACGAGTCTTGCGCTTCCGACCTTGGATATTCAAGCGTCAACTTCTCTTCAAACACGAGCAACTACTTCCCCGACATGTACTACAGCCGTATGTCGGTGGAGAACACCACCCACTTGACCAACTATATCAATAAGGTGTTGACTTACGAGAAATATGAGTTCACCGATGGTGGCAACTACTTGAACAACGTGATCCTCGTTGGTGGTTGGGATTCCAACTGGACCAGCCGCGTGGCCAAGCCCACCATTAATTATGCGACGAACTATTACTTCAAATCAAGCAACACTACCTACGGTGGCTTTGAAAACGGTACCATCAGCGCCACCATCTCCACAAGTTCCACTGCTGGTTACAGCGGCAGCAACAACGGTTGCTACAACGGCATCAACAATGGCGTTTGTTTCTTGAACTATACCGCCCATGGCGACAAACAGGAATGGTATCAGCCTAAGATGACGGCCGCCCATGTGGCCACGCTTACCAATACTGGCAAGTATTTCTTTGGTGTCGGTAACTGCTGTCTGACGGGTAACTTCAACAACACCTCGACGACCTATTCCCCGGGTTCTGCCATTGGCACTAATGCCTGCTTTGCCGAGACCATGATTCGTGTACCTAACGCAGGTGCCGTGGCTTACGTGGGCTGCTCACCTTATTCTTATTGGTATGAGGACTTTTATTGGGCAGTTGGAGCACATTCCTACTCTGCAGGCAACTACCCGACTCAATCGGCTTCTTCAAAAGGCGTTTATGATATTATGTTTGAAGACCAATATTGGAACTCGGCCTCATCGTTGCTTTATGTAGGCAACCTCGCCGTGCAACAGGCTGTCAGTAACGGCAACACCAACAGCAGTGTCACCGATGGCAACTGCAACAACTCGGCTCACTATTACTTCCAGTTCTACCACACCTTTGGCGATGGTTCTGTGATGCCTTACATCACCAAGCCTGAAGCGAACACGGTGACAATTCCCAGCACGGTTACCCCTGGTACCACTTCTATCACTGTGAACGCCGTGGCTGGTTCCTACGTCGCTGTCACCGACAACAGCTCGGTCATCTACGGCGTTGCTGAGGCCAACACGTCGGGTGTGGCTACTGTGAACTTCACCAATGCCATCCCCAACAGCGGCACCCTTTATGTGGTGGTCACCCGCCAGCAATACCAGCCCTATTTCGGCACCATCACGGTGCAGGGTGGCACACAATACAACATCACCACCAAGGTCACCCCGACCAATAGCGGCACCGTCACCGGCGCAGGTTCCTATTACGAGAACACCCAGTGCACTTTGACAGCCACGCCTGCCACGGGTTACACCTTCACCAACTGGAAGAAGGGCAACAGTGTGGTTTCCACCAACGCCAGCTACACCTTCACCGTGAGCTCAACCACCGCTGGTGAATACACCGCCACCTTCACCGCCATCCCGCAATATACCATCACTGCCAGTGCCAACCCGACCAACGGAGGCACCGTCACCGGTGGCGGCACCTTCTATGAAAACACCTCTTGCACGCTGACCGCCACGGCCAACACAGGCTATGCCTTCAGCAAGTGGACCAAGAACGGCACGCAGGTATCCACCAACCCCACCTATACCTTCACCGTCACCGCCGCAGGCTCCTATGTTGCCAACTTCGACCAGCTCGTCGCACACAGCGTGACCTGCAACACCGTTGAGGGCGGTACCATCAGCGCCAGCGTCAGTTCCGCCTACATGGGTGATGAGGTCACCCTCACCGCCACGGCCGACGACGGCTACTTCTTCTCTGCATGGGATGTCCGCGACGCCAACAACAGCCCCATCACCGTGTCGAACAACAAGTTCACCATGCCCAACAGCAACGTCACCGTCAGCGCCACCTTCGTGCAAGGCTGCAACGTCACCATTGCCGATGTGGAGCATGGCACCGTGACCGCCTCGGCCACCTTCGCCGTCCCCGGCACCACCATCACCTTGACCGGCACTCCCGCCACCGACTACGTCTTGAGCCGTTGGATGGTCTTCAAGACAGGCGATGTCCGCGAAGGCGTCGCCGTCACCGGCAACAGCTTCGTGCTCCCCGCTTACGACGTCACCGTCGTCGGCATCTTCAAGATGACCAAGGAGGCCGAGGTCGCCATCGGAAGCGGCACCAGCGCCGACAGCTACCTGCCAACCTACGCCTATTACAATTATTCACTCACTCAGCAGATCTACACGGCTTCGGAAGTCGGTCAAGCCGGCACTATCACCAAGATCGCCTTCAAGGTGTCCAATTCCAAGTCAACTTCCAGAACGCTTGATGTCTATCTGAAACACACCACCAAGACCGCCTTCTCCAGCCAGACCGGTTGGGAGACCGTGAGCAGCAGCGACAAGGTGTTCAGCGGCAGCGTCGCGTTCCAATCCTCTGGTTGGACCACCATTACCCTCAGCACTCCGTTTGAGTACGATGGTACGAGCAACCTGGTCGTCTGCGTGGATGACAACACTGGATCCTACGTAAGCAGTTCCAACAACTCGCCCAAGTTCTATGTCTATTCCACCAATGCAAACAGGGCCCTGCGCATCTACAGCGACGGCACCAACTACACCGCCACCTCACCGAGCAGCTACACAGGAACCTACGTCACTTCCAACAACCAGATCACCTTCACGATGACCACGAGTGGCAGCGACGCCTCGCTGACCGTCTCGCCCAACGTCCTGAGCGGCTTCACATACGCTGAGGGATCCGGAACGACAGACGCCCAAAGCTTCGCCATCATCGGCGTGGACCTCACCGAAGACATCACCGTCACCGCTCCAGAAGCCTTCGTGATCAGTGACGAAGAACACGGGACCTACGGTAGTAGCTTGACGCTTACATCCGGAAGCAAAGGCAACCGTGAGACCCTCACCTACGACTTCGAGACCGGCTGGCAAAACTGGACCACCTTCCAAGGCAGCACCACTTCGCCCAACAGCTGGATGCACAACACCGAATATCCCACCTCCAACAATGACTTCACCAGCGGCTATGGCTACAGCAGTTCCGACGGCTTCATGCTCTCCGAGTCCTACATCTCCGGCTCTTCGAGCGGCACCGGAACCGCCGTCACCCCCGACAACTACCTCGTCTCGCCCCAGGTGACCCTCGGCGGAAGCATCACCTTCCATGCCGGTGTCCAAAATGTCAGCTATTGCGCCGAGAAGTTCTCACTGATGGTTTCGACAACGGGCAGCACCAGCGCCAGCGACTTCACAACGGTGCAAACCTGGACGTATTCCGCCAATGCAACTTCAGGCAGTGAATGGCAAGAATTCACCGTTGACCTGAGTGCCTACAGCGGCACCGGCTACATCGCCATCCGCCACTTCGACTGTAACGACCAATGGATCTTGAAGATCGACGACGTCAACATTGTGCAACCCGAAGACAGTCCCGTCAATCCCACCGATCCTACCATCGAACTCCTCACCGCCAACGTCTATGTCAGACTGAAGACCAACCTCACCCAAGGCAATTATACCGGCACGGCCGCCGTGACCTCAGGTGAAGTCACGTCCAACGTCACCCTCAACGGTGAAGTCACCGAAGGCGAATACACCAACTACACCATCACTGCTGTTGCCAACCCGGCTGAAGGTGGTACCGTAAGCGGAGCTGGCGTCTATCATGACCAAGCCACACCGCACCTCATCGCTACAGCCAACGAAGGCTATCATTTTGTCAATTGGACTGAAAACGGCGTTGAAGTCAGCACTGAGAGCACCTACCTCTTTACTTGCGACGGCAACAGAGACCTGGTGGCCAACTTCTCGGAGACCGTCCCGGCCGTCGAACAAACCATCACGCTCGCCCAAGGCTGGAACTGGTTCTCCTCGCCCCTCGTCGCCGATGACTTGATCGACCAAGTCGAGAATAGCCTCCAAGACAACGCAAAACAGATCACCTCCAAAAACAGCGGCTTCGACCAATACAACCCCAGCAACGGCAACTGGATCGGCAACCTCAACAGCATCGCCGTCGAGAACAAGTACCGCATCCAAACCAACAACGCCTGCCAGATCGCCATCACCGGAAACAACGCCAATCCCGCCGAACACCCCATCACCCTCAACAAGGGCGCCAACTGGATCGGCTACCCCCTCTCCTCTGAAACCACTCTCAACGACGCACTCGCCGACTTCACACCCGAAACCGGCGACCGCTTCGAGTCCAAGAACGACGGCTTCGCAGAGTATTCGGGCACCAAGTGGATCGGCACCCTCGCCGCAAACGGCAAGACCCTCAAACCCGGACAGGGCTACATCTACAGGTCCAAGGCCGATGACAGCAAGCAGCTCGTCTATTCCGCCAGCGGCAAGGGTGACGACGGAACCGTACAAGTGGACGAGCCCTCCTTCTGGAAGGCCGACAACGCCGCCTTCGCCGACATCATGTGCGTCACCGCACTCGTAGAGATCGACGGCATCGCCTCCGACGACATCGAGCTGGCCGCCTTCGTCGACGGACAGTGCCGCGGCGCCGTCAGGATGATCTACGTCGAATCCCTCAAGCAGCACCTCGCCTTCCTCACCGTTGGCGGCAACGATGGCGAGACCGTCTCCTTCAAGGCCCTCGCCAACGGCAACGTCGTCGAACTCGAGGAAACCGAACGCTTCTCGGCCGCCGAGGCCCTCGGAAGCCTCAACCGCCCCGTCGTCCTCCACAGCGCCTCCGGCACCTTCGCCCTCTTCCCCAACCCGGCCGAAAGGGGTGAGCAGGTCCAGATCGCACTGCCCGACAGCTTCGACGCCGAAAACGCCACCATCGAGGTCTTCAACGCCCTCGGCGCTCGCGTCAACAACCAAGCCCTCAACAAAGGCGCCTTGGAGATCCAAGGCATGACTGCCGCCGGTCTCTACACCGTCAAGGTCACCGACCGTCAGGGCAATGTCCTTTACGGAAAACTTGTCGTGAAGTGAATAGCTAAAAGCTAATAGTCAAAAAATCCGCCGGAGCAATCCGGCGGATTTTTTTGTTTTATCATCCGGAATTATTAACTTTTTTTATGAAAAAAGGCGAACAAAACCTATTGATAAATAAACAATTATAACTATTTTTGTTGGTTTTATTTTCATTAGATATGAAACGACTTTTTATTATTCTTTTAGGTTGCTTATGCCTCATCCCTTGGACGGCATTCAGTCAGCAAGACAAACAACCCGATTGGAAAAAGCTTCACTACCTCTCCGAAGAGGAGATGCTTTCGGGGAATCGCAGTTCCATCTATCAGGAAACCGACCCTCCCACGGGCGATTACGTACGATTCCCTGCCGAATTCGAGCCCATGCAGGCAGTGACGATCCGCTACCCGCTCGGCATCCCGACCAGCCTTGTCAAGCAACTGTCGGAGCGCACCAAGGTTTACTGCATTGTCTCTTCCAGCCAGCAATCCTCAGCCAGAAACACCTTCCAAAATGCTGGCTGCAACATGAGCAACATTACCTACTACAACATGTCAACGGACTCGTACTGGGTACGCGACTATGGTCCGTGGTACATCTTCAACGACCTGGAGCCTGCCATCGTTGACAATGCCTATAACCGTCCCCGTCAAAACGACAACATGGTGCCGGTTCGCATGGGACAACAACTTGGGCTCACCGTTTATGGCATGAACCTCCAACATACCGGCGGCAACATGATGGAAGACGGTCGCGGTGTGGGTGTTTCCGACGAACTGATTCTGAACGAAAACAACCATGACGAAGACAATGTTCGGACCAAGATGAGAAATTATCTTGGCATTGACCCCTACCATATCACCATCGATCCGCAAGGTGACTACATCGCCCACGTAGATTGCTGGGGCAAGTTTCTCGCACCCGACAAGATCCTCATCGCAAAGCTGCCTACCACAAACAGCCAATACGATGAATACGAGCAAGTGGCCGAGTTCTTCGCCAACACCAACTGCTGCTGGGGCTATCCTTATAAGGTGTACCGTGTGGAAGAACCCGGCGGCTACACCGTAGCTCCTTACACCAATAGTTTGATTGTCAACAAGACCGTATTCGTACCAATGGGTTCCAACAGCACCTACAACAACAAGGCGTTGCAAGTCTATCAAAATGCCCTACCCGGCTACGAAATCATTGGTGTGACGGGAGCAAGCAACACCCCATGGGAAAACACCGACGCCCTTCACTGCCGTACCCGTGGCGTGATGGACTTCGACATGCTTTTTGTGGACCATCGTAACGTGGTGTTCGGTGAGCAGCCCATGCAGGAATCCATCGCCATTACCAGCAAATTCATTGCCTATAGCGGCGAGAGCCTCAAACAAGACTCGCTCCTCGTCTATTATCGCATTGACAATGGCGCATGGCAAACCGCCTCCATGACCGCTACCGGCAATGCCAATGAATATGTCGGATACATTACGGGCCATCACTACGGTGCTTCAGTCGACTACTACGTCTTCGGTGCCGACGAATCCAACCATCGTTACACCCAACCGGTATTTGGTGCCGACGAGCCGCACCACTTCACCATTGAGGAAGGCCCGGCCACCTTGGAACAGACCTATACGTTCAATACCGGATGGACATGGTGGAGCACCAACCTGGACATCAGCAAGGCCGATCTGGAAGCAGCTTTAGGCACACATGGCATCCAAGTCTCATCTCATCACGACGGCTTCGACATGCTCAACACCGCAAACGGCAATTGGATGGGCAACCTCAGTGGTTTCTGCGTCGAAAAAGCCTACAAGATTCGGGTTGCTGAAAGCTGTACCATCACCCTAAACGGCATCCCTGTCGATCCCACGGAACATCCCATCACCTTAAAAAATGGATGGAACTGGATTGGTGTCCCTGTCGACCATAGCCTCACGTTGACCGAAGCCTTCTCCAATCTTTCTCCGGAAGACGGCGATGAGATCAAATCCCAACACGACGGCTTTTCGCAATACAGTGCCACCCTACAACGCTGGATCGGCACACTTCAAACGCTTGAACCAGGGAAAGGCTATCTCTATAGATCAAATGCCAGTGAGGATAAGGTATTTCTATATATAAATAATATTGATTAATATATTTTTGTGAATATAAATTAAAATATGATGAAAAAAGGTGTTTTCCTATTTGCGCTCTCCATCTTCTGCTCGATGGCGTTTGCGCAGTTCCAGACTGGCACGCAATGGAACAAAGTCCTGAGCGACCGGCCTGAGACCTTCCAGACCCAGCTGATCTCCTCCTCGGAGAACAGCATCAAGGTCAACGTTCAAGTCCCTGGCTTCTACACCACCAGCGTGACCACGCCCAAAGGTGAAGCCCATGTGATTACCGTTCCCAAATCGGTCAGCACCGCCCAAGCCGGCGAACCCGACATGCCGATGACCGGCATCCCCTTGATGATCGGCGACAAGGCCAGCATGAGTGTACGCGTCATCGACGCCCAGTACATGGACTTCGCAGGCATCGAGGTCGCTCCCTCCAAGGGCGACTTCCCACGCACCATCGATCCCGAAACCGTGCCTTACACCTACGGCAAGTGCTACGAAACCGACGCTTTCTTCCCAGAGAAGAGCCTGACCATGTACGAGCCCTATATCATCCGTGACTTCCGCGGACAGAACATGGCCGTCTTCCCCTTTGCCTACAACCCCGTCACCAAGACCCTCCGCGTATACTACAACATGACCGTGGAGATGTACAAGGTGGATAACCGAGGCGAGAACGTCATCGAAAGCCGCCGTGGCAACGAGGTGAAGATCAGCGCCGACTTCAAGAGCGTGTATCAACGTCACTTCCTCAACTATGAAGAAAGCATGGCCAAATACACTGCCCTCGATGAGGAAGGCGACCTGCTCATCATCTGCTACGACAATTTCATCAGCAACATGACTGACTTCGTCAACTGGAAGAAGACCCGTGGTATCAACACCACCATCGTGGGCACCAGCACCGCAGGTTCCTCCTATTCGGCCATTCAAACTTACATTAAGAATCAGTACAACGCCAACAATAACATCACCCATGTGCTGCTCGTCGGCGACGTGGCCCAAATCCCAGGATACACCTACTCCGGCGGAGGTTCTTCTTACGCTGGCAAAGGCGACAATGCCTACGGACAAATTGTGGGTAGCGACTACTACAACGACGTCTTTATCGGTCGTTTCTCTGCCAGCACCGCAGCACGCGTGACCACCCAATGCAACCGTGTCATCACCTACGAACGTGATCTGACGACTTCCGCCACTTGGCTTCAGAAAGCGGAAGGCATCGCCAAAAAAGAAGGTGGCAGTGGTCACAATGGTGAGGACGACTACGAGCACATGGACGTCATCCGCACCGACTTGTTAAACTATGGTTATTCCACTGTTTATCAGCGTTATGCAAACCTCAGTGGATATACTGCCACCGCAGCGCAGATCTCCGCTGACATCAACGGCGGTGTTGGTATCGTCAATTACTGCAACCATGGCGCCGAAACCATGTGGGGCGTTGCCAGCTATAGCGTTTCCCATGTCAATGCCCTGACTAACGAGAACATGTTACCTTTTATTTGGTCAGTAGCCTGCCTTGTTGGCAAATACGACTATAGCAGTGACTGCTTCGCCGAAGCTTGGATGAATGCCACCAACAACAATAACCCTACGGGTGCCATCGGTACTTTGATGTCTTACATCAGCCAACCTTGGATCCCGCCCATGTGGGCACAAGACGAATGCGTCGATATTTTGGCAGGGCTTTCCAACTCCGGTGGTACCAAACACACCTGGGGCGGTGTCTCCATCAATGGCCTTTTTGGTATCTTTGATAATTATGGCACGGATCAATCCGCTGTTGGCACCTACCAGGCCTGGATTCTCTATGGTGACCCGAGTATGCTGATTCGTACCAAGACCCCGCAGGCCATGACGGTTTCACACACAGGAACCATCGCTGTTTCAGGCGGTAATTACGCAGTGAATGTCACGAACGGCAACGGAGCCGTAGCTACCATCACCGACGCCAACCACAACATTTTGGGTAAGGCCACCGTGAGTAACGGATCGGCCACCATCAACGTCAGTGGTACCTTAACTGCTGGTAGCGAGCTTACCCTTTGTGTGTTTGGATTTGATAGAGTGACATACCTCGGCACCATCTCGGTCGTCGGCGGTACAAAATACGACATCACGACCAAGGTCACCCCGACCAATAGCGGCACCGTCAGCGGCGCTGGCTCCTATTACGAGAACACCCAGTGCACTTTGACAGCCACGCCTGCCACGGGCTACACCTTCACCAACTGGAAGAAGGGCAACAACGTGGTTTCGACCGATGCCACCTACACCTTCACGGTAACTTCCAGCACAGCGGGCGAATATACCGCTACCTTCACCGCCATCCCGCAATATACCATTACAGCCAGTGCCAACCCGACTAACGGCGGCACCGTCAGCGGTGGCGGCACCTTCTATGAAAACACCTCTTGCACCTTGACGGCCACGGCCAACACCGGCTACGCCTTCAGCAAATGGACCAAGAACGGCACACAGGTCTCCACCAATCCAGCCTACACTTTCACTGTGACAGCTGCGGGAGCCTATGTCGCCAACTTTGACCAACTCGTCGCTCACAGCGTGACCTGCAATACCGTTGAGGGAGGCACCATCGGTGCGAACGTCAACACCGCCTACATGGGCGATGTGGTCACCCTGACCGCCACGGCCAACGACGGCTACTTCTTCTCGGTATGGGATGTCCGCGATGCCAACAACAATACCATTGCGGTGAACAACAACCAGTTCACCATGCCCAACGCCGACGTCACCGTCAACGCAAGCTTCGTGCAGGGCTGTAATGTCACCATTGCCGAGGTTGAGCACGGCACCGTCACTGCCTCTGTTACTGGCGCCATCCCCGGCACGACCATCACATTGACCGCCACACCTGAGACGGATTATTCCCTCAGCACCTGGCTTGTATACCAGACCGGTAACGTCCGCAACACCGTCTCCGTCACTGGGAACAGCTTCGTCCTGCCCGCCTTCGATGTCACCGTCGTCGGCATCTTCAAGATGAACAAGGAAGCCGAAGTCGCCATCGGCAGCGGCAACAGCGCCGACAGTTACCTCCCAACCTACGCCTATTACAAGTACTCCCTCACACAGCAGATCTACACGGCTTCGGAAGTCGGCCAAGCCGGCACCATCACCAAGATCGCCTTCAAGGTGTCCAATTCCAAGTCGACTACCAGAACGCTTGATGTCTATCTGAAACACACCACCAAGACCGCCTTTTCCAGCCAGACCGGTTGGGAGACCGTGAGCAGTGGCGACAAGGTGTTCAGCGGCAGCGTCGCATTCCAATCCTCCGGATGGACCACCATCACCCTCACTACTCCGTTCGAGTATGACGGCACCAGCAACTTGGTCGTCTGCGTGGATGACAACACCGGTAGCTATGTGAGCAGTTCCAACAATTCGCCCAAGTTCTACGTCTATTCCACAGGCGCCAACAGAGCGTTGCGCATCTACAGTGACGGCACCAACTACACCGCCACCTCACCTAGCAGCTATAGCGGCACCTACGTCACCTCCAACAACCAGATCACCTTCACGATGACCGTTGGTGGTAATGACGCTTCGTTGGCCGTGTCGCCCAACGCCATGGAAGGCTTCTTCTATACCCAAGGCGAAGGCCCGTCCGCCGTAAAGAGCTTCGCCGTCATCGGCACAGACCTCACCGATAACATCACCCTCACTGCCCCCGACAATTTCGAGATCAGCGATGCCGAGAACGGCAACTATGGAGTCTCACTGACCCTCTCTTCCGAGAGCAAGGGTAGTCGTGATGCCACCACCTACGACTTCGAGGACGGCATTCAGGGATGGACCCTCCTAAAGGGCTCCACTGGCGACTCCCCGAACAATTGGATGCACTGCACCGACTACACACCTCGCGACTACACCTCCGGCTATGGCCACAGTTCTTCGAATGGCTTTGTATTGTCCGAGTCCTACATCTCCGGCACTGAGAGCGGCACGGGCACGGGTGTCCATCCCGACAACTATCTCGTCTCGCCCCAGGTCACCCTTGGAGGCAGCATCACCTTCTGGGCATCCAACCCCAACGACGACTATGGCAGCGAGCACTTCGCCCTGCTCGTTTCCACGACCAACAACACCAGCATCAACAGCTTCACCCAAGTCGAGGCTTGGACGCTGCATGCCAAAGCCGGAAGGACAGGCAACACTCGTACCATCGTCGACGGCGTGTGGTATGAGTATACTGCCGACCTGAGTGCCTATAGCGGCACGGGCTATGTGGCCATCCGGCACTTCGACTGCTATGACCAATGGATGCTGTGCATTGATGACATCACCATCGAGACGCCCAACACCCCCGTGGATCCCACCGATCCCACCGTCGACCTCCTCACCGCGAACGTCTATGTCCGCATGAAGGCTGGGCTTTCTCAAGGCACTTATGCTAACGAGACCCTCACCGTGGCTACGGGTGACATCACCTCCAACGTCAGCCTCAGTGGCGAAGTCACGCAAGGACAAGTGACCGAACAAACCATCACGCTTGCCCAAGGCTGGAACTGGTTCTCCTCGCCCCTCGTCGCCGACGACTTGATCGACCAAGTCGAGAACAACCTCCAAGACAACGCAAAACAGATCACCTCAAAAGGTTACGGCTTCGACCAATACAACCCCAACAACAGCAACTGGATCGGCAACCTCAACAGCATCGCCGTCGAGAACAAGTACCGCATCCAAACCAACAACGCCTGCCAGATCG
>JAEFAE010000010.1 GCA_016291135.1 Bacteroidales bacterium
AGTCGTACGCCTCGAAGATCTGGTCGTCGTTGCTGATGTCCTCGTCGGCACGGTAACGGTCGCGCACTTCGTTCACCACGGCCTCCATACGCTCCGTCTTGGCCTTCGAGCGGAAGGTGCAGGAGGGAAGTAGGAGGAGGACGATGCCGAAGAAAAACAATGACCTAACCATGTTGAGGTGTTTCTTTTCCGCAAAATTAGGAACTCTTTTCGAACAAAATGCACTTGGTAGTGGCCGTTACAAACGATTTCAAAATGGCGGTTTTGATTATCAATGAATTAGGTTTTTTGATTACAAGTTTTTCTGCTTTACAATCCAAGTGGTTTTAATTCAGGAAGCATCGTTCTACCATTAAGGACATGTTTCTGAAAAGTTGTAATGACAACATATCAAATAATTCAATAACAGCTAGTTATTGGTAAAATATCTTGTAACGGATACGAAACCCGTAACAAATGAGGTTTATCTGTTATACCTTTGCAATGTGAAATTTCAAATCATCGAACCATGAAAAGAATCTTGTTTTTGTTGACGGCTTTTGTAGCAGTCATCGGCTTTACGGGATGCCCGAACAAAGAGCCCGAGTACATCGACCTCGGTCCGATTCCGGAACAGTATCTTGCCACCGTGCCTTACGAGGACGGCCAGACCTTTTATCTCCAACATGAAAGCGATCGGGTAGTCATCCCCTTCCAGGTGATGCGCTACCGGGTGAAGTCCCAAGGCAACAATGCTTGGGGCTTTGACGAACATTTGGAAAAAAGCAAACCCTCGCCAACAGTGTATTTCGACTATGAAATCGACATCACCACCTGCAAGCCCGAATATCCGCTGTTCGACATCGACATCCGTTTCTCTAATGGCTACATGGCTGACAGTGTATATTATGACTATCCAGCCCGGCACAAGTATGCCCAGCTGAGCTGTCATCAAATGTATGCCTCCATCCCTTTCATCGGGGAACCCACGGACCTGTTCAAGGTCCATGAGACCTTCGAGGTCAACGGTCATGTCTATCACGACGTGTTCGAGTTCCCCAACGAGAACCAAGACCTGCAGGGCATCTATATCGAGAGGCTCTATTACAATTATGAAAAGGGCGTGATTGCCATTGAAATGTCGAACGGTGAAAAATACTTGCGTTATGAAGAAGAATAAGATTTGGTTGGCCGTCGTGCTGCTGATGGCCCTCACCTCGTGTGTGAAACCGGAATACCACTATGTGGATGACCGCTTCAAGGAATGGTTTGTGGACCAGGACAAGTTGGCGTTCTACGTTCAAGACCAGAACGGCATCACCCAGGAGTTTGACTTTTCGGCTCCCCAAGCCGGTATGGTGGAGGGCGCTTCCTATTTCATGTTTGTGAAGACCGATGAAGACCTTTGTGAAAACATTCATCAGGAGGGTCGCGTCAGCTTTTATGAGGGTCGTGCCTGTTATCTGGGTGTCACCAATTATTACAGCAAGAACACCCATTTTGCCTTGTGTTTCTATGACGTGCAGTTCGATGTCAATGTAGATGGCGAGCATTTTACCTGCACGACATGCAGCGATGAAAGGTTTATCGAGCGTCAATATCGTTGTTCGATGGAGATGCTCCGTAGCCATGAGGTGAACGGGGTGGTTTACAACGACGTGTTGCACTTCAGGATCACCGACCAGGATGCCGTTACCCGCAACACCTTCCCCACGGAGCTGTACTACGCCAAACATTATGGTCCCATCGAGTATGAATTGGGTGGCGAAGTGCGGTGTTTGAGACAATAAAATCTATACTACGTCCATAGGAAAAATTCAGTAATTCAATGGATTAAGGATGATGGCGCTCTGGATAAATCTGTAGTTTTCCATCAGGGAATCTTTTATTGATGAATTATTCAATATCTTTGTTCCCATGAAGAGATATTGGATCATCGTGGTGTTGCTATGCCTGATAGGAAGCCTTCGTGCCCAGGATTTCTATCGGACCAAAAGTGGTCGCTATATCGCCGACGTGGCCTTTTCTGGAAATCAGATCCTGGTGCTGGAGAACCGTAGCCGCAGTTCGGTGCTGAGCCTGCTCGACCTGGATGGAAACAAGCTGGGCGAAACCGAGTTCCGGCAGCAGTATGAGGAACTGTATATCGACCCCTTCGGGCATTTCCTGCTGTTGAACCGCGACAGCTGCCTGCAAGTGTATTTCGACCATCAGTGGAAAGCCTTGCCTTTGACGACGTTCTCCAAACAACAATTCAACGACAAAGTGGCGAGATTTGTGATGGAGTTCAACGGGGCCAATGTGATCCGTAGCATGGTTTATGACAAGTACGACTACCACGTCCAGGAGTTTCATGGACAAACACAGACCTATTCGTACATCCTGAAAGACGATCCTGAAAAGAAAAACCATCCTTTATGCCGTTTTATCAACACAGCGGCCGTTGAAATCTGTCAGGCTCATCTGAACCGGATTATCGCCATGTATGACCATGCGGTTCCTGTCGGTGCCAATGAGCTGCGAATGGGCACTTGGGATGGTGATTTGCGCCGCTTGAACAAAACCTTAAACATCCACCTTCAGATTCTATGGTACCGTCAAAATGTCGCCAAGGAATACCATACGGCGGCATTGAAATATAACGACATCCTGCAATTGATCGACTTGCAGGGACTCAAGATCGTGGAGGTCGATGAGGCGTTCAAGGTATCCGACCCCAGGCCTTTGAAGATTCTATCGGGAGATTCCTATTTCAAGAATCAGTTCCTTACCGATGAACTTACAGGAAAGACCTACGGCTTCTTCGTGAAAAACGGGATGGATTACGTGGGGCTGTACAATCCGGAAAAAGGCAGTGTGGGCGTGATCCAGAAAGCCTGTCCGAGCATCTATCCGAGGGTGTTCAAGGTGCATGGCGGCTATGCATACAGCGTCTATTTGGACGGCGATCGGAGTCAGGGGGTGCTCAGTAGGGTAAAGATTAAAGATTGAATCAGGTATGCGTCCACGATCGAAAACCATACGGCTTTTTCTCCTGGCAATCGTTTGCGCGATGGCATGGACCGTCGTTGCCAAACCCGCTGGGGAGGAGGATCGTTGGCATCAGTACCTGAACCGCGGTACCGAGTATTATTATGCTGGACAGTCGGATTCCGCCAAAGTCTATCTGGAGCAGGTGTTTTCAATGGATCCCGACGAAAAGATGACGGCAGCAAGGTATCTGCTTGACATCGCCTTGGCCCAGGACGACACCTTGGGCATCAACCAATACGCCTTATATTTGGCTGAAAACTATGACCTTACCATCACGCAGGAACGACAAAAATCGCATCGGCGGATCATCATTATCGTTGCAGCATCGTTGTTGTTGCTGTTGTTGATGATTTGGGTGATCCTGCGGTTGCGCAAGGCCAACCGAAAACAACGTCTGGTGCATGACCGAGAGCGCCAAGCCTACGACCGGGAGCGTCAAGCCTACGACCAACAGCTGAATGCGGCGCAAACGGCCATTGAACGACAGACCTTTGAGGATTTGCAGCGGCAGACGAAGGAGATCCTCTCGCGGGGCAACCAGCGCAAGCGCATCCTTGAGGCCTTCAACGCGGTATATCCCCATGCCTACGAGCGACTGAAATCCACTTATCCCGATCTCAGCGATCAGGAATACGACTTGCTGATCCTCAACTTCTTGGAATTCCGCATCAAGGAAGAAGCCGAAATCCTGGAGTTGAGTCAGAATACCGTGATGAAATACCGCTCCAACCTCCTGAAAAAAGTAGGGAAGGATCCGGTTGCTGGGCTATTAAAAGAATCAAGTACCATATAATATGGTATTGTGAATTGCAAACACTGTTTTTGAAAATAATAATCAACAGGCAGAAGGGCACGTGGCTCACTTCATTACTACCCGCGCTGTGTCACAGAAGCCCAAACCAAAACGTGTTATCACCGCAAACATACTGCCCCAATGAATGTCTTTTCCTTCAGGATGCCCGCAGAAGGCATTGTTTTGAACTGAACCTATCATCTTCAAAACAGTCGTTATCGGTTTGGAAAAACGAACAGAAAATCTATACTTCAATAAGTCTTATCATACAGAAATTCAGTGAATTAAATCAATAATTCATTGGTAAAAATCTATATCCGCCTTCATGGGATGGATTTTTTGTTGTTTTAGTAAATAACTTTGTTCCCATGAAAAGATGCTTCCTCGTCATAGTGCTTCTGTGTCTTTTTGGGAATCTTGGTGCCCAAAACAAAACCGTGGTCTATGGCAATCTCGGGGTGGAGAACGTGAACATCAGCGTGCTCAATACGCCCTACGGTACCAGCAGCGACGGCAAAGGGCATTATGCCTTGCCCGTTTACGACCGCTCCCAACAGATCAACCTTTATTATTCCTGCATCGGCTACCAAGACACCATCGTGAGCCTCTTGCCGAAGCAGTTGCAGCAAGACTCCGTCAACGTCAGCTTCAGGATGCGGAGACAGGACTACAGCCTGCAAGAGGTGGGCGTAACGGCGAGCCGCGACTTTTACCGGTCGAAACGTGGGCGGAATATCACCGACATGGCTTTTCTTGGCGACCACATCTATTTGCTGGAAAACAAACCCAAGACTTCTTCGATGGTTGTGCTGGACTTGGAGGGCACGGAAAAGGCGCGGGCAGACTACGACAAGCTGTTTGAAAAGCTCTACGTCGATTGCTTTCATAATATGATCCTGGTGGGACAGGACAGCTGCCTGCAAATCTATCTGACAGACCAAGACAACCTTCTTTCGGTGGCTCCCTTTTCGAGGGAAGACTATCGCGACAAATTACTCCGGATTGTCTGCGAATTCAACGGGGCTTACATCACCAAAACCGTCGTCCACGACAGGGGAATCCATTGGCTTAAACACAACCACGGGAAGAGCCAGAATTACGAGTACATCCTGAAAGACGACCCCGAGAAACCCCCACACCCCTTATGCAGCTTTCTGGATACGATCGGTTACATCGGGTGCCAGTCGCAGCTGATGGCCATCGTGTCGGAATACCATCAGGTGGTGGCCGAAGAAGATGGCATCGACCTCCTCAACGAAGGCGTCTGGGACGGCTATCTGTTGAGCTTGGCGCAAAACGGGAGCCTGATGTTCAAAATACATTGGTATTGTGCCATCGCCGCGAAAAAAGAATACTGTATCATACCGCTCCTGTTCAAGGATTACCTCCAATTTGTCGATGTGGACAACCGTGAAATCGTGACCATCAACAAGGATTTTGAGGTCGCTTCACGACGGCCGCTAACGGTCACTTCAGGCGAGCGCTATTTCAAGAATGAGTTCTTGAAAGATGAAGCCACAGGGAAGGCTTACGGTCTGTTTATTAAAGACGGGGTCAACTATCTCGGCCTTTATCATCCCACCGAAGGCATCGTGGGCATGGGCTCCAAAGCCAGCAAAGGCAGTTATCCGCGGGTGTTCCGGGTGAACGACGGCTATGCCTACAGCGTGTTCTACGACAGCAACCGGAAACAAGGGGTGATCAACAGGTTGAAAATCAATAATTAAAGAAACACTATTACGTTCATGAAAAACAGAAGCGTTTACATCGTATTGGCCTTTCTGTACTGGGGGATTCAGGTCATCGCCCAGGAACGCCCTTATCTCCAAGGGGTGTGCGTCAACGAGAAAGGCCGCGCCATTGAAAATGTGAGCGTTTACCTGAACGACTCGCTGCTGGTATCCATAACCGACGAGAACGGACAATTCGCCCTGTCCCAACCCATGGTAGGTCAAAAGATACGGTTTGCGCACATAGGCTATGAACCGGTTCGTTATACGGTAAAGGAAGCGGATCTCATAGGGAAGGAGCTCAAAATCGAGATGAACACCAAAAAACACGAGCTCTTGGAAGTGGATATTACTGCCAATGCCCCCCATATCGCCTTCGACAACCCCGTGCGGAGTGTGCTCGACTATGTGATCGGCGACGATGGGATCTATCTCATCGCCTACCGCCGAAGGAATACCGAGTTGCTTCACCTGTCGTTTGAGTTGGACACCCTTCATGCACTGACGATCTCGTCTTCCTACAAAAACCTCTATAAGGATTTTTATGGCTTTATCCATGTGGTGAGCGCCGAAAACGCCTGTCAGCTGGGTTTTACCGAGACCACCGATGGACGGAAGAAAGACCTGTTTTTGTATGCCCCGATTTCCATCGAGAAGTTCTACCACGACTATGCGCCCATCGTGGCGGCCTCCGATAAGGTGGTCATCACGGGTCGGTACGGCTTTTATGGCCTGGAACAATACTATTATTGCGTGACGCCGACGGCCGACACGGTGTATCCGCTGTATCATATCGTGGATGAGGATGCCCTCGACGACGTGCTGCGGTCGAGTCGAGGCCAGGTGGACAGCTTTTATTTTTATGCCATCAACTTTTTCCCGCATCTGCTTTACATCTATAACCCGATCTACAGCATCGACAACAAGTTCTATCTGTTCGATTACACCGATCGCGAGACCATTGTCTTCGACTCGGTCGGCATGGCTATAGAAAGCTATCCGCTCGTTTACCATGAGCGCAAGCATTGGACAGGAGGGATGGTGCCCGACAAGCGCTGGAAGAAGACCATGATGGTGGACCGTGCCCGAAAGGAGTTTTACACATTTTTCCTCAACGACGGCCTCTGTACCCTGATGCGCATCGACTTGCAGACGGGTACCGCCACGCCCGTGCTCGACCTCAGCGGCTATCCCTTTGCGGAGCAGCTTCGGGTACACGATAGGGTGCTCTATTTCCTGTATCCTACCGGGAACAACCACCGGCAGGCGTTGTATCAGGTGAAGTTGTTGTAGAAGGCCATCACCTTGCAGCGATAGAGATACTCGTATTTGGCCTGTAACAGGCTCGACTCGGCCTTATAGAGACGGTTCTTGCTCTCGTTGAGCTCCATCAGGGTGGTCTTGCCTGCCTCGAAGCCGGCCTGGGCATAGTCGTAGGCCAGCTGCGACGACTTCAGGCTGTTCTCGGCGGCCACGTACTTCTCCTTGGCGGCCACGGCGCTGTAATAGGCTTGTTGGATCTCCTTCTTCAGCTTCTTGCTGGTGTTCTCGATGTTCAGCTGCTGGTTCTCGATGCCCAGCTCGGTCATCTTGACCCGGTATTTGGTCTGCATGCCGTTGAAGATCGGGATGTTGAGCGACAGTCCCAACTGCGTGCGGCCGTTGGTCTTGAGCTGCTGCGAGAGGGGGATGTTGGCGTTGTCGTTGGTGAAATAATGGTAATAGCCGTTGGAATAGCCCCCATAGAAACTCAGTGAGGGGTACCAGGCCGATTTGGCCGCCTTCAGGTCGTAGTGGGCCTGCTGCAGGCGCAGTTGGGCGGCCAATAGCTCGGGCTGGTGGTTCAAGGCATGTTGTATCGTGTTTTGCGGCGAGGCCAACGGCAGCTCGTCGCTCGTGAAGGTCTCAGGTGCCACCACGTCGAAGCCTTCCGTGTTGTCGATCTCCAGGGCTTGGGCCAGATCCAACAACCTGAGCATCAGGTTGTTCTGCGCCTCGGTGAGGGAGGCGCGGTCGGAGGCCACCTGGGCGGCGCTCTCATAGACGTTCGACTCGGGGAGACGGCCCACCTGGAACAACTCCTGGGTGCGTTGGTGCTGGCTCTCGGAGAGCTCCAGCTGTTTCTCTGCGACGCCCAGCAGCTCCTTGCAATAGACCACCTCCATGTAATAGGCCATGATGGCCAATTGGAGCTCGCGCTTGGCGGCTTCGAGGTCCTGGACGCTGGCATCGTAGTTCAGCTGGTTCGCTTTGTTGGTGTTGTAGAGGTTCAGTCCCTGGAACAGCGGCACGGAGACGCTGATGCCCACCGAAGCCGACGAGGAGTTGTCGGACACATACACGCCGGTGTAGGAAGGCGACTGTCCGAAGCCGAGTCCCTCGCTGGCGCTGGCGCTGACCGAGGGCAGCCAGGCGTTCTGGCTCATCTTGAGCTGGTAGTCGGCGTTCTGTTGTTGCAACCGACTCTGGAGGATCCCCACGTTGTGCTCCATGGCGTAGTCGATGCACTGCTGCAACGTCCAAGGCTGTTGCGCCCCCATCGTGAAAGCCACAGCCAATAACGTGATTATTAGGATACACTTCTTCATTATATGCTTATTTCTGATTTCTAATTTCTAATTTTTGCCTTCGGCCTTCTACCTTTTGTCTTCGGCCTTCTGTCTCCTATCTCCTATCTTCTGTCTCCTATCTTCTGTCTCCTATCTGCTATCTTCTTACTACTTCTTTCCACTTTCATTCCCCCTGATCTTATCGCCGGCCTTCAAGCCTTCGGTGACGACGATGTTGACGCCGTCGGAGAGGCCCACCTTGACAGCCTGGCGTTCGAACGCCTGCGGCTCGTCTTCCTTGGTGCAGCGATACACGTAGGTCTCGCCTTCTTCATAGCTGATGCAGCTCTCGGGGACGACCACGGCACCCATGGCCCGGTCGAGGATGATCTCGGCGTTGGCGGAGTAGCCGGCGCGGACGAACACGTCGTCGGGCAGGATGGCCTTGGCCCGCATCTCGAAGAACACGGCGCCGCTTTCCTGGGTGCCCTTGGGAGCGATGTACTCCAATTCGGCGTCGAACTTGCGGTCGTTCATGGCCCCGATGGTCAGGACCAGCGGCATGCCTTCGTGGATCTTACCCACCTCGGTCTCGTCGAGTTTGCCCTTGAAGATCATGTCTTTCATGTTGGCGATGGTCGCGATGGTGGTGCCGTCGTTGAAGGTGTTGGAGTTGATCACCGAGTTACCCACCTTGACGGGGATGTCGAGGATCATGCCGGAGATGGTGGCCTTGATCTTCGTGTTGCTGTACCCCGTGGCGCTCTTCGAGATGCCTTCCCGGATGATGTTCAGCTGGTCCTTGGCGTTGCTGTAGCTCTCCTTGGCCTGCTGGTATTCGAGTTGCGACTTCTCGAACTCCTCGGCGGAGATGAGGCCCTTCTGTTTCAGGCTCTCCTGGCGCTTGTAGGTCTTCTCCACGTTGTCGAGGTTGAGCTTCGACACCCGTACCTGCGACTCGGCGGCGGAGAGGCTGCTCACGTCGGGGATGACCTTTACCACGGCGATGACCTCGCCTTGCTGGACCTGCTGTCCCGGCTCCTTGAGGATCTCGGCGATGATGCCCGACACCTGGGGTTTCATGGCCACCTCGTCGCGCGGGTCGATCTGGCCCGTGACCACGGTGGTCTTCTGGATGGTGTCGATGCGGGCCTCCACCACTTCATAGACGGTTTTTTCGGGTCTCGATTTCTTGAAAAGATAGACGAAGGTCCAGATGACTCCGATACCTAACAAGATGAAAAACAAGATTTTAAAGAATTTCTTCATGATGATATGTTTTTATGTTTTTTCTTTCTTCTTTTTTTCCTTTTTCCAGGGGTTTCGTTCCTCAACCCCGTGGCTACTGACAGGAGCACCCCGCTGGGGTGCGTCTGGTCTATCTTCTTTTTTCCTTTTTCCAGGGGTTTCGTTCCTCAACCCCGTGGCTACCGACAGGAGCACCCCGCTGGGGTGCGTCTGGTCTATCTTCTTTTTTATTCTTCCCTGATGGCATCGATGGCTTTAATCTGTATCGCTCTCCAGGCGGGCAAAACACCGGCCAAGAGTCCTGAAATGATGATGATGACGGTGGCGGCCACGGCGGCTTTGAAGCCCATGTTGGGATCCTGGAACATCATGTTGTCGCTGGGCATGCTGGAGGTGATCATCGCCACGACGGCCATGATGGCCACCCCGAGGCAGAGGCCCACCAGTCCGGCCAAGACGGTCAGCAACAGGCTTTCCGACAGCACCTGGCCGATGATGTTCTTCGGCTTGGCTCCGATGGCGCGCCGCACGCCGATCTCGCGGGTACGTTCCTTCACGGTCACCAGCATGATGTTGCTCACGCCGATGATGCCCGACAGCAGGGTGCCCAGTCCCACGATCCAGATCAGGATGTGGATGCCGAAGAACAAGCCCTTGAAGGTGTTGAAGATCTCCGAGAGGTCGAACGACTCGATGGCCTCCTCGTCGGTGGGGCTGATGTCGTGTCGCTCCTTGAGGAGCTGCTTGATGTCGTCTGCGATGCTTTTGAGGGGCGTGTCGTCGTCGGCCACCAGGGCGAAGAAATGGATCTTGTCGCCGATGGCATACACCTGTTGCATGGTGGTGAAAGGCAGGATCACCGACTCATCGACGGAACCGTTGACTTCGACGTTCTCGGTGTAGGAACGGACCACGCCTACCACTTGGAAATAGATCCCGTTGACTTTCACCATCTTGCCGATGGGATTCTCGCCTTTCTCGAACATGGTTTCATACACTTTCTTACCCAGCAGACACACCTTGCGGTTGGATGCGATGTCGGTGTCGTTGAGGAAGCGTCCCTTCAGGATCTTCGACTTCTCGATCTGATTGTACTCGGGCAGGACCCCTTTCACCGAGAAGCTGCTGCCGCGGTTGCCGTAGATCACGTTTTTCTCTTCGTTCGACCACAAGCTGGCCTCGGGCGAGATGGCCTTGACGCAGGGGAAGGTCTCCCTGATCGCTTCCAAGTCGGCCATCTGCATCGTCCATTGTCGCCCTTTCTGGTAGCCTTTATAGGGTTCGCTGGTGGCGCCGGCAAAGAAAAACCCCGTGTTGGGCGTCACGCCCTCCACCTGCTTCATCAGTCCGTTTTCGAAGCCGTTGCCCGTGGAGGAGAGGATCACCAGGAGGAAGATGCCCCAAAACACGCCGAAGGCCGTCAGCAAGCTGCGGGTCTTGTTGCGTGTGATGGTCTGCCATATCTCGTTGAGTCCGTCGAAGTCGAACATGGTCACAGGTTTTTTATCGGTAATTCATTGCTTCTATGGGTTTCACTTTCACGGCGTTGCGGGCGGGGAAGAAGCCTGCCAGCACGCCGCACACGATGAGCAGCACGGTGGCCATCAGCACGATGCGGATGTCGATCGAGGGAACGATGTTCAACGAGAAGGAGTTGCCTTCCTGGATCTTGGCTAGGATGCTGCCGCTGGCTTCGGCCACCACCATGCCGAGCCACATCCCGATGTAACCGAAGATGGCGGTGATGAGCACCGACTCGGTGACGATGGAGGCCAATATGGAGCGCGACTTGGCGCCGAGGGCCTTGCGGATGCCGATCTCGTTGGTGCGTTCCTTCACGGTGATGCGCATGATGTTGCTCACGCCCACGATGCCCGAGGCAAGCATGGCGAATCCGATGATCCAGATGAAAAGCTCCAAGGTGTTGAAGATCTTCATGGTCTGCAGGTATTCTTCTTGGGTGCTGCGTATGTAGACAGCCGAGTGGTCATCGGGGTCGAACTCATGCAGGTGTGCCAGTTGGGCCCTGAGATATTCGGTGTAAGCCTCGTTGTCCTCCTTGGTCTCCAGGCCTTTTACGGTGAACCGCAGCATCCAATAATAGCGCTGGTTGGTAATCTTTTTCAAGGTGGAGAAGGGAACCAAGGCGCCGCCGCCGTTTGAGTTGGGGTCGCCTTCATAGACGCCAACCACCTTATAGGCGATGCCGTTGACGATGATGAACTGGCCGATGGGGGAGGTGCCGTCGTCGAAAAGATGCTTCTCGACGGCATCGTCGATCACGGCTACCTTCTCGCTTTGTCTCTCGTCACGTTCGTTGAGCAGGCGTCCTTTCACGAGATCGACGTTCGAGATGGATTGAAAAACGGGACGGACCCCTCTCATGTTGACGCTGCACGACTGGTCGCCGAAATAGGCAAAGCCACTGCTGTTGATGGTCGGTGATACTTGATCCACGTGTTGTGCCTCGTTTTCCAGGAAGCGGATGTCCTTGTCGGTAAACCAGATGGAACGGTTGGTGCCATGGCCCCTGAAGGGTTTGGAGGTCTCGCCGCCGAAAAGCATATACGTGTTTTTGGACTGGTCGCTGAACTCCTGTGTGATGCCGTTCGTGATGCCGTTTCCGGCGGCGAGGAGCACGATGAGGATGAAGATGCCCCACGAGATGGCGAATCCCGTGAGGAAGGTCCTCAACTTGTTGCGGCTCAAGGCCATGAATATCTCGCGCCAGAAGTCCATTTATTTGATCTCTGTGTTAAAGTCGATGAGGTCGGGGTTGTTGGTTTCGATGTTCTCGATCACGCCGTCTTTCAGGTGGATGATCTTGTTCGTGCGCAGGGCGATGCCTTTCTCGTGGGTGACGATGATCATGGTGATGCCCGTCTGGTTCACCTCGCGGAGGATCTGCATCACCTCGGCGGAGGTCTTGCTGTCCAAGGCGCCGGTAGGCTCGTCGGCGAGGATCACCTTGGGATGGGTTACCAGGGCGCGGGCCATCGACACCCGTTGTTTCTGTCCGCCGGAGAGCTCGTTGGGATAGTGGTCGGCCCACTCTTTCAGTCCGAAACGCTCCAGGTATTCCAAGGCCAGCTCGTTGCGTTTCTTGCGGCTCACGTTCTGATAGTATAAAGGTAGCGCCACGTTCTCCATCGCCGTCTTGAAGGGGATGAGGTTGAACGACTGGAAGATGAAGCCGATGGTCCGGTTGCGCACGTCGGCGGCCTCGTTCTCGCTGAGGTCCTTCACCAGCTTGCCGTTGAGGTAGTATTCGCCCGTGTCGTAGTTGTCCAAGATGCCTAAGATGTTCAGCAAGGTGGATTTCCCCGATCCCGAGGCACCCATGATGCTGACCATCTCGCCCTCCTCCACGTTGAGGTTGATGCCCTTGAGCACATGGAGCGGCTGGGCACCGAAGTAGGTCTTGTTGATGTCTTTAAGCGCGATCATCATGATTGTTTTCGGGTTGTTCTTTTAGTGTATTAGTTTACTAACACACTGCAAAAGTAAATGTTTTTTTGATACCTCCAAGAAAAAAATGAAAAAAATCTACGTAATTTTGTTTCCACTATTATAAAACGTTAAAAGCATGAAAAAGTTACGTTTGTTATTCGTTTTTTTGATCGTTTCGGTAACGGCTTTTGCCGGCGAGGGAATGTGGATCCCGATGCTCCTCCAGTACAATGAGAAAGAGATGCAGGAGATGGGCATGCGCATCACGGCCGACGACATCTACAGCATCAACCACAGCAGCCTGAAAGACGCCATCGTGCTCTTTGGCGGTGGCTGTACGGGTGAGATCGTCAGCGACTACGGCCTGCTGCTCACCAACCACCACTGCGGCTACGACTACATCCAAAAGCACAGCTCCGTGGAGCACGACTACCTCACCGACGGTTTCTGGGCCATGGACCGTTCGCAGGAGCTGCCTTGCCCCGGCTTGAGTGTCATTTTCCTGAGAGAGATGCGCGACGTGACCGACCAGGTGCTTTATCAGGTCACCGACGACATGACCGAGGCCAAGCGTCAGGCCAACATCAGCGAGAACATGAAACGCATCATCGCCGAGGTGGAGAAGGAGACCAGCTATAAAGTGTCGATCAAGCCGTTCTTCCTGGGCAACCAATACTATCTCCTGTTGAATGAAGTGTACACCGACGTGCGCCTGGTGGGCTGTCCTCCGAGCAACATCGGCAAGTTCGGTGGCGATACCGACAACTGGGTGTGGCCCCGCCATACCGGCGACTTCAGTGTGTTCCGTGTGTATGCCGGCAAGGACGGCCATCCGGCCGACTACAGCGCCGACAACGTCCCTTACAAGCCCGCCAAGCACCTCGAGATCTCGCTGAAAGGCGCCGATGAGGGCGACTTCGCCTTTGTGTTCGGCTATCCCGCCCGCACCAGCGAATACCTGCCTGCCATCGCCGTCGATCAGGAAGCCAATGTGATCGATCCCATCGCCGTCGACCTGCGTGGCCAGATCCTCGACATCTACAACCAATATCAGGAGCAGGACAAGAAAGTGCGCATCCAGTATGCCTCCAAGCATGCCGGTCTGGGCAACGGCTGGAAGAAGTGGATGGGCGTCATCGAGGGCATCAACCACTTCCACGGAGTGGAGAAGAAGCAGGCCTACGAGAAGACCTTCATGGACTGGTGCAATGCCAGCCGTCAACGCCATGCCTATATCGGCCTCCTGCGCGCTTTCGAAAAACAATACAAGGCCTTGGAGCCGTACCGCGTGGCTTACACCTATATGACAAATGCCGGATTAAACATTGAACTTATCGAGTTTGCGGGCAGCTTCGGCAGACTGGCGCAAGTTACCAAGGAGACCCCGCAAGAAGACATCGACAAGATGGTCGCCGCACTTAAAAACGCCACTAAAGCGTTCTTCAAGGACTATTACCAGCCCATCGACGAGGCGGTGGCCAAGCGCATGCTCTCCGAATATCTTAAACAGCCCGTCGACTTCCGCCCCAGCTTCCTCAACGACATCAAGGACGTGGACGCTTTCGTGGCGCAGCTGTTCCAGAAGTCGATGTTCGTTTCCGAGGACAAGGTGAATGCCTTCCTTGACGGTTTCAAGGCCAGCAAGGCCAAGAAGCTGCAGAAAGACCCCGCTTTGAAGGCTTATCAGAGCTTGATCGACTTTTATCGCAACGAGGTCAATCCCAAGATGGCGCCCATCAACAAGGAGATCGACAGCCTGCAGCGTCTCTACATGAGGGGGCAGATGCTGATGGAGCCGGAGCGCCGTTTCTCGCCCGACGCCAACTTCACGCTGCGCGTCACCTACGGCAAGGTGGAGGGCTTCAAGCCCCAGGACGGCAAGCAATACCGCCATTTCACCACGCTCGAGGGCATCATGGAGAAGGAGAACCCCGACATCTACGACTACGTGGTCGAGCCCAAGCTCAAGGAACTCTATCGCAAGAAAGACTATGGCCGTTATGCCGACAAGGATGGCACCATGCATGTGGCCTTCACCGCCAGCGTCCACACCACGGGCGGCAACTCGGGCAGCCCCATCCTGAACGCCGACGGCCAGTTGCTGGGTTTGAACTTCGACCGTTGCTGGGAAGGCACCATGAGCGACTTGGTCTACGACCCCGCCATCTGCCGCAACATCTCGGTCGACATCCGTTACGTGCTCTTCATCATCGACAAGTTTGCCGGGGCCAAGCATTTGGTCGATGAGATGACCATCGCTGAATAACAGCATTTTGCGTCGTGGCAAGGAGCCTGACGACGTGGAAATGAAAAAAAACCGCCGGATGGATGAAACATTCGGCGGTTTTTTGCTACCTACAGGAAACTCAATATAGATACAAATGAACGTTTTTGATTTTCCTGAAGCCAGGAGCATTGTGGTTGTCGGCGACATCCACGGCGAATTCAACAAGCTCGTCCACAAGTGCTGCGTCCGTTACAAGGTGCGCGACGCCCTCATCGTGGTGGCGGGCGACTGTGGCTTCGGCTTTGAGCGGCCGGGCTATTACGACTATGTGTATGAGCGCCATCGCAGGTACTTAAGCAGCGCGAACTGTTGGCTGGTGATGGTACGCGGCAACCACGACAACCCTGCCTATTTCAACGGGCCGTACCGGATCCGTCACGAGCGTTTCATGACGTTGCCCGACTATGCCGTGCTGAGGGCCTGTGGCCACGTGGTCCTTTGTGTAGGTGGGGCCGTCTCGGTGGACCGCATGGTTCGGAAGAACAGCCCTTACTATCGTCCGGCCGAGGTGGTGGCGCCCTTGGAGCGCAACGTCTATTGGGAAGACGAGCCCCCGGTGTTCGACCCTGGCCAGCTGGAGGCGCTCTCCGAGGCCTATCGGATCGACACCGTGATCACCCATACGGCTCCCATGATCTGCGACCGTATCGTCAAGTTGGGCCTGTATTCCTTTTCCATCGACGACGACCGTTTGTTGGCCGATGTGGAGGAGGAGCGTGCCACCATGGAACGACTGCGGGTGGCATTGCTGGAGCATGGCCATCCCTTGCGGTACTGGTGTTACGGACACTTCCACCAGAGCTGGCACTACGAGATCGACGGCGTGCTATACAACATGTTGGACATCATGGAGTTCGTGGAACTCCCTCCAGGTGAGTAGGAGGCTTATTTCTTGATCCGCTGGGCCAGTCCCATCGCGTAGTTGGTGCAGATGGACGACGATGCCAGGAAGAACGGGTTCTCGCAGGGGATCCCGCAGAAGGTGATGGCGAGGCTCGGCCCTTCCGTCTGCTGATTTCTGCCCTCGGTCTCCTGTCTTGTGTCTTCGGTCTTCCGTCTTCTTACTGCTTCAGCGACCTCCCTGATCCGTATAGGATGGTCGTAATGGATACATGCTTCTTCTGCCCGTTGAAGGTCTTCGTCGGAGCAGTTGTTGAGCCAGCGCCAGGCGTTCTTCTCGTTGTTGAACCGGATGGCCCGGAGGGCTCGTGCCGGATCGCCTTTGCCGCATGCGTTGGAGCAAGGGGCGTTTTCGCACAGCAGGCAGCGTGCCGCCTCTTCGTACAGGATAAGATCGAGGTGTTGCATAGTCGTTTGAATGCGTCGTTGTTAGGATGCAAGTATAGGAAAAGGATTCGTTTTTTTTATTATTTTTGCAGATTAGTCGATGACCTATGGCAGAGAAACAAGGATATTTGGATTTCGATGAGTATATCCGTCAGGGAGAGCCCAACCAAAAAGAGAAGGCTGCTATCTGGCAGACAGCCATCGGTTTGCAAGCTGTCGATGGACTCAAGACTTCCGATTACCTCAAGCAAACTGCGCGTAGGCATATTGAGGGTGAAATTGGTATCGATGAAGTTCGAAACCTTATCAAGACCTATTATCAGTCGAAGACGAAACACGATTCCGATGATGCCGACAAGCAAGAGGCCGATAAGGTTTCAGCCAACATCACCAAGATACTATCGTCGGCAACCCTCGATTTCAGTGCCAATGGATACATCGCTCTTCATCGCCGTGTTTTTGATGGCGTATTCAAACATGCCGGAAAGCTTCGTGATTATGATATCACCAAGAAAGAATGGGTGTTGGAAGGTGATACGGTTCACTATTTGAACTGGGAAGACTTACGTCGCGCCTTGGACTACGATATCAAACAAGAACGCGAGTTCAGTTATAGAGGTTTATCACAAGACGAACTCATCATCCATATTGCCCGTTTTGTCTCTGGTATCTGGCAGATTCATGCTTTTGGCGAAGGCAACACACGAACGACAGCCATCTTCAGCATTCTTTATTTGCGTGATATCGGCTTTGCGGTGGACAACAATATGTTTGCCCGTCATTCATGGTATTTCCGCAATGCGTTGGTGCGAGCTAACTACAAAAACGCCATAAAAGGGATCGACTATTCCCCTATCTATCTGGAACGATTCTTCCGTAATCTCTTGCTTGGTGAGCAGTGGGATCTTCGCAATCGGTATCTTCATATTCATCCGACGGCGGAATGGAGTGTACAACCTAACTTAGCCACCCCCTCAAGTACCCCCTCAAGTACCCCCTCAAGTACAGGAAAGAATATGGTTATTACTAATGACAGAAACATAATTCGAATCGTTCAGGCTCTGGGTAACGAACAGCTTTCTGTTAAAGAACTGATAGCTTCAATCGGTTTAAAAGATAGAATGAACTTCTTGGAGTATTCTCTCAACCCTGCCATTGCCGCCGGTTACGTCCGTATGCTTTATCCTCAGTCGCCCCGTCATCCCCGGCAGAAGTATCTGTTGACGGCGAAAGGGTTGGCGCTTTTTGAAAAAATGAACAGTAAATAGATCATCCATAAATTAAAACAGAAAAAATGAAAAGATTCACATTGTTATTGGCATTCGTTGCCATCGTCGGATTTGCCTCGGCACAAGACTGCTGTGGTTCGGCAACATGTTCGCATTCAAAACAATCAAAAGACAAAACCATGAAAACGTTAGTGACCTATTTCTCGGCTTCGGGTGTGACCCGTGGAGCCGCTAAAGAGTTGGCCGGCATCGTCGGCGCTGACCTTTTTGAAATCACTCCGGAAAAGCTTTACACAGACGCCGACCTCGACTGGCGTGACAAGAAATCGCGTTCCACCCTCGAGATGCAGGACAAGAGCTCACGTCCCGCCCTCAAAGACGGTGGCAAGGTTGATCTGAGCAAGTACGACGTGGTGTATGTGGGCTTCCCCATCTGGTGGTACACCGCCCCGACCATCATCAACACCTTTATCGAGGCCAACGACTTCACCGGCAAGACCATCGTGCCGTTTGCCACTTCGGGTGGAAGCAGCATCAAGAAGGCCTGTGAAGACTTGAAGGCCGCCTATCCCAAGTACAAGTTCGGCGAGGGCAAGCTGCTCAACAAGATCGACAAGGCCGAGATCGAAAAATGGGCGGGTGCCGTCAAATAAGCTAATGACCGCCTCGTCCAGCTTGAGCTGGATTTCAATGAAAAAAGCCTCTCATTTTTGGGAGGCTTTTTTTGTGGGTGTCTAAGGATACTTTTAAATCGTTCGAGGAATCCGTCACAGCGCCCCGATCAGGAGATTCCACACGAGGAAACGAAGAAACTTGCCGATGAGGAGCAGCACCATGGTGCCGAGCGGCTTGGCTTTGTAGAAGCCCAATGCTAAGGTGATGGCGTCCCCCACGATAGGCACCCAGGCGAGGAGGGCGAGCCAGATGCCGTAGCGATCCACTTTTTCTTTCTGCCGTTCCAGTGTTTCGGGCTTGACCTTGAACCATTTCTCGATCCACTCCCATTTTCCGATGCGTCCAATCCAGTAGGTGGAGACGCTTCCGAGCCAGTTGCCCAAGGTCCCCACGATGAGGCAGGCAACCGGATTCTTGGTGGCCAATAGCACTGCGATATACAGCGCACTCGAGCTGATCGGCACGAGGGTCGCCGCCAGAAAGGTGCCTAGGAACAGGCCCAATAGACCGAGACTTTCCAACCAGGACATGGGGTGGGGGTTTGGGGTGCAAAAATAGCGTATTTTTAAAAAGCATAAAAATGGCGGATGTCGTCCGCCGAATTGTTTTAGTTTTGCATCATGTCCGAGCATTGGGAGATATACGCCGACTGGAATCCGTGGCACGGATGCACCAAGATCAGTCCTGGGTGCAAGTACTGCTATGTCTATCGGCAGGATGCGATGTATGGCAGCGAGATTTCCAGCAGTGAGTGCCGCAAGACGGGTAATTTCAATCTCCCCATCAAGCGGAAGCGCGACAAGTCGTGGAAGATAGAGAGCGGCAAGGTTGTTTTCACTTGCTTCACCTCGGATTTTCTGTTGAAAGACGCCGATGAATGGCGACCCGACTGTTGGCAGATGATGCGTCGCCGAAGCGATTTGTGGTTCTTTTTCTTCACCAAGCGCATCGACCGTTTCATGGAGTGCGTTCCCGACGACTGGGGTGACGGCTATGACAATGTCATCGTTGGCTGTACGGTCGAGAACCAGGAGATGGCTGATTACCGTTTGCCCATCTTCCTGTCGCTTCCTATCAAACGCAAGAGCATCATTGCCTCGCCCTTGCTCACCGCCATGGACCTCACGCCTTATTTGAACGAAACCATCGACGAAGTGTCGGTGGGCGGTGAGTCGGGCGTGGATGCCCGTCCTTGCGATTATGATTGGGTCCTTTCCCTTAGGGAGCAATGCATCGCCAAGGATGTTGCTTTCCGTTTCCACCAGACCGGTGCCCATTTCATCAAGGATGGCAAGAGGTACCGTGTGCCCCGTTGCTACCAACTCAGCCAGGCCCACAAGGCCAACATCGATTACAAAATCGGCAAGTACCTCGTTCCCGAAACAGTGAAGTTCCAGTGGAGGGAGGAGGATTATCATGAGTAAGTCTTGGTTGAAGATTATTGCCGGCGGACAGGGAGGTTTTGGCCTTAGTTGTAGTATCCGCAATACATGAATTGTTACATGTTTGGGTAAAATTTTTCTTTGAGGATGAAACATTCAGCCCTCTTTTGCTACTTATAGGCGAAGTTTAAAACAAGTAGCTATGACACCAACTCGTGAACAATTCAAAGAATTCATTGCCGCCGTGAAAAAGGCGCAGCAAAAAGAAGAAAACTTAAACAAAGCCTTCGATCTGATTTGGGATGATGACCAACACCAATACACTCCTTTCTACATCTCGCCATTTTGGGATGCTGTATATAAGGCTTTCAATATCATGTTTGGCTTAGAAGAGGATCTATGTGGAGAGAACGAACTCTCCTGGTGGTTGGAAGAGTCGCCCAAAAACGAGGCAAAGTACTGGATTGATAAGAAAGAATACAACGCTAGTGATGTTGACGCGTTCTATGACTTTTGGGTTGATTTTTTTAGAAAGAATAAAAAAGGAACGAAAAATGACGCTTAAAAATAAGAAATCATAAGCATAAATCAATTATCGAAAATCAATCCTTAGGATAGCTTTTGTCATTGCTGCGATTATTCCAAAAAGCAAGAATAAACAAGGTATTATCATTGTGGCAATAGACGATGGACGACTTACGCATGTGAAATACTCTTACCTCCTTACCCTGATAAAGCAAATTTTTATATCGTAAACCAGCTTCTGGGAAAGTACATAGTATTTTGATGCGGTCATACACTTCTGAAAACAGCTTCGTGGCAGAACCGTATCCAAACTCTTGGAAAACAAATGCTATTGTATCATCGAAATCCTTTTTGGCTTTACTATGCCATCTATGCTTTAAAGCCATAATGCGTTTGGATTTGAGAAAACACCTCTTCGCCATCAATAAGGGTTGCCGTTTCGTCTTCAAGGTCCTTTAACCTTGATTTGACTATTTCATACATCTCGTCATCGGTGTAGGAACAAGGCATCTCCTTTTTCTGTTTTGATGAATAGTCTAGCAAAGCAGAAGCCATCTGTTCCTCAAGCCACTGTTGTAGATCTTCATCGCTGGAGAAAAAAGGTTTCACCAGATCCAAAAGAGCATCGTCGATTTTTATGGTTCGCAAGCTCATGGTTTGTTCTATAGGCGCAAAAGTAGTCATAATTCATTTATTAATCAGGTTTTGTTTGCAAAGATAATAAGAAAAGTTGGATAATGTGTTTAAAAATTTAATAAATATGATTAATTTAGTAAATATTGTAATTGTTTTATAAAACATATATAGGTAATATTATCCACTATAACTTCAGTCAAACGGCACGACGGTCGCCGCCAGAAAGATGAGTTGCAACCCTATGCTCTTCGGGTTTTAGCCTTAATTGTAGTATCTGAGATATAGCCAAATTTGATGACGATTTTAGATTTCAACTCACCAAAGAAGAGTACCATCTTATTTTAAGGTCAAAAAATTTGACCATAGAATTGGGGCAAGGAAAATTCTCGAAATACCTCCCTTACGTATTCACCGAGCAAGGTGTTTACATGCTGATGACCGTGCTGAAAGGCGAATTGGCCACGCGGCAAAGTAAAGCCCTCGTCCGCGCTTTCAAGGAGATGAAGGATCTCATTATCGACAGCACTGGCACGGAAAGAATATTCCATTGTGGGGCTTCTTCAAAGGACGCAGGCAACAAGGTAACCACCATAACCGAAGTATCTGACCGCCAAGTGTATCACCCCATTGTGGATGCCCTGCTGCTCAACCCCGTTTTGCCATTTAATTGACCGCTTCCTCCGCTTCGACAACACAGTGTATCATATTGTCTGGCTTTGGACCTGGCAGGCACTGTTGGTCTTTGTGGCGTTCATTGTCATCATGATGCTGCAGGTTTTTTCAGAAGAGAAGAGGCTTCGCAAGGATTTCGGCGAGGAATATGAAGCTTATTGCCGGCGGACGGGGAGGTTTTGGCCTTGACGCAGACGGAGTCTGAAAGCGATCAGGTTGTCGCAAATTGCGATAACCGACGAACATTGTTTCGGAAAAACCTTGCGGTAAACCGAAAAAGTAGTATTTTTGCAGCGAAATAACATCCTGTACAAGCGATTGCCTTCGGGTGGTAACGACTTTATTACAGGATGTTTTTTTATATTACCTCGATTTTGTTGACGCTGTACTGTATATGCCTCTTGTCATTCTTAACTCCAAGAACCAATTTGACGGTGAAGTTAAGATATTCATACTCCGAGGATTGAAACTGATGGTATAATGTAGCCATATTCACATAACCAAACTCTTTTTGTTTACCGGTGGATTTTGGGATGGTGTAAATAGGTTTCCCCAATACAGGTTCGGCCTTTTTGATCACTTCCTCCAGATGTTTCACGGCATAGGTTGATTGCCAGTTGAAGGCAGCACTATTAGTAGCCTTCTTTTCGCTCTCGCGCATGATGATGAAGACCTCGGTTTTCAGATAATTGTTATAAACAGCCTTCTTCCCGCGTTTTCTATGGAGGTTCTCAATTAAACGAATATACTCCTTTCTTACGATTTCTCGGCGTTCTTTACTCTGTTTCTTCGCTGTTGGTATTCCTTCAATTATTTCGGGTATTGTTTCCATAATGGGATTTTTTAAAAACTCAACGACAAAGTTAAATAAAATATTTATTATTGTATTAAAAATTTAATAGAATATTAAAAATAATAAAAATATATTAATTGTAATATTATCACTATTGTCAAGCCCGCCCGATGAAAGAGGAGTGGGTGCTCAGCATCAAACGCCAAACCGAGGTGCAAGGTGCTGCGTTTTTCTTCAAGCAGTGGGGCACATGGGGGGCAGATGGTGTCAAACGCAATAAATACAAAAACGGAAAAATGATTGAAGGCAAAGTCTTACAAGCAATGCCGGTGTAATTCTAGATCATTTTTTTAAAACAGCAGTTACCAGCAAAATATGGTGACTGCTGTTTTGTTTTCAAGTATTCTCTAAAAAAATGTATATTTGCAATTCAACCTTTTTATAATATGTCCAACAGATGTTTGTTTACTGCCACCATCAAAGAGTTCCTTGAACAGGATCGTTTCGCTGTATTGGGTTTATTGCACAACAACTATCACGGAGATGCACTCACCACTACAGATGAAGCTTGGATGGGTGAGGTTGACATTTTGCAACAGGTGCTTCAACCGTGGAAAGAGGAAGATGCACAGATTGTTTTTGAATACGAGATACCCCGTTTGGGCAAGCGTATAGATGTGGTTCTGCTGTTGCGAGGTATTATTTTCTGTTTGGAATTTAAAGTTGGGCAAAAAGATGCTTTGCAGGCAGATGTGGAGCAGGTGATGGATTATGCCCTTGACCTGAAGAACTTCCATCGTTTTAGTCATGACAGGGTTATTGTGCCTATTTTGATTCCAACAAAACATGTTTCATCAACAACGGAGTTTAAACCATCCGTTTATGATGACCAAATCTACAATCCTTTGATTTCAGGTGCAGAGCAACTTCAGGAACTGATTGAAAGTATTCTGGATCATGCGCATGCGACAAACCCTGAAACAATAGATAATTGGATCATTAGCCCTTATACGCCCACTCCAACAATTATCGAAGCAGCACGTGCGCTCTATGAGAACCATTCGGTTGAGGACATTACGCGTCACGAAGCAGACAAAGTTTCTACAGATCGAACCATTAATTATATTTTGCAAGTTATTGAGCGGAGCAAGGCGGGGAAAAAGAAAAGCATCTGTTTTGTAACCGGTGTTCCTGGTGCTGGAAAGACTTTAGTTGGTCTTGATGTTGCTATCAAGCAGACATACAAAAATGGTGAGTTCGACAAGGAGAATGGTGCTGTTTATCTGTCGGGTAATGGACCTCTGGTAGCGGTTCTTACTGAAGCGTTGGCTCGAGACAATCAAAAGAAGTGTGCAGCAAAAGGAGAAAGAAAGAATCTTTCTGATTCAAGGCGTGAGGTGAGCGAATTCATCCAAATTATCCACCGCTATCGTGACAATATGCTGGCAAAGATTAAGAATCCTGTAGAAAATGGTGTGGTGGAGATTGACCCCGAAAAAGCCATCCGTTTGGAGCATACTGGTTATGGTGAAGTAGAGCATGTCGCTATTTTCGACGAAGCACAGCGCAGCTGGACGCATAAGCGTATCGCCGACTACCTGAAACGTGGTGGAACATACGGAAACAAACTGAAAGTGCCCAACTTTCCCATGTCTGAGGCAGAATTCCTCATCTGGTCACTTGATCAACGAGAAGACTGGGCAGTAATTATATGCCTGGTGGGAGGCGGTCAGGAGATCAACACAGGGGAGGCTGGAATCACCGAATGGATTAAGGCATTAAACTCCATGTTTAGGCATTGGGATGTCTATATATCAGATAAACTTACAGATGCAGAATATGCAGAAGGTCGGGTTAATGAACTATTAAAGGATAATGACAAAGTGACTTATGCTGAAGACTTGCATCTTGCTGTCAGTCTTCGTTCCTTCCGTGCAGAGACACTCTCGGCTTTTGTTCAGTCTATGCTTGCCTTTCGTTCAGACGCGGCAGATTTGTACAAAGACGTTGCAAGCAGAAACTATCCAATCATGTTAACGCGTGATATGGATACAGCAAGGGCTTGGCTTAGAAAACAGGCACGTGGAACACAGCAGACAGGAGTACTTGTAACGAAGGTTGCTGCTCGCTTCAAACCATTGGCTGTTCATATTCTAGCTCAAGACGAAGAGAATGCAGTGCATTGGTTTCTTGAGGATAAGACAGATATTCGTTCGTCAAATTATCTTGAGGATGCTGCTACAGAGATACAAGTACAAGGATTGGAACTTGACTACGCATGCATTCTTTGGGATGCCGATATGCGATGCGAAGATGGAGCATGGGATTTCTATAAGTTCAATGGCAGGAACAAATGGAATCCTGAAAACAACAAAGAGAATCAGAAATATATGCTCAATGCATATCGGGTCCTGTTAACCCGCGCAAGACAGGGTATTATTATTTGTATTCCTAAAGGAAACGCCAATCTAACTCCAGAAGGTTTTCCCGAAGACCCGACGCGTTTGCCGGAGTTTTATGATGGAACGTATGAGTATTTGAAGTCTTTGGGCTTAGTGGAAATCTAGATAACGGACATCGTTTAGGTCGATAAATGAGTTAATTTATCATGAAACATATTGAAGTCGTCGCCGCTATCATCCGCAAGGAAAACCGCATCTTCGCCACCCAACGTGGATACGGCGAATGGAAAGATTGGTGGGAATTCCCTGGAGGGAAGATGGAGGCTGGCGAAACGCCCGAAGAAGCACTGAAAAGAGAAATTCGTGAAGAGCTGTCAACGGATATCAGCGTGGATGAGTTCCTTTGCACCGTGGAGTATGACTATCCTAAGTTTCACCTTACCATGCACTGCTACCTTTGTTCGTTGTTAACGGAGGCGCTGCACCTGAATGAACACGAAGCAGCAAAATGGCTCTCGAAAGACGAACTGGATAGCGTGAAGTGGCTGCCTGCTGACGAATCAATCATAGAAAAATTGAAAACTATTACTTTGCAATCATGACTAACCCCCGCGTCATCGGCATCGGAGAAACCGTCCTCGACATCCTCTTCAAGGATGACCAACCGCAAAAGGCGGTTCCGGGCGGCTCCACCTTCAACAGCATCGTCTCGCTCGGAAGGGCGGGCATACCCTGCGCCATGGTGACGGAAGTGGGAGGCGACCATGTGGGCGATATGATCTGTAACTACCTGAAAGAGAACGGCGTGTCATCGGACTATGTCTGCCGCCATGAGCAGGTCAAGTCGCATCTGTCGTTGGCGTTCTTGGATGAAAACAACGATGCGCACTATGTGTTCTATAAGGATCACGCCTCGGTGTCGCTGGATGGTCCGTTGCCTGAGTTCAAGAAGGATGACGTGGTGCTCTTCGGCTCGTTCTTCGCCATCAACCCGGCCATACGACCCGTGGTGGGCAAACTGCTGCGTAAGGCGCACGAAGCGGGCGCTTGGCTCTATTATGACGTCAACTTCCGTAAAAACCATATCGCCGACCTGCCCGACGTGATGCCCAATATCGAGGAGAACATGCGCCTGGCGGATGTGGTGCGTGGGTCGATGGAGGATTTCGAATATTTGTATGGTCTCCACGACGCGGATGCCATCTACCAAAGGGTGCGCCGCCATTGGCCTTACAACACCTCCAATCCCGACCCTCACACCCTGATACTAACGAATGGCGCCCTTCCCATCCGGGTCTATACACCCGAAGGCTGCGAGACGTATCCTGTGCAGCCCATCGAGACCGTCAGCACGGTCGGTGCTGGTGACAACTTCAACGCGGGTTATATCTATGCAAAAATGCAGGGTTTCAACGACCAAACCTCATGCATCGCGATGGCCCAGCGATGGAGCCAAGACGTCTGCCGACAACTGGGCAATAACATCAGCGACGAATTGGTGGCATCCATTCACAACGAAAAGGTCTGACATGGAGATACAACGACTTTTTTTGATGAAAAAAACGTTTTTTATTTCATAATTGCTAATTTTTTTGTATTTTTGTAGAAATTATTCATCTATACGATAATGCCTGCCAAAAAATCCATACGCTTCTATAACGACTTCGAGGTTCGTGCCGTTTGGGATGAAGAGAACTCCAAATGGTGGTTCTCGGCCACAGACATCGTGCGGGCAATCAATGATGAAGAGGACTACAAGAAAGCCGGCAACTACTGGCGTTGGCTGAAAAAGAAACTGATAACGGAGGGTGTTCAACTCGTGAGTGTCACTCACGACTTCAAATTCATGGCACCCGATGGTAAACAGCACTTTGCCGATGCGCTCGATGCCGAATGCGTACAGACTTTGGCCAAGAACTATCCCCGAAACCGCGCGAATGCTTTTCTTGATTGGTTCATCTACAGTGATAACAGCATCGACGGGCAAAGCAAGAAAAAAGCTTATACGTTGATTGAGAGTGGTGTTCTTGACAATATGAATCCTGGTACCGTCGAATGCCTTCAACAAATCCATGCTTATATTTTCGGAGGTCTTTACGACTTCGCTGGTAAGATTCGCACAAAGACGATCTCCAAAGGCGGCACCGTCTTTTGTCGAGCGGAATATCTGATGCAAAACCTGGCTATCATCGAACAGATGCCGCAAAACACCTTCGATGAGATTGTGGACAAATATGTGGAGATGAACGTGGCCCATCCTTTCATGGAGGGTAATGGCCGCTCTACGCGCATCTGGCTTGACTTGATATTCAAAAAACAGCTTCACCTATGTGTGGATTGGAGCAAGATCGACAAGAAACAATACCTGAACGCCATGCATCGTAGCGTAACAGACGCCAGCCGCATTAAAACCTTGCTGAAACGTGCGCTTACCGATCGCATCGATGATCGTGAGATTTTCATGAAAGGCATCGACTATTCTTATTACTATGAACAGGAGAATGGATGACATCCTTTCACAATTAGAAGAAAACAACATGATCCAAAAACATTGCTTCGAATGTGGCGCCCCACTCATTGAAAAGCCTCTAGAAGGAGAGGGCATCGTGCCTTACTGCACGCAATGCCAGGAGTACCGCTTCCCCATGTATAACGTGGCGGTGAGCATGATCGTCATCAACGAACAGACTGGTGAGATCTTGCTGATCAAACAGTATGGACGTCCGTTCTTCATCCTCGTGGCAGGCTACGTGAACCGTGGCGAAGCACTGGAACACGCCGTAGGGCGCGAGATCAAGGAAGAGACAGGGATGACGGTGAGCCGCATCCGATTCAACCGAACGAGCTTCTTCGAGCCGTCGAACACGTTGATGTGTAACTTCACGGCCTTCGTGAAGGATGCCAGTGAGCTTTCGCCCAACAGGGAAATCGACGCCTACCAGTGGTTCACGCCGGAAGCGGCACAACAGAACATCCGCCCGAATAGCCTCGCCGAGCGGTTTTTGAATGCCTATCTTGAAGAATGATATGAAATCAAACTTACTCTTTCAAGCATTATCCAAGTTTTTTCTCGGGGTCATCCTTCTGGGAATCCTCCTCTTTTTGCCTGCCGGCTCGTTTCACTACTGGCAAGGCTGGCTGCTGATGGGTGTCCTCTTCGTGCCGATGTTCGTCGCGGGACTGGTCATGATGGTCAAGAACCCGGAACTGCTCAGGAAACGGCTGAACGCCAAAGAACAGGAGAAGGAACAAAAGACGGTCGTGGCCTTGTCAGGCTTGCTGTTTGTGGCCGCCTTCGTCGTGGCGGGGCTCAACTGGCGCTTTCAATGGCTAATGCTTCCCAACTGGGCGGTATGGGTGGCTGCGGCGCTCTTCCTGCTATGCTATGGCCTCTATGCCGAAGTGCTCCGCGAAAACACCTACCTCTCACGGACCATCGAGGTGCAGGAACACCAGAAAGTGATCGACACGGGCCTCTATGGGGTGGTCCGTCACCCGATGTACATGGCTACCACCCTCCTCTTCCTGATGATGCCCCTGGTGCTGGCCTCGCCCATCTCTTTCGCCATCATGCTGCTCTATATCCCGCTCATCGCCAAACGCATCCGTAACGAGGAAGCGGTCTTGGAACAAGGACTGGAAGGCTACAGCGAATACAAACAACGGGTGAAATACAAGGTTTTGCCTTTTATCTGGTAGTGTTATGACCGACCGCCTCACTCCCGAACAGCGTCACCTCGTGATGTCGCACATCCACGGCAAAGGCACCAAGCCTGAGCTGAAGGTGCGGCAATGGCTGTGGCATCATGGCTACCATTACCGCCTCAACGTGAAGTCGGTGCCAGGCAAGCCGGATATCGTGATGCGGAAATACCATACGGCCATCTTTGTGAACGGGTGCTTCTGGCATGGACACCAACTGGAGTGGAACCCCGAAGGGCTCACCGACCGGATGGGAGGTAAAACGGAAAACGGAGAACGGGAAGCAGCGAATTCAGCGTGTTGCAAAATACCGCAAACGAACCGTGCGTTTTGGGTAAACAAGATCCAAAAGAATCAGCAACGAGACCAACGCAATTACCAGATCCTCAAAGACAACGGCTGGCAGGTGATCGTCATCTGGGAATGCCAACTGACCTCCAAACGTATTGAACATACCATGAACGAAGTGGAGCTGCTGCTCAATAACAAACTGCTTTCTCTTTATTGCAAACATACGCCCTTCTCGTACCCTTCGGAAGAAGAGGGTCCGCTTCCGATGGCCGCAGAAACCTTGTAATCTTTTCCCGTCAAACAACTGAACAAGTGATGCGTGACCCCTTTTTTATATCTTTGCAGCGAAATCATTTAAATATCAACACGATGAAAAGAATATTGTTTGTCATACTAGGCCTGGCAATGCTCTGTGCCTGTAACGATCAAGTGTGTAAAATCAGTGGAACCATGACGAACCCGGTGGATACCCTACAACTGGTGGATCATTCGGGTGCGGTGCTGGATGTCGCCCCGGTCAAGGACGGCGCTTTCGTCTTGAAATGTGCCATCAATCCCGACCACGCGGTCAGCATCGTCTGGGATGAATTCAGCGATCCCATCACCCTGATTCCGGATTCCAAGAAAATCACGGTTGCCGTGACCGACGACACCGTCGTTGTGACGGGTAGCCTGTTGTCGCAACAAATGCAAGAACTGCAACAATGGGTCATGAAGACCTTCACCGACTATACCGAGAAGTACATGTCGCTGGAGGAAGGCGAAGAACACACTGATGGCGAAGAGGCCTATCAAGAGATGACTCAGCGGATCGCTTCCCGTTGTCGCGAAGCCTATGAACAACATCCTTCCGATCCCATCGGTGTTCAGGCGATGGGCCTGCTGATGAACTTTATTGAGCCGGCGGAGTTCATGGAACTCTATGAAAAAGCCAGTGAGCGCATCCAAGGCGACGCTGAAATCGCTGGCTACTACGAACACCTGCAACTGCTGCCGCAAAGTGGGGTGATCACCCTGCTCGAAGACGGTGAGCTCGTCAAAGAGGAAGGGGCTTTCGAAGACTTTGTGGGAACGGGCCACTACACGCTGGTGGATTTCTGGGCCTCTTGGTGCGGCCCCTGCCGGAGAGAAACGCCCAATGTGGTCGCGGTGTTCAACAAATACCGCGACAAAGGACTGACGGTCATTGGCATCCCGGTGAACGACGAGGAAGAGGCCATGGTCAAGGCCCTGAAGGACCTGGACATCCATTATCCCCAGGTGATCGACGCGTCACAAGCGATTGCCGATCGGTTCCACGTGTCGGGTATCCCCTACATCCTGCTCTTCGATCCCGAGGGTAACATCGTGGCGGAAGATTTGAGGGAAGCCGAAATCGAAGAGGCAATTAAAAAAGCCTTGAAGAAATAACCCGATAGGTTCTTAAGGGCGTCATTCCACAATTACCTTCTTGACCGTGACACCGCCCTCGTCGCAGATGCGGACGAAATAGACGCCTGCCGCATCCAGATGGAGGGGGATCGAGCCACTCACCTTATGGAGGGTGAGGACCTGCTGTCCGGTCAGGTTGAAGACGCTGACCTCGGAAGGACGGCCCAAGGCCAGGTTGAAGTCGTCATGGCAGGGGTTGGGGTAGAGGGCCACCACGTGGTCGGCATCCTCTTGCACGTCGGCGACCACCTCAAAGGGAGGCAGCACGATGTTGTCAAGCCACACGCGGTCTTGTCCGCCCGTGGCGCCGCCGTCTTTCTCGTAACTCCAGGTGAGCCGGTGGGTGCCTTGCGGGATCGTGAAACGGACCATGGTCCAGGGGGTGGTACCCGACCAGCGGCCGTAACGCTCGCCATCCACATAAAACACCAGGAAGTCGTAGCCGCTCTCGGTGGAGGTCTTCAGGCAGAAGCTGACCTCGTTGTCGCAGATGAAGTCGTATTCGAGGCTCATCACGGCCTGGCTGAGGTGGCCCATGGGGGTGGTTCGGGCACAGTAGTCGCCATCGTAGGCGTTGGAGGTGACGACTTCCCAGCTGCCGTTGCCCTCGAACTGCCAGTCGTACTTGTTGAAGTTGCCGGTCTCGAAGTCTTCCATCTCGCTGTCCACATTGACGTAATATGAATCCATGACGACATACTGCCCGGAGTAGGTGGCCAAGATGAGTTCGTAGGCCGTGGCGGTACGGGCGCCCGCGACGCTGAGGCTGAAGTCGACGCTGAAGGTGTCGTCGGGGGCCAGGTCGCCCACCACGAACTGGTGTTGGCTGAACTGGATCTCGGGGGCGGAGCAGAACACGTTGAAGACGGTGTTGGGCGCGAGGCTATGGCCGGTGTTCATGCCGGTGAAATGAAGCATGAGGGTCTCACCGCTGTCGGCATGGCCGTTGCCATTGCCCTCCACCTCCTCGAGGAGGGTGTAGATGCGGCCGAAGTCGGGGGCGTTGACCGTCAGGTCGAACTGGCTGGTCCAGGTCTGGCTGCCGTCGGTACAGGTGAGGGTGAAGGTGACGACGGTCTGGTCGGGCGTGTCGTCGCCGACGACGAAGGCGAAGGCGTGGTCGAGGCTCACAGCACCATAGGAGGCTACCGACCCCACCAGGGCGGAGCCTTGTGTGACGGTGATATAGGGCGAGTCGCAGCTCAGGGTGGCGGTCACTTGTCCAGCACTAAGGTTACCCACGTTGCGGAAGGTCATGTTGAGGGTCTGTTGCTCGTTGAAGTCCACCTGGCCGTCGGGGTCGTCGAGGGTGTAGGCGTCGAAGAGCACATGGGCGCAGTTGGCGTTGTCGAAGTGGAGCTCGAGGTGCTGCGGCCAGCCGTTCATGCCGGTGACATAGAGGTCGAGGCTGTCGTTGTTGTTGACGGCATCGAACGACAAGAGGGCCTCACCGTTGCCGTCTGTAGCGGCCTCGGCAATCAAAAGGTCGCCCTTGAAGAGGCGACAGTCGAAGCGGTAAACGCCGTTGCCGTTGTCGTCTTTCACCGTGACGGGAAGACGGTTCGTGCCTACGGGCAGGGTGGTGGCGCAGTCGATAGCTGGGGTGAACGGCTCGTCGAACCAGGCGCTGAGCCCCACATCGCCAAAGGCATTGAGGGCGTAGAACACCCAACGCATCACGCCGATCTCACCGTCGATGGTGATAAAGGGCGAGGATTGTATCTTACTCTCTCTCAAGGCTTCGCCGAGGCCGGCCAAACGGTCGTGACAGTAGGCGTCGACAAGTTCGCGGTGATAGTGGGCCGAAGGGCCGTCGCCTAACTGGTTGTACCAGCCGTAGCGCGAGTTGCCGATGGTGGCCACGGCGCCGGTTGGGTTGACGACCATGCGCTCCAGGATGCAGTTGTCGGAGAAGTCGCCACAGATGCAACCTTGGGTCTTGAAGATGAAGTAGTTGTGGTCGGTTCCGTTGGCACCGGCAAACAGGCTGGGCGTGATGTCCCAGTTGTACCATCCGGATACATAATTGGCGTTGGCATGGCCGAAGTGGTGCACATATTGGGTGCCTTGGTTGATGGCGCTGGCCAGCTCGTCGGGGTTCCAGGGGTGATAGGAGGTCTCATACACGCGTACGAATTCTTCTTCTTCGGGATAGCCGTTGGTGGTGTAGCCGTTGAAGTTGACCTCGCCGATGAGGCGTTCGAGGTCGGTGCTGGCATAGACGCCGTCACCGAGGTGCTCTCCTGCCAGGATGGGCCTGTGGAACTCGCCCAGGACGGGGGCGTTCAGGTAACTGAAGGTCTTCGAGAGGATGGTCTCCAGCTCGTCGGGGCTGTTGAAAGGCAGGCGCGCGATGGCCAGCTCGGGCAGCAGGTCGTCTTCGCCAATCTCGCCCCATTTGTTGTCGCCGTCGTCGTTGAGGGTGCCGTCGAGGCAGGCGTAGTAGCTGTCGGAAGGCACGTGGTCGTCGTAACCGTCTTGGGCATGGCACCATAGGCTGCGGTAGGGCACCAGGTCGACGTCGCCACCGAGCATCACCATGGAGATGCCGTTATCTTCGTATTCGCGAATGATGTAGTTGCGGATCCGTTCCTGGTTGTCGCGGCCGTCCATGGCTTCGTAGACGGCCTGCAGGGAGACGGTGTGGACCCGGATGCCACGGCTGGCATACAGGGCGACATAGTCGTTGAAGCGTGACACATACTGCCTGGGGGTGATGAGCAGCATGTCGTAGGCAGGCAGGTTGCCGTCGCGTCGGGCATAGCCGTCGAGCATCCCTTTGTTTTGGGCCAGGCGGCCGAGGGCGTTCACGGTCTCGGGACGCAGCCAGAGCTTGCGGCTGTGGTCGGCCCGCGCGGCTTGGTATTCGACGGTGACGGTCACGGTCTGGGCGTAGCTGACCCGACCCGAAGCGGGCTTGTAGCGCACCGGGGTGAAGCCGCCAAAGGCAAACGTCACGCCGTTGAGCACCTGCGTGCGGACGTTGTTGAAGGTCTTGTTAGGATAGGCCTCGTTGGAGTGGTATAGTGCCTCGTTCTTTTCAAAGCCAAAGGGGCTGTCGTCGGAGATCGGGCGCGCCTTTTGCGTGGGAAGGAGGTTGAACGTCCCTTCCATCGCCACAAAGTCGCTTAAGGTCACCTCGATGGCCGTGGCTTCGGTGTTGGGAGGCAACATCAGGCTGATGCTTTGCCAGGGCAGGGTAGGCTCGCCGATGGTGCCGTTCGCGACGGTGCCTTCGAAGGCCAGGGTTTGATAGGTTCCCGCAGCCTGCACCGTCGGCGGGTCGAAATGATAGGTATGTGTGATGCTTTGTCCAGCAGCGAAAAGGCAGCTTGAAAAGAGAAAGACGAGAACAAAGAGTTTCTTCATGGCTGAAAGAATTGATTTCGAGCCACAAAAGTAAAAATAATTTAATAAAAACACGACGAGACGTGTGGTTATTTCATCTTGAACTCCAACACGCCTCCTGCCATGAGCTGCTGGTGCGTGATCTTGTAATCGTTGACCGGCTTTCCGTTCAGCTTGACGCTCTTGACGTGGATGCGCTCGGGCGTTTTGTTCGGAGCCAGAATCGTGAAGTCCTTGCCACCAGCCAGATGCAAGGTGGCCTTGGTGAACAACGGGGTTCCGATGACATATTCGGCGCTGCCGGCATGGAAGGGATAGAAACCCAAGGCGGAGAAGATATACCAGGCGGACATCTGCCCGCAGTCGTCGTTGCCGGCATAACCGCAGGGTGTGGCGCGGTAGAACTCGCTGCGCACCTGCTCCACCAACTCCTGGGTGCGCTCGGGCTTGCCCGCGAAGTTGTAGAGATACACCGTGTGATGGCTGGGTTCGTTTCCGTGGGCATACTGTCCGATGAAGCCGCTGGCGTTGCCGTTGACTTCGCCACTGGTGGCGTTGAGGCTGAAGTTCTCGTCAAGTTTCTTCAGGAAGCCTTTCTTGCCGCCGAAGAGGTCGATCAAGCCTTGCGGATCTTGGGGCACGAACCACATATACTGCCAAGCGTTGCCTTCCACGAAACAGGGCTGTTCGTACGACAGCGGGTCGAAGCCCTCCATCCAATGGCCATGCGCGTCTTTGGGGCGGAAGAACCCGGTCTCGGGGTCGAAGAGGTTTTTGTAGAACATACTACGGCGATAAAAACGCTCGTAGTCATCCATTTTCCCAAGTTTCTTTGCCACCAATGCCACACAAGCATCATCGAATGCCTGCTCCATGGTGATGCTCACGCTCTCGTCCTGCAAGGACTGCGGGAGGTAGCCGTACTGTTCCCAGATCTCGAAAGGCGAGTTGAAATGGCTTCGTGTGCTGCTCTCCACCATGGCTTGATAGGCGGCTTCCACGTCGATGCCAGGCAGCTCGGCCATGATGGCGTCGGCAAGCACGGGAATGGCGTGGTTGCCGATCATGCAGTAGTTGTCTTGTCCCCAGAGGTCCCAGATGGGCAGGTAGCCGTAGGTCTGATGGTGCAACACCATGTCCCGCACAAACTGCGCGGCGATGTCGGGAGCGATAAGCGTGTAGAGAGGATGGGCGGCACGGAAGGTGTCCCAGAGGCTGAAGGTGCTGTGATAGACCTGTCCCTCAGGCATCTGCTTGATCTCGAAGTTGGTGTCCATGTAACGGCCATCCACGTCGCTCATCGTGTTCGGCTGCATCAACACATGGTAAAGTCCGGTGTAGAAAATGGTCTTCTGTGCGTCGGTGCCTTCGATGTCGATGCGGCTGAGTTCCTTTTGCCATGCATCGTGGGCGGCTTGCACATAAGGGTCGAAATCCCAGCTGCCGGCCTCAGCGGTCATGTTTTTCCTGGCGCCTTCGAGGTCCACAGGCGAGAGGGCCACTTTCACCATCAGTTCCTGGCCTGAGGACGGGTCGAATCGGAGTGCAGCACGAAGCGTCCGGCCGTTCACCACATCGCTGTTGCCGACATTGAGATGGCCATTCATCAGCAGGTGTTCCTGGATCGGCTTGGAGAACTCGGCCCTGAAATACACCTTGCGCAGTTTGGCCCAACCGGTCACCACCCGATAGCCTTCGATGGTGTGGTCGTCGACGAGGCGGAGCTGCGCCTGGATGACGTCGTAGGTGCGGCGACCCGAGTAATAGGCTTCCCCACGATAGGTGCCACGGTCGAGGTCGAGGACCACGGTCTGGGGCTGCCCCGTGGGGAAGGTATAACGATGGATGCCGGTTCGAACGGTAGCTGACAGCTCCACATTGACCTTGCTTTCCTGCAGCGACACCTGGTAGTATCCCGGCCGGGCGGACTCCTTGTCGTGGGTGTAGTGCTGTCCGAAGTCGGCCTTCGACAGCTGCTCGGGCGTCACCGCGGTGCAAAGGGGCATCAGGCTCACGTCGATGAGGTCGGTGCAGCCGGTGCCGCTGAGGTGGGTGTGGGTGAATCCGTAGATGACGTCTTTGTTATAGTCGTAGCCCGAGCAGGGGTCCCAGGTGACCATCTGTTCCGTTTCGGGACTCAGCTGCACCATGCCTTGGGGCATCGTGGCCCCCGGGAAAGTGCTGCCGCTCAAGGCCCCCGTCTCGTCGGTCTGGGTGCCGATAAAGGGATTCACGAACAGGGTGTAGTCGTTGGCTGGGGCTTGTGCATACAACAGCCAAGGAAGCAGCAGGAGCGCTGCCAGCAAAGCGTTTTTTTTCATGCTATTTTATTCTTTGACAAACCGCAGGGTGGTGACGCCCGTCTCACAGGAAACCCGTGCCACATACATCCCTTGGGCCAGGCCGTTGAGGTCGATCGTTGCCCGTCCTTCGCTGAGCGTTGCTTCGGCCACCTGCCGGCCTACCACGTCGAACACCTTGACCCCTGCGTTGCCGACATTGGCCGAGATGACGATGGTTTCCTTGGCCGGATTGGGGCTGACGGCTGCATGAAGGGCCAGGGGCGCATCCATGCCGAGGCTGGGATCGTTGCCGACCCAAACATCGTCCACATAGACGCCGTCGCCGTCGTTGCTATCGCCCACAAACGCGATCTGGTATTTTTCGGAGGGTTCGGGCAGGTCCAGCTGGACGGTTTCCCAGTCAACGGCTGGCGCGGGATAAGAGCCGATCACATGCCAAACGATGTCTTCGTTGGTCAGGTACATGACCGTCAGTTCATCATTCATGTAATTGCCCGGATTCACCGGCTGTTTGTGTTTGAAACGAAGCACCGGTTTGGTGACGGCGGTGATGTCCAGCGGTGCAGAGACCAGTTGGGCTCTCTGGCCCATCCAGATGAAGAAGGCGGTGTTGTTGAGGATGAGGTAGCCGGGATCCACCACCCATCCGTCTTGACCCAGTTCCACTTCGTTTTGCCAGCACACAAACTCCTCCGATGCTTCAAAATCATCGAAGTAAGGCGCGTTGTCCGTGACGGTGATCACATCGCACAAGGTCTTGAAAGTGAATGGTGTGGACCATTCCGATTCCAAGGTCTCGCTGCATTGGGCCTTTACGCGGCAGGTGTATTCGGTTTGAGGCGTCAAGTCCACGATCAGGTAAGGCATGGTGGTCACCTTGAACTCCTCGTCGTTGATCTCAACCAGCCAGCTGTCCTCGTTGCCGTTGGTCGTCCATTCCAATGAGGCAGAGAAGGCGGTGAGGTTGGTAACGTGAACGTTGACGGGTCGGGCACATCCCATGATGGAGCTCACCTCCACCCGGTCCAAAAAGATGTAATAACCTGCGATACCGCGACCCAAGAACGACACCTGGAGCGTGGAAGACACTTCCGTCAGTTCGTAGGACTGTTCATAGGTGTTGGCCCAGTCGTTGACGCTGAACATGCCCAGCTCTTGCCAAGGATCCCCCGCAGCAAGGCGATAGCCGATCACCAGTTCGTCGTTTCCGTAAAGCCCCATCATGGCGTAGGAGAAGTTGAGAATGGCACTGCTGGAGCCTGAAAGGTCAAGGGTGGGCGAGATCAATCGGGCTTCATCACCCGGATTGGTGAAAGAGAAGGCGGCTACCGAGGAACCGGCACTGGCCGTCATCTGGTTCCATTGGCCATCGCCGACGGTCTCCACCGTCCAGCATTCCATGAAATCACCCTCAAAACCTTCAATGAACGGCTCTTCGGGGGTGACTGGGATGGTGCATTGTCCAAAAGAAAGGTTGGCGAATAGAAAAACCATCGATAAGGTCATCATCGCCTTGGAAAGTAAAGAAAAGCTTTTCATAGTAATATTTAATTAAATTAACAATTTCCTCTAAACTGGTATTGCCCTTTTCCCTCGGTGGCCTTGCCATATTGGATGGCGTTCACGGGGCAGTAGTGGTAGCAGGCCATGCACATTGTGCAGTGCCCGTTCCATTTCGGTCGTCCGTCCTCCAGGGTGATGTTCTGCAAAGGGCAGGTCTCCACACATTTTCCGCAATGGATGCAGGCGTCGGTAGCACGATACTTGCGGTCGTCGGTGGCGTATTTGTTGAAACTCGAATTGATCAGATGGCTCTTGAACCAGGCGAAACCACCCACCACCATCTCGGAGAACGACTCCCGTTGTTGTAGGCGCAGGGCGTTTTTGTCCAGCAGGGTCCGGGCGGTGTCGATCTTCCGTTGGGCGTTCACCTCGGTGTCGAGCTTGAAGCCAGGCATCCCGATGTAGGTCTCGGGCATCTGAACGCTGAAACAGGACGAGAGTTCCCATCCTTTCTCCCCGAGGGCTTTGCGGAAGATCTTTTCGGTTTGGCCGCACTGGTCGCCGCAGGTGCATGCAAAATAGACATAGGAGGGTGGAGTGGCCAGCCGCATGCGTTTCACAAAGTCGAGCACCAAACGCGGGGGCGCCCATGAATAGACGGGAAAGACGAACCCCAGCCGCGCTCCATCGGCCAACGTGTAGTCGTAACGTCCTTCACGCGCCGCCTCGGGGATGAAAACGAGTGTGTCGTCAAGGGCCTTGGCCAGGGTCGCTGCCACAAATCGGCTGTTGCCGCAACCGGAAAAATAGAAGATCATAAAGAATCGCTTTTTGAATATCAATGTACAAAAATACATTTTTTTTAAGATTTTGGTATCTTGGTGCACTTTTTGAAGTTTTTTTTATCTTTGCAAAATAGTAACGTGCCTATTTGTGCACGCGCTTTTTTGATAAACAATAACATAATCAAAATATTAGCGTATGAAAAACTGTACTTTGTTAGCATTTTTGCTTTTGTTTGCCCTAGGGGCAAAAGCCACTCCCGACAATCCTCCCAGAGTCGATGGAGGGACGGCATTCGAAGTCTTTGCCGACTATTATCCTGAAGCCGGCTATGAGCATTCTCCATACGTCAGAGTGTATTGGGGTATGAACCTCTATGACTTTGAGATGGGAAGCCTTCCTGACGATTGGACGAACGATAACGAATATCCCTGGATGGTGACGACCCCCCCCGTCCAAGGTTACCACGGAGAGTATTGCCTGATGTCTGGCAACAGTGGCGTCGGCAGTTCCACATCTACCATCGAGACCACCGTCACGTTTGTTGAAGATGGAAGCGTTAGCTTTCTGGGTGGTTGTTATGGAGAAGGCAGTGCGTATACTTCTATTTGGGATGCTTGCGAGTTCTACATCGACGATGAACAAATGTTCAGCCATGGAAGTCTTCAATCTTGGGACGTCTATAGCTATGACGTGACCGCTGGTACACACACGTTCAAGTGGACCTATACCAAGGACTATAGCGATAATTCACCAGGTGATGCATTCTTTGTGGATGATGTGATCTTTTCCGGTACTTCTTCTATGGGAGCCCCAGGTGCAGGCTATGATGTGTATCGCCAGTCCTGCGATGTTGAAACGGGTACCTTTGGAACGGCCTTAAAGATTGCTTCCAACGTGACTGAAAAACAATACATTGATGGGGAATGGGAGATCCTTACCCCCGGCCAATATCGTTTTGGTGCCTTGGATCCCAATGTTGCCGGCGCGGACATTGTATGGTCCGATTTGTTGGTCAAGTCCACGGTGGACTATTTCGAGATCACGGTCGGTGTCAACGATAGCAGCCTCGGCACGGTCAGAGGAGGAGGTACCTTTACTTATGGGGAGACTTGCACCTTGGTGGCCACGCCGAACCTGGGAAGCACCTTCCAAGCGTGGTATGATGATGCCGAATCCTATGTTTATGGCGAGAAAACCTATACCTTCACGGTCAAAGGGGACGCTGCCTATACGGCTCAGTTCGATTTGATGGCGCTCTACCCATGGTTCGAGAGCCAACCCGAAGAGGGCGGTAACGCTGATTATACGGACGGAGATGGCGACGGTATTGTCTATTACGGTGAATCGATGACCTTCACGGTCACTCCCAACCAAGGCTATGCTTTTATTGAATTGGGAATACCGGTCGGAGACCATTATGAGGTATTATCTACCGAACCCGTATTCACCACGGTTTTTGATAGCGTATTTATTACTACATACGGCGACCCCGAATACGGAATGGAAGAAGAAACGCCTTTCGTTATCATATTTGCTCAGGCTGACGGCGATTGCATCCAACCACAAAACTTCGCCGCCGATGAGGTCGGTCCCACCTCAGCCACGTTGAGCTGGAAAGAATACGGCGCTTCCCAAGCGTGGAGCATCTATTACCGTCCTACCCAAACCCCGACTTTTGTACCCTACGATTCCATAGAGGTTTTCCAGAATCCGTACACCCTTTCGTACCTGCAACCCAACACTACTTACGAGGCGTATGTGGTGCCATCCTGCGGCGTTGACCAGTATGGGGCAAACGAATGGGTGTCCAGTTACACCACCGAGTTCACCACGCTCGATGCTTGCCCGGTTCCGCAAAAGGTGACCGTGGACGACATCACCGCGTCCACTGCCACGGTAACCTGGAAAGACTACAGTGAGAGCTATCGCGTGTCGATGGGTCTGGCTAACGTGATTTTGGACGAGACCTTTGAAAACGGCATCCCCGATGGTTGGGGCTGCGATACCACCAGCTATGCGTGGACCCTTGTCGATGGTCATCTCCAAAGCAGCAATGCCGGCGTACCCTATTCTTCATCGAGCATCGCCTACACCGCGACTTACTTGAATAATGGCATCGTGGCCTTTGACGCGCTGTGCCATGGTGAAGGGGAAGAATGGGCTTTTGATGCTTGCATCTTCTATATCGATGGCCAACAGGTGTTATATGTAGGCGCCGGCGATACGGGATGGCATCGCTATAGTTTTGATGTGCCGAGTGGAACGCATACCTTTGCCTGGGAGTATTACAAGGATAGTGACTATAATTCTCCCGACGACTGCTTTGCCATCGACAATGTGTTGATGGCAGCAACCACTCCCAGCAACGAAGCGCCTATCGCTGTTGAAGACGCCGAATACACGATCACGGGCTTGACTCCAAACACGGTGTATTTCGTGCAAGTTCAAGCCGTTTGTGACCAACAGCAGACCGACTGGAGTTCTCCTGTCTTCTTCACCACGCTCCAAGGACAGCAATACACCATTACGGCTACGGCGAACCCGGAATTGGGCGGCGCCATCGTGGGCGCCGGCTCCTACGTGGAGGACGATGACTGTACACTGACGGCTACGGCCAACGAAGGCTATACCTTCACCAACTGGACCGAGGACGGCGCGGTGGTTGACACCAACCGTGTATTCACCTTCACGGTGATCAGCGATCGGACCTTGGTAGCTAACTTCACGCTGAACAGCTATGAGATCACCGTCACGGCCGACCCGGAAGCGGGCGGCACTGTCACGGGCGCTAACACCTACGACCATGGTGCGACCTGTACGCTTACTGCTACCCCCAACCAGGGTTACCAGTTCGTTGGCTGGTTCTGCGACAACGATATCGTAACTGAGGATGCAACTTACTCGTTCGAGGTGGGTGGACCCGCCACTTATGTGGCTGTATTCCAGTTGATCCAATACTACCCACAACTCACATGGCAACCTGAAGGTTACGGCTATGCATGGGTAGATAGCGATAATGCGCAGATCATTCAATACGGCGAAGAGGTCACCCTCAAGGCCATGCCTTCATACGGATACCATCTCGATAAGTGGGTGACAATGGATGAGGACGGCAATCCGACCATCGAACTTTCCACCGACACCGTCTTCACCTTTACGATGGATGCGGACAACATCTTGACCAGCCTGTATCCCGATGGCGGTACGGTTGAGTTTATTGCCTTCTTTGAGCTGAACACTTACGAGATTACGGCCTCGGCCAATCCGAATGAGGGTGGCACGATCTCGGGCGAGGGTCTCGTGGACGGTGTCGGAACCTTCGACCACGGCGCGACCTGCACGCTGGTTGTGACGCCCAACGATGGCTACAGCTTCGTGAACTGGACCGAGGACGGAACAGAGGTCTCCACCGACGCAGAATACACCTTCATGGTTGAGGAAACGCATGTTTTGGTTGCCAACTTCGAATTGAAGAGCTACGGCATCACGGCTACGGCCAATCCGACTGAGGGTGGTACCGTCGAGGGTGCTGGCACCTACAACCACTTTGATGAGTGCACGCTGACGGCGATACCTCAAGAGGGTTACCACTTCGTGAACTGGACTGACGAAGGCCAGCAGGTAGTCTCCACCGATGCTGAATACACCTTCGTGGTGGACGGTCGGCGTATCTTGACGGCCAACTTCGAATTGAACAGCTACGAGATCACGGCCACGGCCGATCCGGCCGAGGGTGGCACGGTCTCGGGCGAGGGTCTCGTCGACGGCGTTGGAACCTTCACCCACGGCAGCGAATGCACGCTGACGGCTACTCCCAGCGACGACTATCTGTTCGAAGGCTGGATGGAGAACGGTGAGATCGTATCCACCGACGCTGAATACACCTTTACGGTGACTGGCGAGCACACGTTGGTAGCCTCCTTCACGTTGGGCACCTTCGACATCACGGTCAAGGCCAGCCCGGCCAACGGCGGTACCGTATCCGGTGCAGGCTCCTATGAAGCGGGCGCCAGTTGTACACTGAAGGCCAATCCCGCTACGGGCTACACCTTCGCCAGATGGATGAAGAATGGCACTCAAGTATCCACCGATGCCTACTATACCTTCGAGGTAACCGAGGCAGGTACCTACATCGCACAGTTTACCAAGAAGAACTTCATCATTGCTGCCACCGCGAATCCTGAGGAAGGCGGCACCATTTCCGGTACGGGCACCTATGCCTACCAATCCACCGTCACACTGACCGCCACGCCGAACGAGGGATACTCCTTTGTGAACTGGACCGAGAACGGCGAAGAGGTTTCTACCGATGCCACCTACACCTTCCCGGCATCCGCAGACCGGACCTTGGTCGCCCACTTCGAATGGAGCACTTATGAGATCGAGGTTTCGGCCAACCCGGCCGAGGGCGGTAACGTCACCGGCGAGGGTCTCGTGGACGGTGTCGGAACCTTCGACCACGGCGCGACCTGCACGCTGGTTGTGACGCCCAACGATGGCTACAGCTTCGTGAACTGGACCGAAGACGGTGTTGAGGTCTCCAGAGAGATGGAATACACCTTTACGGTGGAGGCCGCACATACCTTGGTCGCCAACTTCGAGCTCGATGTCTACGCGGTCATGGTTGAGGCCGACCCGGCTGAAGGCGGCACCATCGAAGGCGAGGGCTTCGTTGAGGGCGAAGGCGATTTCGAATACGGCTCCTCGTGCACAGTGACGGCGATTGCCAACGAAGGCTATACCTTCGTCAACTGGACGAATTTTGGCGATGAAGTGGCTACAACCGCCACCTATACCTTTACGGTGGAAGCGCCGGCTGCCTTGGTGGCCCACTTCGAGCTGAACAGCTATGCGATCACGGCCGAGGCCAGCCCGATTGAAGGCGGCACCGTTGACGGTGCGGGTACCTACAACCACTTCGAGGAGTGCACGCTGACGGCTGCACCGGCCGAGGGCTACACCTTCCTGAACTGGACCGAGAACGGCACAGCGGTCTCCACCGACCTGGTTTATACCTTCATGGTGGAAGGCGAACGGACCTTGGTGGCCAACTTCGAGCTGAACAGCTATACGATCTTGGTCGAGGCCCATCCCGAGGAGGGCGGTCTCGTTAATGGCGGCGACACCTACAACCACTTCGAGGAGTGCACGGTGACGGCAACGCCTCTTGTGGGTTACCACTTCGTGAACTGGACCGAAGGCGAAACGGAGGTCTCCACCGACGCTGAATACACTTTCACAGTGACGGGTGAACGGCTCTTGTTTGCCAACTTCGAGCTGAACAGCTACGAGATCGCGGCTGAGGCCAACCCGGCCGAGGGCGGCACCGTCGACGGCGCTGGCACCTACAACCACTTTGAGGAGTGCACGCTGACGGCTGTTCCGGCCGAAGGCTACACCTTCCTGAACTGGACCGAGAACGGCACGGAAGTCTCCACCGACCTGGCCTATACCTTCGAGGTGGAGGGCGCACGGACGCTGGTGGCCCACTTCGAGTTGGGTAGCTATGAGATCACGGCCACGGCCAACCCGGCTGTGGGCGGCACCATCGACGGTGGTGGCACCTACAACCACTTCGAGGAGTGCACGCTGACGGCGACACCCGCCGATGGTTACAGCTTCGTCAACTGGACCGAAGATGGTGTTGAGGTCTCCAGCATGCCGGAATACACCTTTATGGTGGAAGGCGCACGGACCTTGGTGGCCAACTTCGAGCTCGATATCTACGCGGTCATGGTTGAGGCCGACCCGGCTGAAGGCGGCACCATCGAAGGCGAGGGCTTCGTCGAGGGCGAAGGCGATTTCGAATACGGCTCCTCATGCACGGTGACGGCTACGGCCAACGAAGGCTATACCTTCGTCAACTGGACGAATTTTGGTGAAGAAGTGGCAACGACCGCCACCTATACCTTTACGGTGTTAGCTCCGGCTGCCTTGGTGGCCCACTTCGAGCTGAACAGCTATGAGATCACGGCTGAGGCCAATCCGGCTGCGGGTGGCACCATCACCGGTGCAGGCACCTACAACCATGGCGCCAGCTGCACGCTGACGGCAACGGCTGCCGAGGGGTACACCTTCGTCAACTGGACCAAGAACGGCACGCAGGTGGCAACGACGCCGAGCTTCACCCTCACGGTGACCGAAGCCGGTGCCTACGTGGCCAACTTCACACTGAACAGCTACGCCATTACCGCGACGGCCAATCCGACCAACGGCGGTACCGTCGCCGGTGCCGGCACCTACAACCACGGCGCCAGCTGCACGCTGACAGCGACGGCCAACGCGGGCTACACCTTCGTCAACTGGACCAAGAACGGCACGCAGGTGTCTACCGATGCAAGCTATACCTTCAACGTAACCGAGGCGGCTGCCTACGTGGCCCACTTCGAGCTGAACAGCTATGAGATCACGGTCATGGCCAACGCCTCCAACGGTGGCACGGTCACAGGCTCAGGCACCTACAACTACGGCGCCAGCTGCCAGGTGACGGCTACGGCCAACGCGGGCTACACCTTCGAGAACTGGACCGAGAACGGCACGGTGGTCTCCACCAATGCCAACTACACCTTCACGGTGACGGGCGAGCGGACGCTGGTGGCCAACTTCGCGCTGCAAACCTATGTGATCAATGCCACGGCCGACCCGGCCAACGGCGGCACCATCGAAGGTGCGGGCACCTACAACCATTTCTTCAACTGCACGCTGACGGCAACGCCTGCTGCGGGTTACATCTTCGAGAACTGGACCGAAAACGGCACAGTGGTCTCCACCAACGCCTCCTACAGCTTCCAAGTGACGGCCAACCGCACCTTGGTGGCCCACTTCAGCGTTGCCAGCTACCAGATCACGGCCGAGGCCGATCCTGCCGACATGGGTGACATCACGGGTACGGGTACCTTCCACTATGGCGAGACCTGCACGCTGACGGTCGATCCGCACGAAAACTACACCTTCATCAACTGGACCTTGAATGGTCAAGTCGTTTCCGAAGAAGCGAGCTATACCTTCGTTGTGACAGGGACCGGCCATTATGTGGCGCACCTGCGGAACACGGAAGGCATCGACGAAACCAGTGGCCTCACCGTTTCACTGTTCCCGAATCCTGCCTCCGAAAAGGTGACCGTCGAGGCTTCCGAGCCTATCAAGATGTACGAGGTCTACACGATCAACGGCACCTTGGTGAGCAAACAGCGTTGTGGTTCCGACAGGATCGAGTTCAACGTCGAGGACTATGCCGCTGGAACCTATGTGATCCGCCTGGTCACCGACAACAAGGTTGAGATCAGGAGATTTGTGAAGGAATAAGCCTTCTTTCCAACGGATGAACCTTACCCCGCCGCATGGACATGCGGCGGGGTTTTTTAATTAATTTTTCACAAAAGCAGGTTTTTTGTTGTTTTATTTGTATTTTCGCAAAAACAAATCAGTGATAACGAATACGCTTGCCATGAAACGTTATGTACACTTATTGCAAATCCTGTGTTTCTCGTTGTTGTTCGGTCTGCCGTTGACCTCAATGGCACAGGAGTCGGAATACCAAACGCTCGTCGACCCGCTCACCGTATCCGGTACGGTCGGAACACAGGTCACCTCGTCGTGGAACAATGCCGACCTGCACTACAATTCACCATTCTCGGCCATTGCCTACGCCAATACGACATTCAATGTCTATGGCATCAGTGTTCCAATGAATCTGAATCTGATCAACGTGAGTTCGGAACAGTTCAACTTTTCCAGGCCGTCCTTTACGATCAATTTTATGCCTACGTGGAAAAAGTTCACCTTTTATTTGGGCACGGCATGCATGAACTTCTCCAACTACACCTATAACGGCATTTCCTTCGATGGTGTAGGCTTGGAATACCGGGGCAACAAGTTCCGTTTCGGAGGCTTCTATGGCAATTTCGACCATGCCACCACCTTCCGTACGCAGCTTGACGACCGCGACGCCATCACCTTCCTGTCCGACTCGTTGCTGGGTATGAACAATGTGGCCTATACCACCTATCCCACCTTCAAGCGCAGGGCCTACGCCGCCCACATAGCCGTAGGAAGCTTACGTAACTATGTGGATCTCAGTTTGTTGCATGCCAAGGACGACCTGAACAGCTTGCCGGCGCAATGGTATATGTACAATGTGTACTCCACCAACGATATCGACACCTTGCTCATCGTGCGCGACTCGACCATCAAGGGCAAGGAAAACCTGGCCATGGGCTTGAAAGGACATTTCACCATCGGCAAACATGTGATGTTTGAGGCCAACATGGGTGCGAGCCTGTTCACGCCCGACATCACCCGCGACGAGATCGTGATTGAGGGAGAGGGTGACGGGATCGCCTTGGCCAACAAGCTCATGGGAGGCTTGCGTAAGTCAGGTCTTTACAACATCCGTTATGGCAGCGAGGTCCGCTTTGCCGGCGATGCCTTGCTGAACTTGGACTTCCAGCCGGTCACCGCGATGTTGACGTACCGCTTTGTGCAGCCCGACTACACCTCCCTTGGCGCCAACGGATTCAACCAAAACGCCCAGACCTTCGGCGGCAACCTCGCCACCAACCTGTTGAACAACACCGCTTACCTGAGCTTGAACGGCTACCTGCAGCGTGACAACCTCGACAAGAAACAGCTGTACACCAACCAGGTGGGTTCCTATTCCGTCAATTGGAGCAATTTCTTCGGCGACAACATCGCCTTGTCGGCGGTCTACTACGGCGTGACGCAGAAAATGCACGACGGGGTCATGGTGGTTCCCGAGGAGGTTCGCGTCAACCAGATCACCCATTCCTTGAACCTCTCTCCCAGCTATACCTTGTCGCTCGACAACGACCATACCTTCAGCTTGGATTTCACCCTCTTGCAGAACAAGAACCGCAACAAGCTCATGGACAGCTATTTCCTCAATGTCACCACAACGAGTTTCGGCCTCGGTTATGAAGTGTACCTTGCCGCTCAGCGGATTTCGCTGGATGCCAATTACGAATACTCCCTGTCGCGCGCCTATGGCAACAACTACAACTCCCATGGCCTTTCGGGAGGTATCAACAACATCTTCATCAAGAGGAACGACCTGACCTTGACGGGCAACGCCCGACTGACGATGGCCTACAACGTGGAAAAGGCGGATGCCAAAGACTTTACGGATCCGGAGCGGCAGGTGCTCAACCACCTGGCCCGTCGCGTCGGTGCAACCCTCCAAAGCGAGATCACCAACGACGTCTCTCTTGCGGCTCGTTTGGGCACCACGCTGAAATACAAGGACCGCCATCGCGCCTCGGTGTATTTCTCGATCAGCAACTACAGCGACAACATCATCATCGGTCAGCATGTGGCCGTCAACACCGATGTGCGCTTCATGGTGGACTACAGCTACAGTTTCGCCTCGCGTCTGGTGAAGTCAAAAAAACAACCGCGTAACCTATCTGAATAATAAAAAAACAAGCTTGATATGAAACACATTATTCGAATCTTCGTTTTGGCGATCGCCCTTGTTACGGGTCTGAAGTCTGTATCGGCACAGACCGTTCAGGTGTTGATGAGCCAACGGATCCCTGCCTTGCCGGTGACCGTGACCAGCTATCTGGACGATCCGCTTCGTTACTTCAATGTGCAGTTCATCCTGACCGGTGCCGGAAGTGCAGGCCTGGACGTCTATTTCGACATGGATTTCACCCTTGCCGGCAGCACCTTCTATGTGCGCACGCGGCCCGGTTCGCTTCCTTTGGTGCCCATCCACCTGAACGAGGGGCCCAACATGATGCGGTCCGATGTGTTGCAGACCCAGGTGGTGCATCGTGCCGAGACCAATGTAAACTACAGTAATCCACTCGATTACCAACAGTTGCCTGAAGGCAAATACCACCTTTGCGTCACCGTTTACCGTTGGGACAGTCGCGGTTTGACCAGCGAACCCATCGGTGATGGCTGCTTCGATTTCGACATCTGCTATTCGGGTTCCGCACCCGAACTGGTGTCGCCCATGGCGGGAGCGCAGATCTCCTCGAATGGCGCCATGATCGTTACCCCGAGCCGTAAGGTCAACTTCTTCTGGGTACCGGTCATCTCCAACTGTGCCGGAAGAAACACCCGTTTCAGATATCAGTTCAAGATGGTCAAGGTGCTGAACGGCCAGAACTACAACGACGCCATCAAGTACAATCCCACTGTTTTCTCGGCCGAGGTCCGCAACAGCAATTATGTGGTGCTCGACACCTTGCGCGACATCAAGGTGCAGCTGGAAGTGGGAGCGCTCTATGTGGCGCAGGTGCATGCCGAAACCATTTCCAACAGAAACGACGACATCTTCATCATCGCCAACAACGGCAACAGCCAGCCCATGGCTTTTTTCTGGGGCTACAACCAACAGATTGTTCCCGGAACAGGGATCTATAACCCGATCTATCCCAACGAGAATCTGGATGGTGCCACGGTGGATGCCAGTGTCCGGTCTTCGAGAAGGTACGGCTACGTCGTGGAAGACGAGAGCGAGGAAGGAGAGCAGAGCGAAGGCATTGAGGGCATGACGCTATGGACCGGCGGTGTCGAAACCGTGTCGGGATTGGAAACCATCGTTGAGGAGATGAAGGAGCCTTATTTTGCGGAGTTCATCCGTGACGCTGCCACGGTGACCAACCTGGTGACCGCCTATCCCGAGGAATGGAAATACGTGCCCAACCCCAAGCACCGTTATGTGGAGAGCGACGGCTACTACACCGTCCCGATGACCGACGACCTGGAGGTGCGTTTCATGCCTCTGCGTCACGACGCGGTGAAAGACGTCTCCTACATCGTCGAGCTGTATGACTACGTGGACGGCGGCGTCGACAGCATCACCGCCTACATGCCGCTGTTCAGCGACACCATCGGTGTGGTGGACGACCATTACAGCAAGATGGACAGCCATGAGTTGATCAAGCGTTCCCTCGCTGGATGGGGGGCTGGACTGGAACAGAGCAACCTCTACTACCTGCAGCTGTCGACTTCGTTCAAGGCCGATTACTGGGACTACGAGATTGCCGATACCAGTTTCTATGTCAATGAGATGCTGGCCGAGCACGTCCACGACACCGTCTCACGCGAATTCGTGGAGCAGGAGTTGGCCTATGCCAATGGCGTCTTCTTCCAATGGGGCGACGACCCCGCAGTTCCGGGACACCGTGCACCGCAGTGGAAGGCGCCTGTCGATCGCACCGGAGTGGACCTCTACGACCCGATGAATGTCGTGGTTCCCGTTACCATCCCCGAAGTGAAGAAAGCAAAGACCTTCCCGGTCTCTTGGGAGGCTTTCACGGAGGCTGCCGAGAATGACGTGGTGCAATATGAGGTGAATGTCTACGAGCTGAAGCCGAACCAATCCTTGGAAGAGGCGATCGCCTCGAACACCGCGGTCGTTTCCCGTACCGTGACCGATGCCACGGAGATTCCCGAGACGGATACCAAGTTCTTCAAGGCGTTTGCGCCCGGCAAGACCTACGTGATTACCCTTACCACCGACATCTATAGCGAGGAATACAGCTACCACTTTGAGAATGGCAACGCGGCGATTCCGATCGTCATCAAGATCGTGAAATAAGCGGTCGGGACGTGGTGTCGCGACAAACGACGAGGGCGTCAAACCCAGCTTGGGTTTGACGCCCTCGTTTTATATGGGAAAGCGCTGTTTATTTAGGGAAAGCGCTGTCAGCGTTTGATCAGCCGTACCGTCTGAACGGTGCCTTGGGCGGAGCGTGCCACGACGGTATAGACGCCGGCGGGGAACGCCTGCAGGTCGACCGTGGCCGTCGCGCCTTCGGCGGCGCCTTGCAGCACCTGCTGGCCTGTGAGGGTGTACACTTCGTAGGTGAACCCCGCGCCTTGTCCGGCAGCCAGCACAAACAGGCCTTCGGTGGGGTTGGGATAGGCGTTGGTGGCCGATGGGCTTGCCTCGGCGAGGCTCCAGTCGTTGACCGTGAGGATGGGCAGATAGGCGACGAGGCCATGGTCCGCTCCGAGGTCGGGACGGTGGTAGATGACGCCTTCGGCGAATTCCTCCGTGGTGCCGCCCCAGTAGTTGCCTACGGCGCTGGCGTCGTTGGTGCCTTCGAGGTAGAGGGCATACGCCTGATCGGTGCCATTGGAACCGTTGTGGTTGTTGTAGAGGATGTTGTGTCCGTAGTCGTCGGCAGTGCCCATGTCGAGCGTGGCCTGTCCCTGTACGAGCACGCCCCAGAGGTTGCTGTGGAGGAGGTTGTGGCGCAGCGTGGCTTTGGTCTGGTCTTGCAGGCAGACGCCGAAACCATCGTTGGCGGGGTTGGGGGCGATCTGGTTACAGACGATCTGGTTGTCACGGAGCAGTGCATCGACATGAAGGCCTTGTTGGCAGTATCCGTAGCGGTTGTCGGCGATGAAGCAGCCTTGGACAAGGACCTTGGTGCCCTCCTGTTCCCTCGGGTCTGTGATCATGATGCCGCCCACCAGCGGATAGAGCCCGACCACCTTGCTGTTGAGGAGGCGCAGGGTGTCCGCCCCTCCCTGGCGGAAGTCGAGTTGGGGCATGTCTTCCTTCGACAGGACGTTGTAGCGGAACTCGCAGCGATCGATCTGGGGGGAGCCGTTGACGCCGCTGATGGCGGACCCGTAGTTGCCTTGGAAGATGCATCCGGTGAGCACGGGGTCACAGCCACGGTACTGGATCGCTCCATTGGTTTCGGTCTTGTCGAACGATTGGAACAGACAGTCGTCGAACGAGACGGCACTCTCAATCACTTGGATGCCGCTCATATAGAACATCTTGGTATGGACAAAGCGTGACGCCTCGGTGCTGTGGTCGAGAACGACGCGGAGGCGGCTCACCGAGTCGGGCTCCAGATAGACGTCGATGTCGCCGCAGTCGATGACAAGTCCCCCCTTGATGGTCAGCAACACGTTGCCATGGCAGAGGATGCCGCCGGCGTCGGCGTCGATGGTGGTGAAGTCTTCGGGCACCACGGTCAGGCAGTCGTGGGGCGCGATGGTCAGGTCTTGATGGAAATGATAGGCGCCCGTCCCCGTTTCGTGGGTGACGCAGCCTTCTGACGAAGCTACCAGGTCGCGCAAGGTGTAGGTGGTTCCATTGCCTGGGCTGGTCCATTGTCCCATGGTCAGGGAGACTTGGATCAGTGTCAATCCGATTAAGAGTAGTAACTTTTTCATATACAGTGATTTAAATAGTATTCATTTGGATAGGTCAGCTCCTCCAGAAGTTTCTTGAGAACAGCGTGATCAAGGTAAAGACTTCGACCCGGCCCAGGAGCATGAACACGGCCAACACCCATTTGGCGGCTTGGGGAAGGAAGGCATAGGTGCCATAAGGCCCCACGTCGCCGATGCCGGTTCCGATGTTGCTCAGGGTGGCGATGGAGGCACCCACCGAGGTGTTGAAATCGACGCCCATGCCGAGCAGGATGACGATGCCGCCGATAAACACGAAGAAATACACGAACACGAAGGTCATCGTCTTGGAGAGGGTGCTGTTGGAGATGGATTTCTTGTTGATCTTCACCGGGATGACCGCATTGGGATGGATGATGCGTTTCAACTCGAGGTAGGTGTTCTTGGTGAAGATGAGGTGTCGTATGATCTTGATGCCGCCCGCCGTGGAGCCGGAGCAGGCTCCGATGAACATCAACAACAGTAGCAGGGTCCAGAACACGGCGGGCCACTGGTTGTAGTCGTGCACAAAGAACCCTGTCGTGGTCAAGGCCGAGGCGGCACTGAAGAACCCGGCTCGCAGGGAGCTGCCGACGGGCATCTTGACGGAGAAGGCCAGCATCACCGCAAGCAGGGTGCCGACTCCAAGCACAAGGATCATGAAATGCTTGAACTCCTCGTTGCGGAACAGGGCCATCGGGTTACGCACCAAGGTGATGAGCAGCAGGGTGAAGTTGCATCCCGAAAGCAGCATGAAGAAGAACACGACCATCTGCGTGTAGTTGGAGTAGCCGGCCAGGCTGCTGGAATGGGTGGAGAAGCCGCCGGAGGAGATGGTGGTCATGGAGTGGCATACGGCATCGAACCAGTCCATGTCGCCTCCATGCAGCAAGATGATTTCCAATAGGGTGAAGAAGGCATACAGGCCCCATAGGCGCTTGGTGGTATGCATGATGCGGGGGTGGAGCTTGTCGTAGTTGATGCCGTTCATCTCAGCCACAAACAGCTGCATCCCGCCGGCGCTGAGGAAGGGAAGGAGGGCCACGGCGAACACGATGACGGCCAAACCGCCGAGCCACTGTGTCATGCTGCGCCACAACAGGATGTCTTTCGGGACGGACTCGAGTTGGGTGAGCGTGCTGGCACCGGTGGTGGTGAAGCCGGAGAGGGCCTCAAAGAAGGCGTCGGTGAAATTGGGGACGCTTTTGCTGAGCAGGAAAGGCAAGCCGCCAAACACCGAGACCACGACCCACGACAGCGAGATGGTAAGGACGCCTTCACGGAAGTTGAGCCGTTGTCCTTTGCGTCTTCGCGTCGAGAACAGCAGGATAAACCCGGTGAGGGTGGTGATCAAGGCCGACATGGGGATGCTGTACACATGGATGCCATGGTGCTGGTAGGTTACCGGCAGGATGGTGAGCATGAACAGTCCCTCGATGAGCAGGAGCGTTCCTTGGATGCGCAACAGGACGGGGATGCTGATCTTGGCGGTGCTCATCGTGATGAAAGCTTGGTGAAACGTAAGGCTAGGTTAGTGGAACAGCCGTTCGACGGCGGGGATGGCGTTGGGCAGGGCCAATACCACCACACGGTCGTCGGTCTGGATCTCGAATTCCTCGGTGGCGATGTAGCTCTCTCCGTCGCGTACGATGCCGCAGATGATGGCGTCGGTGGGCATGTCGAGCTTGCCGATCATCTTTCGGGTGACGGCGGCGCCCTGGCGCACCTCGAACTCGACGATGTCGGCGTCGATGCCGCTGAGGCATTTCATCGACGACACCTTGGCACCCAGGGTGTAACGCACCATGTAGCTGGCGGCGATGAGTTTCTTGTTGATGATGCTGTCGATGCCGATGTTCTGCGAGATGTCGATGTAGTCGATGTTCTCGACCAGGGCGATGGTCTTTTTCACCCCGAACGCCTTGGCCTGGAGACAGGTCAGGATGTTGGTCTCGGTGTTGTCGGTGACGGCGATGAAGGCGTCCATGCCTGCGATGCCTTCTTCCTCGAGGATGTCGAGGTTACGGGCGTCGGCATGGACCACCAGGGCCTTCGATAGGATGTTGGTGAGGTCGGAGCAACGGTTTTTGTCGTTCTCCAGGATCTTGATGTTGAGGTCGTTTTCCAATCGTTTGGCGGTGATCCTTCCGACACGGCCACCGCCCACGATCATGACGTTATGGACATTGATCTGCTTCTTGCCGCTCAGCCGGATGATGTCTTTGATGGCATGGGGCTTGGTCACCACATAGACCATGTCGGCCAGCTGGAACACCGTGTCGTTCTGAGGGATGAAGGTGTTTTGCCGGCGGTGGATGGCGGCGATACGGAAATCGATGTGCTGGTATTGCTCGGTGACTTCCTCGACGCTCTTCCCGATGATCTCGGCTTCCGACTCAAGCTTCACCATGAACAGTTGCAGCTTGCCGCCCGAAAAGTCGTAGGTCTCCAGCGAGGCGTTTTGTTTCAGCAGCGAGATGATCTCCTGGGCGGCGATGTCTTCGGGCGACACCAATCCGTCGATGCCCAGGTCTTGATACATGCGCCATACCTCGGGACTCAGGTTTTCCATCGTGTTGACACGGGCGATCACTTTCTTGGCCCCCAGCTTTTTGGCGATGATGGCCGTGAGCAGGTTGATGTGCTCGTCGTGGAGCACGGAGATCACCAGGTCGGTATGCGAGACGTTGGCCCTGCGCAACACGGAGGTGGAGGTGGAATCGCCCGTGATGGTCATCAGGTCGGAATGCGATTCCACCATCTTCAACAGCTCTTCGTGCGGGTCAACAATGGTGATGTTGTGGTTGTCGCGCACCAAGGCTTCCGCCAAGTGCAGTCCCACTTCACCGTCGCCAGCAATGATAATGTCCATGGTTCAGTTGTTCGGTTAGTCAGTTTCCGTTATTTCATGAAGCCTTCGATGATGTCCGGGATGCCGTTGTTGTTCTTGTCGCCCATGGCACCGCCCAACAGGCTTCCGAGGCCACCGCCCGAGGCTTGGGGTTTGGCGCTGCCGCCGCCGAGGATGGCGCCGAGCATGCCGCCCAGGCCGCCGATGCCGACGTTGTTGCTCTTCTGACCCTTGCCAAGGAGGCCAAGGAGCATGGGAAGGATGGCGGAGAGGATGCCGCCTGCCTGGTTGGTGCTCACGCCGTTCTTCTTGGCCAAGGCCGAAATGAAGGAATCGGAGTTGCCGCCCAGGATGTGTCCCAGGATTTTGCTGCCGTCGAGCAGGTTGGCACTGTTCAGGTTGATACCGTCGCCCAGATGGCTGGCCAAGGCGCCGGCCAGCGAAGAGGCGCCGCTTTCGGTGGCGGTGTTCTTCTGCATGGCGCCGATGAGGGTCGGCAAGGCACTCGTGATCACCGAGTTCACCTGGTTGCTGTTCATGTTGAATTGTTTGCCCATGTCGTTGACGGCACTGCCGGCGGTCAACGCTCCTAAGATGCTGTTAAGGTCCATAGTATTGTTTTTGTTAGTGTAGATCGATGCAAATTAATGTTTTACTAAGCAAAAATATAAAAAACCATCTGATTTTTGTATCTTTGCAACCTGTTTTTTACAACTATTTAAGCATCACTATGGAATCAACGAACAAACACTTCAAGCGTTACACGGTAACCACGGCCTTGCCCTACGCCAACGGCCCCGTTCACATCGGTCATCTTGCCGGCGTCTATATCCCTGCCGACACTTACGTCCGTTATCTGCGAATGCGCGGCGAGGACGTCCTGTTTGTCGGTGGTTCCGACGAGCACGGTGTGCCGATCACCATCAAGGCAGAGAAGGAAGGATGCACCCCTCAGGACATCGTCGACCGCTATCATGCCATCATCAAGAAATCGTTCGAGGAATTGGGCATCAGCTACGACATCTATTCCCGTACCTCGTCGAAGATGCATCGTGCCACCGCACAGGAGTTCTTCAAGAAGCTTTACGACGAAGGGAAGTTCATCGAGAAGGAGACGGAGCAGTACTTCGATCCGGAACGCCAGAAGTTCCTTTCCGACCGTTATATTGTGGGCACCTGCCCGAAATGCGGTGCCGAGGGTGCCTACGGCGACCAGTGCGAGAAATGCGGCTCTTCGTTGAGCCCCGACGAGCTCATCAACCCGCATTCACAGCTTAGCGGCGCTGCCCTTGTGAAGAAACCCACCAAGCACTGGTATCTGCCGCTCGACCAATACGAGCCTTGGCTCCGCGAGTGGATCCTCGAAGGCCATAAGGAATGGAAATCCAACGTCTATGGCCAGGTGAAGAGCTGGCTCGACGGAGGCTTGCAACCCCGTGCCGTCACCCGCGACCTCGACTGGGGTGTCCCCGTCCCGTTGGAGAATGCCGACGGCAAGGTGCTCTACGTGTGGTTCGATGCCCCCATCGGCTACATCTCCAACACCAAGGAGATCTGCGAACAGCGTGGCGACGACTGGGAGAAGTGGTGGAAAGACCCTGAGACCAAGCTGGTACACTTCATCGGCAAGGACAACATCGTGTTCCACTGCATTATCTTCCCTTGCATGATGAAGGCTTACGGCGACTACATCATGCCCGACAACGTCCCCGCCAACGAGTTCCTCAACCTCGAGAACGACAAGATCTCGACCTCACGTAACTGGGCCGTGTGGCTCCACGAGTACCTCGAGGAGTTCCCCGGCAAGCAAGACGTATTGCGTTATGTGCTCACCGCCAACGCCCCTGAGACCAAAGACAACAACTTCACCTGGAAGGACTATCAGGACCGCAACAACAACGAGCTGCTGGCCATCTTCGGCAACTTTGTCAACCGCACCTTGGTGTTGACCCACAAGTACTACGAAGGCGCTGTGCCCGTCTTGGGTGGATTGAACGATACCGACAAGGCCGTCATCGAAGAGATGAATGCCTATCCTTCAAAGATCGGCCACCTGCTCGATACTTACAAATTCCGTGAAGCCCTCTCCGAGCTGATGAACCTGGCCCGTCTCGGTAATAAATACCTCACCGACAACGAGCCTTGGAAGCAGATCAAGACCGACCCGGAACGTGTCAAGACCGTGATGGCCGTCAGCTTGCAGATTGTGGCGCACCTCGCCATCTTGAGCGAGCCTTTCCTGCCGTTCAGCGCCAAGAAGCTCCAGCAGATGATTGGCCTCACCGTGAAGGGGTGGAATGATGCATGTGAGACCGTTTTGCTGCCCGAGGGCCATGTCATCGGCCAGCCCGAGTTGCTGTTCGAGAAGGTTGAGGACCGCGTGGTGGCCGCCCAGTTGCAGAAGTTGGAAGACACTAAGAAGGCCAACCAGCTCAATGCCTGGAAGCCTGCCGAGGTGAAGCAGAACGTCAGCTTCGACGACTTCATGAAAGTGGATATCCGTGTGGGTACCATCTTGGAGTGCCAGAAGGTGCCAAAGGCCGACAAGCTGTTGCAGTTCCTCATCGACGACGGGATGAACAAACGCACCATCGTGAGCGGCATCGCCAAGTACTACACCGAGCCTGAGAAGCTCGTCGGCAAGCAGGTCTGCTTCATCGCCAACTTCGAGCCGCGCAAGCTCAAGGGTGTGGTCAGCGAGGGCATGATCCTCTCCGCCGAGGACAAAGACGGCCGTCTCGTTCTGCTCACCCCCAGCGACCTGGTCGCCCCGGGATGCTCCGTGGGTTAAGTATCGTCCGCGAGGAACTCCCGTCGATTCTGTTGTCCATGAACAGCTTTTTTGGACGTCACAATACATACAAAGAATTACGATTCGGATGTCTAATGTTTCACCTCTTTTCTTCGTCCATTCCGATCATAGGTGCCGTATGGCGGCCACATGTGAATATGTTTCATTGATTCAGTGGGAGGAAAATAAAACCAAGCGTCATCCACTAGCCATGATTCATTCCTGTCTTCAAAATCCTGCCTGCTTAAATCATACCGTTGTAGCACCATGTTGTATTTTATGATAGTGTCCCAGGAATACAAATCAACGGTATCGGCATCAAATATATAAAAAGAAATGGTATCATTACCGCAGAAAATCTCCTCTATTGGTGATGCAAAATACTCTCTGAAAGCCACTGTGTCTTTTGTTTTTAGTTTTTCCCAAGATTCTATATAACAATTAATGTTTATATCCATCGGTAAAATTGTGTCGGGATATAGCGAAATACAATTTAACTCAGGAGAAGCAAAATAGATGGAATTTGTATAATTATTAACCATGTTGATATGAAATAATGGATCACAACCCGCAAATGCAAAGAATAATCCTAAAATACCTATTCTGATAATTGTTTTCATGTTTAAAGTTTTTATAAGTAGCATTCTTCATTCTCCTTTCTTTGATTTGTTCAATTGATCTAAGCAATAATAGTAATGTTTGTTCCGTATCCTTCAGTATTTCTATGCAAACAATCTTTTTTGACTTTCTACGTAATTATTTAGGTTTTGATATAATGTTTTTTCGTCAAGATAACAACCATCTTTCTGTTGTTGATAGAATAAAAAAGGTTTCCATTCTTCGGGATAATTCATCTCATCAAATAGTAATGCAACTTGATTGAGTTTTTCACTTACTAAAAGAGGTGAGTTGATGATTTCCATTAAAAACTCCAGCTCCCATATCTTGAAAAATTTAGATGGAATGTAATCAAAAACAATATCGGATAACTCATCCTCATTTTTTGAAATAACAATTCCTTCCTCTCTATACAATAGACTTTTCAGCTGTTCGAGAAACTGATAATAGGATTCATCTAAAGCTAAATAGAGTGAAACGAAGTCTTTTTCATCAGCATGATCTACTTTATTATCTCTCAATAAAACCAAAACATCTTCTGGAGTGATCCAATTTGCTTTACACCCACAATATATCTCACCCCAACTTTGAAAATGCAGTCCAGTTTTGATTATTTCTATTGTTTTCATTGTGTCTAATACTTAATAGTAAAGCCATTGGTATTCCTTAGTATTGGTGATGATGATATTAGAAACCTTGTTTTTCTCAAAAAGCGTTTTGACTTTTTCTGTGATAAAAGTGTGATTAATAAATTCAGAGACAAACATGTCACTTTTATCCCAACTGTCTTCGGAAAAGAATAAACCTTGGTAGGCTTTTGCTGTCTGACCAGGGAATAGAGTTGTGCTGTCAACAATTCTTGTTTTCGATTCGTCTATCGGTCCGCATCTGCCGGTAATGGTCAGAAGATAGTATTTCAGATCCTCATGCTTATGAATGATTGCAGGAATTCCCTTCCAGCCAGTGATATGATTATCCATAAGAAGATTATATACTTTTTCTGAAATTAAATCTAGTGAAGCGGTTACCATGTTAAAATCAAAGAATTTTTTTCCTAGACATGGTGAATAAACCACTTGTTTATTTGGCAATCCCTGATTTCTTAAAATTAGGGATTCGTTAAATTCGGAATTCGAGACATTACCTGGAATACAAACAGCTTCTCCTCGAGATCCTTTATTCATTAGGACATAAAACTCATTCATACTTTTTCAATACTTCGTTAAATAATAAATAAATATTTGATTTTCAATATAATAATTTGTTTTTCATCGACAAGAACCGATATTTGAGTTTAATCATAGTTTATTGTTCTTGTTTATTTATTTAGAATATATATAAATTACAATAAAATATATAAATATATTAAAATAGTTGTCTGAAAATTTGGTCAAGTAGTTGATTTTTAGTAATTTAGTGGTTGCTAAAACATTAGATTACAATGAAGACCAATCCACTTGACCAGCTGAGAGGGATCTGCGAGCAGCTCCTTTTCCGCGTAGCGGATTTACACAAATCTTTCAAACAATTCTTCATCGAGACCATGATTTGTTATCTTTTCATAACCGGACGCGTCAACTTCAGCTAGATGGCCAGGTTCGGCAAGTCGTGCGAGAGCCGCTTCCGCCAGAACTTCAAGAGAAAGTTCGACTGGGTGGCGTTCAACACCGGCCTGGCATCCCGTACCGAAGGACACCTCAGGGCGATAGCTATCGACCCGTGCTACATCCCCAAGTCGGGAAAGAAGACCCCGGGGCTGGGCTACTTCTGGTCCGGGACGGCCAATGACACGAAGCGGGGTCTGGAGATCCTCGGCATGGCTCTCGTTGATGCCACCGACCGTCTCGCGCTTTTCCTCACTGCAGTCCAGACCTTCATGGGCAAAAGGAAAGGAAGGACCCCAGACTACCTCGTCCACATGGACGACCCCAACTCGCTCATCGGCCTCTACCTGAGGGCCTTCGCCTCGGTGGCCGACAGGCTCCGTGGACTGACCGACCTTGTCGTGGCCGACGCCTACTTCGCCAAGGTCTATGCAGTCAGCCTCAAGCGTTCCGTCGGCGCAGTCATCGCGGTCTATGACGATCCCGACAAGAAGACCCAGGTGCGCAAGGTTTACTTCTCCACCGACCTGACCCTCTCGGGCGAGGACATCTACTGGGTTTACCGCTCGCGCTTCGCTATCGAGTTCCTCTACCGTGATGGGAAACAGTTCACCGGTCTGACGAACTGCCAAGCTCGCAACTCCAACAGTCTAGACTTCGCCTTTAACGCCTCCCTTTCGGCCATCAACATCGCCAAGGCCCTCTCTGTCGAGTCGGGGCTGAGCCTCTCGGTCGAGGATGGCAAGCTCCTCATCCACAACACGGTAATGGTCCAACGAATATTATCAACGTTCGGAAAAACACCGAACTTGAACTTAAATCAGGAAATTTTCAAAGAACTATTGTTTTATGGCGTAAAATCCGCCGCTTAATAATCAAAATTTTAACGAACTATTGATAATATTGTAATTAGTTGTTATTTTGGACGTCACAATACATACAAAGAATTACGATTCGGATGTCTAATGTTTCACCTCTTTTTTTCGTCCATTCCGATCATAGGTGCCGTATGGCGGCCACATGTGGATGTGTTTCATCGCTTCGGTGGGAGGGAAAAACAAGAGAGAAAAGTTTCTGCTTTTTTCCAATTCTTCCAAATCAGACATACTTATATCATAGCGTTGCAATATCATATAGTATTTAACGACCGTATCCCATGAATAATAATTTATTGAATCAGCATCGTAAATAAAAATGGAAACAGTGTCCAGTAAAACGTCATCAGAATTTGGACGAAAAAAATCGGGAAGTGTTCCTATAACCTCGTATATCATTGATGTGTCCTGAGATTCAATTGGGATTACATTCCAATAATCCATTATTGTTGTATCTGGATAAAACGATGTATAGTAATTTACAATAATAGATCTTTCAGATATATTACTGAAAAATACATGGTATAAAGGATCACACCCAGTAAACATAAGCACAACAAACAGGGTGATAATTTTTTTTTGTATTTTCATTATAGACGAAACTTTATATGGTTTTACAAATATAGCAAATACGGGAACAAACCCAATAGTGGAATATAGATTGGTATATCAGTCCAGTGAAACTTTCCTGATATAGAATGATATGGTTGAAAATCCTTGCCAGTGCGTGGATTTATATAAGGCGAATGATTATCATAAGCGAAACTGTATCTATCAAAAAAATCGGGACTGCCAGTGACATACCCTTCTTTTCCACTTCCGTAATATTTGTCAAAATAGGCGGAACCTTTGCAACTTGCATCCGCCTCAAACCACCTACTATTATGACGGGGAGAATCGGGGTTTTTTGTTTGTAAAATAGCACTTTGTAAGCTGGGAATAGCCACCGAGAAAATATAAAGTGGCCCGTGTCGCTGGCTTTGGATATAATGCCCGTATTCGTGGACAAACAAATGGTCTCGCCAGTCGGCTCTGTAACCACTGGGCCCTCCTGAATAGTTGCCAACGGTTATCGCGCCGTATTTTGAGTTCATGTCCACTACGGTCATGCCATAACCGTATGTAACGCCACTGACCTTTCCAAATGCGTTCGCGGTTGAAACAATCAGATCTCCAAGTAGCGTCTGGGGAAGCTGCCATGTTAGCCGTGAAACAACTTCCCAAACCCGTCCTGTTTTGCTTTTATTGGGGTCAGTTTTTACAAGTCCTTTGTCAATAGCCCAACCATATTTTGTTTGGGTCCAGTCCCATTTTTCTCCTTTAACAGTTCTAACAAAGATGTTGTTGACAAGGTCGGAAATGAGACCGAAAACTGTTCCGAAAATTTCTCCATCCGGGTCGCTGTACATCACCGGGTTGTTCATGCAGTAGCTGTACCTGTTGAAACTTTGTGTGAAGTCGGGCATCTGGACGTAGGGGTCAGGCGAGAAGAAGCGTCCGATGACGGGGTCGTAGAGGCGTGCGTTGGCGTTGACGATCTTGAAGCGGTCGTAGTGCTCGTGCCCGGTGAAGCCGCGGCTGAAGGGGAACGTCACCTGCGTCTGCGGGGTGTTCCAGGCAGTGTAGCTCATGCGGTTGCCCCATGGGTCGAAGTGGGTCTGCTGGACGGTGTTCTGGCTGGCACTCATTTTATTTGCGGCGTTTAAAAATGCAATGTTTTTGTTTTGGTTTCACGACCTTTGGCTCAAACTTGACAGGAACGTGAAACCATACAGAAACCGGCCTATCCCTTTGCATAGCTGGTTTTGCAAATCTTATTAATCTACATATCCGCAATGCTTCATCATTTAAAGCTGGAGACTCGCTGTGAACAATTTCATGATGATGAGTATTACCTAAAGTATCCACTATAAACCTAACACGCACTGTTTGAGCTATTGTAATAGTGTCTTCGTAATGAAGATTATCTTTCACAAAATCGTTTAATTCTTGATAATATTGATTATTTTGATAAACAGGCCAAGAAGTTGGTTCTGTGGCAACCCCTATTTCATTATTTACCTTGTTTTCCTCATTAATTTTAGCGAATACATAAAAACCGTAGGTTATAGGTTTACCACGCAATGATGCTGGTATAAATTCCTTTGTTTTTAAATAGTCAAATGCAACACGCGCCGTATTCTCGGAACGTTTACTTTGATGGTTCTCGGTATCAACAATAACTCCTCGAACAATACCAGTGTTATCCACCACTACATAGAGTACAAATGGTAAACCTTGTGGATTGTATCCGAAAGTTGATTCCAGTACAATTTGCATTGCTTCCAACAATTGAATCATATTATTTTCGGGTAATGACACCATTTGTTCTGGTAAGGTCATTCCTATGATGTTTTCCTTGGAATCAAAATCATAAAATGGACAATACTGAGTACAAAATAGGCTATCTTCACTTGAGTCTGATACAATGATATAAGAGTTTTCCTGAGAATACAACTTACCGTAACACAAGAAGAGTATTAAATATATTAATACATACAATAACTTTTTCATTTGAAATATGATTAATAGCGCCGTGGTATTTTATATATGAAATACCACCATTTTTCTTTGAATTTTGGTGGTACAATAAATATATGAGAATTAAACAATTGATTGTAGTTTCCCATCATTTCAATGCAGTTATTAATACTCTTAGTTAAATCTGTCGTAACTCCGGGATATAAACCTTGGTTATAATACAAGTTCAAATGTCCGACATATTCGGCTTGCCATCGATCAATACAAAATTCTCCCGTCGGACTAACAGGTTTTTCCCAAGTGTTTGTCTGATGTCTAACTTTTTCGAAGGACTCTTTAGTAGAAGAGGCTAATAAGTCATCATATGATGTAAAAGCTCCATCGGAATAATGAATCCCGGATTCAGTGTTGTACCAAGCATCGTTATCATATTCTCTGGGAGTATACTTCCCATCAAATTTAAAGTATTCCATAGCCTTTTGCTGCCAACATTCTCCATGTTTGGTATATAATCCAGCCTTGAAATCCTCAAATACTTTGGCATTTGTCTTGAAGCCTTTTCCTCTGAATGCATTCCATAGATTTTCGGAGGTAAGCGTGGTGAAAACAGCTGCAGAAGCCATTCCATCCAGCATACTCTTCCCTGGATCTTCACCCCAAACCAAGCCATCCACATAACCAGTGAAACCGCCTTCCCAAACGCCAAGGAAAAGGTTTTCCGCATAGCTCATTCCAGCCCCTCCTATTCCACCTAAAGCACCACTCAAACCACCAACGAAAGCTCCTTTTGCCATGCCACCAAGAAAGCTTTCACCTTTTTGATCCGCTCGGATTCCTCCAAAAAAAGCCCCTACCATCGCCCCTATTATAATAGCGTCATCTATCCCAAACACTTCTCCCGTCGGATCGCTGTAGATCACTGGGTTGTTCAAACAGTAGCTGTACCTGTTGTAGTTCTGTGTGAAGTCGGGCATCTGGACGTAGGGGTCGGGCGAGAAGAAGCGCCCAAGGACGGGGTCGTAGAGGCGGGCGTTGGCGTTGACGATCT
>JAEFAE010000039.1 GCA_016291135.1 Bacteroidales bacterium
TCCAGCACGACATGCTGACCACCATGCTCGGGGAGATCGGCTTCGACTCGTTCATGGATGAAGATGGGACGCTGAAGGCCTATTGCACGGAAGACCACCGCGACGAAGTCGCGGTGGAGGAGCTCCTTCGCATGGATGCCTTCACCGATGTCCACCTCCTTACCGTGGAGGCGATGCCCGACAAAGACTGGAACGAGGTCTGGGAGGCTTCGTACCAGCCGGTGGTCGTCAATGAGCGCTGTCGGGTTCGGGCCCCCTTCCATGAGGCGGATCCCCGTTTCGAGTTCGACTTGGTCATCGAGCCCAAGATGTCGTTTGGCACGGCCAACCACGAGACCACGGCACAGATCATCGCCTTGATGTTGGAAACCGACTTCCAGGGCAAGGACGTGCTCGACATGGGCAGCGGCACCGCTGTGCTGGCCATTCTGGCCAAGAAACTCGGCGCCGCCCGCACGGTGGCCATCGACAACGACGAGTGGGCCTACAACAACGCCTTTACCAACGTGGCGCTCAACGGCATCGACGACATCCAGATTGTCCTGGGCGACGCCCATGCCATTGGCGATGCCCGTTACGACGTGGTATTGGCCAACATCAACCGCAACATCCTGTTGCGCGACATGCATTACTATGTGGAAGCCATGCGGCCGGGTGCCCATATCTTTTTCAGCGGCTTTTATGAGGAAGATCTCGATGCCATCCGGGCGGAGGCGCAACGGCTAGGCCTGCACGGTGCCCGCCATGGTTCGCGGAACCGCTGGGTGGCAGCTGAGTTTGTGAAATAACGGTCATGAGAAAGATCCTTGCCCTGTTGCTGCTGGTATGGGGGTGCTCGCTTGTTGGAACCGCCCAGGAGAAGCATTTTACCCACGACAAGACGAAGTTCATGGGGGAGTTGAAGGCGTATCTGACCACGGCCGCCTCCAAAGAGGACCGGGCCGCCGCGGCGGTCCTGATGCAGGCGCTGGAGCCGGTGTGGAGGGACCGCTACGACGCTTCGGCGGCGGCGTTGGCGATGGAGATGGGCGAGCAGATCCTCGCCAAGAGCGGCGGCCGGGCCTACGCCAACCTCTTCGGCTTTGCCGATGCCATGCTCCATGCCCCCGACAACGGGATGACCCGCGAAGACCTGTACCGATGGCTGTCCTACACCAAACGGCAGTACGGTACCCGACAGGCACAACTGGAGAAATACCTGAACCGATGCCGGGCCCTCTTCACCGACCGGATCCTCGACGAGAAGGGCGTCACCCAGTGGGTGGCCCTTGATGCGGTGTTCCATTTCCCCACGGACACGGCTTTCGTGATTGCCGTGCCGAAATGCTCGTTGGTGGTGAAAACCACCAAGGACCAGTCGGTGATCCACGACACACAGGGAATCTGCCTGATGGACGAGCATCGCTGGACGGGCAAGGGCGGAAGGGTGGATTGGAGCCGTTTCGGCATCCCCGAGGACCGCGTCTATGGCGTGGCGCATGACTATCAGATCAACCTGCTTTCGTCGAATTATGCCATCGAGCACATCGATTTCACCAACACCTATTACTTTGAACAGCCCATCGCCTGTGCCTTCGAGGATGCGGTCACCAACGCGCCGCCTACTGAGAAGACGGCCTTCCCCAAGGCGCTGTCGCATAGCGAGGACATCCGGTTCAACCAGTTTTTCAAGGAGGTCGATTTCTTGGGCGGCTTTGGAATGGAAGGCCGTTCGGTCCAGTTTTTCGGGAAAGGCCAGTCGCCCGCCCAGTTCCTTTTCATGCACGATGGTCGCATCACACTGCGGATGAAGGCCAAGCGTTTCATCCTCTCGGATGACAACTTGGTTTCCAGTCAGGCAGCGGTCCGTATCTATCTCTACGATTCGCTCGACAACAGCGTCGACTCCATCTACCACAACGACGTGGGCTTTCGCTTCGACCAGGCCAAGAACCGGGTCTTGCTCTACCGCAAGGACAACGACGTGGGTACCGGTCCTTTCCACGACACCTACCACGAGTTCGACATCTTCCTCGAGGCCGTCTATTGGGACCGCGCCACCGACCTGATGGATTTCCGCCGTCTGGAAGGTACCAGCGGCGTCAGCGAAGGGGTGGTCTCTTCGGTGAATTACTTCCGGAAGTCGGACTACCTGAAGTTCCAGGCACTCGATGCGAAGCATCCCATGGAACATATAAATACTTTTCTACAGATCTATGGATACGAAAACAATGTATTCAATATCAATGACCTTGTAGCCTATCTGAAATATCCTTTGCCGCAGGTGACTTCTCTCATCCTGAACCTTCAGGCGGCCGGTTATCTAGAATACGACCGGGAGACCCAGCAGGTGACGGTATTGGACCGTTTCTTCGACGTGTTGGCGTCGGAACACAAGACCTTCGATTACGATGTGATTCGGTTCCAAACCCGCGCCACCAACCGCCAACCTAACATCCGGCTTTCTTTGGGCACCAACGACATGATGGTATTCGGCATCTGGGATGACCAGACCGGGAAGGAGCTGCCTTCGATCACCCTGAGCGACTTCAAGCACGTGGTGATCTTGCCCGAACAGGCGCGTGTGGTGCTGAAGAAGCACCGTAGCTTCAACTTCTCCGGTTGTATCATGGCGGGCATGTATGAGTTCTTCACCAAGGACTGCCTGTTCGACTACAACAGTTTCTCGATCAAGATGGCACAGGTGGACTCGCTGCGTTTCTACGCCCGCTTCGACGGTCGGGTGTATCCCGTGGAGGGCACCTTGGAACGGCTCACCGGCACCCTTGAGATCGACGAACGCGACAACAAGTCCAGCGTGCGGGAGACCCCCGACTTCCCCAAGTTCCATAGCTTTGGCCATTCCTACAAGTTCTACCGCACCATCAATGGTGGCGTGTTCGACCTTGAACTGCCGGAGGATTCGCTCACCGACGACCTCCTGGCCGGTAAGTTCTACTATTGTCTGGATCCCTTCTCGATGAACAGCCTCGACAATCTCAACAGCGAGGACATCGCCTTCAAGGGCCGTCTGGTCTCAGGAGGCATTTTTCCCGACATCCCCGAACCGCTGGCGGTGATGGACGACCATTCCCTAGGCTTCCGTCATGTCATCGGTAACGGCAGCAGCGACCACTATCCCATGTATGGCGGGAAGGGTGAGTTCCATCAGGAGGTGCTCCTTTCGAATGAGGGTTTCTATGGGCAAGGACGGCTTACGGTGGAGACGGCCGACTATGTCGCGCCCCGTTTCGACCTCTATCTCGACTCGGTGCGGGCGGTGACGGAGTCGTTTGCCATGCAGGAGCGGCTCAACGGTGTGCCTTTCCCCAAGGCAGTCTGCGGCCCCTTGGACCTGAAGTGGGACGTTACCGAGCCGGTGCTATATGCCACTACCAAGGAAGAACCGATCCGTATGTATGACAGCACCTTCTTCCAAGGGGTGACCATGCTTTCGGAGGAAGGACTGCGCGCCGACGGTGAACTGACCTTCGGTCTGACCCGATTCAACTCCCGGTATTTCGATTTCGGCGCGCATTCCTTTGTGGCCGACTCGTCGGACTTCGTGCTCTATGACGAGGACGGGACCACCCGGGCCTTTGTGGCCAGGAACTACCGTTCCACGGCCAACCTGGCAGCCAAGAACGTGCAATATGCCTATCTCGACCGTCGCAGCAACCTCGACTTCCCCTCCAACCAGTTCTATTGCTCGTTGCAGGAAGCGGAGTGGGACATGGTCTCCAACCGGATCCACCTTTACAGCCCGGCTTCGTCGTTTGCGGAATATGCCAAGGCGACAACCTTTGACGAGCTGTTGGCGGTTCATGCGGCGGCCTCGAAGTTCGTCTCGCTCCGGCCGGAACAGGATTCGTTGGAGTTCTTCTGCTCGAATGCCGACTACGACATGAACGAGTATGTCATCCGTGCCCATGATGTCAAGATCATCCGGGTGGCCGATGCCGCCCTGTTCCCCTCGGATGCCAACCTCGACATCGGACGCAATGCGGAGATCAGCCCCCTGGAGCATGCCACGGTGCTGGCCGATACCTTGAACCGCCAACATGTGTACAAGGATGCGGCGGTATCCATCTATAGCCGAAGCAACTACTCGGCCTTGGGCATCAAGGACTACCTCGACGCACAAGGCGTCGCCACCCCCATCTTCTTCGACCGGATCGCACCGGTGGATGGGATCACCGTTGCCCATGCCGAGATTGCCGATACCTTGGGATTCATGCTGAGTCCCGACTTCGGTTTCAAGGGGGAGGTGGTCTCCAGCGCCAACCGGCCCCTTGACCGCTATGAGGGCCATTACCGTCTGGAGCGTCACTGCCTCGAAGACACCGTCTGGTTTGCCTCCGCTGCGGAGATCGATCCCAACGACGTGCGGATTCCCGTGGTCATGGAACGGATCCGCAAGGATCGCCAGGGCCTGTTCAACGGCTTGTGTTACGAGTATGGTACGGGAGGCGGCTACCACGGCCTCTTCCTGAAACCCATGAATCCCGAGACCGTTGCCGTGCGCATGCAGGACGGCATGTTGCGTTATGATGCGGACAGCCTCTGCTATCGTATTGAAGAGGAGGGGCGGCCTGACCAATCGGTGTCCCTCTCCGAACGTTGTGTCGTCACCGGACACGGGGCTACCAACCTCGGCCTGGATGGCGGACTGACCAGCATGACCTGTTATGGCACCTACACCAACTATCCCAACGACAGCATTACCATGGAGGTGCTGAACCTGTTCCAGGTGCCCCTCTTCGACGATCGGGTCCTGGAGGAGATGGCCGAGATCTATGCTGCGGTGGAAGGGGAGGCCGTCGATCTGACCCAGACGGAATATGTCGACTACTTGCGTTCGAAACAAGGGGAAGAGGCAGCGGAGGCCCTACGGCAGGAGATTGAGTTGAGCGGTTATCCGGAGGTGGGGGCCGACGACCTCTACAACCAGATGATCGTGATTCCGAAGTTGCGTCTGGTGTGGAATCCTACGCTACGGGCCTTTGTCTCGGTCGGAAAGATCGGACTGGGTAGCTTTGGTCGGCATCGGGTGAACCGTTATGTGGACGGCTATGTCGTCGTCGACAAGCGGTTGGGCAAGATCACCTATTTCTTCCAGCACGACCTTTTCATGACCTATCTCAGCTACGACTGTGGCGACGGACAGCTGCAGATCCATGCCACCTGGGGCACGGTCAACACCAAGCTCTCGGAGATGAAGGAACAGCAACGTACCGTGCGCTCCGACAACGCCTCTTTCGAGTATGTGGTGACCCCATACGAAGCGATTACCGACCTGTTGAGCCGACTGAAACGGGCAGGGGTGCGGTGAAAGGGCGCCTCCTTCAACGGAAGGGACGGGGCCATCGAAAAATGAAAGGTTTTTTTGGATAATTGAGGGTGTAACGTTTTTTTTTGTATTTTTACCGATTCAATGTATAAGGAGAATAGTGTAAGTAATCATTAAATACAAAAGCCATATGAAATTTATCGTATCAAGTTTGAAGCTGTTGAAGAGTCTCCAGGCCATGAGCGGTGTGATCGGTTCGAACAACACCCTTCCGATCCTGGACGACTTCCTGTTCCAGTTGAGTGACACGGGGCTGAAGATCACCGTATCGGACCTCGAGACCACCATGACGGTGACCCTGCAGCCCGACATGATCGAGGGCGCCGGCGAGGTGACCATCCCCGCCCGTATCCTGCTCGACATCATGAAGAACTTCCCCGATGTCCCCGTGACCGTGAACGTGGCGGAAGACACCCTGGCGGTGGTGCTGAGAGCCGGCGATGGCCAATACAAGCTCTCCGGCCACAAGAGCGACGAGTTCCCGCAACTGCCGGTGATGGAAGACACCGCTTTGTGGGAGATCCCTGCCGATGTGCTCGCCCACGGCTTTGAGAAGACGGTGTTTGCCACCGGCAACGACGAAATCCGTCCGATCATGTCGGGTGTGCTGATGGAGATGAAGGAAGACTACCTGACGTTCGTTGCCACCGATGCCCACAAGCTGGTGCGCTATAGAAGGATGGATGTCAAGTCGGATGTCCTGGCCTCGTTCATCATGCCCAAGAAGCCCATCAACCAGTTGAAGAACATCCTCGGTTCGATGGCCGACGAGCCTGTGAAGATTGAATTCAACCGGACCAACGCTTCGTATTCGTTCGGCGACTACAAGCTGGTCTGCCGTCTGATCGAAGGCCATTATCCGAACTATGAGGCGGTGATCCCTGCCAACAACCCCAACCAGTTGGTCATCGACCGCCAGTCCTTCCTGTCGGCCATCCGCCGTGTGGCCGTGTTCTCCAGCAAGGCCACGCATCAGGTGCGTTTCAAGATCACTGGCCAGGAAATCCTGCTGACGGCCGAAGACATCGACTTCTACAACGAAGCCAAGGAACGCCTCACGTGCAGCTACACGGGTGATGACATCGAGATCGGCTTCAACTCCCGTTTCTTCCAGGAGATGCTGAACAACCTCGACACCGAAGAGGTGAAATTGGAGATGTCGGCACCCAACCGTGCGGGTATCATCGTCCCGGTCAACAACCCCAACGAAGAGGAAGACGTCCTCATGCTGTTGATGCCGGTGATGCTGAATTCATAAAAAAAAGTAGAGACGCAGCACGCTACGTCTCTACGCTATTGATTCAAAAGGCCCTACAAGGGCCTTTTTACGTTTATTCCAGGGTGATCGTGGTGGTTCCGTTGATGGTCATGGGGATGCTGAGTCCTTGCTCCGAAATCGTCATGGAGAGGTTCTGTTTGATGGTGCTCTTGGTGATCAATCCTGTTGTAGGGTCGATGCTGGCGGTGCCTTCGTAAGTGCCTCCGACTTCGTTGCTGCCCGTAATCGTGCCTTTTACGTTGACCTCAATGCTTTTTTTTGAGATCTTGGTGACGGTGTACGTCATGGAAGCGTCAAGGTCGTTGTCGTTGATCTGTTGCTTCTTGTTCGTGGTCCAGGTGCTGCCGACTTTCAACGGTTCGTTTGGCAGTTGGATGATGACACCACCCAATTGCGGCATTTCCGACGCCTCTTCGGTGGAGATGCGGTCGCCCAAGACATCGAAACGCATGGTGTAGGGCTGTTTCAGGTTCTTGGCCAGCTCATCCGTTTGAGAGGCAATCATGGGGCTGGTCTTTTCGGGATGCTCGGAATCGTAGGTGGCCACTATGCCCATCTGGGAAATGGAAAGCTTTATGGCCTCGTCTTGTCCTTCGATCACGACTTCCTGATCGTTGACCGTCTTGGGGGTGAAGGAACTGCGGGTCTCCATGGTTTGGGACATGGTCATGGTTTGTCCTTGCACTTCCATCAGGTTCATCGTGGTGCTTTTGATTTGGGCGGTATACTTGACACCGGTTTTGGGCTGCAGCCTGAGGGTGACCTCCTTTTGCGCTTGCAGCGGTAAGGAACTCAGTCCGATAAGGACGAGTAAGAGCGTAATCATTGTTTTTTTCATCGTGTATCGTATTGTTTAATGGAAACAAAAAAAGAGCCGTCATGATAACGGCTCTTCCTTTCAATTATTGTTGAGATCAAAGTTTTGGTCCGGCAGCGACCAAAGCCTTGCCGGCCTCGTTGGTCGTAAACTTCTCGAAGTTCTTGATGAAGCGTCCAGAGAGGTCTTTGGCCTTCTCTTCCCAGGCGTTGCGGTCGGCGTACGTGTCGCGCGGATCGAGGATGTTCGGGTCGACACCCGGCAATGCGGTGGGCACCTCGAAGTTGAAGTACGGGATCATCTTGGTCGGAGCCTTCTCGATGCTGCCATCGAGGATGGCGTCGATGATGCCACGGGTGTCGCGGATCGAGATGCGCTTGCCTGTGCCGTTCCAGCCGGTGTTCACCAGGTAAGCCTTGGCGCCGCTCTGTTCCATGCGTTTCACCAGCTCCTCGGCATACTTGGTCGGATGCAGCTCAAGGAAGGCTTGACCGAAGCAGGCGCTGAAGGTCGGGGTGGGCTCGGTGATGCCGCGCTCGGTGCCTGCCAGCTTGGCGGTGAAGCCGCTCAGGAAGTAGTACTTGCACTGTTCGGGGGTCAGGATGCTGACCGGAGGCAGCACGCCAAAGGCGTCGGCGCTGAGGAAGATGACGTTCTTGGCGGCAGGGCCTGACGAGATGGGACGCACGTTCTTCACGATCTTCTCGATGTGCTCGATGGGATAGCTCACGCGGGTGTTTTCGGTCACGCTCTTGTCCTTGAAATCGATCTTGCCGGCAGCGTCAACGGTGACGTTCTCCAGCAGGGCGTTGCGCTTGATGGCGTTGTAGATGTCGGGCTCGCTCTCTTTGTCGAGGTTGATGACCTTGGCGTAGCAGCCGCCTTCGAAGTTGAAGACGCCCTCGTCGTCCCAGCCGTGTTCGTCGTCGCCGATGAGCAGACGCTTCGGATCGGTGCTAAGGGTGGTCTTGCCGGTGCCGGAGAGGCCGAAGAAGATGGCGGTGTTCTCGCCCTTCATGTCGGTGTTGGCGGAGCAGTGCATGGCGGCGATGCCTTGCAGCGGCAGGTAGTAGTTCATCATCGAGAACATGCCCTTCTTCATCTCGCCACCATACCAGGTGTTGAGGATAACCTGCTCGCGGGAGCTTACGTTGAAGGCCACGCAGGTGTCGCTGTTCAAGCCGAGTTCCTTGTAGTTGTCGACTTTGGCCTTGGAGGCGGTGTAGACGGTGAAGTTCGGCGTGAAGTCGGCCAGTTCCTCAGCCGTGGGCTTGATGAACATGTTGAGCACGAAATGGGCTTGCCATGCCACTTCCATGATGAAGCGGACGGCCATGCGGGTGTCCTTGTTGGCGCCGCAGAAAGCATCCACCACGTAGAGGTTCTTGCCGCTGAGCTGTTTCTTGGCGAGGTCTTTCACCTTTCCCCAGACTTCTTCGCTCATCGGGTGGTTGTCGTTCTTGTAGCCGTCGGTGGTCCACCACACGGTGTCTTTCGACTTGGCATCCATGACGATGTATTTGTCCTTGGGCGAGCGGCCGGTGTAGATGCCGGTCATCACGTTGACGGCGTCAAGCTCTGTCAGCACGCCTTTGTCGTAGCCGGTGAGGGCGGGGTCCATCTCGTCCTTGAAGAGCTGCTCGTAGCTCGGGTTATAGTAAATGTCCTTAACGCCGGTGATGCCGTAGGCGGTCAACGCGGCTCTGATTTCTTCGATGTTTTTAGCCATGGTGTTTTGTTTGGATGATAGAGGTACAAAGGTAAGCAATTTCTCCATACCTTAACCATCCCTTTTGTAATTTATTCCTTAATTGGGATCCACAGGGGACTCGACGATGCTGTTGAACCCCACAATTCCATCAAAATATAAGGATGTGCTGGCTTATTGTTGGATTCGGAAATAGCGTTTCCGGATGATCCATTCGTATGCCAGCCACACGACGAAATAGCCGTTGGTGACGATGCTGTAGATGAGGTTGATGTTGTCTGGGAGGGTGATGAACCACTTGACGATGACCAGCAACAAATCAATGGTGAAGAGAATGTCCCAGAACTTCTCGCGGTCGCTGAAGATGACGGTGTTTTCGCCCCGTTTGACGGTGATTTCCGTTTCGGCAAAAAGGAAGGGAATCATGCTTTGTATCTTCAAACGATACACGCCTTCTGGAATGTCCTTTACCTGGATTTCCTTGCGTTGCATGATGCCGAGCAGTTGCCCGTTGAAATAGATCTTGTGGGGGAGGGTCATCCCCATCTTCGAGGTCTTGTCGACGAGGTTCAGTCAGCCATGGCCTTTGAAGATGGGCCTGTAAACGTGACACTCCGGCGTTTCCTGACGTTGGTCGAGGTAATCCTGATGATACGCCTCAGCGGTGTAAAACGTCTCGGTAGGCCGGATTTGGGTTGCAACCTTGTAACCCATCCTGCTGAGCTCGTCGATGACCTTCATGGCGATGTGTTGCTCCTGTGCGTTGGCGACCCAGATGGCGGAAAGGTATTGGCTTCCGATGTCGATGCCTTGGCCGTCGGTCTGCTCGAAGTCGTGGATCTCGAAGAAATAGCGCACCAGGGCTTCGTAGGGGAGGACCTGCGGCTCATAGTCCACTTCGATGGTCTCCAGATGTCCGGTGGTGCCGGTCTTGACTTCTTTGTAGCTTGGGTTTTCGAGTGCGCCGCCCATGAATCCCACGGTGGTGTGCACAACGCCTTTGAGGCGTTTGAAGTAGTATTCCACGCCCCAGAAGCAGCCTGCTGAAAAATGTGCTGTTGCCATAATAGCTGATCGTTTTGTGGGAGCAAAGATACTATTTTTCGATAAATAAGCCAGCCCCCGAGAAATCGGGGGCTGGCTTCGCATTTTTTTGTCCCTGCGGGTTGCGTTCTGGAACCCTGGGACTACTGGCAGGGAACCCCGTAAGGGTTCATGGCTGCCTGATTACTTGGCACGCTCTTCTTCGATAGCGGCTTGGGCAGCAGCCAGACGTGCGACGGGCACGCGGAACGGCGAGCAGCTCACGTAGTTCAAGCCGGCTTTGTAGAAGAAGTGGACCGAAGCGGGGTCACCACCGTGTTCACCGCAGACGCCACACTTGAGGTTGGCGCGCTGGCTACGGCCACGCTGGACACCCAACTTGACGAGCTGACCGACACCTTCTTGGTCGAGGGTGTTGAACGGGTCGGCGGGGATGATCTTCTCTTCGATGTAGTCCTTCACGATGGCGTTGACGTCGTCGCGGCTGAAGCCGAAGGTCATCTGGGTGAGGTCGTTGGTGCCAAAGCTGAAGAACTCGGCTACGCTGGCAATCTGGTCGGCCACTAAAGTAGCGCGAGGAATCTCAATCATGGTGCCGTACATGTAGTTGATCTTGACACCGAACTTGGCTTCCACTTCAGCCTTCACGCGGTTGGCGATGGCCTTCTGGTGCTCGAGCTCCTTGACGTTGATGGTCAACGGGACCATGATCTCCAGATGCGGGTCGAAGCCCTCGGTCATCAATTCAGCGGTGGCCTGGAACAGGGCGCGGAACTGGGTCTCGGTGATCTCGGGATAGACGATGCCGAGGCGGACGCCACGCAGACCCATCATCGGGTTCACTTCGTTGAGGGCATCGATGCGCTTCTTGATCTCCTCGAAGGTGATGCCACGCTCTTTGGCAAGGGCCTTCTGCTTCTCCTCGGTATGAGGCACGAACTCATGCAAGGGCGGGTCCATCAGACGGAAGGTCAACGGCTTGCCGTTCAAGACCTTCAGCGTGCCCTTGGCAGCGTTCTTGATGTAAGGCTCGAGTTCGGCCAGGGCAGCCACACGCTCTTCGGTGGTGTTGGCCAGGATCATGTTGCGCAGCTTGGCCAGCGGCTCTTCGCTGTTTTTGCCGTAGAACATGTGCTCGATACGGAACAGGCCGATACCTTCGGCGCCGAAATTGACGGCGTTCTGGGCATCTTCCGGGTTGTCGGCGTTGGTGCGGACACCCATCTTGCGGTATTTGTCAACCAAGGCCATGAACTGCTGGAACAGCGGGTTCTCGGTGGCGTTGATCATACCCACGGGCTCGGCATAGACCCAACCCTTGGAGCCGTTCAGGCTGATGGTGTCGCCTTCCTTGAACTGCTTGTCGCCGATCTTCACGATGCCCTTCTCAAGGTCGATCTTCACGGCGTCGCAGCCCACGATGCAGCACTTGCCCCAGCCACGGGCCACGAGGGCGGCGTGTGAGGTCATACCGCCACGGGCGGTCAGGATACCGTCGGCGGCACGCATGCCTTCGACGTCTTCGGGGTTGGTTTCCTCACGGACCAGGACGTTGGCCACCTTGGCGGCACGGTATTCCTTGGCCTTTTCGCTGGTGAGGGCGATGCGACCGACAGCGCCACCAGGACCTGCGGGCAGACCCTTGGCGATGACGGTGTGCTTCTTTTCGTCGGCAGCGTCGAGGATGGGGTGGAGCAGCTCGTCGAGTTGCTCGGGGGTGAGGCGCATGACGACTTCCTTCTCGTCGATGAGGCCTTCCTTCAGCATGTCGAGGGCCATGGTCAATGCGGCAACGCCGGTGCGCTTGCCGACACGGCACTGCAGCATGTAGAGCTTGCCATCCTGGATGGTGAACTCGATGTCGAGCATGTCGTGGTAGTTCTCTTCGAGGATGCGGCGCACTTCGCAGAGTTCCTTATAGGTTTCGGGCATCAGCTCCTGCATGGACTGCATGTGCTTGTTCTGCTCGTTCTTGGTGTCGTCGTTCAACGGGTTGGGGGTACGGATACCGGCCACCACGTCTTCGCCTTGGGCGTTGATCAGCCATTCGCCGTAGAACTGGTTGTCGCCAGTGGCGGGGTTACGGGTGAATGCCACGCCGGTAGCGGAGCCTTCGCCCATGTTGCCGAACACCATGGTCTGCACGTTGACGGCAGTGCCCCAGTCGTCCGGGATACCCTCGATGCGGCGGTAGGAGATGGCCTTCTTGCCGTTCCAGCTCTTGAACACGGCCTTGATGCCGCCTTCGAGTTGGGCCTCGGCGTCGTCCGGGAACTCAGTGCCCAGCACTTCCTTGATGCGGACCTTGAAGTCTTCGGCCAGCTGCTGCAGTTCTTCGGCCTTCAGTTCGGTGTCGCTCTTGTAGCCCATCTTCTCCTTGTAGGCGTCGAGCATGTCGTCGAGTTGCTTGCGGATGCTCTTGCCGTCGGCGGGTTCGATGCCCTCGGCCTTTTCCATGACGACGTCGGCGTACATCATGATAAGACGACGGTAGCTGTCATACACGAAGCGGGGGTTGTTGGTCTTCTTGATCAAGCCAGGGATGGTCTTGGAGCAGAGACCGATATTGAGCACGGTGTCCATCATGCCGGGCATCGACTTGCGCGCGCCGGAACGGCAGCTGACGAGCAGCGGGTTCTCGGGATCGCCGTACTTCATGCCCATGATGTTTTCCATGTTCTTCATGCCAGCGTGGACCTCGTCCATGAGGCCAGCGGGAAGTTGGCAGTTGTTCTGATAATAGGCGGTGCAGCATTCCGTGGTGATGGTCAAACCTGCCGGCACCGGGAGCTTCAACAGACACATTTCCGCCAGGTTGGCACCTTTGCCACCCAGCTCGTTCTTCATCGAAGCATTGCCTTCAGCCGTCTTTCCGCCGAAGGTGTAAACGTACTTAGTCATTGTGTTTTAATGATTTATGAGTGAATTAACTGATAATGATTCCTAGTTCTTCAAAGAAGCGGCAAAGTTACAAAAAGAATGGCATTAATAAAATACAAAAAATAGGTTTTTTTTGATTATCTTTGCGCTTCAAAACAATGGCAGTATGGGTTGTTTCACAAAATTGATCTTGACAGGGATGGGATGGGCTTTTGGAGGCCCCATCGGTGCCATCATCGGCTATGCCTTGGGCAGTCTTTTCTCTACCAACCAGCCTCGGGTGTTCCGTTCGGAGGTGAACCAGCAGTTTGGTAACACAGAGGAGAAACGTGATTTCAATGTGACGTTGCTTGTGCTCTCCGCTGCGGTGATGAAGGCCGATGGCAACGTGAAGAAGTCGGAGTTGGACTATGTGAAGCGTTTCTTCCTGCAGAACTTCGGCCAGGAACGGGCGGAGAACTACATCAAGATGTTGCGCGACATCCTTGAAAAGGAATACAACATCTATGAGGTGAGCCAACAGGTGGGCAGGTACATGGACTATTCCTCGCGCCTGCAGCTTCTCCATTACCTGTTCGGAATTGCCAATGCCGATGGCTTTGTGTCGGAGGCGGAAATCGGCGTGATCCATACCATCTCCATGTACATGGGGGTAGGCGAGCCGGATTATCAATCCATCAAGGCCATGTTTGTCAGGGAAGTCAACGCTTCGGACAATGCCTACAAGATCCTGGGTGTGGATCCCAATGCCACCGATGAGGAAGTGAAGAAAGCCTATCGCGAAATGGCCAAGAAGAACCATCCCGACTTGGTGAGCAATTTGGGAGAGGATGTGCGCAAGGATGCGGAGAAGAAGTTCCAGCGAATCAACGAAGCCTACGAGTCCATCAAGAAACAACGAGGGATAAGTTGATGGTTAGTGGTTTTTGTTGAACTACTGATTATCAGCTATTTAAATAGTTTTAACTAGTTGAATGGTTTTGACTAGTTGGATGGTTTCCACTAGTTAAAGGGTTTTCGCTAGTCAAAGAGTCTCCAATTGATTCCAATGAAAATCTTGCTGTCACGCATCGGGTAATGCGGTGCGATAAAGGAATCATGGTTGCCTGTGAGCAGGAACAGGTTGCTGTACTGTACGTAGATATCGGCTTTTTTGACGTTGATGGCGAGGGCCAGGTCGATGAAGGGGAAGTTGCCGATGCGGACGTCGTCTTGCAGGTAAAACGTTCTCAGGGCGGGCATATAGGCGTCAGCACGGTATTTCGTGAAGTATTGCACAGTGAGGCTGGGCTGCAAGGTGGCCGCTTTCTTGAAGATGGGCTGAGAATAGCTGATTTTCAGCCGACTTTGGAAGGCAGGAAGCCGGAGGATTTCATCGTTGCTGACATGATGGAGGCAAAGGAATCCTTCCAGCTGGAAACGCCACAGGGTGACAGCGGCACTTCCGTACAACTCGCTGATGCTGACGATGCCGTCGTGTTGGGCGGGGCGGGCTTCCTGGTTGAAGTAGATCAGGTCGTTGACGGTGGTGTTTCGTAGGCCGATCCGGTAGCCTTTATACTGTGCATGTAGGTCCATGGAGAGCGACGTGGCCGCGTGGAAGTCGTTCTCCCAACGGAAATGGTTGGATACGTAACGGGTCTCAAACCAGGTGGGCGACTGGCGTCTCAGATCGATCAGGAACCGCAGGATCAGGTCTTTCCCGAAATGACTGTCCTTTTTGCCGAAACGTTGTTCCCATTGCCCTTTGAGGTCGAAATCGCCGATCTGGTAGCCCAGGGTGACCAATTGCGCCTGCCCGGTGAGGGTGGTCAGTCCGAACAGGTTCGCGACGATGCCTCCGTGCAAGAGGACCTGCGAGTGGGTCCGGTCGGTGAGGGTGCTGTCCAATAGGTAGTCGTATTGCTTGATGCGATAGAAGTCGTAGTGAAGGCCGGCATACAGGTAGAACGGCACGTCGTTGTTGTATTTTTTATATCCTAATGAGTTCCAAGTCAGGCTGTTACGGATTGCGTGGATAAGGGTGGTGTCGGTGGTCTTGGCGTTGAAAACCGTGTCGTAGGCCGCATAGAAGGGCAGGGCGGCGGAGGTTTCGTTGAAGTACCGCTGTTGGCGCTGATAGGCGAACTGGTGGTTGATGCGTCCCAAGGTGAAACGCCGGGTGCGGAGGGAGTCGTTGGCCGATGGAAGCAAGTCTGTCTGGGCCTGGGGTGTGGCTCCCAAGGAGACAGGGGCTTCCTTCGCGGATCCGATTGAGTCTACGGCTGGTTGGGAAGGCTTTTGTGTGATGCTGTCGGTGGGAGGGAGGCTCTCCTTCTTGAATTGGGGAAGAAGGTTGAAGGCCTGCTGGAATCCCGCTCCCGACACCTTGATGTAATTGGTGCTGCTGTTCAGGTTGGTGAGGATGGCGGCGTTGTCGCTTTCGAGGTGTTGGGCATAGACGCTGTCGTAGCGGATGCCTCCGTTTTCCTGCATGGCGAGCTTGTTCCTGTACCAGTAGGCGCAGGCTTGGTACCGCTGGTCTTTTGTGATATATAAGGCGTTGATCCAGAAGTAGTTATTCTCTGCCTTGTTGTTTTTGTACAGCCCTGGCGAATAGTTGACGTTGTATTCCATGGAGAGGAACAGACCTTGTATGAACTGCCGTCCGAATCGGAAGTTGAGATGCTGTTCCTTGTCGCCGGTGGTCATCACGTACCGGATCTCGGAGTAGGGGAGTAGGGACAGATACGTTTTGAGGTCCTTTTCGGTTTTGAGGAATTGGGCGTATGCGGGCAGCGTCAGGTCGAAGCCGATGTCGGAATCGTTGTGGTACCGCATCGCCTTGTGGGCCAGGCCGATATTCGATAGGGTGGTGTAGAGGACCGGATTGTTGCCGAGGGGATCGAACGTATTGGCGTGGAACGTGGCCGTGTCGAGTGTGTGAGGCACGTTGAGTGACAGGGAGTCGAGTGCCAGTGGATAGTAGGTCACCAAAGTAGAGTCGACGCTGCGGTTTTGTGCAAGGGCGGTAGCACAAAAGAGGAAGGTCGTCAATATGGTAAGAAGCCGTTTCACGAGGCAAAGATAATAAAAAACGCAAATCGATACGTCAATGCATTTTTTCTCCCACGCCGGACACCCATACGGAGTTCCCCTCCACCCCCGGAGGGGGTGTTTTAGCGAAGCGAGGAGGTGTCTGCGGTACCTCAGCAACGGACCGTTTTTGTTTCCATTGCATTCCATTCCCCACGCCGGACACCCATACGGAGTTTCCCTCCACCCCCGGAGGGGGTGTTTTAGCGAAGCGAGGAGGTGCTTGCGGCACCTCAGCAACGGACCGAAGGGAGTTGCGTAGTGCCGCGGGCACTTCCTCACGGAGCTAAAAACGAAAGAAGCCCTCTCGGTTTCCCGGAGGGCTTCCCGTATGGGTGGGCGGCGACCTACTTTCCCACAGGTTGATGCAGTATCATCGGCACTGCCGGGCTTAACTTCTCTGTTCGGAATGGGAAGAGGTGCGCCCCGGCGTCATAGCCGCCACAAGTCTCTTGCAAGGCCTTGGCAGTGGAAGGAAAGGACCCTCTTCACCTGGGCGTCAGGCGCCTTCGCGGGGACCTCGGGTCCCGGCCTGGCGGCCGGACCGGCGTCCGTTTCATCGTTTTGATCGTTTCCCCGTCCGGCTTCCGGACGGGACGCGCAAGCCCTCGGGCAATTAGTGCCGCTCGGCTCAACGTGTCGCCACGCTTCCACCTGCGGCCTATCGACGTGGTCGTCTACCACGGCCCTCTGAGGAGGCCTCATCTTGGGGAGAGTTTCGCGCTTAGATGCTTTCAGCGCTTATCTCAACCGGACGCGGCTACCCGGCGGTGCGGCTGGCGCCACAACCGGTGCACCGTTGGTCCG
>JAEFAE010000040.1 GCA_016291135.1 Bacteroidales bacterium
TGACGCCGGGGCGCACCTCTTCCCATTCCGAACAGAGAAGTTAAGCCCGGCAGTGCCGATGATACTGCATCAACCTGTGGGAAAGTAGGTCGCCGCCCACCCATACGGGAAGCCCTCCGGGAAACCGGCAGGGCTTCTTTCGTTTTCAGCTCCGCGGGAACGCTTCCTGCGGAGTCTCTTTTTCGCGAGCGGGGGACCTCCCCGGGCACTACGCAACTCCCTCCGGTCCGTTGCTGAGGTGCCCGCGGAGGTCCCCCGCCTCGCTCAAAATACCCCTACCGGGGTAAAGGTACCTCCGCACCATCCCTTCGGTCCGTTGCTGAGGTGCCGCAGACACCTCCTCGCTTCGCCAAAACACCCCCTCCGGGGGTGGAGGGGAGCTCCGTATGGGCGGTCGGCGTAGAGGAATGGAATGCAATGACGTTTTGCTTTAGTTTTTTATTATCTTTGCGCAATGCAAAACGCCAAGAAAATGAGAAGGACTTTACTTTTTACGATGCTGCTTCTTGCTTTGTCAGTGCAAGCGCAAGAAGGGGTGACCGTGTCTTTCACTGCGGCTACCGCCGCAGGAGGATACACGCCATTTACCTCTGTGATGGTTACGGATCTCACGCAAGGTTGGATGACAACCCTGAATTATCCTGATACGGTACTGGTACTATCCACTCAAGTTGGTGTGGGTGAGTGGCAGGGCCGGAACTTCAACATGGGGTCGGCTTTCCCGAATCCTTTCAAGGATGGGACTACCGTGCCTTTGGAGCTTTCAGAGGCCTCGGAGGTGCAGTTGCAGGTGTTTCGTGCCGATGGTAAAGTGGTGGCTGCGCGCGACATGCGTCTGGAAGCTGGCATCCACCAGGTGACGGTGCGCCTGTCCACCCCTGGTATGGCGTTCTTGCGTGTGGTAACGCCTCAAGGCAATGCTGTGGCTCGATTGGTGTGCACGGATCGTGGTAATGTCGATGACGTGCGTGTGACCCCCTCTCAGGAGACCTTCAAACGCGGCGGGAATACAGGCGTGTTCGAGCCGGGCGACCTCATGCGCTATGAGGCGTTTTATTCGGCAGGTGGGTCGACATCCCATAGTGCGGTGGTGGAACAAGCGCAATACACAAGCGAGACGGTGACCCTTGTCTTTCCGGTGGGGGCGCCCCAAGGAGCCATCGACGGATTGTTCACGGTCAATGACGATGGAAGCAAGGTCTTCTTCTCCAAGGGGAACCTTCAGTACGAGATGAACACCGGCGTCTGGTCGTTTATGGAACATCAATACGATCGGGTGGAGGCCCTTGGGCAGGATGTTGGGGAAGACTATGCCGATCAAGACATCGTCGGTCTTTTCGGCTGGAGCACAAGCGGTTACAACCATGGCGCGCCTTGTTACCAACCCTGGCGTACCACTACGTCTTCCAACGATTATCTCCCATACGGAAGTGATCTGTTCAATCTTTATGATCAGACGGGTCAAGCCGATTGGGGTTACAATGCCATTGCCAACGGCGGCAATACGGAGCAGCTATGGCGCACATTGACCATTGAAGAGTGGGACTATCTCTTTGAAACACGAACCACCCCGTCGGGTATCCGGTTTGCCAAAGCGCGGGTGGGCGAAGTGAACGGCGTGATTCTGCTGCCCGATGACTGGAGTGGCAGTTATTACAGCCTGAATTTCCCCAATGTAACGAATGTGTATTATGAGAACAATTTGATTTCATTGGAACAATGGGATACGATTGAGCAGCATGGGGCGGTCTTTTTGCCGGCAGCGGGCTACCGTTTGGGTACCGAAGTCCATAACACGGGAAGTAGCGGCCATTATTGGTCGTCGACGCACTGTTATGAAGACCGTGCTTACTGTGTGTCCGTTTTCGACTCGGGCTTGTATCCGCAGGCCATCGACTTCATCTTCAACGGATTCTCAGTGCGTTTGGTGCAGGAGGCTCATTGATCCGCTTGAAATGCAATCCTAAATGAAACGTATTTAAAGTATCATAAAATGAAAAGACTGATGATTTGTATTGGACTGACGGCTGCGTTGGCCGGCTGTGCGCCGAAACAACCCGCTACGAACGAACCGGCACCCCAGGAGGAGTTCAAATTCCTTGTGGATGCGTTTGCCGACTTGAGAATCATGCGCTATCAGATCCCCGACTGGGATCAGCTGACCCTTCAACAGAAGGCTTACCTCTATTATCTTAGTGAAGCCGCCCGCTGTGGCCGCGACATCCTCTTCGACCAGAACTTCAAATACAACCTGTGTGTGCGCAAGACGGTCGAGGCGGTGCTTCAGTCTTATAATGGAGATCGCGAATGTGCTGATTACCAGAATTTTGTCGTTTATGCCAAACGTATCTTCTTCAGCAATGGCATCCATCATCATTATGCCGAAGACAAGTTCTTCCCGGAGATCTCGGAAGACTATTTCGCACAACTGGTCAAAGGCAGTGACGCCGCCTTGCTTCCGCTGAACGAGGGTGAGTCGGTGGATGACTTCATCGCCTTCCTGACGCCGGTGGTCTTCGACCGTGACTTGTATGCGAAACGCCGTAGCAGCGAGGAAGACATCATCGCGCATTCCGCAGTCAATTTCTATGAGGGACCCATCACCAAGAAAGAGGTGGAACGCTTCTATGACAAGATGCGGAAACCCAACGACGAGACGCCCATCTCGTATGGCTTGAACTCGAAGCTGGTGAAGGATCAGACAGGGATCCACGAGGTGGTGTATAAGGCTGACGGCTTGTATGGCGAGGCCATCACGGCCATCATCGGCTGGCTGGAGAAGGCCAACGAGGTGGCGGAGAACGAGCATCAGCGCGACTATACCCGCAAGCTCATCGACTATTACAAGACGGGCGACCTGAAGACCTGGGACGAATACAACATCGCCTGGGTGCAGGACTCGTTGTCCCATATCGATTTTGTCAACGGTTTTATTGAAGATTATGCCGATCCCATGGGCATGAAGGCGACCTGGGAGTCGGTGGTGAACTACAAGGACCTGGAGGCGACGGAACGCTCCAACGTCATCAGTGAGAACGCCCAGTGGTTTGAGGACCATTCGCCGGTGGATGCCCGTTTCAAGAAAGAGGAATGCAAGGGCGTCTCGGCCAAGAGCATCATCGTCACTGCCTTGGGCGGCGACTGCTTCCCGTCTCCTCCGATTGGCATCAACCTGCCCAATGCGGATTGGATCCGTAAGGACTATGGATCCAAGTCGGTGACGATCACCAATTTGATGATTGCCTACGACAAGGCTGCCGAAGAATGCCCCAAGAGTGCCCTCAAGGAGTTTGCCTTCTCTGAGGAAGAGGTTGCCCTCTGTAAGAAGTATGCCTCGGAGACCGACATCGTACATACCACGCTTCACGAATGTCTCGGCCACGGCTCCGGCAAGCTGCTCCCCACCACCCAACCCGGTGCATTGAAAGAATACAGCTCCACGCTGGAGGAAGCCCGTGCCGACCTCTTTGGCCTGTATTACCTGGCCGATCCGAAGATGGTGGAACTGGATGTGCTTCCCGATGCTGAAGCCTATAAAGCAGAATATTGTGGCTATATCCGCAACGGTATGATGACCCAGCTGGCCCGGGTGGAACTGGGTAAGGACGTCACCGAAGCCCACATGCAGAACCGGAAGCTCATCGCTGAGTGGTGCTATGAGAAGGGCAAGGGGATGGCGACCGATGGCGGCGATGTCATCGAACGGAAGACCCGCGAGGGCAAGACGTATTTCGTGATCAACGACTTCGAGGCCTTACGTGGCTTGTTTGGACAGCTTCTCGCCGAGGTGCAGCGCATCAAGAGCGAAGGCGACTATGCCGCGGGCAAGGCCCTTGTGGAACAGTATGCGGTCAAGGTGGATCCTGAGCTGCACAAGGAAGTCAAGGAGCGTTACGATGCTCTTGGGCTGAAGCCTTACGGCGGTTTCATCAACCCGGTGATCCGTCCGGTCATGGATGGCGACCAGGTGGTGGACTATGCCGTCGACTATCCCGACGATTTCGTGGCCGAACATCTCGACCTGGGAAAGAACTACAGCTTCCTGAAGGCCAGTCATTGATTTCTAACGAGAGAGGAGGAACCCCAACGGCACGACGCAACTCCCTTCGGCCCGTTGCTGAGGTGTTTTTTTGGGGTTCCTTCCTCGTTATAACGCTATGCTTGTGAGGTGCCTCAGTGTGCACCTCGCTTCGTTAAAGGACAAAACGGATTCCCGGAAGGTTGTTCAACTGGTCGTAAGTGTGTCGGAGATGCTCCTGGCTCTCGATGTCGATGTTATAGCAATAGCTGTAGTAGGAGCCTTTGGCGCTGGAATGGACGTCGACGAAGCTGTGGACGACCTTGCATTGGCTGAAGATCTGGCTGATGTTCCGTCGGGTCTCTTCCATGGGGATGGCGGACACGACGACGATCTTGATGTCGAAATTCTGCGGGTAGGGAATCTGTACGGCCTGGTTGTCCATAAGTATCGTTTTATGGGACAAAAATACGAAAAAAGCCTCGCGCTGTGGTGAACCAACCGTAATAATTGTTACTTTTGCGCCATCAATCAGGGGTGCCTTGTCCCGCCATGGCGGGCTGAAAGACAGGCTGAGATCAAACCCTTTGCACCTGATACGGGTAATGCCGAGACAGGGAAAATGAGTTTCTTCAACATTTCCTCTATTGATTTAATATTATTAACTAACTTTAAATCAATGAGATCCAAAAAGATGAAAAAGTTTTTCTTTAGCGTCGCCGCCTTGTTTATGGCCATGACGATGCAGGCTCAGAACGAGTTGCAATCAATCGACACTTCACATTTTGAAATGCTTCAAGAGGTGGTGGTCAGTGGGGTGAAGGTGTTGGACAACGCTCCTTTTGCCATCTCCAACATCAAAGCCATGGACTTGAATGCGTTTTCGAAAACCGGCCAGGAGCTGCCCTTCCTGTTCTCCAGGACACCCGGCATCCTCTCCTGGAGTGAGAACGGCGTCGGCACGGGCACGTCCTACATGCGTATCCGTGGTGCGGGTGATTCGCGTATCAACGTGACCCTCGACGGCGTGCCGCTCAACTCGCCTGAAGACCAATGTGTCTTCTGGGCCAACATGAACAGCTACGGCGCGCTGCTCGGCAACGTGCAGATCCAGCGGGGTGTGGGCACGTCCACCAACGGCGATGGCGCCTTCGGCGGTACCGTGGCGATGACGACAGCGACCCCTTCCTTGGTCCCCAGCGCAGAGATCACGGGCTCCTACGGCTCGTTCAACACCTTGAATTTCGGAGCTAAGGCCTCTACGGGACTCCTTTGGAACCACCTCATCGTGGATGGCGCCTATCATGAGACCCATACCGACGGTTTCGTCCATGGCACTCAGGGACGGAGTGGCAGCTACTATGGAGGCATCACCTATACCAACAACAAGTTCCAGCTGCGCTACAAGAACATCGGCAACTTCGAGAACACCGGACAGGCCTGGAACGGCGTCACCGCGGGTGACAACGACTATTCCCTCATGGACGGCTGCTACGACGACGGCTCCTGGACCTACACGGCGCCGACGGGCATCCACAGCTACGAGGACCTCTATCATGTGGGACTGGGACAGTATAACTCCCTCTATGAGCATCTGGTCTATGACGAGAACGGCCTTTTCATGGTCGATGAGAACGGGCATTATGTCACCGAGCGCTACCAGCTCAACGACGGCAGCTACTGGGATCGTACCACCGACAACTTCTGGCAGGACCATAACATTCTCTCGGCTGCTTGGGAGATCAACAAGCATTGGAAGACCGCTGCCTCGCTGCATTACACCTATGGCTATGGCTATTATGAGGAGTTCCGTTTCAACAACAAGCTGGCGGAGAAGTTCGGCATCAACGAGTTCAAACCCAACGGCAAGCCGGAGAAGTCCGACGTGGTTCGTAAGAAGGGCCTTCGTCAGGACACCTATGGCATGGTGTGGAACGCCAGCTACAACAAAGGCCGGTGGGATCTCATCGGGGGTGTCTCGCTGCAGCGTTTTACCGGCAACCACTTCGGCTATGTCACCTACATCGCCAATGAGGAGATCGCGAGCCGTTACCTTGCCAATGGCGACTACCGGTATTACGACTCAGACGCCAGCAAACTCGATGGAAGCGCTTTCGTGAAAGCCGCCTTCAGCATCACCGGCCAATGGACCGTCTTCGGCGACCTGCAATACCGTCATGTGGACTATAAGACTACAGGTATCAACGACAAGTTCGTCGTCAATGACGAGGGGATCTACGTCAACCAGGTCCTCGATGTGGATGAGAAATACCGTTTCTTCAACCCGAAGGGCGGCCTCTCCTGGGACTGGAACAACCACCATGCCTACGGCTCTGTGGCCATGAGTCACCGTGAGCCGGAGCGTAACAACTTCACCGACAACGGCTCCTACGCGTTCCCGAGGCCGGAGCGTCTCATCGACTATGAGATGGGCTACAACTACAGCGGCGACGTCTGGCAAGCGGGCTTCAACCTTTATTATATGGACTACACGGACCAGTTCGTGCAGACCGGTGCCGTCAGCGACATCGGTGAGATGCTCACCACCAACATCAAGGATTCCTATCGGAGGGGCATCGAGTTGCAGGCGGGCGTGAACGTCACCCCGTGGCTGACCCTCGAGGCCAATGCGGCGTTGAGCCAAAACAGGATCCTGGACTTCGACGAGGTCGTCGAGACCCGTGATGAATACTGGGACGAGCTCGAGCCTACCGTCGTGCATTACGACCGCTCGACCTTGGCTTTCTCGCCTTCGGCCATCCTGAACGGCTTCGTGACCCTCCACCACAAAGGCTTCGAGGCCACCTGGCACACCAACTACGTGTCGCGTCAGTATCTCGACAATACCGAGAACCTCGACCGTTCGCTGCCGGCCTATTCCACCTCCAACGTGAGCCTCGGCTATTCCTACAAGCCTGCGAAGGTGTTGAAGGAGGCGGCGTTCAAGGTCCATTTCAACAACGTCTTCAACAGGCATTACGCCGCCAGTGGCTGGGTGTACCAGACCATCCTCGGGGAACAGCATCCCAACGACCATCGTTATTATCAGCTGGGATTCATCCCGATGGCAGGCTTCAACGTCATGGGGAACCTGACGCTGCGCTTCTAACCGAGAGGAGCCGTGGTTTCATTCTAAAAAACGCCGTGGGATTGATCCCCACGGCGTTTTTATTTCATCCTCTTGGGCTTGGGTGTGAAGACCCCGCCCACCCCGGAGGGGTGGAAGGTTGGTCGCCCACGGTAAACACCGTGGGCAAAGGGAAGAATAATGATTACGACCCCGTAGGGGTCGGCTGTTGGACGTGACCCCGCCCACCCACCCGTTACCAACCCCTTCGGGGCTGCCGTATCGGTCAGATTTTCGTACAGCGATAGGTTTTGAAATCCACAATGGGGGGATAGCTTCCTTTTTTCCTTACATTTACGATGAAAGATGCTGCCTCTTCCTGGGTGAACAGTCCTCGCTGGATACCGTAGAACAGGAAATCATTCGTAGTGAGATAGATGATTCCATAATGGTTACAGTATTCACCTTTGGTGAAGTGAATGATGACATCGGCATCAAGAACCACTTTTTTCATGGGTGCCGACATAGTCGATCATTTTTCGGAGTTCTTGATAGTGTCCTTCGGAGATCTTACCCCGCTCATAGAGAATACGGGCCTTTTCGCCAAAATCGCCGATGACAAGGCCTTCATTGCCGGCTTCGTAAAGAGAAAGGTCGTATCCATAGTCCCGTGCAGAATCCTTTACGGAGACAGTATCCAGTTCGTCGAACTGTTTTTGTGTGATGATTTCCAGGTCTTTCAACCGAACAAGTAAGGTGCTTCTAGAGACGGAGAACAGCTGCTCCAATCGCAGTAGTGTGGGAAGATTCATGCTATGATTGACGAGGGTCTCGTTGGGTATTACAGACAGTAGACCTTCTTTAGGCATAAGCAATGCGGATGCGAATCGGTTGGCGTTTTTTTCCTCTCCAGTTGCCATGCCTTTGCACACATGAGGCATGGGATGCTCGTCGTAGAAAAGGTGATACAGTTCATGGGCGATCGTAAAATGCTGCCTGCCTCGGGTAGTCCGGCTGTTGATTAACATAAACTTTTTTCCGCTAGCCGATCTGCAACTGATACCGCAGGATGCTTCTGACAAAGGCCTGTAAAGCGTGATGATGTTCAACTTTCTCAGGAGGGTTTTGACGTTGAGGGGCTCGGAAAGATTCAAGCCTGCCATGGAACGGAACTTTCCGGCCAACAATTCGGCTTCTGTGGTGGTAAGTGTCTTCATTGTTCGAGCAGGTTTTCCATTTTGAGATAGTTTTTCACTACGCGTTTGAAAGCTGCCACCTGCTCCATGTCGTTAGGGGATAGCTCGTCCATGCGAAAGGCTGTGACAAGCATGGCGTCCACAACTTTTTTGTCTTCCGAATAGAGTTCAAATAAGTCGCACCCGTACAAGTCGGCCAACTTCTCCATCAGCAGCAATGGCATCTCCCTATCGCCAGTCTCATAGTTGGAATAGGTTGATCTCTTAATTCCAAGATAGCTTGCCACACCTTCCTGTTTGAAACCACAGGCTTCTCGAAGTTGCTTTATGTTATTGGCAATGATGACTTTATCTTCCATGATATCCTATTTTTCATCTATTTAATATGTGGCAAATTTAATAAGAATTTTGAATTTATAAATAATTTGCCACGTTATTTCAGATTCCTTTAACTTGCAATTCCAATTTGCAAATATAAATATATTTTTGAAAATACAACAAAAATATTTCAATAATTTATTAATTGGTTTTAAAATGTCATACAGGGGAAGATCTTTGGTCACCACCCCGTAGGGGTGGGCTATCGGTGGCCCACGGTAAACACCGTGGGCAAAGGGAAGAATAATGATTACGACCCCGGAGGGGTGGGCTATCGGTGGCCCACGGTAAACACCGTGGGCAAAGGGAAGAATAATGATTACGACCCCGTAGGGGTCGGCTGTTGGTAGCCCACGGTATACCGTGGGCAAAGGGAAGAATAATGATTACGACCCCGTAGGGGTGGGCTATCGGTGGCCCACGGTAAACACCGTGGGCAAAGGGAAGAATAATGATTACGACCTCGTAGGGGTCGGCTGTTGGTAGCCCACGGTAAACACCGTGGGCAAAGGGATGGATAATGGTCACCACCCCAGCGGGGTGGAAGGTCGGTTTTTTTATCCCAGGTAAAAATCCTTGACGGCCTCGTAGTAGGCAGCAGTGAACCGACCCTCGCCGTCACGAAGGACCAGTTCAGTGGTCTCAACGAGATCGTTTTCCCCCAAGGGGGCATAAGCGGTTTCTTTTCCATCTATGGAGACGATAGTGGGACCGTTTCCCTTCAAGGGGACGGTTTCTTTTACGGAAGATGGGTTAATGATTCCTTTCGAAGGGACGGTTTCTTTTACGGAAGATGGGTTAATGATTCCTTTCGAAGGGGCGGCGCCTTTGACGTAAGATAGGTTGATGGTTCCTTCCGAAGGGGCAGCGTCTTTTATGGAAGATGGGTCAATGGTTCCCTCCGAAGGGGAAGTGCCGATGGGGAAGGAGTTCGGAGCCAACGACAACTCCAGGTTGACCCGGTTGGGATTACGGCCCTCGATGGGGATGATAAGCTGTTGCCTTTTGAGCACCAGCTTGTATTGCCGTGCAATCGACAAAAAGGCGGGTGACTGCCGTTCGGGTAAGACGAGGACGAAACGGCCTTCGGGCTTGAGGAGGTGCTTGGCGACGGCGGCCAGCTCGTTGAAGGAGAGCGTGGCCTCGGCGTGACGGGTCTGGTTCCTGCGTGCCGTCTCGTTCTCAGGCAAGCCTGCATAGAACGGAGGGTTCGTGAGGATGAGGTCGTAACGGCGTCCGTAGCCGAAACGACGGATGTCGCCACAGAAGGCATAGAGACGGTCGCGCCACTGCGAGGCCTCGAAGTTCGAGGCCGCCTCGCGGGCCGAGGCCTCGTCGAGGTCGACGGCGTCCACACGTCCGGCACCCTTCTGGGCCATCATCAGAGACAACACCCCGCAGCCACAGCCGATGTCGAGGACCTCGGCGCCTGGGCGTAACGACGCCCAGGCGCCGAGGAGCACCGCGTCGGTGCCCACCTTCATGGTGGAGGCGTCGTGGCAGAGGCTGAAATGCTTGAAATGGAACCTCCTCATCTTTAGGGTCGTCGTTTGTCTGCTGTCTTCTCAAGAGAGATACATGTCGATCAGTCCTTCCGGGGCCTTCACGTAGAGCTTCTTGGCCTTACGGTCCACCTTCTGGATCACCTGGTCGAGGATGGGGATCAGGATCTCCTTGCCGTCGCGCATCACCTGGATGATGGCCTGGGTGGGGTATTCGAGGATCTCCTGGATGGGTCCTAGCTCCCCCTTCTCGGCGTCGACCACCGTGAAGCCCTTCACCTCATGGTAGTAGAACTGCTTGCCGGAGAGCTTGGGGAGGAGCTCCAGTGGAAGGTAGACGCTCTTGCCTGTGAGTGCGGACGCCGCTTCCACGGTGCCGATGTCCTGTATGGAGACGAAGAACTTGTCGCCGCTGGGGGTGAGCTTCTCGATGAAGAAGGGGGTCAGCACCTTGTTGATCTCCAGCAGGATGTATTTCAGGTCGAGATAGGCGCCGGGGTCGTCGACGTCGAGTTTGATGGTCACCTCGCCCTTGATGCCATGGGTCTTGGCTACCCGTCCCAGGTAAAAGCAGTCGTCTTTTGTCATTTTTATCGTGTTATTCTCATGCAAAAATAATAGAATTTTCTATTTTTGCCATGCCAAACCGTCGAATGATGCACGATTTTCTGGATTTGATTTTGGATATCTTGAGGAACAGCTTCCTCATCACGGGGCTTGTGATCATCATGATGCTGATGATCGAGTTCCTCAATATCCATTCCCATGGCGCGTGGTTCGAACGCCTGCGCCGTCACCGTTTCGGACAGGTGGTGCTGGGTGCGGGGCTCGGCCTCATCCCGGGCTGCATGGGCGGCTTCGCCGCGGTGTCGATGTATTCGCACAAGCTGCTGAGCTTCGGGGCCCTGGTCGCCATGATGATCGCCACCTCGGGCGACGAGGCCTTCGTGATGTTGGCCATGATCCCCAGGGAGGCGCTGATCCTGTGTGCCGTGCTGTTCGTCGTGGCGGTCCTCGCCGGATGGCTCGTCGACGTCTTCAACCGCAAGCGGGGCGAACCCAAGGAAGGCTGTGACGACGGCTTCCAGGTGCATGCCTCCGCCCACGAGCACGACAGCGTAGGGGAGAAGGGCACGATCCGTAACATGCGGCATCCCAGCGCCGAGCGTATCGCCTTGCTACTGGGGGTGGTGATCTTCATCATCGCGCTGGCTTCGGGCCTGTTGGAACACGAACACGAGCATGGCCACGAGGCCGCCGAGACCGTCAGCCACCTCAACATCTTCGACGAGTATTGGATCAACCTGTTCTTCGCCATCGTGAGCCTTATCGTGGTGTGGTTCATCGCCACCGCCAACGAACATATCATCAAGGAGCATCTCTGGAAGCATGTCATCGGGAAGCATTTCCTGACGATCTTCCTCTGGACCTTCGGGGCCCTGCTGGTCATCGAGGTCGGGCTGCATTACCTCGACATGGCGTCGTGGATCAACTCGAACATCCCCTGGATGATCTTGCTGGCGCTGCTGGTGGGCATCATCCCCGAGTCGGGGCCGCATCTGCTGTTCGTGACGTTGTTTGCCACCGGCATGGTGCCGTTTTCGGTGCTGCTGGCCAGCTCCATCTCACAGGACGGGCATGCCTCGCTGCCGCTCCTTGCCGAGAGCAAGGTCAGCTTCGTGAAGGCCAAGGCCCTCAACGCCCTGATCGCCGCGGTATGCGGATACGCTTGTTATTTTATGGGTTTCTAACATCATCGTCATCATGAAAATCATCCTCGCCACCGACTTTAGCCAAGAAAACCAGATGCTGGTCCCCTATGCCCTCGACCTGTTGAAGCCAGCGGGCGGCAGCATCGTCTTGTTTCACGCCTACATGGACCATTTCGAGGTCATCAACGCCAAGGAAACCGCCGAGGAGGCCATGCGGCAGAGCATCGCTTACCTCGAGGGGGAGATGGAGAAACAGGGACTGGACGGCATTGAGATCGTCCCCAAGCTCATGGACGGCTATCCGGAGCAGCAGCTGTTGCATCTGACGCGCGAGCTGCAGCCCGACCTGGTGCTGATGGGCACGCGTGGCCGGGGGAGGAAGGGCTTCCTGGAGGGCAGCATGTCGAAGAGCCTGATGAGCAAGTCGCCGGTTCCGTTGCTGTCGATCCACGAGGACTACAAATACAAGCAGAACAACGAGGTGTTGTATGTTACCAACTTCGACCGGGCCGACGCCATGGTCATCGCGCGGTTGTTCTCCATCCTGAAGCCGTATCAGCTGCATGTGCACGTGGTGCATTTCATCATGGACGGTGAGCCGGCCAAGGCGGCCAAGCAGATGAAGGAGCTGGAGGAGACGCTGAAATACATGAACCTCGACGGTGAGCTGCGTTTCAAGCTGATCTACAACAGCGCGCCGCGCGACGGCATGAAGGCCTATTGCGCCGAGAACAACATCAGTCTGGCGGCCTTCATCCCGCATCGGAAGCATTTCTACGACATCTTCTTCCGCGACAAGGTGACGAAGAACGATTTCTTCGACCTTCATATCCCCTTGCTGACCTTCCAAAAATAAAAGGATCCCGCCCACCCACCCCCAGCACCCCGTTAGGGGTGCGCTGTCGGTAGCCAGGAGTTCCACCCCTGGGAACGGATGATGGGTTATTTTTTCCACCGGTGTATAGGACCCCGCCCACCCATCCCAGCACCCTGTAGGGGTGCGCTGTCGGTAGCCAGGGGTTCCACCCCTGGGAACGGATGATGGGTTATTTTTTCCACCGGTGTATAGGATCCCGCCCACCCGCCCCCAGCACCCCGTTAGGGGTGCGCTGTCGGTAGCCAGGGGTTCCACCCCTGGGAACGGATGATGGGTTATTTTTTCCACCGGTGTATAGGATCCCGCCCACCCATCCCAGCACCCCGTAGGGGTGCGCTGTCGGTAGCCAGGGGTTCCACCCCTGGGAACGGATGAAGGTTTTTTCCCCACCGGTGTATAGGATCCCGCCCACCCGCCCCCAGCACCCCGTAGGGGTGCGTTGTCGAATTGATAAAATAATTACATATATTTGTTGTCTAATAAAAAATATGATTATATTTGCAAATTAAAACAGAAGATATATGCCAAACACCTACACGCAAATCCATATCCAGACCGTTTTCGCTGTTGAAAACAGGATGTCCCTTATTAATAAAGGTTGGAGAGAAGACCTCTATCGTTACATGACCGCTATCGTCCAAAACAGAGGCCACAAGGTCTTGGCGATAGGCGGGGTGTCCGACCATGTTCATCTATTATTGGGTTTAAGGCCAAACGAAGCCCTTTCTCAGTTGATGATGTTTCTGAAAAGAGATAGCACCAATTGGATCAACAAGAGCCGTTTTGTCCGGGGTAAGTTCTCGTGGCAAACAGGTTTTGGGGCTTTTTCTTACAGCAAGGAACAGATTCCGAGGGTATGCAATTACATTATGTCACAGGAAGAACACCATAGGAAAAGGACCTTTCAAGAAGAATACGAAGAAATGTTGAAGGAATTCAACATCATATACGATTCCAGGTATTTGTTCCATGCCGTGTCGTGACGATGGCGAATTGCCATTATTTTGTGTTGCCCGACTGGCAACCCCGAAGGGGTTATGCCGGGTGGGCGGATGGGCTATGCACCTGTGGTAGATAATCAAATACAACAATACCGTCTGTTGCCAGGGGTAAAACCCCTGGCTACCGACAGGCGACCCCTATGGGGTCGTGATTAACGGATGGATCGATATTCCATTTCCCTTTCCATTCCCGTTCCCATGGTTATCACCATGGGCTACCGACAGGTCGCCCCTACGGGGCGTGAACCGACAGGCGACCCCTATGGGGTCGTGATTAACGGATGGATCGATATTCTATTTCCCTTTCCATTCCCGTTCCCATGGTTATCACCATGGGCTACCGACAGGTCGCCCCTACAGGGCGTGAACCGACAGGAAACCCCTTATGAATATAGGTGGAAGGCAAAAATGATGTATCGAAATATACTAATTGAGGCGTCGGCTCGTTATCACCTATTATAAATGAGAGAAACCATGAAGATCCGATACACCCTCCTGACCCTGTTGTTTTTCGCATTCGTCATGCCGACGTTGCATGCCCAGATCATCAAAGGCGAGGCCTTCGCCGGTATGAGCCTCTCGCAAGTCGATGGCGACGAATGCTTTGGCTACGACCGTTTCAAGGGACAGTTCGGCGTTGGCGCCCTGGTGCCTGTCACCGACTGGATGGACATCGGGTTGGAGATCATGTACAACCCGAAGGGCGCCGTGCGTAACGACACCCTCGACCAGGACAGCGGCCATTTCAACGGGTTGTACGACTTGAAACTCAACTACGCCGAGATTCCATTGATGATTTATCTTACCGATAAACAGCGTTATACCATCGGCATCGGCGCCGCCTACGGTCGTCTAGTGGGTTTCTCCGAGAAGATCAACGGCCAATATACCGAGACCACGGTGGGCGACGGCAAGCTTCGCTGGAGGGAAGGCTATTCGGGACAGGATCTCGGATTCATCAGAAACGACGACGACCTCGACCTGCCGGAGTTCCAGCTGTCAGACACCTCGCTGACGATCATCAATTCGAACAGCTACCGGCGCCATGACTTCAGTATCTGTGCCGACGCTCGCGTCAGGGTTTGGCAGGGTTTCCATCTCCAGCTGCGTTATCAGTATTCGTTGGTTCCCATCCGTACCCGTCTGTTCGAGGTTCATGACCCCTACGTAGATTGGCATGTCCGGTTGCAGTACAATAACCAGATCGCCTTGCGGGTGACTTATATCTTCAACGAAGATCGTTCGAAGCTCAATAAGATCATCCAAAAAGAAGAAAGGCTTAATAATCCCCGATAAAACGACCGACAGGTCGCCCCTACGGGGCGTAACCGACAGGGCACCCCTAACGGGGTGCGTTAAAACGGACGTATCGTTATCCCATGGTTATCACCATGGCCCCATGGTTTTCACCATGGGCTACCGACCTGTCGCCCCTACGGGGCGTAACCGACAGGCGACCTCTATGGGGCGTGAACCGATAGGTTGCCCCTACGGGGCATAAACCGACAGGGCACCCCTAACGGGGTGCGTTCCAAATGCGCCAGGAGGCTTCGGCCTGGGCGTGAAGCATCAACAAACCATTGCAGGTGGTGGCGCCCCGTAGGCGTCCCTCGCGGAGGAAACGGGTCTCCTCGGGGTTGTAAATGAGGTCGATCAACAGGTGATCTGCCGTGATGGCGTCGTAGGGCAGGGCAGGAGCCGCCTCCACCTTGGGGTAGGTGCCGATGGGCGTGGCGTTGATGATGATCCGATGGTCAGCAACCACTGCAGACGTCAAAGCCGAACCTTCATGTGGGGAATCCGCTTGTATGGAATTCGTTTGTGAAGGTGCTATCGGTGCCGGTTGCCCTTCCTCGCGACCCGATGTCACGTAGGTGTAAGTGCCCCGCCGCGGGTCGCGGCTCACCAATTCAAAAGGAATGCCCCGTTTCCGCAACACATACTGTACGGCCTTCGAGGCACCGCCTGTCCCCAAGATCAGGGCACGGCCCGTTTCCGTTGTCACCTGAGCGCATTCCAATGGCGTATCATGACCCCCGTCCGTGCTTGACAAGCGCTCTGAAGGGCGGGAGAAGGATTGTCTGGCCTTGTGATCTCTACAGGCCTTCTCGAAGAGTGTGTCAAAACCAATGACGTCTGTGTTGAACCCGATGATACGGCCATCGGGCATGCGTTTGAGGGTGTTTGACGACTTTATTTCAGCTACGATTGCGTCATAATCGTCAATATAATCCAGTATCGTTTCCTTATAAGGTGCCGTAACATTCAATCCAATGATTTCGGGATGGATGGAAAACAGATCCGATACCTGAGAAACATCCTCCAAATCGAAATTTTCATAACGGAAATCAAGCCCTTCCCGAGCGAACTTCTCTGTGAAATAGGTCTTCGAGAAGGAATGCCCCAAAGGATGGCCGATTAATCCGTATATGATCATAATATATTGAATATCAAGATGATAATAGTTTGCAATGTCGTCATGTGTTCCTCGTGTCCCACCATTTAGTGGATTCCGAACAGGGCGCCGAAGCCCAAGGTGCAGAGCACACCGACGATGATGCCGGCCAGGGCTACGCCACCGACCACGGCCAACACGCTCTTCTTGAAGTCCATGTCGAGGAAGCTGGCCGCCAGGGTGCCTGTCCAGGCGCCGGTGCCGGGCAACGGGATGCCCACGAAAAGGAGGAGGGCCACATAGAGTCCACGGCCGGCCTTGGCTTGCAGCTTGGCACCGCCTTTCTCGCCCTTGTTGAGGCACCAGGTGAAGAACCTGCCGATGTAACGTTTGTCTTTGCCCCATTCCAAGACGCGACGGGCAAAAAAGAAGATGAAGGGCACGGGCAGCATGTTGCCGATGGCGATCACGATGTAGGCCGTCAGCAGGTTGAAGCTGTCGGGGTTCTCGGCCGCAGCCTTGATGGTGTAGGCCACAGGGATGGCGCCCCTCAGTTCGATCAAAGGGATCATCGAGATCAAAAAGACGTATAGGTAGTTTTTCATGGGATCAGGATTTGGGTACATATTGGTGGATGAGCTCCATGACTTCCACGTCGTTGGTC
>JAEFAE010000011.1 GCA_016291135.1 Bacteroidales bacterium
AGGCCAGGCACCTCACCATTACGACCCTCCTGGGACAGGTTCTGTATGACGGACCCGTCAACATCGATCTCAACACCTTGCAACTGGAAGGTTACCCTGCCGGGGTTTATCTGGTACACCTGCTGACAGACCAGGGCACCGTCACCAAGAAGGTCTGCGTGACACCATAACGTTTATTCCACTCGTGCGCGTGGCGCACACGAAACGGGGCTTCCCGGCGTAATCTTCCCAAAGATCCGCCTGGAAGCCCTGTTCTTTACACAGGCAGAGCAATTCCTCCCCCAGCGCTTCATTGATCTCGAACCAGACGACACCGCCAGGATTCAGCTGGGACTTGGCCAACGACAGGATCTGCCGATAGAACAACAGGGGATCCTCATCAGGCACGAACAATGCCGTTCCAGGCTCGTATTCGAGGACGTTGGGTTCCATGGCGGTTTTCTCGCTTTCGCGGATGTAGGGCGGGTTGCTGACCACGAGATCGACGGGTTCGTTCCAGGTTTCCGACTGGGGATTTAGCACATCGTCGAGCACAAAATCCAAGGTAACCTGCAGTCGTTCCGCGTTACCCTTGGCCGTTTCCAGAGCCAAGGGTGAGACCTCGAATGCCGTCACCTTTGCCAAAGGGAAACGTTTGGCCAGGGCGATGGCGATGCATCCCGAACCCGTGCCAATGTCCCAAAGGCGCATCGGACGGTCGGTCGGCAACTGAGCTGCGATTTTCCACACCAGCTCTTCCGTCTCCGGACGGGGAATCAGCACCGATGGATTCACCCGAAAGGCCATCCCGTCGAAATGCGCCAAGCCGGTGACATACTGCACCGGTTCGCCTGCCAGCAGGCGGTCCACCGAGGTCCTCAGCAGGGCATGTTGCAGCTCGTCGATCCGGAGGGACGGTTCCATCAACTGCCGTTTCAAGTCGATGCCGAAGAGGTCTTCCAGCAGGATGCGCATCAGCTGTTCCGCTTCCCTTTGCGGAAACCGTTCGGCCAACACTTCCGTGAAATGCCGTTTGGTTTTATTTAGATTGAAACCGATCATCGTGGTGAAAGGCACCTTATTGGATAGGTTGGATGATGTCGGCATAATCGCTCCAGACGGGAGCGTTCTTATAGGCTTCAACACCCTCTTTGGGAACGAGGATCTCCTGGAGGGGAAGGCCGTTGAACGTAGATTCCACCAAAGACGGCGGCGTCACCGCATGGCTGATCACGGTCTTCAACGAGCTACAACCGATAAAAAGCATTCCCGCACAGCTTTGCAAACCCGAACCCAATTCGATTTTTTCCAAACTGCTGCAATTGAAAAAGGCCCCCATATAGATTCCTTCCACAGCATCGGGCACTTTCAGGTAGGTGAGACTGCTACAGTTGTTGAAAGTATGGAAGTCGATCCATTGGATCCCCTCGGGAAGCACGACGGAATGTAAATTCGTACAACCATAGAAGGCACCCTCACCGAGAACGGTGACGGTATTGGGAAGGGTCATGGAGGTCAGTTCCTCGCAATTTACAAAAGTTAGCGGTTTTACACCGGTGATGGTATAGGTTTGGCCATAGTGTTCGAAGGTTTCCGGAACGTCAAGGGCACCCGCATAGCAACCATGCACACTGTCGTCGTCGAAAAAGTCTTGAGAAGAAGTGATCCAAGCCGTTGTTGCCGATTCGATCTCAAAGTACCATTTCGCGCCATTCTGGCACAAAGCTTCAACATACACGATTCCATGATGGTTCAACTCCCGAGTCGATACGATATCCGAAGATGACGGCTCCGGCTTGCATGCGCTAAAGGCCGATCCTAAAAGAATCAAGACAAGCCACAAGAAAGGATGATTGTTTTTCATGTTTTTATTCTTTAGTTAATCCCAACCATAAGGCCGGCATAGGGACTCCAATTCGCATCGTTTTTATAGGCATCCAACGCCGCCGAGGGGACGGCGATGCTTTCCAGGGATTCAGGAAACAGGAAGGGGCCTTCGTAATACCATCCTTCGTATTTTCCCGGGGGTGTTGTCGGACGGCAGGTCAGGGTTTTTAACGCAGTGCAGCCTTCAAACAGCGCGAATCCAAGCTGACAAACCGATTCGGGGATTTCAAACGAAACCAAGGAGAGGCAATCTACAAACGCTTGGTCACCGATGCTCAATAGGGTGTTGGGCAGGGTCACCGATTGCAACTTCTGACAATCGGCAAAGCAATTGTTAGGGATGGACAAGACCGTGTTCGGAATGTTTACGGATTCCAAGGAGGCACATGCGAGAAAAGCACACTCTTGAATACTGGTAACCGTATTGGGTATCGTCACGGCGGTAACCAGACTGGGGGCATACCAGGTGCTTGTCATTGTTTCCAAGTAGGCTCCAAAAGCATACGATCCAATGGCGTTAACCTTATAGGTGGTTCCTTGGTGTTCAAACTGTTCCGGGATGGTTACCTCGCCCCGATAAACCCAAGCCTGCGAGTCGTCACCGTCGTCATAAAACAAACGATAGCTGGTGACTTCGGCCGTCGAGTCCGACAACAACCTGAAATACCACCGTGTACTGTCGGAGTAACAGGCTTCGACCACCCTGCCGTTGCTATTGTTCCTTTCGGTGGTGGACAACAGCGTCACGGGGCTGTCGGGAGGGGTCGGCTGGGGGTCCTTGTTGCAACCTACCAGGCATACAAGCAAAGAAAGCAATATAAAGAAGGGGGTGTTCCGTTTCATAATATTAAGATTGATTGCGCAAATATAGGCATTTTATTTAGTATCTTTGCCGCATTATGATCTATCTGATACTCGCCATCCTGTTCTCGACCCTCATCTTTGTAGTGATGAGGCTGTTCAGCCGTTTCGACATCGACAACCATCAAGGCTTGGCTTGGAACTATGCCACCGCCACCGGCATCGGCTACCTGATGAGCGCCCTAAACGGCCCCATCACCTCCCCTGTCGGCGAAGCCTGGTTCCCGCTCTCGCTGCTGACAGGATTTTGGTTCATCCTGACCTATGTGCTGATGGTCGTCTCCAGTCAACGTTCCGGAGTCACCGTCACCTCGTTGTCGAGCAAGCTCTCCGTGGTCATCCCCACCCTCTTCGGCGTGTTGATCCTGAAAGAGACGCTGGGCGTGCTGCCGGCCATCGGCATCGCGCTGGCCCTCGTGGCCCTGGTGTTGGTAGTGGGCGGCAAGAGGGGCGCAGAAAACGAGACCAGCAAAGCGAAGCCGTCCGTCTGGATCGCTCTGCTTCCCGTGTTCATCTTCTTCAGCACCGGCATTGGCGACGTGCTGATGAAGATCACCGAGAAAGCCAACACCGCTTCGGACCTCACCCCGATGATCGCCTTCATCTACGGCATCTCATTCCTGTTCAGCCTGCTGTTGGTGGGTTATGACCTCCTGAAGAAAAAAACGAGATGGCAATGGAAAAACATGGTTGGAGGAATGGTCCTGGGGGGTGTCAATTTCTTCTCCACCTACTTTGTCTATCATGCCATGCGGGTGTTTGACAACGTGGTGCTCTTCCCCATTTACAACATCGGCGTGGTCTGCCTCACCGCACTCGCAGGTTGGCTGCTCTTTAAAGAAAAACTCACCTGGAAGAACTATCTCGGTCTGGGCATCGCCATCATCGCCGTCGTCTTAATCGCCTTTAAGCCATGATGTTCGACGACACCTATAAAATGCTGGATGCTCCCGGAGAAGGATTGTACAAGGAAAAGGGGAGCAAGTTCATCGCCACCGCGTTCACGGTGACGAGCGAAGACGACGTAAAGAAAGCATTGACTGAGGTGAAAAAGAAGTATTTCGATGCGCGGCACCATTGCTATGCCTATATGATCGGCCCCGACAAACAGTGTTTCCGTTCGTCCGACGACGGCGAGCCCTCGGGAACGGCGGGCAAACCCATCCTCAACCAGATCCTCTCGAAGGACGTCACCAACGTCTGCGTCATCGTGGTCCGTTACTTTGGCGGCATCAAACTCGGGGTCAGCGGGCTGATCAACGCCTACAAGACCGCCGCCCGCGAGGCGCTCGACAACGCCTTGATCGTCGAAAAAACCGTTAACGAGATTTACAGCCTGCAATACCCCTACCCCTTGATGAACGAAGTGATGCGGGTGATGAAAGAGGCCAGCTTGGAACCCCTCAACACCCGCTTCGAAATGGACTGTTACTTAGAGTTTTCAACAAGAAAAAGCGAAGCCGACAAAATCGTCTCAAAATTCAAAAACCTTTTCGGCGTAACAGTAACATATCTTAAAACTCAGTAAATCAATAAGTTAACTATTGATAAAAAAATTACCACACTTTGGCTTCGTAATTTATAGAGAAAAAAGTGTAAAGTCAATAGCAAAAAAAATTTTTTATTAACTTTTTTCATTAGATATTTGCAGTCTCAAAATCGAGTGATTAACCGACCCTTTCATTCATGGTCACGAACCATAAAGAAATTTGGAGGAAGTGTCTCGAAATCATCAGAGACAACACCTCGGAGCAGAGTTTTGCGACGTGGTTTACCCCCATTGTACCCGTCGGTTTCTCGAACAACGTGCTGACCATCCAGGTGCCGAGCCAGTTTTTCTATGAATGGCTGGAGGAGCATTACATCGACCTGTTGAAGAAGACCATCAAGAAAGTGTTGGGCACCGAGGGCAAGCTGGAGTACAGCATCACCATGGACAGCAATGACCCGGCCTACCAGATGGTGATTCCAGGCACCAACCGCAACGACGTCAGGAACAACACCTTGGGCCGGCCCGCACCGGAGAACCTGACGGAACGGCTCATCAACCCTTTCATCATCCCCGGGCTGCGGAAAATGGAGATCGACTCCCAACTCAACGAGAACTACTCGTTCGACAACTTTGTCGAAGGCAACTGCAACCGCCTGGCTCGCTCCGCCGGCCTCGCCATTGCCGAAAACCCGGGCAAGACCGCCTTCAACCCTTTGCTCATCTACAGCCAGACCGGCTTGGGCAAAACCCACCTCTGCCATGCCATCGGCTTGCACGTGAAGCACAAGTTCCCCGACAAGACCGTGTTGTACGTCCAAACCGAGCAGTTCATCAACCAGTTTGTCAACGCCTCGAAGAACAACAACCTGAACGACTTCGTGCACTTCTATCAGATGATCGACGTGCTGTTGATTGACGACATCCAGTTCCTTGCCAAGAAGACACGCACCCAAGAGACCTTCTTCCACATATTCAACTACCTGCATCAGAATGGCAAACAGCTGGTGCTGACCAGCGACAAACTGCCCGTCGACCTGCAGGACATGGAGCCGAGGCTGCTGTCGCGGTTCAAGTGGGGCCTCACCGCCGACTTGCAGATGCCCGACTCCGCCACCCGCGCGGCCATCCTGAAGAACAAGCTCTATACCAACGGCATCGTGCTGCCGGACGAGATCATCGACTACATTGCCAACAGCGTCCGCACGAACATCCGGGAGCTGGAGGGGGTGTTGATCTCGCTGGTGGCCCAGTCGTCGCTCAACAAGAAAGCCATCACCATCGAGCTGACCCAACAGATCATCGAACGTTTCATCCGCAATTCGGTGAAGGAAGTCTCGGTGGAATACATCATGAACGTGGTATGCGACTTTTTCTCACTGCCCATGGAGCTGCTCTCGCAACCCACCCGGAAGCATCAAGTGGTTCAGGCCCGACAAATCGCCATGTTCTTCGCCAAGAAATACTCCAAGGCCAGCCTGGCGGTCATCGGCCAGCAATGCGGCAACAAAGACCACGCCACGGTGCACCACGCCTGCAAGACCGTCTCCGACCGCATGGATACCGACAAGCAGTTCAGGGCGATGATGGCGGAGATCGAAAAGAAAATCCTTATCTGACATACCCATGACATTCGGAACCCTCTATCTGGTGCCCAATCTGCTAGGAGCCACCCAGCCCGAGCAGGTGCTGCCCAAAGGCACGCTCGACATTGTGAAACGACTCCGCCACTTTGTAGTGGAGAACACCCGCACCTCGCGCCGCGTGCTGAGCCGCATCGGCATGGACTGCGCCATCGACGACATTGAGTTCATCGAGCTCGACAAACACAACGCCCAGCACCTCGACCTCATGGAACACCTCGGTGCCTGTCTGCAAGGCGAGGACATGGGACTGATGTCGGAGGCCGGCACGCCCTGCGTGGCCGACCCAGGCGCCTTGGTGGTCGACCTGGCCCATTCCGCTGGGATCCAAGTAGTGCCCCTGGTAGGCCCCAATGCGATGATCTTGGCTTTGATGGCCTCGGGGTTCAACGGACAGGCCTTTGCCTTCCACGGCTACCTTCCCATCAAGAGTCCCGAACGACAGAACGCCATCAAAAACCTGGAGCGCCGTTCCATGGCCAATAACGAGACGGAGTTGTTCATCGAGACGCCTTTCCGCAATAATGCCATGCTCGCCGACCTATGCAAGAACCTACACCCCTCAACACGGGTATGTGTGGCCTGCAACCTCACTTGCGACGACGAATTGGTTATCAGCCAAGACGTAGCCGAATGGAAGAAGTTCAAAGGAGACCTGAACAAGAAGCCGGCGGTATTTTTGGTTTACTGCGAGATGAAACAGGGTGTTTCAAAGCGGCTTTAAACCACGGACTCCTAACGGATGTTGAGGACACGATGGATTTGGAGGGAAAGCCGCCAACCCGGGGTTTGCAACACCGCCTCAACACAAGCTTTCATGTTGGCCTTGCACTGCGCTTCGTCTTCGCAAAAACAAGGCTGCAGGAAACGATGCTTGGCCTCGATGCCTTCGTATTGCGCCAAGTCCTGACCAAGATAGACCACCTTCAATTCATCGCAAGCCTTCAGCACACAAGGTTCCGCATCGCCACCTTCAAAGGCAGTTTTGGGCGACAATGTGACCCAATCAAGATTAGGAGGCAAAACGCGCGTTCCATTCGTCTCGATAGCAATCTGCTTACCCGTCTTTTTTTTCAGTTCTGACACAAAGGCCTCGTTGATGAACAAGGACGGTTCGCCGCCTGTCAGCACGATCAACGGAGCATTGGGATACTTGTTCACCTCGTCAACAATCTCATGCAATGACATCATCGCCCCGGTCTGATGCTGCGTGTCGCAAAAGGCGCAACGCAGGTTGCAGCCGCTGAAGCGCACAAAGACCGCGGGCGTTCCCGTGTGGAAGCCCTCACCCTGAAGGGAATGGAATATTTCGTTGATACGGCACATGGAAGAACCACCCATTTCACGAATCCTCACGCGTTTCACTAATCGAAGTTCTGCGGGGCATCATCCTTGATGTAGGAAGCCTTGTTGTCACGCGATTCCCACACGTCGGCACGATAACAATTCGGCACGGTATCGACGATCCAACGGGCCAGGTTCTCGGCCGTGGGATTGAAGTCGAGCACCTCGTTGATGTTGGTATGGTCGATCTTACCGTGGATCAAGCGCTTGATCTCGGTGAAGTCGCACACCATGCCGTTGCTGTCGAGCTGTTCGGAACGGCAATACACGTTGATCTTCCAGTTGTGGCCATGCAGGTTCTCGCACTTGCTCTCGTAGTCGAGGTAGAGCTGGTGGCAGGCGGAGATCTCAAGGGTTTTTCTGACGTAGTACATGGGATTTCAAGATTTCAAGATTTCAAAATATCAAGATTCATATTCGGTGGTGTCGATGATGCCGGCATCGCGGAGGGCTTGGATGCGCTCACGGCAGGTGCCACATTTGCCACAGTGCTTCTCACCACCCTTGTAACATGAGTAGGTCTCGGCATAGTCCAGCCCCAGCGCCTTGCCATGCTCGGCAATCTCTTTCTTGCTCAGATAGGTGTAGGGCGCCCAAACCTTGATGTTCTCATAGGTACCTGCCGACATGGCCTCGGACATCGCATTGACGAAAGACGGACGACAGTCGGGATAGATGGAGTGGTCGCCGGCATGGTTGGCGATCATTACCCGTTTCAGCCCATTGCTCTCGGCGATGCCAGCCGCGATGGCCAGCATGATGCCGTTGCGGAAGGGCACCACGGTCGATTTCATGTTCTCGTCGTTGTAGTTGCCCTCGGGGATGTCGGCAGCGGTCATCAGCAGGGCACTCTTAAAGTAATGGTGCATGAACTCCAACGGCACCACGATATGCTTGATGCCCAGCCGTTGGCAATGCGTGATGGCACAAATGCGCTCACGGCCGTTTTGGGTGGAGCCATAGTCGAAGGTGATGGCCAGGACGATCTCGTCCTTGAACTCGTAAAGCATGGTGGTCGAGTCCATGCCGCCAGAGATGATGATTACTGCGTCTTTCATTTCAAGATTTCAAGATTTCTGATTTCAAGATTCTGGGTAACGGGTTAGGAGTTGTGGAAACTGGCTAGCAAACGCTCTTTCACCAGGTCTTGATGTTCGGCGTCGCCGTAATTGGCGAAGGGCTTGATGGAGATGCCACCGCGGGGATTGAACAGGCCGATGACCTCCAGGTACTTGGGATCCATCAACTTGACGAGGTCCTTCATGATGATGTTCACACAATCCTCGTGGAAGTCACCGTGGTTGCGGAAGCTGAAGAGATAGAGTTTCAAGCTCTTGCTCTCCACCATCAAGGTACGGGGGATGTAATTAATAATAATGTGTCCGAAGTCGGGTTGACCCGTCTTAGGACACAGCGAGGTGAACTCGGGACAATCGAGGGTCACCAGATAGTCGTTCTCCGGGTGCTTGTTCTCGAAGGTCTCCAGCACCTCGGGCGTATAGTCGTAGCGGTATTGGGTGTTTTGGTTCCCCAACAACGTGACGCCTTTCAATTCTTGTTCGTTTCTAGACATAAGATGGAATTTGAGTGCAAAATTAGCAAAACGTTTGCAATCAGCACGGAAAAAAGACATACATTTGCGATACCAAACCGCACCATTGGACAAGTATTAACAAACATCCGATATCCAAAATGAAAAAACAATTCTTACTCTTCTTGGCTTCCAGCATCCTCTGCTGCTGCCTTTCGGTTTCCTGCAAATCGAGCCACCAAACTCCAACCGTTCCTCAGGACGTCATCGTCCTTTATGAAAACGACGTCCACTGCGGCGTGGACGGATACGCCAATTTTGCTGCGCTGAAGGATGAGATGAAGGCGTCCCACAAATACGTGACCTTGGTTTCCAACGGCGACTTCGTACAAGGAGGAAGCCTAGGCGCCGCCTCGCACGGACGTAACATCATTGACATCATGAACGCGGTGGGCTATGATTACGTCACCCTCGGCAATCATGAGTTCGATTATGGCATCCCCCGTCAAATGGAACTGATGGAGGCGCTTGAAGCCGAATGCCTTTGCTGCAACTTCAAGGATCTGAGGACGGGCAAGCAGATCTACGAGCCTTATCGGATCGTCCACTATGGCGATTTCGACGTCGCCTACGTGGGAATGTCCACGCCTTACACGATCAATTCCTCGACGCCCACCTACTTCAAGGATGAGCAAGGGAATTACATCTATAGTTTCTGCATCGACAATTTCTACGAGACGGTCCAAAACGCGGTCAATTCAGCCAGGGCAAAAGGCGCCGATTTCGTGGTGGTGCTCTCCCACCTTGGCGACGAAGACGAGGGGGAAGGCGGAATCAACTCTCCCAGCATGATCGAGAACACCTACGGCATCGACATTGTCCTCGACGGTCACTCCCACAGCGTAATTCTTGACTCCATTGTGAAAAACAAGAAGGGCGAAAACGTCACCTTGACCTCTACGGGCACCAAATTCCAATACATGGGCGTGCTCACCATCCAACCCGACCGCAGCTTCAAGACCGAGCTCATCCCCACCGAGTCTTACACCAAGACAGACCCGAGCGTGCTGAAGGTCATCGACGAAATCAAGGAAGGTTACAGGAAAGTCGCCGAGCAAGTCATCTTTACCAGCGATGTCAAGCTGGCTTCATACGATGACCAGAAGAACCGCCTGGTCCGCAACCAGGAGACCAATATCGGAAACTTCTGCACCGATGCCTACCGGACGGTGTTCGGCACCGACATCGCTTTCCTTGGCGGCGGCAGCATCCGGGCCGACCTGCCCAAGGGCGACGTGACCTTCAACGACCTCTACACCATGTTCCCCTTCGAGAACGGCACGTGCAAGGGCGAATGCACCGGCGAGCTGCTGCTCGACATCCTCGAGTTTTCCGTCTCCATCGCTCCAGGTGAGTTCGGAGGCTTCCAGCAGGTGTCAGGCCTCAAGTTCGAATATGACCCCAGCATTCCTTCGCCCGTGGTGTATAATGCCAACCACGACTTCGACGGCGTCAACGGAGAACGTCGTGTCAAGAAGGTTGAGATTCTGAACAAGGAGACGGGCAACTATGAGCCTTTGGATCCCAAAAAGACTTATACCTTTGCCGCTTCCACTTATGTAGCCATCGACCACGGCGACGGCTTCGCCATGATGAGCCGTTGCACCAACATCCAAGACTTAGGCATCCTCGACACGGATATCATCCAGAACTTCCTGGAGAACTACAAGAACAACCATGTCGGCACGGAGTATGCAGGCACTGAAGGACGCATCAAGGCCATCAAGTAAATACCCTCAAAACGAAAAAACAGCCGGCAATTCATTGTCGGCTGTTTTTTTTGCAAACAAATCCACGTCAGCACCCCGAAGTCGCGCGTTCCAAACGCTTCATGATCGAGAAGATGAAGACCGCGGAGAGGAGGCAGAGCACCACGAGGACACCCCAGACCATCCAGAGCGGCATCCCCGTGCCCCAGATGCGGGCGATGACCGAGGTGAGGTAGTTGCCGATGGCCGTCACGCAGAACCAGAGACCCATCATCATGCCCTTGTATTTGGGCGGGGCCACCTTGGTGACAAAGGAGATGCCGATGGGACTCAGTAGCAATTCGGCGAAGGTCAGCACGAGGTAGGTGCTGATAAGCCAGTTGGGCGAGACCAAGGTACTGCTCACGCCGCCTTGCGCTTTCAGCTCGGCCGGACTGGCCAGTGAGAAGGAACAGATGACCAGAATGAGGAAGCCGAGGGCAGCGACGATCATACCCATGCCGATCTTACGCGGTGAAGACGGCTCCTTCCCTCTCCTCGCCAAGGCGCCGAACACCGCCATCGAGACGGGGGTCAGGGCCACCACAAAGAAGGGGTTGAACTGCTGGAACTGCTGCGGCAGGATGTTGATGGTGTCGGGCATGGTCCTATAAAGCATTATTGCCAGGCCCCACAGGAAGACGGTAACGCCACACAAGATGCCCCTGTTCATGGGCTTGGTGGCTTGGGCGGCACCGAACATCGTATAGATCGAGATGGCTATCAGGGTCAACGACCAGATATTGAAGCCAAACCGGGTGAGGCCCGAAACGGTGCTTTGCGTGTAATCGCGTGCGAAGTAAGTCAAGCAGAGACCCGCCTGCTGGAACGACATCCAGAAGAAGATGACCACGGCGAAGACCATCACCAGGGCGGTGATGCGCTCGCGGGTCTGCTCCTTGGAGAGTTCCTGCACGTTCACGGTGGTGTTTTCCATCTTCTTGGCCTGCTTGGTGTTGACATCAGCGTGCTTGAACCACTTGCGGCAGCTTAAGTAGATGGCCATGGAGAGAATCAGCGAGATGCAGGCCACACCGAAGCCGTAGTTATAGGCTCCAGAGAGGGCGTCGATATAGCTGTTGGCAAAGCCCGCCAAGTCGTTGATGTTACCCCCTTGCTGTACCGCCAAAGCCTCGAAGCTCGAGAGCGCGTCGGCACTGATCGTGCCGTCGAGGTACTGGTGTGCCAGCGAAGGGATCTGCGGGACGTAGGTATAACCTGCCTTCCCGAGGAAGAGGTCGGTGACCTTGGTAGCCGCCATGGGAGCGAACATCGAGCCGATGTTGATGGCCATGTAGAACAGGCTGAAGCCGTTGTCGCGGAAGGCGCTGTACTTGGCTTCGTCGTAAAGGTTGCCCACCATCACCTGGAGGTTGCCTTTGAAGAGGCCCGTGCCGATGGCGATCAGGGCCAAGGCGGAGAACATGGTGATTTTAGCCGTTGAGGTGGCCATCGGCACAGCCAAAAGCAGGTAGCCGAGGAACATGACCACGATGCCCGACTTCACCATTTTTCCGTAACCGAAACGGTCGGCCAGCATACCGCCGATAAGGGGCATGAAATAGACGCAACCGAGGAAGATGCCGTAGATGTTACCCGCCTGTGCTTCGTTGTAGCCGAACTTGGCTTGCAAGAAAAGCACAAAGATGGCCAACATGGTATAATAGCCAAAGCGCTCGCCCGTGTTGGCGAGGGCGAGGGCATAGAGGCCTTTAGGGTGTCCTTTGAACATAGTTGTCAGTTTTTCAGTTATATAAGAAAGGCTTGCCGAAGCAAGCCTTTCCTCTAGGATTCGTCCAAATGATTATTTTGCGACTCGCTCAAGCCACTTCAACATTCCGAGCATGATACCCATGGAGACGAGGCAAATCACAGCGAACACGCCCCAAGTCATCCACTGGTGCGGGAAGGCGTTCAACATTCTCACGCCGAGGAAGATCAGGAGGTTGCCGATAGCCGTGGCCGACAGCCACAAGCCTTGGCACATACCCACCATGTGACGCGGGGCAATCTTCGAGACGAACGACAGGCCCAGCGGGGAGATGAACAACTCGGCGACCGTGAGGAAGAAGTAGGTCACGATCATCACCCACGGTCCCGTCTTCATGGCCATCTTTTCAGCCTCAGGCAAAGCCTTGAATTCGTTACCCGAAGGATAGTTATGCACACTGGCGATAACGATCAAGAAGATGTAGGCGCAAGCGGCAATAAACATACCAAGCGCGATCTTCTTAGGCGTTGAGACTTCCTTGCCTTTGCGCGCAAGGGCGGCGAAGATCCACATGACGATTGGCGTCAGCACAATCACGAAGAAGGGATTGATGAACTGTAGGATCTCAGGAGGCAGCGCGCTGGTATCCACGAAGTCGCGGGCGAAGATGGACAGCGACTGGGCGTTTTGGTGGAAGGAGAGCCAGAAGAACACGGCGATACCCAACACGGCATACAGGGCAGCCATACGCTGTTTGATTTCTTTGGCGTCGGCTTGGATCTCGGCGGCAGAAACAGTCTGGGCTTCGGCCTTGACTTTCTTGACCGGATTCGGCAACTTGTGACGGACCGCGATGAAGATCGCCAGAGAGATCAGCATGGCCAGCACCGAGACGATGAAGGAGTAATGCACACCCGTGTTATAGACCTGGAGGTAGTTCTCACAGAAACCTGACAGGTTCTCGGCAGCGCCGGAATAGTTTTGTGACAGTGCCGTAAGGTTGGTCATGTCGTTGCCTTCCATGGTGCCCATGATGAACTTGTGGCACAGACGCGGGAGGTCGGCATTGTAAACCAAGTCTTTGGTCTTCAGCCACCAGTCGCGGATGATGGGAGCCACGAAGGGGGCGATCACACCACCGATATTGATGAACACGTAGAAAATCTGGAAGCCGCTGTCGCGCTTTTCCTTTGCCTGGGCCAGCGCCTCGGGGCCTTTCTTGGCGGCTTCGGCCTCGAAGTCGTCGTACAGCTGACCCACGATGGCTTGCAGGTTACCCTTGAAGAGACCGTTACCGCAAGCGATAAGCAGCAGGGCGATCATGGCGAGGATGAAAGGCCAACCCATGCCACCACCCTGGCTGAACACGGGGATGGAGAGCAAGCCGTAGCCGAGGGCCATCACGATGATACCTGTGATGATGGTACGCTTGTAGTTTTGCGTGCGGTCGGCGATGATACCACCAGGGAGCGCAAGCACGTAAATCAAGAAATAGAACACACCGAAGATCAGGCCTGAGGTCTCATCGGAAATACCGAACTTGGAGCAGATGAACAGCACCAGCACGGCATTCATGATGTAGTAGCCAAAGCGTTCGCCCATGTTGCTCAAGGCAGCGGCGATCAAGCCCTTCGGATGCTCGTTCCTGGCCTTTCTCAGATAAAAGATCAAGAACGGGATGACAATGATTAGGATCATGACAAAGACCACCAAGGTTCTGTGGTTTTGCCAAAGATTTGCTAATGTACCCATAATGTGAATTTTAATGATTATTTAAATGATGATAGATTCCCTAAATAAGGCGCAAAGTTAAGGAAGTTTCGCGAAAAAACAAAAAAATCCTATATTTGCCTCCGATAACAATCAAATTCAACGGGTTATGGGAAAGAAATATGGCATCATCCTATCGCTTCTACTGCTGACGACGGCAGGGTTTGCGCAGATTCAGCATTTTGAATGGCAAAACGGCCAAAGAGAGTATCTGGTGAAGATCCCAGCACAACACAATGAGACGATGCCCATCTTATATTTCTTGCATGGTTTGGGCGACAACATCACCCGTTTGGACAACGAGTTCCACTTCCAGCAGATTGCCAACCGTTTCGGATGGATGGTGGTGGTTCCGCAGGCGCTTTCACAATCAGGTGCCACCATGTGGAACGCGGCGATGATGAACAGCAACATCGACGACTCAGGCTTTCTTATGGCCTTGCTCGACACCCTTGCCGTGCAATATCCCGTCAACTTGGACAGCGTCTTCTTCACAGGCTTCTCGATGGGCGGCTTCATGACACACCGCATGGCCATTGAGCACGGCGACCGCATCACGGCCTGCGCTCCCGTCAGCGGGCTCATCACCCATGCCATGGCCTCGCACACGCCGGTGGCACCTGTCAAGATGCTGCACATCCATGGCACGGCCGATCCCGTAGTGGGTTACGACGGCAACTCACAGTATTTCGGAGGCAACCTCGGTCTGAATGTGGATGCCATCATCAATTACTGGAAGAATGCCAACCACTGCGTGGACGATCCGGTCATCGACACCCTGCCCGACCTTCACAACGACGGCCTGCGTTTTGTACGCTACACCTACGAGGGGGAAGCAGAATTACAACTCCTCAAGGTTATCGGCGGCAATCACACTTGGTATCACAATGAAAGTCAATACGATATCGGCTATATGACCGAGATCCACCGGTTTTTTACCACGGACAGCGAGAACGTCGGCCTTGCCGAGCCCGAGCCTTCAACGCTTCGGATTTGGCCCAATCCCACCTCGGGAACCTGTACGATCGAGGTGGATGCCGACACAGAGGTTACCGTGTTTGACCTCTTAGGACGCACGATGGCCAACCATCACATTCGTAAAGGCATGAACGTCATGGATGTGAGCGGTTTTCAACAAGGTGTGTATTTCCTCAAAACCTCGGAAGGTGCGGTGAGGAAAATCATGGTAAGTTATTGATACAGTTCCTCGACCAGCTCCTCCCGCGATTGGAACAAGATGCCTCGAATGCCAACTTCGTTGGCGGCTTTAACATTATTCGGGTTATCGTCGATGAAGACGCTTTCGGAGGCCTTGATGCCGAAACGCTGCAATGCCAGTTCAAAGATGCGGTGGTCAGGCTTCATCACGTGTTCCCGTCCGGAGATGATCATATCCTCCATCAGGTCGAGGACAGGATACACCGGACGCACCAGGGCGAAGGTCTCCACCGACCAGTTGGAGAGGCCGAATACCCGAAAACCCTTCGCCTTCAATTCTTTGACGAGTTCCTCCATGCCTGGGATCTGTCCGCCCATCATCTTCATGAAGTCGTCATAATACAACCGGATTTCCTTTTCCCATTCGGGGTGTTGTTTGACGAGTTCCTCGGTGCCCTCAGCAACGGGTCTTCCGTTGTCGTGTTGGGCGTTCCACTCGTAGGTGCAGATGTGGGTCAGAAACCATTCGGCTTTCTCCTTGTCACCGAAAAAAGGATCATAAAGGTAATGCGGGTTCCAGTCCAGGAGCACACCGCCGAAGTCAAAAATGATGTTTTTGAGCATGGTTTGGCTTTTTGCGAATCGTATTTCTAATCCTTTTACCATGCAAAAATCATCAGTATTTCTGAATAACGCAAGAGAAAAGCCGAAAAACACATAAGGAAGAAAACTAATTCTCCGAATGGATGTCTGCCTCCGTCAATCCCGTGACATTGCGAATAGTCTCCATGTCGATGCCTAAGTTCAGCATTTTCCGAGCGGTTTCAAGTTTCGCTTTGGATTCTCCGAGTTTTTCCCCTTCAGCAATTCCTTCGGCTCGTCCTTCGGCTATTCCTTTAGCCCTTCCTTCGGCTATTCCTTCAGCCCTCCCTTTGGCTATCCCCTCTGCTCTTCCCTCAGCAAGGCCTTTTGCCTTACAAGTGCGCATAATTGCCTGTTCAACCCAGACATTGTCGATATTCTTGTAATAGGCGTAGCGTTCGCCATCGGTCATGCCCGCCTCTTCCATCAAGGCAACGGCCTTGTTTGTCAATGGGTTTTCAGTCAGCTCGCTAGGAACAGTCTTGGTGGCTTCGTTGATTTCAGTGAGAAAACGGAGCCACAGGTCGCGCATCTTGGTCTCTTCTTCGTTTTTCGGTTTGAACTTGGGCAGCTCAACAAAGGCGATGTGGAGGCCTTCTATGACCTTGTCCGAGTGTTTGTCGTGGACAAGTTGGTAATAATGGTAGTATTCGTCCTTGGGCAGATCCGTATCGAAGATGTCATTCACGATATTGAGAGAATAGACAGGCTGAAGGATCTTGTATTCCTTCCCTTTTTCCAACTGTGAGACGTATGCTTTGGAAGCGTTAAACAAGACGCGCGACTTGAATTCCTCGCTCCATACCATCTGCATCTCAACAACGAACTTACGTTCGGCTTTGTCTTTGCATTGCACATCAACAACGGAGAACTTTGCGTTGGGTATTTCCGGGATCATCTCGGGGGTTAGATACTCGATACTTTCAATCACTTGGTCACCCTTTAGGGGAAGCAGCGCGTTCAGGAAACTGAGCAGCAGCTCTGCATGTTGTCCGAAGACCTTCTTAAATGTAACATCATAACGAGGATCACAGTACTTCATGTTTCAATCGTTTTATGAGTTGAACAAACTGATATTTTTAAAAAGATACCGCAAAGGTAGGGTATATTTTTAGAATATACAAGTGTTTTGGTGAATTTTTTTTAATTGTTTTGAAAATCATCATAATCGGTACTGACAAATCCTATATTATTAATAAGTTGTTTTGATTTGAAAGAAACGAGGGGTATTGAGATTTTTCCTTAAAAAATTGCTTCAAAAAGCGCCAATTAATGGGATTCGTTCGTCACGAATGGCAAAAAAAACTTATTTTTGCTGTTTGTTTTATTTAGAACTATGGAACTCAGCAGCAAATACAGCCCTCAGGAAGTTGAAGGCAAATGGTATGAACACTGGATGGAGAAGAACTACTTCCACTCCACGCCCGACGAACGCGAACCCTATACCATCGTGATCCCGCCGCCGAATGTGACCGGCGTGCTTCACATGGGACACATGATGAACAACACGATCCAGGATATCCTGATCCGCCGCGCCCGCATGCAGGGCAAGAACGCCTGCTGGGTGCCTGGCACCGACCACGCCTCCATCGCCACCGAAGCCAAGGTGGTGAACAAGTTGGCGCAGCAGGGTATCAAGAAGACCGACATCGGCCGCGAGGAGTTCCTTAAGCACGCTTGGGACTGGACCCACGAACACGGCGGCATCATCCTCAAGCAGTTGCGCCGCCTTGGCTGCTCCTGCGACTGGGAACGCACCTCGTTCACCATGGACGACATCCGCTCGAAGAGCGTCATCCGCGCCTTTGTCGATCTCTATAACAAAGGTCTTATTTACCGCGGTGTGCGCATGGTCAACTGGGACCCGAAAGCGTTAACGGCTTTGAGCGACGAGGAAGTCATCTTCAAAGACGAACACAGCCATCTGTTCTACCTCCGTTACTATCTCCATGAGGATGACGGAACGGGCGCCACGGGGGCCGAAGGCGAAATCATCCACACCGACGCACAAGGTCGCCGCTACGCCGTAGTGGCTACCACCCGTCCCGAGACCATCATGGGCGACACCGCCATGTGCATCAACCCCGCCGACCCCAAGAACCAATGGCTGCGTGGAAAGAAAGTCGTGGTGCCGCTGGTCAACCGTGTCATCCCCGTCATCGAGGATGATTATGTGGACATCGAGTTCGGTACGGGCTGCCTGAAGGTCACCCCCGCCCACGACGTGAACGACTACATGTTGGGTGAAAAGCACAACTTGCAGAGCATCAACATCTTCAACGACGACGCCACCCTGAGCGAAGCCGCTGGCCTGTACGTCGGCATGACCCGTGAGGACGTACGCAAGCAGATCGTCATCGACCTGAAGGAAGCCGGTCTGTTGGAGAAGATCGAAGACTATAACAACAAGGTGGGTTATTCGGAGCGCACCAACGTGCCGATTGAGCCGAAGCTCTCGATGCAGTGGTTCCTCAAGATGGAACACCTCGCCGACATCGCGCTGCAACCCGTGCTCAACGGCGACATCAAGTTCTATCCCGCCAAGTATGTCAACCTCTACCGCCACTGGCTCGAGAACATCAAAGACTGGTGCATCAGCCGCCAACTGTGGTGGGGCCATCAAATTCCGGCCTACTACCTGCCCGAGGGCGGTTTCGTGGTCGCCGAAACGCGCGAAGAGGCGCTGCAACTTGCCATCGCCAAGACGGGTAACGCTGCCTTGACCATGAACGACCTGCGTCAGGACGACGATGCCTTGGACACCTGGTTCTCGTCATGGTTGTGGCCTTTGTCGCTCTTCAACGGCATCCTCGACCCCGACAACGCCGAGTTCAAATACTACTACCCCACCAACGACCTCATCACGGCCCCCGACATCATCTTCTTCTGGGTGGCCCGCATGATCATGGCTGGTGAGGAATACCAAAACGCCGTGCCGTTCAGGAACGTCTATTTCACGGGTATCGTAAGAGACAAGCTGGGCCGCAAGATGTCCAAGTCGCTGGGCAACTCCCCCGACCCGATCGAACTCATCGACAAGTTCGGTGCCGATGGCGTGCGCATGGGCATGATGCTCAGCGCCCCTGCCGGGAACGACATCCTCTTCGACGAGGCACTCTGCGAGCAAGGCCGCAACTTCTGCAACAAGATTTGGAACGCCCTCCGTTTGGTGAAAGGCTGGAACGTGGATGAAAATGCCGCTCAACCCGAAGCCGCCAAGATGGCCGTCAAGTGGTTTGAGGCCCGCTTCAACCAAGTGTTGGCAGAGACCAACGACAACATCGACAAATACCGTCTGAGTGATGCCTTGATGGCGATCTACAAACTCACCTGGGACGACTTCTGCTCGTGGTACCTCGAGATGGTGAAGGCCCCGCAAGGCCAAGGCATCGACCCCGTGACCTACGCCGCCACCATCCAATTCTTCGAGAACCTGATGCTGATGCTACATCCCTTCATGCCGTTCATCACCGAGGAGATCTGGCACGCCATCGCCGAGCGAAGCGAAGGCGATGACATCATCATTGCCCAGCAGCCCAAGGCGCAAGCCGTGGACGAGCAGGTTCTCCAGCAGATGGCATTTACCCAGGAGATCATCAACAACGTCCGCAAGGTGCGTTCCGACAAGAACATCGCCTTCCGCGATGCCATCCAGCTCGTGGTGAAAGGCACGGCCAACAAGGACTTCGATTGCGTCATTGCCAAACTGTGCAATGTGAGCGAGGTGAGTTATGTGGCCGAGGCTCCCGCTGGTGCCTTCGGTTTCCTCGTGGGCAGCACCGAGTTCTTCGTGCCGCTCACCGGCAGCGTCGATGTGGAGGCCGAAATCAAGAAGTTGGAAGAGGAGTTGAAGTACGCCCAAGGCTTCTTGAAGAGCGTTGAGGCGAAGCTCTCCAACGAACGCTTTGTCAATGGCGCTCCTGCCCCTGTCGTCGAGAAAGAACGCAAGAAGAAAGCCGACGCCGAAGCCAAGATTGCTGTGATTGAACAGCAGTTGGCGGGGCTGAGGAAATAAAAAAAACCGCGCGTTGCGCGGTTTTTCCATTTAATGGCATCCTTCGCAACCGCCTTCGCAGCCGCCATCACCACAACCTGAACATCCGCTGCAACCACCAGGGTTGAAGTCCTCGTCGGTGGATTCGCGGACGTCGAGGATCTCGCCGCTGAAGCAGAGGTGCACACCGGCCAGGTCGTGGTTGAAGTCCATCTTCACATGCTTGTCGCCGATTTCGCGGACGACACCCATGATCGGGCGACCGTCGGCGGTCTGCATCATCAGCTGGGCACCTTCCTTGACCATGTCCATAAGGACATCGTTCTTCATGAACATTGCCTTGTCGAGGTCCATCACATAGTTCTCGTCACGCTCACCGTAGCCCTCTTCAGGGGTCAGGTAGAAGCAGTATTTGTCGCCGGGCTCTTTGCCCATGAGGTTCTCCTCGAACTTGGGCAGCAGCTGCTTCATGCCAAAGATGGCAACAAAGGGGTTTTCCTTGGTGGCCTCTTGGATGATACGGCCGTTCTCGTCTTTTTCGCGCAGGACGTAGGTCATCGTCACTACAGCTTGGTCTTGGATTTTCATAGATTTAAAGATTTAATATTTAAAGATTTAAAGATTTTCCGTTCTCCATTTTCCGTTCTCCATTTTCCGTTCTCCGTTTTCCGTTTTTCCGTTCTCCGTTTAATAGCTTCCGAACATTTTTCTCAATACCCATTCCAAGGCTGCCAAGCCGATGAGCACAAACCAAATCCACTTGGCATGGATGAGGTCCTCGAAACGGGTCTCGTGATGCTCCACGGAGGTGATCCGGGCATCGGCCTTCAAGTCTTCAGGCAGTTGCGACAGCTGGTCCACCGTATAGCATCTTCCATTGGACAGGGTGGCCAGGTTACGCAAGCGTTCGATGTCGGCTGTGAGTTGCTGAGCCTCGATGCCCAAAGCCACCACGGCAAAAGACCCGGACAGCGTCACCTTCTGACCAGCCATCGTGGTCTCGGCAAAGTACGTGTAGAGGCCCTCGGGAAGCAAACCTGCATTCAACTCGTAATCGTGTTCCCGCTTGGAGAAGGTGTATTCGTAGGTCTCCCCGGTTTTCTTATTGACGATGCGTAGCGAAAGTTCGGGATCGGTGACCAGCTCGCCAGAGGGATTCCGCAATTCTGCGTTGAGGATCACCGGCTCGTTGCTGTAGTATTCCTCCTTGGCAAACACGGCAGAACCGTCGTCGCTGCTCAACAACAGGTACTTCAAGGTCTTGGAGAACAGCTCCTCGAAAGCCTGGCTCTGGTGGTCCTGGTAATAGTTGAAAAGCCGCCAACGCCAGGTGTTGACACCGAACAAGAAGGCCATCCTACGGTCATCCTTGACAAAGGTCAGCAGGGGCAGGCCCGACTTCAAGCCCAGCACCTCCTGCAACAACAGGTCGTCGTGGGCCTTGAGGAAGCTTGTCTCGAGATGGGGCAATGCCAAAGGCGGGAATTTACCCACCCGATCGCGAAGCACATCGCTGACGGTGAAGGTGCCGAACGAAGGATTGAAGCAGGCTTTGACATCGAGCATGCTGTTGGTGACGCCCCGATGCAGCGACACGGCCTGCTGGATCTTGTTGAGCGCCTCCACCTCCGTAGCCTGGCCGACCACCACCAACATGGGGAGTTTCTTGTTATGCTCCAGCTGGGCAGTCAAGGCAGCGAGGTCGGTATTGGAAGAAGGTGTCTGATGCAGGAGCAGAAGCTGGTAGCCTGCCAAGTCGGGGATAGGCTCGCGGCCAAAGACGAAGTCCATGCCACAGTCCTCGTTGAGGACGCTCTTCATGGCACCCAGGTCGGGATGGGGCGCATCGGCAAGGCAGAGGATCTTGAACTGCTGGTCCTTCACCTCGACGAAGATACGTTTCAGGTTGTTGAGCCGCTGGGCCTCTTCCTCCAAGCCTCCTACCTCGACTTCGATGCGTCGAACGCCTTCCACATCGGCATCCAGCATGAAATCGACCTCCTTGGCATAGCGGTTGGAACCGACCTCCAGCTCCTGACGGGCGATGGTGCGCCCCTCTTCACGGAGGGTCAACACGGCCTTCTTACCCGCACAGTCCATACCGCCCACCACCACCCGGATGGGGAAGGCGGATCCCAACGACACCTTTTTATTATAATGCACCTCCTTTACAAACAGGTCGGGATAGGAAAGGGTGTCGCCCAACGCTACCGTATAGATTGGAAAAGGAAACCGCTCCGCCAGCAGCGATGGCTCAAAACCCCGATTGTAGAGGCCATCGGTGAAGAGCACCACGGCGCCGACATTCCGCTTGTAGTATTTCCGTTCCGCCGTCTGCAAAAATGACGACAGGTCGGTCAGCTGGTCGGAAAAGTCGAGTTGGTCGAAATCGCGGACGTCCTGTCCAAAAAGGTATTCATCGACTTGGAAATCCCGATGGAGCTGTTCACGTACCGCATCCAGCCGGGTACGATAGTCGGTACGATAGAACACGGAGTCTTTCGAAAGCACCAGCGAGGCGGAGTTGTCGTGGGCCAACAGCACGGTCGGGGGTTCCACCACGCTGACCCGTTGCCGGATGTAGGGATTGAAAAGCAACAAGGTCACCAAGCCACCCAGCAGGGTGCGCAACCCAAAGAGGGCGATGGTCAGGCCTTTCCCATAATGCTGTCTCCGGTTACGGAAATACAGCAACATGGCGAAGGCGACACCCACCGCGAGGGCAACCAATCCCATCCAAAAAGGAATCCCGATTCTCAAGACGAAGCGTTTCTATTTTTTAAAGGTGCAAAGATACAAAAAAATAGTAACTTTGCGTTTTTATTCCATGCTTCCCATGAACAAGTTGTCTGCCGTCATCATCACCCTGAACGAGGAACGCAACATCGGCCGTTGCCTCGAATCGCTCGTCGACGTTGCCGACGAGGTGGTGGTGGTGGACGCCTGCTCCACCGATGGGACCCGTGCGATCTGCGAACGTTACGGCGTCCGGTGCGACCGCCATGCCTGGGAAGGGTATATCGCCTCCAAGAACTACGCCAACACACTGGCATCCAACGACTTGATCCTTTCCATTGATGCCGACGAAGCGCTCTCGCCTGAACTGGCCGCGTCCATCCGACAGCTGAAAGCGCAAGAGGTAACCGGCAAGGCCTTCTCCATGAACCGCCGCATGAACTACTGCGGACAATGGATCCGTCACGGAGGCTGGTACCCCGACACCAAGATCCGGATCTTCGACCGCCGGACGGTGCAATGGACGGGGAAAAAGGTACACGAGACCCTGGCACTCCCCGAAGGGACCCGCATCGAACACCTCCAAGGCGACTTGCTGCATTACTCGTTCTACACCCGCGAAGAACACCGCCGGCAGATGGAACAGTTTGCGACCCTATCCGCCCAGGAGATGGCCGAAGCGGGAAAACGCCCTGGACGGCTGACTGCCTGGGTGCACACAGGCTGGCGTTTCCTGCGCGACTACGTGTTCAAGGCTGGTTTTTTGGATGGAAGCAAAGGATTCGACATCTGCCGGGACAACGCCTACGGAGTGTGGTATAAATATTTAAAAGCCAGAGAATTACAATGAAGATAGGATTCGATGCAAAACGGGCTTTCAACAACCGGCGGGGCTTGGGCAACTACAGCCGCGAGACCCTCCGCATCCTGACTACGTTGGGTCCGGAACATCAATACTATTTGTTCACACCCGGAATCGATCCCGGCATCGGATTCGAATGTCCGGACGGCGCCCGGCTGGTCACGACCCAAGCCCGAGGCACCTGGCCCCAGTCGTTTTGGAGAACGTTCGGCATTGCCAAGGAAGCAAAACGCCTGGAGCTTGACCTCTATCACGGCCTGAGCCACGAATTGCCCTTCGGCATCGAGAAGACGGGGATCCGTACGGTGCTGACCATGCACGACCTGATGTTTCTCAGCCATCCCGGGTTTTTCTCCCATTTCGACCGCACGATGTACCGCAAGAAATACCTGCACAGCTGCCGGGTAGCCGACCGCATCGTGGCCATCAGCGAACAGACCCGACGCGACTTGTTGGAATGGACCGACACGCCAAACGAGAAGATCGAGGTGGTGTACCAGGGCTGCCATCCCCGTTTCCGTCAGCCCATCACCGAGGAAGCCAAACAGCAGTTCAGGGAGCACCATCACTTGCCGGAAGCCTACCTGTTGAATGTGGCTGCCTTCGAACCCAGAAAAAACCAGTTGATTCTATTGAAAGCGCTGGAAACCAAACGATTCGACCTTCCCCTGGTGATTGCCGGACAGAAGACCCCTTATCTGGAGACGTTGCGGCAGTATGCCCGGGAACACGGCTTGGAACATCGGATCTGTTGGCTCCCCAACCTCCCTGGTGAAGCCCTTCCCGCTCTGTACCAGAGTGCCACCGCCTTCGCCTTCCCCTCCCTCTACGAGGGCTTCGGCATCCCGGTAGTGGAAGCCCTGGCCAGCGGCCTGCCTGTCATCGCCGCCACAGGAAGCTGCCTGGAAGAAAGCGGAGGCCCGGACAGTCTATATTGTTCCCCTACCGATGAAACGGAATGGGCTGAACGCATCGCCGAAGTCGTTGAAAACGAAGCCAAAAGAAATACCATGATCCAACAAGGCCTGGCTTATTCGGAACGCTTCTCCGACCAAGCCATCCACCGAAAACTGATTCAAATCTACCAAAACCTCATACCATGACCCCATTTGAAGAAGAAGTTGAACGCACCGTATCCTTCCTGAAAGCAGGAAAGACCATCCTATACCCTACCGACACGATTTGGGGGGTGGGATGCGACGCCACCAACAGCAAGGCCTGTGACCGGGTGTATGCTGCCAAGCAACGCCCCAAAAACAAAAGCCTGATTGTACTGGTGGACACCGCCGAACGCCTGAAAGACTATGTCGTCAACGTCCCCATCATCGCCTACGACCTGATCAGGGGTGCCCGTAGCCCCTTGAGCATCATCTATTCGGAAGGCAAGAACTTAGCGCGCAACATCTCAAGCGACAAAACAGTTTGCATCCGCGTGGTGGAAAACGACTTCTGCAAGGAAATCATCCGAAGGCTCGGACGTCCCATCACCTCCACCTCGGCCAACCTGTCAGGACAACCTACCGCCCTGACCTACAACGATATATCGGAAGAAATGAAGCAATCGGTGGACTACACCGTCCAACTCTACCACGATGTGATGTCCAAGCCCAAGAGCTCCACCATTATCCGTCTCCAAGAGGACAACACCTTTGAAATCGTCCGCAATTAAATCCCAAAGCGAGAAACGACAACCGGAAAGAACGAAAAACGAATTATTAAAATAGATATATATATGAAATATATAAATGTATTTATAATAACATTATCATTGTTATTATGTGGAATTATTAAAAGCACCTACGCCCAAAACAACGGCCAAAGCAAGGCCCAGGCGAACGCCCAGAAATTCGCCACCACCCTATTCTTGATCGACAATTACTATGTCGACACCGCCAATACGGAGAAAGTGGTGGAAGAGGCCATCATCGCCGCCCTGAAGGAGTTAGACCCCCACTCCGCCTACCTCTCGAAAAAAGATGTGGAGAAAGCCAACGAGCCTTTGGTGGGAAGCTTCGAGGGCATCGGTGTGACCTTCCAGCTGATCCGTGACACCATCACAGTGATCGGCCCCACCCCGGGCGGTCCATCGGAACGTGTCGGCATCCAGGCCGGCGACCAGTTCATCAAAATCGACGGCAAGGACGCCTTTGGAAAGAAGGTCGACAACGAATATGTGCAGAAGCACCTCCGTGGCAAAAAAGGCACCAAGGTGACCGTCAGCGTCAAACGCGGCCACGACCCGGAACTCATGGACTTTGAGATTGTACGCGACAAGATCCCGTTGAACAGCATCAACGCCGCCTTTATGATGGACAAGCAGGTCGGATACATCAAGCTGGACCGCTTCGCCCAGGATTCGGACAAGGAATTCAAGGCCGCCATGGAGAAGCTCCAAAACCAAGGCATGAAATCACTCATCCTCGACCTGAGAAGCAATGCGGGAGGTTATCTCAACACAGCCATCCAGATGGTGGACGAATTCCTGAAGGGCGACCAGCTGATCGTGTACACCGAGGGGCTTCACTCCAAGCGTCAGGAATGGCGAAGCGTCGATGCAGGCATCTATACCGAGGGCAAACTCGTGGTGCTCATCGACGAAGGATCGGCCTCGGCCAGCGAGATACTATCGGGCGCCATCCAAGACCATGACCGTGGCGTGCTCATCGGCCGCCGTTCCTTCGGCAAGGGCTTGGTGCAACGTCCTTTCAACCTGCCCGACGGCGCGGTCATCCGGCTCACCACCGCCCGTTACCACACCCCCACCGGTCGCTGCATCCAACGGCCCTACGAGGCAGGAGCCGAAGACTATTACAAGGAGATGACCAAGCGGCTGGAGCATGGCGAATACTTCCATGCCGACAGCATCCACTTCCCCGATTCGCTGAAATACAAGACTGACGCCGGACGCATCGTGTACGGCGGCGGAGGCATCATGCCCGACCTCTTCATGCCTGTCGACACCAGTTTCAACAGCAAGCTCTACACCAACCTGGTCCGCAAGGGCGTCTTCAACAAATATACGGTGGATTATGCCAACGAGCATCGCGAAGCGCTCAAGGCAACCTATCCTAGCTTCGAACAATACAACCGTTCGTTCACCGTAACCGACATCATGATGGAAGCCGTCAAAAAAGCCGCTGCCAACGAGAAGGTGGAATGGAACGAGGAGGAATACCAACGCTCCGCGAAGTACATCAAGTTGCAGATCAAGGCCTTGATAGCCAGAAATGTGTGGGAGATGCAGCAGTACTATGAAGTCACGCTCAAGGAAGACCCCGTCGTCGCGAAGGCGCTCAAGGTACTTGGCAACGACAAGGAATACCGCAAACTGCTCCGCTGAAAACAGCCCAACCCTCAGGAGAGCGCCGCAGCACCCTGTTTTCCGAGGGCGTGAAAGCCTTCATTTTTGAAGGTCTGAAAGCACTATTCTTTAAAAGAAATTAACATAGGATTTAATAATTAATTATTAAAAATGCGACTTTTTTGTCGCAACTAAAATATTTTTTTTGTATTTTTGGCGCTTGGTTTTCGGAAAAAGGGAGAATCATCAGACTAAATCTATACATTAACCAAAACAAAAACAAAACAAAAACAAATGAAAAAAGTAACGCTACTGTTCACCGCATTCCTTTTCATCGGAATGTTGTTCGGCGTCTCGGCTCAAGCCCAGAACCGCATTGAACTGAACGCCGCCAAATCGGCTCAAGAATGCACCAATGTAAACCGCGACGGTTTCCATGCTCATTTCACCTTCAGCAACCTCCAAGCTACGGAAGTCAGCACGGAACGGGGTGTATTCTCCGATCTCATGATGGACGGCACCATCCCCGCCGGCAACGTGGGTGATCCTTCGCTGCCCGCCGTGCATCAACTTCTCGCCATCCCCTTCGGAGCGAAAAACGTCAGCGTGAACGTGACCAGCTACTCCACCACGGAGTACAATCTGAACGACTTCGGCATCCACCAGGTCGTGCCCATGCAGGCCTCCGTCAGAAAGGACCAGAAACCTGAAGACATCAAGTTTGCCTACAACGAAAGCGCCTACAACCTGAGAGGTTTCAGCGAGCGCCCGCTCACCCATTTCGAGATCCTCGGCAACCTCCGTGGCATCCAAGTGGGCTCACTGACCATCAACCCCGTCAACTACGATCCCAGCACGAACACCATCCGCGTGATCAACGACATCGAGCTCGACGTCAACTACAACGACTATGACAAGGCCGCTGCCGAAGCTGAGTTCGTCCGCACCGCCAGCATCTACTTCAAGGGCATCTACAGCACGATGTTCAACTGGCGCGACGATGTATACGACCAGCACCCCGACCTCTGGAACGCCCCGGTACACGCCCTCGTCATCGCCAACCGCATGTTCGAAGAGTGCATGCAGGAATGGATCAGCTGGAAGACCATCAAAGGTTTCTACCTTGACGTAAACTACACGGATGAAATCGGCAACAACGCCAGCGCCATCCGCAGCTTCATCCAGCAGAAGTATGCCGAGAACGCCCCGTCGTTCCTGATCATCTTCGGCGACAAAAACGAGGTGCCTGCCAGCTATATGGGCAACGCGACCGGCTGCGTCACCGACCTTCAATACATGAGCGTTGACAACGACGACTTCCCGGACATGCTGCACAGCCGTCTGACCGCTGAGAACGTCGAGCAGATGCAGAACATCCTCTACAAGGACCTCATGTACGAAAGATATGAGTTCCCGGATCCCACCTACCTCAACAACGTACTGCTGATTGCCGGTTGGGACGGCACCTGGAACCCGAGAATCGGCAAGCCCACCATCCAGTATGCCACTAACTACTACTACAACACCGCTCATGGATTCACCAACGTCTATGAATTCCTCCAGCAGCCCTACAACAGTCCTTACGCCAGCCTGAACACCGGCGTCGGTTTCGCCAACTACACCGCCCACGGCTCCAACACCAGCTGGGCCGATCCGGGATTCAGCGTCACCAACGTCAACCAACTGACCAACGAAGGCAAGCCCTTCCTCGCCATGGGTAACTGCTGCGAGGCAGCCGACTGGGGCATCAGTACCACCTGCCTCGGTGAAGCCATGATCCGCAACAACACTAAAGCCGCCTACGCTTACATCGGATCCTGCCCGAGCTCCTACTGGTATGAGGACTACTACTTCGGCGTCGGCGCCACCAACACCATGAACGCCATGCCTACCTACGAGAACAGCTCGCGCGGTTCCTATGACGGTGTCTGGATGGACGATGTGTACAACACGGTTTCCGCCATCCCGTTCCTCGGCAACCTGGCTGTGGTGTATGCCCACGCTGGCGGTTACCAAGGTTCTGTTTCCGACCACTACTACTGGGAAGCCTATCACACCTTGGGTGACGGCTCCATCATGCCCTACCGTGTGATGCCGAGTCAAAACAACGTCAGCCACCTTCCCACCCTTCCGATCGGCGTCGATTTCTACACGGTGGAAGCCGACCCGGGTTCCTATGCAGCCATCTCCAAAGACGGCGTCCTCTACGGTGCCGGTCTTGTGGGTAACGAAGGTGTTGCCGACATCCCCATGGAGCCCATCACCTCGGGCGGCGACGTCACCATCTGCGTCACCCACCCGCAGCGTCAGCCTTACATCGCTGTCGTTCCCGCCGCTTCTCTCGACGGTGCCTATATCACCTACGACAATTACGAAGCCCTGCAACCGGTTGTTCCTGGCGGTTGGGTTCCGGTCAACGTGAGCCTCAAGAACGTGGGCTCCGAGCCTGGCAGCAGCCTGACGGTCACCATCAGCACTGAATCTCCCTATGCCAGCCTCATCAACACCGAGGCCGTGGTGGAGAACATTGATCCCGATCAGATTTACGCCATCACGGATGCCTTCGACTTCGATGTGGCTGTCAACGTGCCCAATCAGGAGAAGATCCAATTCAACCTCCACATCACCGACGGCAACGACACCTGGGAAAGCAAGTTCACCATGGTGGCTGCCGCTCCCGCCCTCGAGATTCAAGCAATCAACGCTCCCACCCTGGCTCCTGGCGAAACGGGAACCATCGAGTTCGTTATTGCCAACAATGGCGCTTTCGTCGCCGAAAACGGACAGTTTGAACTGTACACCTGCTCCGACGATCTCACCATTGAAAACAACATCCAAGCGGTCGAGGCCATCAACGCCGGAAGAACCATTACCTTGAGCTTCCCCATCCAAGCCAGCCAAACGATTGAGATGGGTTCCACCTACGAACTCAGCTATCACTTCAACAGCGGCCATTATGGCGTGGAAGGCATCACGGTCGTTTCCGTTGGCGAAATCATGGACGGCTTTGAAACCGGCGACTTCACCGCATTCAACTGGACCACTTCGGGCAGCATGCCTTGGACCATCGTTTCACAAGGTGTCCATAACGGCAACTATTGCGCCCGTTCAGGCGACATCAGCCACAGCCAAAGCACCGACCTCATCCTCACCCACGAAGTGTTTGCCGCCGGTCAAATGAGCTACTATAGAAAGGTCAGTTCCGAGAACAACTACGACAAGCTCAAGTTCTACATCGACAACCAGGAAATGGAAGTGCTTTCCGGCGAACAGGATTGGGCTCAGTCCAGCTTCCCTGTGACCCCGGGCGTACACACCTTCAGATGGACCTACTCCAAAGACAGCTCCGTCGACAACGGCTCTGACTGCGCCTGGATCGACGATATCACCTTCCCGCCCACCAACGTCATCGCATTCGGCCAAACCGTCTCCAACTTGGCTTACAACGTCGAAGGCTATGATGTCAACCTGATGTGGAGAGGCTATGCCACGGCCACCAACTACATCGTTTCTCGTAACGGCGAGGAAATCGGCACCACCACAGAGACCACCTTCACTGACAATGTGACTGAAGACGGCATCTACACCTACAGTGTCACCGCCGTCGACGCTCAAGGCAACCCCTCCAGCCCGTGCTACGTCACAGTGAACGTCGGTGTGGTCAGCGTGGAAGAGAACCACACTGAGATCGCCGTCTATCCCAACCCGGTTAGAGACGAACTCAACATCCGCGTCAACGGACAAGGCCAATACGCCATCTTCAACAGTGTTGGACAGCAGGTGGCCAGCGGCATGATCGATGCCCAGAAGCCTGTCAAGGTCAACGGCCTGTCCACCGGCCTGTACATCCTCCGCGTCACCACCGGCGCCGAGACCCACGTCCAAAAGATTGTGGTTGAATAATTGAACGACTGAGGGGGCGGGGACACCCTGCCCCCTTCTTATTTAAAACATTACAAAAACCAACAAAACTCAATGAAAAAAACCCTCTTTACACTGCTGGCCCTTCTCCTTGTGAGCACTGGGTTTGCACAAAAGGCCGCCACCGTCAAGCTGCTCTCCAGCAACGAGAACAAGGTCGTGGTGAACGTCCAACTCAACGGCTACTCCGCCGACCGGGTCAAGACCCCGAACGGTGACCAGTTCGTCATCAACGTCCCGGAAATGGCTGCCATGTTGGAAGCTGGCTCGCCCAACCTTCCCACCCTCCCTGTTCCCGTTTTGATCGGCGACCGCGCCGAAATGGCCGTAAAGGTGACCGATGCCCAATTCACCGACTACACCGACATGGACATCGCCCCCTCCAAAGGCAACTTCAGCCGTCAGATCAACCCCGACGACGTACCTTATACCTATGGTGCCATGTACCAGCAAGACGCCTTCTGGCCGGCTGCCCAAGCCTACCTGGAAGCGCCTTATATCCTGCGTGACTTCCGTGGACAGAACCTCATGGTCCGTCCCTTCGCCTACAATCCTGTCACCCGCACCCTGCGTGTGTATGACAACCTGACCATCGAAATGGTCAAGGTCAGCGACAATGGCGAAAACCAAAAGGCCGCCCGCAAGGGCAATGCCGTCAAGACCTCTCCCGAGTTCAAGGCTTCCTACGGCCGCCGTTTCATCAACTTTGAGGCCTCGGCAGCCAAGTATCCTTTCTTGGAAGATGCCGGTGAGATGCTCGTCATCTGCGCCGACCAGTTCATGGCTGGCATGCAGCCTTTCGTGGACTGGAAGAACGAATCGGGCCGTCCCACGACCATGGTGAGCGTTTCCGAGGTTGGTGGCAACAACATCGATGTCATCAAGAATTACATCTCCAACCTGTACAACGACCCCGACCACAACCTCACATACGTGCTGCTGGTCGGTGACTTTGAGCACATCACCCCCCATTCGTTCTATTATGATAATGCCAACCAATATGGTGACATCTGGTTTGGCCAGCTCGAAGGTAACGACAGCTATCCGGAGGTCTTCATCGGCCGTTTCTCCGTACAGACCGACGCCCATGTCGCCAACCATGTCAACAAGGTGCTCTACTATGAGCGCGACATGCCTGAAGGTCTCACCTGGAGCAACAAGGGCTTGGGCATTGGTGCCATCGGCGCTGGTAGCGGCCACTATGGCGAAGACGACTACCAACACATCGACCTCATTCGCGACACCCTGGAGCATTACACTTACGAGCATGTCACCGAGCTGCACGGTGGCGGCGGCGCCAGCCAAAGCACCATCAGCAACGCCATTAATGCAGGTGTAAGCATCATCAACTACTGCAACCACGGTTCTGAAACCAGCTGGGGTGTGGCCAATTACAGCAACAGCAACGTGAATGCCTTGACCAACGACAACATGTGGCCCATCGTTTGGTCGGTGGCCTGCTTGAACGGCAAGTTCAACTATGGTTCGGAATGCTTCGCTGAAGCTTGGATGCGTGCCTCCAACAACAGCACGGGTGCCCCTACCGGCGCCATCGGCGGAATGTTCTCCTGGATCTCCCAGCCTTGGCAACCGCCCATGTATGGCCAGGACGAAATGGTGGATATCTTGACGGAATGGCATGGTGGCGACCAATACAACCACACCTTGGCAGGTGCCTCGTTGAACGGCAACATGGATGTGCTTGACAAGGGCCACCATACTGCTACGCACGACTCATGGATCCTCTTCGGCGACCCGAGCCTGATGGTTCGCACCGACAACCCAGTCGAAATGAACGTCACGGCCAACCCGGCCGTCTTGATGCTGGGCATGACGGAACTCACCGTCAACGCCGAAACAGCCTACGGCATCGCCACCCTTTCGATGAATGGTGAGGTGATCGCTTCCGCCAGGGTCGTCAACGGCACCGCCACCCTTACCTTCCCGGGTCTGAGCAACGTGGGCAATGCCACCTTGACGGTCATCGGATACAATAAGGTGACTTACCGGGGTGAAGTGGAAGTCGTTCCCGCCGAAGGTCCCTACCTGGTGCTGGACAACTTCCAGGTTCCCACGGAAGATGGCGGCCTTTGCTTTGGCGAAGAAGGCCAGGTCAACGTCACCCTGAAGAACGTCGGTGTGGAAACCGTCAACGACGTGACGGTCACCCTGAGCACCGAATCCGAATTCGTGACCGAGTTCCTGAACAACACTGCCACGCTGGCAAGCGTCAACCCGAACGAAACCTCCACCATCGAGAACACGTTCCGCTTCAAGGTCTCCAACAACGTGCCTGACGGCACCAAGATTCCTTTCAACATCAGCATGACTGCCGGAGAAAGAGCTTGGGAATCCAACCTGACGTTGACGGTCAACGCACCTGCCCTCACCTGCTCCAGCTTCCAGTTGGAAGGCGAGGTAGCTCCGGGTGGCAACGGCAACATCGTCCTGACGTTCACCAACGAAGGACATGCCACCGCTCCCGTCCACTCCCTGACCATCTTCAGCAGCAGCAGCGACATCGTCCTCGGAAGAAACAGCTTTGAGGCCGATCCGATCCTGCCGAACGAAAGCCTGACGCTCACGGTGCCTTTCACCATTGCCGAGACGGTTGAGGTGGGCTCCTGCTATCAGATGTCCTACCTGCTGAACGCCGACTACTACACCCTCTCCGACTGCGCTTTCATCAGCATCGGACAGGTGATGGAAGACTTCGAGACGAACGACTTCTCTGCCTTTGACTGGGCCTTCGAAGGTCCCCTGCCATGGAGCATCGACAGCACCAATGCTTACGAAGGCACCTACTGCGCCCGCTCTGGCGCCATCAACCACAACCAGAGCTCCAAAATGAAACTGAATGTCAACGTCCCCAACGAAGGCGAGATCAGCTTCTACGTAAAGGTCTCCTCCGAGAACAACTACGACAAGCTCAACTTCTCGATCGACAACGAAACGAAGAACACCTGGTCGGGCACCGTCAACTGGACCCGGGTCAGCTATCCGCTCACCCCTGGCCGCCACGTCTTGACATGGGATTATGCCAAAGACATCTCGGTCAGCACCGGCAGTGACTGCGGCTGGGTGGACAACATCCAACTGCCTCCGACGGCCATCACCGAGAACCTCGAACCGGTTGAATCACTGGTCGCCACGGTCGACGAGAACGAAGTCGTCCTGGAATGGGCTCCCGTTGAAAGGGCTGCCTCCTACGTGATCTTCCGTGACGGCGTGGAAGTCAGCACCCAAGAAGAAGCCGGCTATGCCGAGACCGTTGAACACGGCACCTATACCTACAGTGTGGTGGCGATCGACGAGGAAGGCCATTATTCCAAGCCTGCCTTTGTCACTGTCGACGTCGTTTCCTTCATGAGCGCCAACGAGGGCATGGCCCAAACCGGACATGTGTTCCCCAACCCGACCGAAGGCCTCCTGAACATCGAAATGGAAGGCGCCTACAGCTACATCCTGTTCAACACCTTCGGACAACAGGTGATGGCTGGCAAGGCGGAAGGACGCACCCAGCTCCACCTGGAGAACCTGGCCAAGGGCATCTATGTGCTCCGTTTCAACAACGGCACCGTGGACGAAACCCGCAAGATCATTGTGAGATAATTCCACCGTACCGATTTCAACCTAAAGGACCGCTTTCTTGAAGGCGGTCCTTTATTTATTAATGAAAAAGTATTATCTTTGCGGTTTAAAACCACAACGAGTTCACCATGAAAAAGACGCTCTTTACCATCTTGTTGGCCTTGGCCACACTCTTCAGCATGGGACAATCCTGGAACGCCCTCTCCAGCAGTACGCCTTCCACGATTCAAACCACCTTGCTGCACGCTTCCGAATCGAAAATCGCCGTCCGCCTGCAAGTGCCCGGCTTCCACACCCTCGCGGTGAACACACCCCGAGGTGAGGCCATGATTGTTTCCGTCCCTAAGACGGTCAGCACCTCCGCTGCCGGAGAACCGCACCTCCCGATGATCGCCGTCCCGGTCCTCATTGGCGACCAACAACACTACGCCATCCGCGTGACCGATGCCAAGTATGTCGATTTCCCCATGGAAGTGGCACCTTCCAAAGGCGACTTCAGCCGCCAGATCAATCCGGAGGACGTCCCCTTCACCTACGGACCGGCCTATACCAACGACGCTTTCTACCCTGAACAGCGTGTAGGCTTGTACGACCCATACATCCTGCGCGACTTCCGTGGACAGAACATGGTGGTCCATCCCTTCGCGTACAACCCGGTCTCCCATACCCTTCGTGTGTATTACGACCTCACCGTGGAAATGTACGACGATCTGGGTGAAGGCCAAAACACCAAGACCCGCAAGTCTACTTCCATGAAGATGGACAACGAGTTCAAGAGCATGTACGAACATCGCTTCATCAACTACGAGACTTCCACGACCCGTTATACCCCGGTCAACGAAAACGGACATCTGCTCATCATCTGCCACGACGCCTTCATGGACGCCATGCAGCCCTTCATCGCCTGGAAGAAGCAGATCGGCATCCCCACTACCATGGTGGGCACCTCGGTCACCGGCACCACCGTTGAGTCCATCAAGAGCTACATACAGCAACAATACGCCCAAGATCCCAGCCTTGCCCACATCTTGCTGGTGGGCGACAGCCAGCATATCCCAGGCTATTACGCCAATTACCCGAGTTACTCGGGACGTTCCGACAACTGGTACGGACAAGTCGATGGGGACGACCGTTACAACGATGTCATCGTAGGCCGTTTCTCCGCCGAGACCGCCGATCAGGTCACCGTCCAAGTCAACAAAGTCATCCACTATGAAAGAGACATCAACGCCACCGACACCTGGCTGACGACAGGCACCGGCGTAGCCACCCAAGCCGGCTCAGGAGGGCATTTTGGAGAAGACGACTGGCAACATGTGGACAACCTCCGGACCGACCTGCTCGGATACCACTACAGCGAAGTCTATCGCGACTACCAAAGTGGCGGTGGCGCCCAATCCAGCGCGGCCACGCTGAGCCAGCACATCAACCAAGGCGTGAGCATCATCAACTACTGCAACCACGGCTCCGAAACCAGCTGGGGCGTGTTCAACTACAGCAACTCCAATGTCAACAACCTGACCAACGTGAACAAGCTGCCCATCGTGTGGTCCGTGGCCTGCCTGAATGGCAAATACGACCACTACCAGCCTTGCTTTGCAGAGGCCTGGCTCCGTGCCAACAACAATAACGACGTCAACCAGCCCACCGGTGCCATCGGCGGCATGTTCTCCTACATCTCCCAGCCGTGGGTTCCGCCCATGTATGGCCAAGACGAAATGGTGGACGTGCTCGTCGAGAGCTACGAATCCAACATCAAACGCACGTTTGGCGGCGTTTCCTTTGATGGAAACATGAAGATCATCGACCAGTACGGACAAAACAACGCTATGGGCATGGGTACGTACATGTGCTGGATCCTCTTCGGCGATCCCACCCTCACGCTCCGCAACGCCGTTCCCACCGAGATGACCCTGGACTATGCCCCGGCACTGAACCTGGGAGCCACCAGTTTTGAGGTGAGCGGCACCAACGCCGAAGGCGCCCGCGCCACCTTGACCATCGATGGCGAGATCCTCGGATCGGCCGTCATCAACAACGGCACTGCCTTCCTCGAATTCGACGCTCCCGGACAGCCCGGCCTGGCCACCCTTACCGTATTCGGTTACAACAAGATCACCTATACCGCCACCCTGCCCATCGTGACCGGTGCAGACGACGAACCCGTCAATGTGGCCGTCAGCGCCAATCCCTACGTCATCAGCCGTGGCACCAGCACGACCTTGAACGCACAAGCCACCGGCGGCAACTGGTATTTCCAATACAACTGGACACCTGCCGAAGGCCTTGACAACCCCCACGCCAAGTCGCCAGTGGCCAACCCCACCGTCACCACCACCTACACCTGCACCGTCAACAGCGGCAGCTATAGCGACGTGGATTCCTGCACGGTGACCGTGGTCTGTCCTCCCGACAACCTGACCACCACTCCCGAAGGCAACAACATCGTCCTGAACTGGACGGCTGCCGACCCGGCAGACAGCTACAACATATACCGGACCAGCGTCCTCATTGCAGAAGGCGTCACCGGCACCACTTATACCGACGCCGACCTTAACCCGGGAACCTATTCGTACCGCGTGGCCACCGTCTATCAAGGTGTCATGTCGCCCAAGTCGGGAGCCTCTGCCGCCACCGTCGCCGCTCCGCTGAGCGTAACGGCGACCGCCAACCCGACCGTGATCCCCTTCGGAGCCAGTGCCACCCTGACGGCCACGCCTTCCACCGGAAACAGTGCCTGCACCTACCAATGGACCCCGGCCGAGACCCTGGCCAACCCGAATGCCGCCACCACCGCGGCGACTCCTTCGGTGACCACCACCTATACCGTCCTGGTCAACCGCGATAGCGAAACCGCTTCGGCAGAAGCCACCATCCAGGTGGTCACCGCCCCCACGGCCCTGACAGCCACTCTCAACGAGGAAGGCGGCAACCAGGTGGAACTCCATTGGGCAGCCGCCGAACTGGCCGACACCTATCGGGTGTACGACAACAACCAGATGGTACAGGCCAACCTGAGCGAGACCCATTGTGTGCTTGGCAACTTAAGCAACGGCAACCACTGCTTCACGGTCAGTGCCGTGTACCAAAGCGTGGAGTCGCCCGTCTCGTCGGCGGCTTGTGTCGAGGTCGATGTATGCCTGCCTCCCGAGGACTTTACCGCCACCTATTACTGGGAAGACAACCATTTCGGCACCATGCTGGTCTGGCAGAAAAACCAGGCCGCCAACATGAGCCTGAACCGTTTCTATATTTACCGAGGGACCGACCCCGACCACATGGAACAGATCGGATACCTGGTCAACGTGCCCTACACCTATCGTTACCAATACCTGGACGAGGAAGTGGAACCCGGCGCCTACTATTACCAGATCGTCGCCAACTACGGTGGTGAAGAAGGTTGCGCCAGCGAGACCCTGGCCGTGATGGTGACTGCCGTTGGCGAAGCCAACGATCCCTGCAAGGTCTATCCCATCCCGGCTACCGACCACCTCACCGTGGAGGCGCCCGGCATGCGGTCCATCCGCCTGTTCAACACCCTTGGACAGACCGTTTACCAAGCCCCGCTTGAAAACGGCAGCCTCAGTTTCGACCCGTCACCTTTGGGCAAGGGCATCTTCATGCTCCAGATCCAAGGCGACCAAACCGTGATCACCCGGACCCTCATCATCAAATAATCCAAGCTATGAAAATCAAGTTTATCGGTGCTGCAAAGGAAGTGACCGGCAGCAAGCATCTGATCGTCACCGACCATGGAAAGAAGATCCTGCTTGACTGCGGCATGTTCCAAGGAAAGGGATTGGAGACCGACGCGGCCAACCGCAACACGATGGTGGACCCCAAGGAGGTGGACTACATCATCCTGACCCACGCCCATATCGACCACTGCGGACTGATTCCCTATTTCTACAAGAACGGATTCCGCGGACAGGTGGTGTGCACCGATGCCACCCGCGACCTCTGCAACATCATGTTGCCCGATAGCGGCTTCATCCAGGAAAACGATATGGAGTGGTTCAACCAGAAACGTCGTAGGCAAGGCCTTCCGGCGTTGGAGCCCATCTATACCGAACAGGACGCCCGTGCCAGCATGGACCTGTTCCTGAGTGTGGCCTACAACCGCTACGTCTATCTCGACAACAACATCAAGGTCAAGTTCAACAATACCGGACACTTGCTCGGCAGCGGCTGTGCCACCATCGAGATCGACGAAGGCGGCGACATGACCCGCATCGCCTACACGGGCGACATCGGCAGGGAATACAACTACCTGCTCCGTTCGCCGGAACCGTTCCCGCATTGCGACTACCTCATCACCGAGGCCACCTACGGCAACCGGCTCCACAGCGACCGCAGCAATGCTGAGCAGCAACTGTTGGATATCATATACAACACTTGTGTAGAAAAGAAAGGCAAGTTGATCATCCCCTCCTTCGCGGTGAGCCGCACCCAGGAGATCGTCTATCTGCTGAACAACTTCTACAACGAAGGCAAGCTCCCGGAGAAGATTCCGGTCTATGTGGACAGCCCCCTGGCCGTCAACGCCACCGAGATCTTCCGCATGCACCTGAACCTGTTCAACGACGACGTGAAGAACGTCATCGAATACGACCCCGACCCCTTCGGCTTCAACAGCCTGACCTTCATCCGCGACGTCAACCAGTCGAAGACGCTCAACGCCCGCAAGGATCCCTGCATCATCATTTCCGCCTCGGGCATGATGGAGGCCGGACGCATCAAGCATCATATCGCCAACAGCATCTCCAACCCGAAAAACACCATCCTCGCCATCGGCTATTGCTCACCCGAGACCCTGGGAGCCCGACTGCTCGCCGAACCCAGGCCGCAGACCATCTCCATCTTCGGCAACGAATACACGGTGGCTGCCGACATCTATTCGATCGACGCTTTCAGCGGACACGGCGACTACAACGAGTTGGCCGACTACCTGAAATGCCAAGACCCGAGCAAGGTGAAGAAGACCTTCCTCGTGCACGGCGAACCGGATGCCTTGCAGTATTACAAACGCGTCCTGAGAAAGGAAGGTTGGGAAAACATCGTCATCCCCGAACCCGGCGAAACCTTTGAACTGAAATAACATCCATCATGGCACAAAAACCTTCGATCCCCAAAGGCACCCGTGACTTCCTTCCCGAAGTCATGGTGCGCCGCAACTATATTTTCGACACCATAAAAAGCGTTTTCAAACGCTATGGCTTCCTCCCCATCGAGACCCCGTCGATGGAGAACCTGAGTACACTGCTCGGTAAGTATGGAGAGGAAGGCGACAAGCTCCTGTTCCGCATCCTGAACTCCGGCGATTTCCTGTCGGGCGTGGAACAGGGCACTGCGCTCGAAGCCCAGAAACTGGCCGGCAAGATCTGTGAGAAAGGCCTACGCTACGACCTCACTGTTCCCTTCGCCCGCTTTGTGACGATGTACCGCGACCAGATTGCCTTCCCGTTCAAGCGCTATCAGATCCAACCCGTATGGCGGGCCGACCGTCCTCAAAAAGGACGCTACCGTGAGTTCTACCAATGCGATGTCGACATCATCGGCAGCAACTCGCTGCTCAACGAAGCCGAATTGGTCAGCATCGTTAACGATGTTTTCAACGCATTGAAAATCAACGTTATATTAAAAATCAACAACCGTAAGGTGTTGGCAGGCATCGCCGAATACATCGGACGACCCGAAGCCTTGGTCGACATCACCGTCGCCATCGACAAGCTCGACAAGATCGGTATCGAGGCCGTCAACGCCGAGCTGGCCGAGAAGGGCTTGCCCGCCGAGGCCATCGACAAGCTGCAACCCATCCTCTTCATGAAGGGCGGCACCCGAGAGAAGCTGGCCCAGCTGAAACCGTTGCTCGACAACGAAATCGGCCGGCAGGGCATCGCCGAACTGGAGACCCTCTTCGACTATATCGACGACCTGGAGCTCCGCATCGAGACCGAGCTCGACCTTACCTTGGCCCGCGGGCTGAACTACTACACCGGGGCCATCTTCGAGGTGAAAGCCAAGGACTTCCCCATGGGGAGCATCTCCGGCGGCGGACGCTACGACAACCTCACCGGCATCTTCGGACTGCCCAACGTGTCGGGTGTGGGCATCAGCTTCGGCGCCGACCGCATCTACGACGTGCTGGAAGGCCTCCAACTGTTCCCTGAGACCATGTCGGAGAGCACCCAGGCCATCTTCCTCAACTTCGGAAAGAACGAGGAGCGTTACTGCCTGAAATACCTGAACCAGGTACGCCAGCACGGCATCAATGCGGAGATCTATCCCGATGCGGCCAAAATCCAAAAGCAGATGAAATACGCCGACCAGCGCCACATCCCCGTGGTCATCATCGCCGGCGAGACCGAAGCCGCAGAAGGGACCTTCACCGTGAAATGGATGAAGGAAGGCACCCAACAGACCGTCCAGGCCGATCACTTAGTGGAAACCATTTTGAAACAATCCTAACCCCATGAAAAAGATTCATTATATCAGTTCCAAGGAACTCACATTCAAAGAAGTAAACGAAATCCTCACCCAAGGTTACAAGCTGGCCCTCTCCGACGAGGCCATCCAACGCATCCAGCACTGCCGCGACTATCTCGACAAGAAGATGGAGCATCCCGAGAAGCCCATCTACGGCGTGACCACCGGCTTCGGCTCCTTGTGCGACCACAGCATCTCCAAAGAAGACCTGAGCACCCTGCAGAAGAACCTCGTCATGTCGCATGCCTGCGGCACCGGCGAGATGGTACCCGAAGCGATTATCCGCCTGATGCTGCTGCTGAAGGTCCAAAGCCTCAGCTACGGCAATTCGGGCGTGCAAGTCGTCACCGTTCAGCGCCTGATCGACTTCTTCAACAACGACGTGTTGCCGGTGGTGTACAACCAAGGCTCGCTCGGCGCTTCGGGTGACCTGGCCCCGCTGGCCAACCTGATGCTCCCCCTGCTCGGACTGGGCGAGGTGCATTACAAGGGCAAGATCGTCCCGGCACAGAAGATCCTCGAGAAGTTCGGTTGGGAGCCCATCACGCTTCAATCGAAAGAAGGACTGGCCCTGCTCAACGGCACCCAGTTCATGAGCAGCTACGGCACCTACGTGTTGCTGAAGGCCTTCCGTCTGAGTTACCTGGCCGACTTGATCGGCTGCGTGTCGCTCGAAGCCTTCGACGGCCGTATCGAGCCTTTCTTCGACCAGGTGCACCAGATCCGTCACCACAACGGACAGATCGTCACCGCCAAGCGGGTGCGCGCCTTCACCAAGGGCAGCCAGCTCATCGCCCGCGAGAAGAAACACGTCCAGGACCCCTACTCCTTCCGTTGCATGCCTCAGGTGCATGGCGCCTCCAAGGATGCCATCGACTACGTCGCCTCGGTGTTTAGCGAGGAAATCAACGCCGTTACCGACAACCCGACCATCTTCCCCGATGAGGATCTGGTCATCTCGGCTGGCAACTTCCATGGACAGCCCCTGGCCATCACCCTCGACTTCCTCGCCATCGCCCTGGCAGAGCTCGGCAACATCAGCGAACGCCGCGTGTACCAGCTCATCAGCGGCAAGCGCGACCTGCCTTCGTTCCTCGTGGCGGAACCCGGCCTCAACTCCGGTTTCATGATCCCGCAATACGCCGCAGCCGCCATCGTCAGCCAGAGCAAACAGCTCTGCACGCCGGCATCTGTCGACAGCATCGAGTCGTCGCAAGGACAGGAAGACCACGTGAGCATGGGTGCCAACGCCGCCACCAAGGCCTTGCGCGTGGCCGAGAACCTCGAGCGCGTGCTCGCCATCGAGTTGCTCAACGCCGCCCAGGCGCTGGAATTCCGCCGCCCGCTGAAGTCGTCAAAGACCATTGAGAAATTTGTGGCCGAATACCGCAAGACCGTGGAATTTGTCCGCATCGACAAGGTGATGTACACCGAAATCGCCAAGAGCGTGGACTTTGTCCAACACTACCCGCTCAACTTCGACGACCTGAGCAACCGTTAACAAACGCAAGCCGTCATGGACCCGATCCTCCGCGAACCGTACCCGGTGAAACGTCCGGCAGGCATGACCTTCCTGCTGGTGCTGTCGCTCCTGAACGCCATTTACCAGGCGTTGAGCGCCATCGTGTTGTATTTCAGCGCCCCGGTCATGCGCCCCATGTTGGAAAACGGACAACTCGAGGAACAATTCCGGCTGTTCTTTCCGACCCTGGACGACACGATGTTTGAGGCGATGATGGACAGCATGACCTCCCAACTGGACGTCAACCCCCTCTATTACCTCATCGTGTTCGTGTTGTACATCGGGTCCTTGATCGGCGTACTCAAAATGTTCAAGTTGCAACGCCTGGGCTTCCATATCTATAGCATCGCCCAGCTGTTGCTACTCATCGCCTCCGTGGTGTATGTATTGCCCCACCAGACGCAAAACACCTTCTTCAACGACTTCCTGTTCACCCTGCTGTTCATCCTGGTCTACCATCTGTCGCTCAAACGGGTGGAGTTGCTGTCCAAGCAGGATACGCCCTCGGATCCCACGGACGCTCCGGATCCACAAGATCCCTTCCAATCCTAACCTCCCCGTCATGGCACCCGAAAGCAAGCTCTTCGACCTGAAGCCCCAGCTTACCCTGGCCATGAAACTGGCGGCTACCTTCGCCATTACCTACTATGGCATGTTGTTCCTGTACACGGTGGCGACCTTGGTGCTTTGCCATTATTCCATCGACTCCTATTATTACGGAAACGAACGGATCCTGGAGACCTGGTCGAAGGATTTCTTCTTCCTCATCCTGGAATTCCTCCTCTCGGGCCTGCTGGTGTTCAGCCTAATCCAGATCTTCCGCAAGAAAGCGAACGGCAAGGCCATCTTTGTGGTAGCCTCCCTCCTGTTGATTGCCTTCCAGCTGGTCACCACAGGCATCCATCCCTGGGTAAAATACGCCTTGGAGGTGCTGATGGTGCTCATCATCACCCCCATCCGCATGAAGAAGCGGATCATCATCAAGAAAGGGAAGCTGTCGTTGGAGGAGCAGCCCGAAAACGAAAGGAAGCCCGACCCATCGGATCAGGCTTCCTCTTAAGATAGCAAACGTAGTTATTTCTTGGCTTGTTCGTAACCGGCATGCAAGGCCTGCATGTTGACCTCGACCACCTCGGCACCCTTGTTGCCGAAGATGTGGGCGATGGCCGCTTCCACCTTGTCCAGCTCGATGCCGAGGTAGGGCACGGTGGCGCCCAGCAACACCATGTTGGAGCGGGCCTTGATGGCCTTGGCGATCTCGGAAGCGTTGAAGCTTACCAAGTTCTTGATCTTGCCCAGTTCCGCATTCACTTTTTCCATGTCGGGATAGTTCTTGATGTTGACGAAAGGCTCGTTGTTGGTGATGATCCAACCGTCCTTGGCCAACCATGGCAGGTAACGGAGGGCTTCCATCGGCTCGCTGGAGAGGATGATGTCGGCCTGTCCCTCAGGAATGACATCGGCGAAGATCTCCTCGCTGGAGAGTCTCAGGTGGGAGAAGACGGAGCCGCCGCGTTGCGACATGCCGTGGATCTCGGATTGTTTCAGGTTGAGTCCCATATTCAAGGCAGCATCGGAGATGATCTTGGCCACGGAAACGATGCCATCGCCACCCACGCCGCACAATACGATATCTTTTTTCATAATTTCAAGATTTCTAATTTCAAGATTATTTTTTAAGATGCTTTTTGAGTTCGACGAGGCAGGTGCGGTGCGGGATGATGACCGAAACGCCGTTGTAGTTCACCTCTTCTTCGATGATGCGCACGTTTTCCTCATGGTTCTTCGGCAAGGGGATGATGTCGCGGATGTGCTCCGGAGCGACGCCCAAGCCCTCGCAGATCTGGCGGATCTTGTTGTTGGCCGAGGACGGCTGGCCGCCGGTCATGGCGGTGATGTCGTTGTCGAGAATCATGATCACCACATTGGCTTTCTCGTTGACGCAGTCGAGCAGACCCGTCATGCCGCTGTGGCCGAAGGTACCGTCGCCGATGACGCCTACCGCCGGGAAGATGCCCACCTCGCTGGCACCCTTGGCCATGGTGATGGAAGCGCCCATGCACACGGTCGTCTGGATGGCGCCCATGTTGAAGCCCAAGGTATAACAGCCGATGTCGCCGAACACCTTGCCGCCTTTGTATTTGGCCATGACGGCGTTCAAGGCGGTGTAGCTGTCGATATGGGGACAGCCCTGGCACAACGCCGGGGGACGTGCTGTGACCACCTCCGGAACGGCAAAGTCGCCACTCAGGTTCTTACCCAAGGCCTTGGCCACTTTCTCGGCATTCAGCTCGCCATCGCGACGGATGGTCTCGTCCAAACGGCCCATCACCTTCTTGCCCTTGCCGAGGAAGCCCTTCACATGCTCTTCGACGAAAGGCTGTCCGTCTTCAAGAACCAAGATCTCGTCCACCGCTTCGTACAGTTTGTTGATCATGTTGTACGGCAAGGGATACTGGGTGACCTTGACCACCGGATAGGGGCAGGTGCCGCCCGGGAAGTTCTCCATCAGGTAGTTGTAGGCGATGCCCGTGGTGATGATGCCCAGTTTCTTGTCTGGACCGTCGATATACTTGTTGTAACCGGATTCCTCCGACGACTTGGTGAAGGCCGGCTGCTTGTCGATCAGCTGGCGGTACAGGCGCTTGGCATTGGCTGGCAGCAACACGAACGACTTGGCGTCGGCCGGTTCGGTCAGCTCGTTCTGCTTGCGGACGGGTTTGCGAACCACGCCGGCACGGCTATGGGCAAGACGGGTGGGGATGCGGTACAGCACCGGGGTACCCAGCGTCTCGCTCAACTCAAAACCGAAATGCACCATGTCGTAAGCCTCCTGTTGGTTGGAGGGCTCCAACATCGGGATCATGGCCCAGTGACCGTAGAAACGGCTATCCTGCTCGTCTTGCGAAGAGAACATGCTTGGGTCGTCGGCTACCACCACCAGCACGCCCTTGGTGCCGATGATGGCCGCATTCATGAAGGGGTCGCCACACACGTTCAAACCGACATGCTTCATGCACGTCATGGCACGTTTACCCGCGTAGGCCACGCCGATGGAAGCCTCCAAGGCCGTCTTCTCGTTGGCGCACCAGTTGGCGCGGACGCCAAGCTCCTTGGCCTGTTTCGATTTCATAACATATTCCGTGATCTGGGTGGACGGCGTGCCAGGATAACTGTTGATGGCACTTCCGCCCGCGTCGATAAAGCCCTGTGCAATAGCCTCATCGCCGAGTAACAATAATTTCTCCATGTTGTTTGTGTTATGATGTGATATTCTGTTCAAGTGCTAAACGCACAAAGATAAGAAAAAAGGCGGTACGGACAAGTGTTTTACCGAATAATTCTTTTCGCCATGAAGGCGCCGTCGGCTGTACGGGTCACACGCAGCAGATAGGTCCCTTGGGCCAGCCCTTCCATGTTGAGCGACACCGACTCGGAAAAACGGCGTTCGGCCAACACCCGTCCATAGAGGTCGGCCAGGACAGCCACATAGCCCTGGTCGTCGGGTGGGCTGAGACGGAGCTCATCGCCCACCTGGACAGTGCGGACCCCCTCCAGTGCATACTCGCTGACCGCCGTGTTGTTTCGTGCGGTCCATATCGCCGTCCAGCCCAAATCGGTTCCCTCGCAATCGGAGCGGAACTCGACGCACATCGCATTGGAAGAGCTGGTCACCCTTCCCGGCGACCGGGTGTTCCAACGGCCCAGTTTCGGGGCATACACGTCCGCCCCGTCATAGATCCAAAGGAAGTCGTAGTCACGTTCCAGCGCAAAGCTGGTAAACTGGAGCGAGATGGAAGTGTTTTCATCGCTGGTGATGACCCAGATTCTCCGCTCGTTGTTGCCGTAATGGCCATGGTTCAAGATGCCCGAGGTAACGCCGGGGCCGCCTAGCTGCCGGACCTCAGTGCCTTCGTTGATCAACTTGTAGTAATAGTTCCAGTCCCAATACGGCCCTGGATCGGTATGCGACTGCCCAGGATAATGCTGATGCCCACGGATGTCGAGGCAAGCCCCTTCCCCGCCCAGGTCCCAAACGCCGGTATTCAGCGTCAAACCGTTGTCCAAGGTGTCGGTATAGAAGGTGTGATGCCCATCGATGGAGGCATAGCGTTCACAAATGTCGCGGACCAGACGGGCTGAAGAAGCGTACATCTCCGGTGTGAAGAAGCTGACGATGTCGCCGTAGGCCTCATGCTCAATCCCGATGGTATAGGCGTTTGCCGAGCGGGCATGCCATGCCTTGTCGGCTTCGCGTACCATCTGGGTCACCTGCCCGTCGCTGGATCGGATGACATAATGTGCCGACACCTGTGCGTCGCAGTTTTGGAACCAGCTGATGCAGCCTGCATAGCTACCTTCGGTATAGTGGATCACCACCCCGCTGACCGGGTTGGTGCGTTCGCTGTAGTTACATTCTGGGGCGGGAACCCAAAGCGCCGGCGGGTAGTCCGGACCTTTGTCAAAAGACAATCCACGGGCAGAAAGGATCTCATAGTCCGCCCCGAAAAGCGCCGGGAGGTCCTCCCCCAACTGCTCATAGACGGAATAGAGCATCATCTTCATGGGCAAGGCATCCCTTCCTTCCCCGACAGGGAGTTCCGACAGGGCCTCAATCACAGGGAGGTAGTCCGCCACCCGGTTGCCGTCGATGCGATACTGCTCCGCCAATTTGACACAGGCCTTGGCATAGGCCAGCACATTCACGGCGGGATCCTCCAGGATGGTCTCCTCCGCAAAGCCCGACAGCGCCGCCACCGTGCTCAGGTTTTCCCTGAAATAGCCCTTGCCGTCCTTTACCAAACCCATCATGCCGTACGCCCGAGGCATGGCCTGGGGATCGTCGGCGGGCAAGGAATAGTCCGCATCGGTGAGATGATGGCAATGGGTATTGGTGAAAGCGACGGCCCGAAGCAGCCCATGGGGCAGCCCGGCACATTGCGCCTCCGCCTGCCCGAACACGTCCGGCTCCTGCGCCTGGGCAACCATGCCCATACCCAGCAGCCATGTCAATAGGAGAAGAAAACGTGAGAAACGCATGGCATTCCGATTAGGATCAGAAAGCAAAGGTAGCATTTTTTTTGGAACGGATTTTGTGAAAATCATTCTTTTGGCTGTAACTTTTCGGCCGATGATCCGTTATACATCATTGAAAACATCAATCAAACGAAATGAGCAACAACAAACGACTTGAAAGAGACCTCCAGAACAAGGTTCTCGGGGGTGTCTGCTCCGGATTGGGCAACTACTTCGAGATGGACCCGACCTTCTGGCGGGTTCTGTTCTTCTTCCTTTTCCTGATCGGTTGTTCAGGACTCCTCATCTACATCATTCTCTGGATTGCCATGCCTGCTGCCGCCTACCACGCCACAGCCGACCATTTCGCCTCGCAACCTGGAGAAAATCAGGTCCAAGAGGCCGGCACCAACGCCGCCGACCCCGACAGCGCACAGCGCAAAAAGAACAGCAACATGGCGGCCGGACTCACCTTGATCGGTGTCGGTGTCGTCTGCCTGTTGGCCCGCTACATCCCACAGATCAGTTGGCGCACTGCCTGGCCCATCATCCTCATTGTCTTAGGTATCATCCTCATTCTCCCCATTAAAATCAAGAAGTCATGAAAAGCAGAAACCTCTTTATGGGCATCCTCGTGCTGTTCACGGGAGTTGTCGCCTTGTTGTCTTCACTCGGAGTCATCGAATTCCACTGGTCCATCCTGTGGAAACTCTGGCCCATGTTTCTCATCATCGCCGGGATTGCCCTGCTGCCCCTCAACGACTATGTGAAAGGCGCCATCCTGGTGGCGGCCCTGGGCATCGGCTGCCTGCTCTACCAAGCTGAAAACAGGCACTACCAAGGCAACGCCGTCTCACGCTTCTTCCATCGTCATTTCGCCCAATGGGATTGGGACGACGACGATGTCCAAGGAGACGAGGCGACCGACAACGACACCTACAACGCCAGCAACGACTTCCAATACGACCAACATTTTGCGGAGCCGTTCCGCGACGTGGAACGGGCTTCGATGGACATTGAATTCGGTGCCGGCGACCTCACGCTGGCCGCCCCCTGCGCCGAACTGGCCAAGGTCGACATCAACAGCAACTTCGTACAATACAGTTTCCGGTCGGAAGGAGGTGACGACGAGGCCTCCTTCCACCTCACCGGCAAAGGCACCACCCAGCACCTCCATAAGAAGAAAGGCAACACCAACGACATCGCACTCGCCTTGTGCGCCCATCCCGTTTGGGACTTCTCGCTCGACATGGGCGCCGCCAGCGCCAAGCTAGACTTCACCCCTTACCAAGTGTCTGAAATCGAAATCAACGGCGGCGCCTGCAACCTGGACCTGAAACTGGGCGACAGCGGCATCGACACGGAAGTCGAGATCAGCACCGGTGCCTCGGACATCGACATCCAGGTGCCTGCCGGCATGGACTGCGAGGTGCGCATCGAGTCGGCCATCACCGGCAAGGACTTCAAGGGATTCGAGAAAGTGGAACGCGGCCTGTGGAGAACCCCTGGTTTCGGACAGGGCTCGCACCGGATAACCATCCAGATCGAATGTGCCGTCTCTGACATTTCCATCGAACAGTATTGATTTTTTTTTGAAAGGTTGCCGAATCTTTCTTATCTTTGCAGATTTGAAACAACTAGGCAACACCATGAAACGCTCAACTGCATTATATCGGATCTTTTTCCTACTCTCCTTCGCACTCCTGACCGCCTCGCTACAGGCCCAGACCAACGACATCAAGGGCTTCGTGTATGAAGCCTCCACGGGCGAACCGGTCATGTACTGCAACGTCGTTCTGAAAGGGACCATCTTGGGTTGTTCCACCGACGAGAACGGGTATTTCAACCTGACCCGCATCCCCGACGGCACCTACAACCTGATGATCACCTGCGTGGGCTATGACACCTTGACCGACCGGGTCAGCCTGGCGGGAGGAAAATCCCTGAACAAGAAATACACCCTGAAGGAAACCAGCATGACGCTGGAGACGGTCAGCATCACGGCCGACAAGATCGAGGCCCGTACCGAAACCAAAACCTCCGTCATCACGGTGACGCCCAGGACCATCAACAAGATTCCCAGCATCGGCGGCCAGTCCGACCTTGCCCAATACCTGCAGGTGGTGCCCGGCGTCATCTTCACGGGTGACCAAGGCGGACAGCTCTACATCCGCGGCGGTTCTCCCATCCAAAACAAGGTGCTGCTCGACGGCATGGTGGTTTACAACCCCTTCCACTCCATCGGTTTGTTCTCGGTCTTCGACACGGACATCATCCGCAACGCCGAGGTCTATACCGGCGGTTTCGGCGCTGAATACGGCGGGCGTATCTCCTCGGTGATGGACATCAGCACCCGTGACGGCAACAAAAGACACTGGGGCGGCAAACTCGGCACCAGCTGCTTCGGCGCCAAGCTCACCCTCGAAGGACCGCTCGTCAAACCCAAAACGCCCGAAAGCGGCGCGGTCACCCTGGTCCTCTCGGCCAAGAACTCTTACCTGGAGCAGACAAGCCGCACCCTCTACCGTTATGCCGCCGAAGACGGTCTTCCTTTCAATTACGATGACTTCTATGGCAAAGTATCGATCAATGCCCCCAATGGTTCCAAGGTGAACCTCTTTGGCTTCTCGTTCAACGACCGGGTCAACAACTACAAGTCCCTTTCCGACTTCAATTGGAACTCCTGGGGCGTCGGATCCAACTTCCTGGTCATCCCCGGAAAGGCTCCGGTCATGATCGAAGGCAATGTTGCCTATTCCAGCTACATCGCCAACATGAAGGAGCACAACAACGCCGATCGCTATAGCAAGATCGACGGCTTCAACATGGGCTTCAACTTCAACTACTTCTTAGGCAAGAACACGCTCAAATACGGCATTGAGATCAACGGATATTCCACCGACTATCTCACCTATAGTGCCTACGGCAACCACCAGATCCGACAGACCAACTATTCCACGGAAATCGGCACCTACGTCAAATACAAAGCCTCCTTGGGCAAACTGTTGCTTGAACCCAGCTTCCGTTTCCAATACTACGCCTCGTTCAACACGCCCTCCTTCGAGCCCCGACTGGCCTTCAAATACATCATCAACGACCGCTTGCGCATCAAGGGTGCCGGCGGACACTACTCCCAGGATTTCGTGGCAGCCACCAGCGACCGCGATGTCGTCAACCTGTTCTACGGATTCCTTTCCGGTGTGACCAACGTCCCCAAATACTTCAATGGCGAGCGGGTGTATTCCAGCCTCCAAAAAGCCAACCACTTCGTACTTGGCACGGAGTATGACCTCGGCAACAACCTGACCTTGAACCTCGAAGGCTACTGGAAACACTTCGGGTTGATCACCAACCTCAACCGGAACAAGATGTATCCCGAAAACGAAGCCACCCTCCAGGTCAATGAGCTCCTCAAGAAAGACTTCATGATCGAGAACGGCGATGCCTACGGATTCGACCTCTCCATGAAATATGAGGACAAGCATTGGTACCTGTGGGGCGTCTACGCCTTGGGTTACGTGCACCGCAACTATGAGAAATACGAGGGAGGCGCCACCCATCTGGTCACCTACGAGCCGCATTTCGACCGCCGTCACAACGTCAACATCATCCTGACCTACACCGCCGGCGACCGCCGTGAATGGGAGTTCAGCGGACGTTGGAATTTCGGTACCGGATTCCCCTTCACCAAACTCCAGGGCTTCTACGAGTACCACCCCTTCCAGAACGGCATCAATTTCGACTACACCACGGCCAACGGCCAGATCGGAGTGCTCTTTGCGGACCTCAACCAGGGACGCCTGCCCACCTATCACCGCCTCGACCTCGATGTCAAGCGCAAGTTCTTCTTCAGCGAACGCACCCAGTTGGAGGTGGACCTGAGCGTCACCAATGTGTACAACCGGGCCAATGTGTTCTATGTCGACATCATCTCGCACGACATCGTGAACCAGTTACCCATTCTTCCCTCTCTCGGATTGACCCTTACTTTCTAAGCAACCATGAAACGTCTCTTTTTGATCCTTTCCCTTTGTGTCGCAAGCATTCTCGGCGTTGCCCAGCAAGCCACCGAAGACGATGCCATGCAATTCTACCGCACCCTCCAAGGCGACTACACGGCCCAGCTGAACGATTCCGTCACGCTGACGCTTCACCTCACCCCCATCTGGGAACAAGACCGGTTCCAATGGCTCTATCTGGAGGCCGTCGACCCGGGCACCCACCAGGTTTTGGAACAGAAGATCTTGGAGATCGAACCCTTGAAGCATGCTGCCATTAAAGTGATCGTGCACGGCATCCGACAAGCCGAGACGTTTGCCGGCAAATGGAGCAACCGGAACTTCTTTGACGGATACAACACCCATATCCTGAAAGGAAAGTCCTCTTTTGTGTTCTTGAAAACCAAGGATTTCGAGTACCAGACCAACTGGAACAGACGGAAGTCGTTCCATTGTTTCCCCAAACGGGACCGGGTCCATTTCAAATGCTCCCAGGAGGACGAACGCATCTATGTCAAGCGTGTCCCTGCCGGAACCAGCGACATCAAGGGAATCCTTTTCCTCAAAGACCCGACTGACTGAGTTTGAACACCCAAGCCGCAGTACTGCGGAGATCACCATAACGAAGGCTGCCCGTTTCAATGACGAGGCGGCCTTCTTCGTATTTCCAAGGCAAGGTCTTGCCCGTACCCAGCAGGGTGACCTTCATGTCTTCGGAAGGTTCGTCAAGCTGCAAGACCAGCTGATCTTCAGGATAATCCAAAGCGATGGCGTACAAGGCTTTCTTGCCTTGGGTGTAACACACCGAGGGCTGTTCACAGGTATAGGTCGCTTTCAGGCCTTGTGCAGGCAACATGGCGCCCATCTGAAAACCCTCCATGAGCTGCTTGGGCATCTTCTTGGAAGACCAATACAGGGCGACGGTGGCTTCCAATTCCTCTTCTTCGTAGAACACCTCGATTCGGTGCTGACCCAGGGCCAACTTCATTTTCCCCGTGGGTGATTTCCGACTGTCGTCGATGACCGCCTTTCCGTCGATGAGCAAGCGGGCATGGTCGTCGGCCTGGAGTTCAAAGGTATAGGTGTCCTCGGCACAGAAGAACGCGCCTTGCCAATGTGCTTGGAAATGATCGCAGCTGATGGCTGGATCTGGCGAATTGCGCTTCCAGTCAAAGTCGATCTTGGAGTCCGTACGGGCAACCGTGACCGGCTTCATCTCATAGAATTTCTTGTAGGGCCGGGTGCCATAGATAGCTTCACCATTGATTTTCAACCATTTGCCAAGATCAAGAAGGCGTTCTTGTTGGAGCAAGGGGATTTTTCCATCGGCGGCGGGACCCACGTTAAGGGTCATGCCGCCGCCGGCTGCCACCAGCACACAAAAGTGCTGGATCAGCTCTTTGGAGGTCATGTAATTCTCCAGCGGCTCGTTTCGGTTGAGTCCGAAGGACCGACCCAGTCCCCGGCATTCCGCCCAGGGACGGTCGGTAAGGGTGATGCCCGCGCTGTATTCAGGCGTACGGAAGCCGTGTTGTTGTCCGTTGCCCCAGCGGTCGTTGACGATGGCCTCCTCGCCCACGGTATTGTAATACCATGAAATCAGCTCCGTAGCATGCCATTGCTCCGCGCTGTTGCGCCATTCGCCGTCGGTGAAGAGGACTGTGGGCTTATAAGTCGTGACCAACTCTTTGAGTTGGGGGATCATGTGCGTATCCACATATTCCGCTATGCTGTCATCCGGATCGACATACCAACGATGGATGTCGCTTTTCCATTCCGGCAAGGAATAATAGAAGCCCATTTTCAAACCCGTCTTGCGCACCGCCTCGGTCAACTCGCCACAGATGTCGCGATGCGGCCCTGTCTCCACGCTGTTCCAGCCTGGGGCATATTGGCTGGGCCAGAGGCAATAGCCATCGTGATGTTTCGACACCAGCAACACATATTTCGCCCCCGACTGTTTGAACAGTGACGCCCATTCCTGGGGATTCCAGAGTTCTGCTTTCCACATCGGGACGAAATCCTCGTATTGGAAATCCGGGCCATAGATACGTTCCTGGAAGGCTCGGCGGTCATCGTTGGTCATCAGGCCACGGTAATACCATTCGGCATAGCCTTCCTTGCTGGCGAAGGCAGGCACCGAATATACGCCCCAATGGATGAAGATGCCCAGCTTGGCATCGGAGAACCACTCAGGATAGCCCCGTTGGTTGATGGATTCCCAGGTGGGAAGGACCTGGGCGTGAAGCGAAGTGGCTGCAAGCGCCACAAAAAACAGGAACAGTATGCGTTTCATGACAGCGGTGTTTGGGGCAAATATAAAAAAAGTAGAGACGCCATGCCTATAGCGTCTCTACAATTTTTACGATGCAAAAACTGAATTAGAAGTTGTAGTAGATTCTAATCTCAGGAGCAACCAAAGCACCACGGAGCAGGAATCCGTCTACGCCATAGATGTTGTGGTCGTAACCCACTTTGGCAAAGCGGAAGGCAGCCGTGAAGTCATCGGTGGCTTGCCAAGCGATACCCGGCTGGAGGGTCACAGCATAAGCCTTGGCTGCATCCAGCAATCCGAAATCACCGCAAAGGTCCACAAACAGAGAGAACTTGTGGCCGATGGTGCCACCCACGTAACGGACATAGGGCTGAAGGAAGAGCGTGGTGCCAGCACCTTCAATGCCTTTAATCTTGTCGAAACGGAAGTCAGTACCCAGAGCCAGCTGCCACTGATCGTTAATGGCGTAGCCGATTTCAGGGGCAACGTTGAACGCTGTGTAATTCTTTTCAACTTGAGCGCCGAGGCCACCACCTATCCAAAGTTGGGCGTTGGCTGACAAAGCACCGGCAAAAACGATTGCGAGAACTAAAACTAACTTTTTCATTTTTTTTGATGATTTTAGTTAATAATAAGGTTAATTATTGATGTCAATTATTTTTCGATGAATGCGATGGTGTCGCCTTTAGCGACGCGTTTTCCTTGCTCGGCAGTCGCCTCGACAATCTTGCCCGACCACAGCGCATATACGGGTTCCATGCCGTGCTCGCTGTTGATGGCGCAGAGCAGGTCGCCTTCCTTGTAGACCTTACCGGGAGCGGGTGCGATCGACTTGTCGTCGAAATCGACTTCCCACATCACGATGCCGCTGACAGGGGCAACGACCGGTTCGGCATTGGGATGGCGCAAGGCACGGAGATCCGGGATCTTGGCCTCACCGCCTGCCTTCTCGAACTTGGCCTTCATTTTGGCTTCGAGCTCTTGGTTGAAGCGACGTTTGGCTTCGCCAGACCTGTATTCGCGGTATTGTTTCTCGTGCATGGCGAACTCGAAGAGCTCCTCGTCGTCTTGACCACGGTCCCAGCCCTCCTTCTCCATCATCTCGATGAAATGCGGCAAAGCGTTGGGATAATTGTCTTGCGGGTTGCCCGTGAAGAACTCGAGGCCTTTCTTCTTGGCCAGTTCCACGATCTCGGGGGCCAGGGTGCCCGGCAGCTTGCCGGCCTTGCCAAGGATCATGTCCCAGGCAGCGGGGTCGATGCTGGTCTCGTAACGCGGCTCACCCTTGCTGAGGGCGAAGAGGTTCATCAGGGCGATGTTCTTGGTGTATTGGCTGAAGGGCGTCACCAAGGGCGGGTTACCGAGTTTCGGCCAGATGTCCTGCACCTCTTGGAAGAGTTCGACGAGCATCTCGTCTTCGCTCAGTGCCGGCAGCCCCTGTTTTTCACGGTTCATGTTGATGGCCGCATGCACCGGCTTGAGGTCGGCCATGAGCGAGCCCATCATGCCGCCAGGTAGGCCGCAGCCCACCAGCAGCGAGTTGATGTAGCGGTTGCGCGGGTCGATCCAATAGCCGAGGAAGTCGTCCATAAAGCTTTGGGTCATGCTACGCGCCGCCATATAGGTCTTCATGTCGATGTCCTTCACGAGGAAGCCCGCATCCTTCAGCATGGCCTGGACGCTGATGACATCGGGATGGACGGTACCCCAGGAAAGCGGTTCCATGGCTACGTCCACGTAGTCGCAACCTGCCTTGCACACCTCGAGCATCGAAGCCATCGAGAGGCCCGGGGTGGTGTGACCGTGGTACTGCACCTTGATTTCAGGATGTTGTTTCTTGATATGCTCGACGATGCGGCCCAGGCTGACGGGACGACCCACGCCGGCCATATCCTTGAGGGCGATCTCCTTGGCACCGGCCTCGATGAGTTGGTCGGCAATGTGCATATAATACTCTGCGGTGTGCACTTGTGAGTAGGTGATGCTCATGGCCGCTTGCGAGATCATGCCCGCTTCGTTGGCCCATTGGACGGAGGGGATGATGTTCCGAACATCGTTGAGTCCGCAGAAGATACGGGTGATATCGACACCCTGGGCCTTCTTCACCTTGTACATCAGCTGACGCACATCGGCGGGGACGGGGTTCATGCGCAAGGCATTGAGGGCACGGTCGAGCATGTGGCATTCGATGCCGCCTTTATGCAGGGCCGCGGTAAAAGCGCGAACGGAGGGGTTGGGATTCTCACCATAAAGCAGATTGACTTGCTCGGCGGCACCACCATTGGTCTCCACACGGTCAAAGCAACCCATGTCGATGATCAAGGGGGCAATCTGCTCCAGTTGGTCCTTGCGTGGCACATATTTGCCTGACGACTGCCACATGTCGCGATAAACCAGACTGAATTTGACTTCTTTCTTCATAGCAATACTGACAATTTGCAAAGATAGCAAATCATCTCCTTATTATAAATAAAAACTTTTCAACAATTAGCGCTTTTCAGCGTGTTTTCTGGTTCTATGGCGATCCTTTGCCCACAAGCCATACACCTCACTCACGTTTCCAGCGGTGGTGAAAGCCTTGATTTCGTTCTTGTCGAGAAAAGCCATCAGCGAGGAGAACTCATCGTTGGTGAGCAAGGCCTCCAGCTCAATCGACTTCTCGTTGGTGTAGCCGCCGATGACCTCGTAAAGGGTGCAGCCACGGTCAAGGTCGTCGATGATGTAACGGCGGATGCGGTCATAGTCCTTCGAGACGATGCAGACACGCTTGCGGCGGTTGAGGTTGGCGGTGAACATGTTCACTACCATGCCGTTGATCCAAGTGGCGATGAGGCCGATGATGACCATCTGGAAGGGGTTGATGGCGAAAGCGGTGAGGCAGATGATGGCGCCGGCCACACTCACCGACTTGCCCATGTCGAAATGCAGGTATTTGTTGACGATCTTGGCAAGGATGTCGAGACCTCCCGTAGAAGCGTTGATGGAGAACATCAGCGTTTGTGCCGCACTGAGGATGATCACACAGCAGAGCAGGTCGAACCAGGGGTTGCCCATCACCGAGAAGGCCTGGCTGGCATCGACGCCCATGTTGATCAGGTAATCGTTCGGGGTGGCCAGGTTTTCCCAGGGATACACCCACTCGCACACCTTGGTCAAGGGACCGAGGATCAAGGCGCAATAGACCGTTTTCAGGCCGAATTCCTTGCCGATGAGGAGGTAGGCCAAAATCAGCAAGATGGCGTTGATCACGGTAATCATCATCGAAAGGCTGATGTTGATGCCCATGCTGTTAAAGATGTTGGTCAACACGATGGAGAGACCCGAGATGGAGCCCACGATCAGCTTACTGGGGACGAGGAAATAATACACACAGATGGCGGTCATCACCATGCCAAGGGTCATGATTAAAAGCTCAATCCAAAACTTTTTGCTGGCCAACGCTTGGCCAATTTCTTTCAAAATGTCATTTACTTTACTCATAAATGATTGATTTACAATTTCTTATATAATAATTAATGCTCGCTTTAAACGGCCGCAAAGGTCGGAATCTTTTTCGAGATAAAAAAGGGAAATCGGCAAATAGTTTTTCAACAAAAGATACGTACCTTTGCAGCATACAGAAACAAGACCATGGAAACCTATTTCTTCAGAAAACAAATCCACCGTTTGCCTGGCAAGGTCATCCACAAAGTTCCGTTTCCACAGCCGCAAGTGGTTGAAGGCCATCAATCGCGCAAACAGATAGGCGAGATCTGCAAACAATGTGGCTATAAGCATGTATTGCTGGTGACCGACCAAACCCTATATGGCCTCGGTTACGAGCAGGCAATCGTGCAATCCCTCAAAGAAGCAGAAATCGCGTTCACCTTATACACTGACATCAATTCCGAACCGACCATCGCGCTTATTGACGCGGGGCGAACGCTTGCCTTGGAGTGCCAGGCGGAATGCGTAATCGCCCTTGGCGGAGGATCGGTGCTCGACACCTGCAAGATGATTGCAGCGGGAGTGCGGATGCCTAATCTTAGGACCAAAGCCCTGTTGCTCAAGTTCCTGGTGGTTCCTGGGAAGACCCTGCCGATGATTTCGGTGCCTTCGACCGCTGGCACGGGTGCTGAGGTGACGGTAGGTGCCGTGGTGACCAACACCCGTGGCAAAAAGGGATCCACCGTGATTGTAGGATTGGACGTAACCCATGTGATTCTCGACAGCGAGCTCACCCTCCATGCGCCGCAAAAAGTGACTGCCGCCTGTGGCATCGACGCGCTCAGCCATGTGGTGGAGGGGACCGTGGGAGACGTGATGGTCGATGTGGAGGATGCCTATCTTTCCCTGGAAGGGGTTCGGCTGATCCTACAGCATCTGCCCGTGGTGATGCGAGATCCCGAGAACATCGCCTCGCGGCTGGCAATGTGCCGGGCCGCCATGTACGGAGGAAATGCCATCAACACCCAGTTGGCTGGCTACGTGCACGCGTTTGCCCACAGTATCGGAGCCATGTACCACCTCCCTCACGGACAAGCCATTTCATTGATGATGTTACCAGTACTACGATTCCAGATGGAAGCCTGCCAGCGGAAATATGCAGTCATGGCACGCTATTGCGGACTGGCCACAGAGAAAACCGATCATCAAGAGGCGGCGGAACGGTTTCTGAAGGCCATCGAAGACCTGATCGCCACCTGCGGATTGGACCAACTGAAATCGCCTGTAAAAGCCTCCGATTACGAGGAACTGACACGCATGATCGCCGCCGACTCCATCAACTATTCCGCCCCCATCACCATGAGCAATGAAGACATTCTACATATCCTCCAAAGCATCACCCTTAACGACCCCACATCATGACCTATACCGAGAATGAAATCCGAGACATCGTGGCTGCCCAACGGAAGTTCTTCCGCACCGGTGCCACCCTCCCTGTAAAATGGCGCATCCAGCAGCTCAAGAAACTGAAGACCGCAGTGATCGCCCACGAAAAAGATTTTGAAGACGCCTTGGCCGCCGACTTGGGACGGAGTGCCGTCGAAGCCTACCTTTGCGACATCGGCCCCATCGTTGTCGAAATTAACGAGATGCTCCGCGGATTGCGTCGTTGGGCCCGTCCAGAGCGGCATTTCAGCGGTTTCATGTGCTTCCCGAGCATGGTCACCAAGGTGTATAAGATGCCCTACGGCGTGTCGCTGGTGATCAGTCCGTTCAACTTTCCCATCCTGCTCACCATCGGCGTGGTGGCCGCAGCCATGGCGGGAGGCAACACGGTGGTCGTCAAGTCCAGCTCCAAGTCGGCAGCATGCACCGAGGTCATGAAACGGTTTTTCGCCGAGGTGTTCCCGCCCGAGTATGTCACCCTCATCGACGGCGGCCACGACATCGCCGACCTGTGTCTGGCGCAGCGGTTCGACAAGATCTTCTACACCGGATCGCCCTCCGTCGGCAAACACGTGCTGGCCGAAGCCGCCAAAAACCTCACCCCCATGGCCTTGGAGCTCGGTGGCGAGACCGGCAACTGGTGCGTGGTCCGCAAGGACGCCGACCTCAAGGACGCCGCCCGCAAGATTGCCTTCTTCAAGCTCTGCAACGCCGGACAGATCTGCATCAACATCAACCAGATCGCCGTGGCCAAGGAGGTAGCAGAGCCATTTATGGAGGAACTGAAAAAAGCCTTTGTGAAACAGATCGGGGAACATCCCGAAAGCAATCCCGAGTATCCCAAGCTCATCACGGAGGCCGCCTACGACAAATGCGCCCGCTTGGCGGACGAATACCGCTCCAGGATCGTGTTCGGAGGTGTAGGCGAAAAAGAAACCCGCCACTATGCTCCAACGATGATCTATCCCGTCGATATCGACGAACACATCGTGCAACACGAGCTCTTCTGCCCGTTGTTACCCATCGTCCCCTTCAAAGACGCGGAGATCGACCAACTTATGGAGACCATCGCCGACCGCGAGCATCCCTTGGCGATGTACCTATTCACCAAAGACATACGATGGGCCAACCGCGTCATGCGCACCCAGCAATACGGTGGCGGCTGCATCAACGAGGTGTGCATCCATATCATGGTAAAGGGTGTGCCATTTAATGGCACAGGCCATTCCGGCATGGGAGCCTATCACGGCGTGTGGGGGTTCAGGGAGTTCACCCATCCCCAAACCGTTCTGAAAGGTAAGACAAGGTTCAATTTACCGCTCAGGGAGCATCCCTACAGCGGGGAGGCTGGAGAAAAGAAACTGAAGATTTTAAGAGTGTTCGAAAGGTAATGATTGTTTTTGCGCTCAAATAATAAGCGATGACCTTACTTGATTGGCTACCGATTACGAAGAGAGAGACCGACCTGCGTGGGTGGGACGAGGTGGACATTGTGTTCGTCACGGGCGACGCCTACGTGGATCACCCTGCCTTTGGGGCAGCGGTCATCGGGAGGATGTTGGAACATCACGGCTTCCGGGTGGCTTTGATTCCCCAACCTAACTGGAGGGACGACCTTAGGGACTTCAAGAAGTTCGGCAAGCCGCGGCTCTATTTCGGCGTTTCGGCCGGCTGCATGGACTCGATGGTGAACCATTATACGGCCAACAAGCGACTCCGCAGCAACGACGCCTACACGCCTGGCGGCGAAGCGGGCTTCCGTCCCGACCGGGCCAGCGTGGTCTATAGCAACATCCTGAAAAAGCTCTATCCCGATGTGCCGGTGGTGATTGGCGGCATCGAGGCTTCGTTGCGAAGGGTAACGCACTACGACTATTGGGACGACTGCCTGAAACCCTCGATCTTAGTGGATTCCAAGGCCGACATCGGCGTCTATGGCATGGGGGAATACACCATGGTGGAGATCGCCAAGGCCCTCCAGCAAGGAAGGAAGATCAATGAGCTAACGGATGTCCAACAGACCTTCTTCCTGCAAGACAAGCGCCAGCCGCTTCCCGCTTTTGAAGGCGAGACCATCGAACTCGTCAGCCACGAGGTCTGCCTGAAAGACAAGAAACGCTATGCCTCCAACTTCAAGCATATCGAAGAAGAGTCAAATAAGAAGCACGCAGCAAGGTTAATACAAGAGGTGGGCCACCAACGGGTGATCATCAACCCTCCGCTGCCCACTTTCACCACCGAGCAGATCGACGCTTCGTTCGACCTGCCCTATACCCGACTCCCCCATCCGAAATACGCCAAACGTGGTGCCATCCCCGCCTACGAGATGATCAAGCACAGCATCAACCTCCACCGCGGCTGTTTCGGTGGATGCGCCTTCTGCACCATCTCGGCCCACCAGGGCAAGTTTGTGACCTCGCGCAGCAAGGAATCCATCATGAGGGAGGTGGAACAGGTGACCCAGATGGAGGATTTCAAAGGCTACATCAGCGACTTGGGTGGTCCTTCTGCCAATATGTACCGGATGCGGGGCAAGGACGAGCGCCTCTGCGAGAAATGCGTCCGCCCCACCTGCCTCCAGCCTAGCGTGTGCAAGAACCTCAACACCGACCACCACCCGCTCATCG
>JAEFAE010000012.1 GCA_016291135.1 Bacteroidales bacterium
ATGTACTGGCTGCCCACACGCTGCAGGCGGGCGCTGCCACGGCACTCGTCGCCCACGAAGGCGCCGATCTCGTAGTTGCCTTCCGTCATCGTGTAACGGCTCGCGTCAAGCGTCGCCAGCATCGTCATCGTCGTCGCATGGCGGTGCGTGTCGCTCATCCAGTAACGCTCCATGGGCACTACACGCACCATCCCCTTCGAAGTCGAAGGATAAACCAGCGTCATCGGATCGCCGTTGTTCTTGTACATGTAACCCACGCCGGGTTCCAGACCCGTGAGGCTACCGTTCCATCCGTATTCGGCGGTGTAGGTGGCAGGACCCGCCGTGCCCTTGACCACGTCTTCCTCGTTCGGGGTGATGCCCGCGAAGGCCTCGTCCAACGTCATGGCGTTGACCGTGGGGAATCCGATCCAGTTCCAGCCGGATGCCAGCGTGATCGGGTGGTTGGCCGGGTCGGCAGGAGCCGCCGTCAGCGTCGCCGTCACGGCATTGTCAACGCGGATCATGTACATCGACTCGTTGTCGAGGGCCATGTCGGGCGACCATGTGCCGTTCTCCAGCATGGTGTTGCCACCCACATTCTTGATCACAGCCGTGGTGTTCTCCGCCGCGATGGCGTCCTTCAGGGCCGCATCCAGCGTGGCATCCATCTCGAGGCTGCTCGACCACCAGTTCCAGCCGGGTGCCAGGCTCACATCCTGATCTTCCTCGGTAGGAGCGGTATACTCAGGCGTGGTGAAGCTTTGGATGGCGCTCCAATCGAGCTCGCCGCAGCTTTCGTTCACACCCTGGATCTGCCATTCGTACTCGGTTTCGGGTCTCAAGCCGGTAAGGTCATAAGGAGCCGTAACACCTTCCACAGTCTCCCATTCGCCAGCAGCATCAACACGATAGACGCCGAAGTCGTCGATGACGAGATAGTTGGCATCATAATCGACATGGTGGATAGCGATGTAGCCTTGCTGTCCTTCATATGCACTAAGGTCAATGATAACCTCGTTCCATTCTCCATTGTTTGGAGCAATTGCCATTTCCTGCAAAGTGACGGTAAAGCTTGTGGTTTCCGCATCAGTGGTGGAAAGCAGCACTTCGTAGCTGTCAGGATAACCAGAATTGGTCCTCACATAGTACATCAATACGCCTTGGAGGTCAAGCTGTGGGGTGATGAGCCAGTTGTTGGCTTGATATGCGGAGCTATTCCAACTCCATGAACTGGCGCAATAGGTGCCGCTATGGGCTTCAAATTCCAAGCCACTAGTAGGATCAATGGTATACCAAATTCCGCTAGAGGGATAAGTTGCACCTTCTCCTGCAACGATGGTCCAGTCGTCGAGGCCGTTTTCGAAGTCTTCTTCCCAAATGGCTTCATATATCGCAGCCGTTCTATACTGCAGATTAAAGCTCTCCTGATATCCAGTCCAATTCAGCGTAGCTGAGTTGTGGGTGATGTCTTCCGTAGCCAGGTCGATAGGCATGTCGCAGGCAGAAGGAGTGGTGAAGAAAGCCCAGCCATACTGGCTCTCGCCATCTTCTCCGCAATTGCCTTTCACTCTCACGGCATAGTCCGTCTCTGGACGGAGACCCGTGATGGTGTAAGGTGAAGTTACGCCTGACTCAGCAGTCCACTCCCAAGTCGAATAATCAATGGTGTCGACAAAACCACGGATCATGAAACTGTAGGCTGCACCAGCTGTATAGAGGGTGCCGAAATCAGCCCAAGCGCCATCATTGAGGAACCATCTGCTGTTGCCACCACCATCTTGAGCACTCATTGTCATGCAGTAGGTGGCTTTGGCGATGAAGACTATCCACAGGTTCTGTGTGTCGTCGATGGCGATAGGACTAATCACCACTTCACGCATGCCGTTTGTTCCTTCTGTAGTAATAGTTTCAGAGCCAATCAACGTACCAGGTTCTGTGTCGCCACCAGAATAGATATTCACTTTGATAGTGCCGTCGACATAGTAGCTGTTGGCGACCTCATAGAATGCAATCTTTGTGAGGGTGTTGCCACTAATCATGTCGGCGGGATACATCACGCCCCAAGTCCATACACCAGGAGTCGAGTTTCCGACATTGGATGCCATAGTTCCGTTGTCGTACTGCAGCCAGTTGCCTTCGCTGGTAGAAGCAGGCACCGGTGCCCATTCGATGTCGTAGGCCTCTGAGAAGCCGTTCCATGTCACCTCGGCAGTGTAAGGAGTGGGGGTAACACTCAGATTCGTGGGGTTCGGGCAGGCCACGTCGGTGGTCCAGTAAATCACCTCACTCGGCTTTTCCACCTCGCACACAGGGGTCACCTGGGCAGCGTACATGGTTTCAGGAGTGAGGCCGGTGAGGGTGTAAGGGTTGGTGTTGACCGTAATTTCGGTAACATCCTCGTCGTTTTCTGACATATAAGCAATGACCCATTCGGTGGCAGGGCCGTTCTCGGTCCAGCTCAGCACCACGCTACGGGGGCCGATTTCAGAAGCGGCAAAGTCTGAAGGTGTACGGCAGTCGGTCACGGTGCAGTCCATGGTGTAGGCAAAGCCGTCAAATCCCGAGCCAGAACCTTCTACGAGCACATCGTCGTTGATGTCGGTGATGGTGTAGGAGCACTCGCTGTCATAACTGCCAGAAGTCCAAATGATGGCAAGATCCTGGCCTTCGCAGAAACTAAGGGTAGTGGTTTGTTCCACGCCAGCTCCAATACCTGAAGAGATGGTCACTGAGGCCAAAAGATCGCCTACTACTTCACCGGTGTAGTCATAGATATCGATGGATGCGCCATTCCAACTGTCGCCGTAGCTATCGGAAAGGACAAAGGTGAGGGAACATTGGTCTTCAGGCATGCATGCATCGGTGGTGAAGCTGACGGGACCAACCCAATCGCTCGTGCCAGCGCTGCCGCAGTCGGCCTGCACCTTCACCTCATAGGTGGTGGCAAGATCAAGACCCGTCAACGTATAGGGACTCGTGATTCCTTCAATGAGGTTACCGTTCAGATCAATGTTATAGGCAGTGGCATCGCCCGTCCAGGTAACCGTAGCGGTAGTCCCGCCTTCGTAGTTCACAACAAGTGCTGTAGGTTTGGGACAGGCGGGAATGTAATCGATGCTCACGTTATCGATATGCAGGTTGTTGTCGGCGTTGCTCTCGGTGGATTCAGCATAGAAAGCCACTTGGACGAGCTGTCCAGCATAGGCACTAAGGTCAAAAGCAACAGTGACGGGCGTGGGGTTCAGGTCATTCAAGACATACTCGCTTCCGGCATTGTCCCATAGGCGAAGAACCTCCCAACCACTAGGCGTGTTGATTAACACGGCAAACTTGTCGTCGTCTCCATTCTGTGCTGGAGCACCCGTGCCACTGTAGGCGGTGTAAGCCACTTCAAACATCAGCTGCACGTTGTTTTCCATCATCAAGGCGGGAAGAACCAACCATTTAGTACAGCCAGTACCATAGATGTTGACACGTGCGTGGTTGTCAAACACGCCATTGTTGCTACCAAAGCTCCAGGCATAAGCTGCGGATGCCAAGGTAACAGTGTTAGCCAACACTCCATCCATCAAGCCGGAATACATTGCCCAACCGGATGGAATAGCGGTGCCGAAAGCTTCCACCAAAGGAATACCGGCGGGGGTGTTGAAACTCACCGACTTCCAGCTGCTGGTCGTGCCGCTGCAAACGCTCTGCACACGGGCGCTGTAGGCTGTGTTCGAAGTGAGGCCACTTAAGGTATAGGTGGTAGCCGTCGTGTTGGACACTGCAACCGTCCACTCAGCATCGGCATTTGCCTTGTATTCCAAATTGTAGGTGCCGCTGCCGCCACTCCAAGTCAGCACAGCGCTATTGGAAGTGACATTGCCGAACTCAAGCGTTTCAGGCTTCTCACAGGTTGGTCCACCACCAATGGTATAGGTGAAGGTGGTCTTGGGAAGGAATGTGACTCCAGAACCCGATGCAGTAGCACCGCTTCTATACCATCCGGTGTTTTCTTCCTGGTTTACGCCATAGAACGCTGCAGATTTCCAGTTGCCTTGTACACTGACGTAGGTACCAATCAACAAGTTGCCCCCTCCATAGACGTAGGGCTCGTCAAACTCTATGGTCAATTCCGTGCCAGTTGCATCAAAACTGGCTGTTTTCACCACCGTGTAGGCTTCCGGGCCGGTAATGCCCGTCAATGTCGTCGCATCGACTTCGCCGAGATACACCTGGTGCGTACCCGTCCAAGCCGCCCCTGCGGCAGTCTCAATGTAAAACTTGATAGCGGTGATTGTGCCGCCTATCATCTCACCCAACTCGACGCTAGGGATGACGCATTCAGAAGCAGCACCCTGTGTGTCCGCATACAGACCGTAGAACGGAACATAGCTGTTTGCGTTTGTTCCATCAAATACAGTCAACTCCGATTGCGCTCTGGCCACACCGAAGAAGGCAAAGCATAAGAGCATCATTAGTAATGATTTCCTTTTCATAATAAAAAGATTTAATGAATAATTTGTGAATTGTAATTATGAATTGTATCCTATTCTTGACTTGACATGATAATTTGAAGGTCAAAAATAGAATAAAAAAAAACTTCAGAAAAGACAATCGTGAAAAAGTTATGAACAGGTCGCGCGAAATTGTTGATAACTTTTTTCTAAAGAGTGTTCGTATTTTACGGAGGAAATGAAATTATTTACATATTTTTGCTGCAAAATTAAACGTAATGACTCAGGATACGAAAAAAATCATCCAATCAATGACATACTTGGCGACGCATCAGCCAAACAATACCATAGACAATAGGAAAGCCTATAAGTTATTGTGGCTGGCCGACCGTTATCATTTAAGAAAATACGGGAGAACCATCACAGGCGACACATATTACGCCATGCCCTATGGAATCGTTCCATCAGATACGAAATGCCTGCTTGAAGGCAAGAAAACCAAGATGAGCAATCCGAGCGGTTACAAAAACAAATACATCGCATCAGTCAATAGTCACCAGTTCAAAGCCATCTCTGAACCCGACCTCAAAATATTTTCCGATTCAGACCAAAACGCCTTGGATCTGGTCTTAGATGTATTCGGCCACCTTGATGCGCACCAATTGTCCGAGTTGTCACATCACTTTCCGGAATGGCTGTACTTCAAGGATTTGCTCGAGGATGAAAACGCCAAAAACTCCTACAAAATCGACCTGGATCTGTTTTTCGAAAACGCAACAGTGGACAGCAAAGGGGTCTTTGATGACAATCCCGACCTATTAAACCTCACCAAAGAATTATATCACCAATACAGTCACGTTTAACCCTCATGGATGTTCCCGCACAAGTATCCGGCTCGGTGGTCTCTGAGGGTGAATTGTTCTTCTTTACCCCGGATTGTCCCATTGGAATTAGAAATCATATACATATATGTATAAAAAGGAATAAAAGAATACTGTTGCTAACAACTTGCTCCTCTAAAACCGATACAGCCTATCGATTGGCGATTATGAAAGGTTTGGATATCAACACCTTTCCCGTCTTCACGAAAAACGAGACAAATAAGTTCACTAAAGATCAAACCTATGTGAATTGTAACAACGTAATAACAGTAAGTGAACACTTTTTTGGACAACTCATTCACGAAAGAAAGGTCATCCCATTGGAAGGTCATATTGACCCACTCGGGCTGGGCTTAATCGCCAATGGAATCAAAAAAAGTCCAGAAGTGGAACGTTGGATCAAGGATCTTCTCTAGAAACCCCGCTGCCGCACCACCTCGAAGCAGACGATACCCGTGGCGACGGAGACGTTGAGCGAATCGATGTCGCCGGGCATGGGGATGCGGAGGTGCTGGTCGAGCCGTTTCAGGCACCCCTCGCTGATGCCGTCTTCCTCGGAACCCATCATCACGCAGAGCGGACCGGTGAGGTCGGCGTCCCAGAGCGAGGAGTTGGCCTTCTCGGTGAAGCCCACCACCCGGAGGCCGCTGGCCTGCAGGAGGTCGATGGCGTCTTTCAGGTTGGCGACACGGCACACGCTGATATGCGAGAGGGCGCCGGCAGAGGTCTTCATGGCGTCGCCGTTGATCAGGGCGGAACCCACCGTAGGAATCACGATGGCATCCACTCCGGCAGCATAGGCGGTGCGGGCGATGGCGCCGAAGTTGCGGACGTCGGTGACACGGTCGAGCAACAGCACAAAGGGATCCCTCCCCTGTTCATATATAATAGGTATCACCTTCTCCAGAGGCTGGTATTCGATGGGACAGACAAAAGCGACGACACCCTGGTGGTTCTTGCGGGTGAGGCGGTTCATCTTCTCGATAGGGACAAACTGCACAGGCACCTGACGGGCGCGGCAGTCGCGGGCGATCTCGGAGAGCTCCGGGGAACGGCTTCCCGCCTGAATGAACACCTTTTCCATCTCTTTGCCCGAACGGATCAGCTCCTGCACGGGGTGCACACCGAAGACCAGGTTGTTGTCGTGATTTTTCTCCATGGTTTCTTTTTTTGCAAAAATAAGAAAATAAGTCGTAATTTAGCAACGCAAAACTAGAATAAGGTTCATTATAACCCCAATCACCATGAAAGCATCCCCCACCAAAATGCTGTTGCTTGCCCTAATGAGCATCGGAATGAGTGTCGCCGCCCATGCCCAATTCAGCCCGGGCACCCCGCGTGCAGGCGTGGAACCGACACGGACTTTCATCCAAGAGAACCTGGTGTATCCCGCCGACGCCCTCGAAGCAGGCCGCAACGGGACGGTGGTTGTCGCCTTCCATCTCGACGAGAAAGGACAAGGCAGCGACTACCACATCAAAACGTCGTTCTGCGAGGAAGCCGACCGACAAGCCATCGACCTGGTGCAAAAGATTCTCTGGAACCCGGCTTATCAGGAGTTGAGCGCCGTGGCATCGGAGATGGAATACCGCATCGAATACAAGGCCAAGGCCTACAAGCGCTATTGGAAGAAACGGGAACGGACCACACCGCCCCTCACCCACGAAGCCGACACCAGCTACCATATCTACGAGCTGTATCAGCTGGACGAGCAGGCCAAGCCCTACTTCGCCAACGGAAGCACGCTGGCCCAGTACATCCTCAAGGAACTGCAATACCCCGAAGCCGCCAAGGTCGGCGAGATCCAAGGAACGGTCCGACTGAGCTTCGTGGTGGAAACCGACGGAGCCATCTCCAACATCCTCGTCGAACAATCGGTGGGCGGCGGATGCGACAACGAGGCCATACGCCTGATGGAAGGCACGCGGTGGATCCCCGCCGTCAAAAACGGACAGTACGTTCGAAGCCGCAACGAACAGGACATCACGTTCAACTTCGGGACAAGGAACTATCAGGATGGGAACAGCTATTAGGACGCCATGGAAAGGATGGCTGCATCAACGAAACAACAAACAATCAAATACACAATCCATGAAAAAGACATTGATCATTGCAGCAATGCTGCTGATGGGCATCGGGGCTTGCGCTCAGGAGGCTCCGGCCAGCAACTGGACCAAGAAAGGCAACGTGGGACTCAACTTCTCACAGGTTTCATTCACCAACTGGGCGGCGGGCGGCCAAAACGCCCTCAACTGGCTGGGCACGTTCAACTACGGCATCAACTACGCCAAGGACAACTTCAAGTGGGACAACAGCCTCAACGCGGCCTTGGGCTACAGCTACTTCAACTTCAAACAGAAACCCGTCAAGACGGATGACAAGCTGGAGTTCACCTCGCTGGCAGGCTTGAAGGCCACCGAACACCTCAACTACAGTTTGGAGTTCGCCTTCCGCTCGCAGATGGCCTACGGGTTCGACTATGCCAAAGACTCCTCAGACTACCGTTCCAAATTCCTTGCCCCGGCCTACCTCACCCTCGGCTTGGGTATTGAATGGGTCCCCAACGAGCACTTCTCCGTCAACTTCGCCCCAGTGACCGGCCGTATCACCATCGTCAACGACGAAAAGCTGGCCAATGAAGGCGCCTACGGTGTGGAAGCCGGCTACTTCAACCCCAACGACAGCACGGAATGGATCAAAGGCAAAAAGATTCGCTATGAATTCGGTGCCCGTCTTGCCGCCAAGATGAAATACACGCTGATGCAAAATGTGGACTTCGAGTCGAAGCTGGAGCTCTTCTCCAACTACCTCGACCACCCGGAACGTATCGACGTGGATTGGCAGAACCTCTTCGTGATGAAGGTCAACTCCTGGCTGAACTGCAGCTTAGGCACCCACCTGATCTATGACTACGACATCAAATTCCCCGTCTATGACGATGCGGGCAACGCCATGCTCGGCCCCGACGGCAACGCCTTGAAGACCACCGGATCCAAGGTCCAGTTCAAGGAAGTGCTCGCCGTGGGCGTGTTGTTCAACCTTTAAGAAGGCAGCAGCCAGAAGAAGGAATGAAACGAATTGGCATATTATCGGATACGCATGGAGTGCTGATCCCCCAGGTCTTCGACTTCTTCAAGGACGTGGACGAAATATGGCATGCCGGCGACATCGGCAACATCGAGACGGCGGAGCGGCTTGAGGCATTCAAGCCGCTCCGCGCGGTCCATGGCAACATCGACGACCACATCGTGCGGCTGCAATATCCCGAGGATCTATTCTTCCAAGTGGAGGACGTCCACGTCTATATGACCCATATCGGAGGCTATCCCGGCCATTACATGCCCGAGGTCAGGATCCTGCTCCAAGACAAGAAACCCGAGCTATACGTCTGCGGGCATTCCCATATCCTGAAAGTGATCTACGACCAGAAACTGCAGCTGCTGCACATCAACCCCGGCGCGGCAGGCACCTCGGGATTCCACAAAAAGATCACCATGGTCCGCATGGTCATCGACGGGAAGACCTTCAAGGACCTGGAAATCTTTGATAAACCAAGGGGGTAATAGACAGGGTTAGCGGAGTCTGTCGATCGACTGGACCTTCTTGATGTCCTTCCGCAGGCCCGAGGAGGCCAAGAGCATCAGGACCAACGCCACCAACGTAAGGAAAGCACCCCAAGCCGGCCAGGCAAAGGACGGAAGGATGGCATATTGGCTGCCGGTCTTGACAAGGTAATACACGAAGATCGTGGCGATGAGCACCACGGCCAGGGCGAGGTTGATCCGCGAGAGCTTGAAAAGCCGCACAAACTGCGCCAGCTTCACCGCACGGAAAATGGCCATCGACAGATAGAAGTTGATGAGGATGACTGCCACGGTGAGGATCAACAGCGGCAAGGTATACAATCCGCTGAAGGCGACGTCCATGTTGGGGGCCACCGAGACGACATTCACGCCGTACACATATAGTTTATAATAGGTGCCGTAATCGTCGAGGTACAAAGCCAGGGGCATGAAAAACAGCAGGCCGAACAACACGGCCGAAAAGAAAAACAGAATGGATTGGGCTCTTTGTTTCATGATCAAATGCGCTTATTTTGGGTTGCAAAGATAGAAAAAATGCGAAAAAAGCAAAAAAATACTTGCGGGATTCAAGATTTTCACTATTTTTGCAGTGCTTTTTTCCTACAAGCACATTCAAAGCATGATTTTCCCATTTCCGGGATACAAAATCATATCGTTCCCTAACTTTTCTTATTACAACCTTTTATGTATAACATTTATGAATTGAACGACAAGACGTTGGAAGATCTGAAAATGATCGCCATCGAACTTGGCATTGACGATGAGGGACGCACCAAGCAACAACTCATCTACGACATCATCGACCATCAGGTGGAACATCCCGAAGACTTCCGCAAAGCCGCAAAGAAGGACGCCACCGCCCCTAAAGCAAGCAACGACGGCAATGAGGCCGGCCCCAAGAAAAGAGGGAGAAAACGCAAAAACGAGACCCCGGAAAACAACGTGAAGAAGGAAGAGGACGCTCCTGCCGCACCCAAGGCAGAAGCCAGCGCCGAGGCCCCTGTGGCCGAAGGCGCTGAACCCAAGGCTGGCAAGAAGAGAGGTCGTAAGCCGAAAGCGGAAGCCGCCAAAGCACAAGAGACCATCCCCTTCCCCACTGCCGAAGAAACGGCACAGCCTGTGACAGCGCCCGTACAAACCGAGGCCGAGCCCAAGGCGAAGCGCGAGAAACGCCCACGCATCTCAAGGGAAAACAAACCGATGCCCGAACTGCCCGCCGGCACCAGCGGCCCCATGAGCGACCGCAAGATGGAATCCGCTCCCCAGCCGGTTGCCCCGAAAGAGCCCAAGGAGTTCAAGGAACAGCGTGAACCGAAGGAATTCAAGGAACAACGTGAGCCCAAGGAATTCAAGGAACAACGTGAGCCCAAGGAATTCAAGGAGCAACGTGAACCGAAAGAGTTTAAGGAACAACGTGAGCCCAAGGAATTCAAGGAACAGCGCGAACCGAAAAGCTATCAGAACGGTCAAAACCAAAATGGTCAAAACCAAAATGGTCAGAACGGCCAAAACAACCCGCAAAACGCCGAGAAGCTGGAGAAACAGCGTCGCGACGAGCTCCTCAACGAGTTCGACAGCGTGGTGGAGGCCGAGGGTGTGCTCGAAATCATGCCGGAAGGCTTCGGCTTCCTGCGTTCATCGGACTACAACTACCTCTCCTCGCCCGACGACATCTATGTTTCTACTTCACAGATCAAGCTCTTCGGACTGAAGACGGGCGACACCATCCTGGGCACCATCCGTCCGCCCAAGAGTGGCGAGAAGTTCTTCCCGCTGGTCAAGGTGGACTTCATCAACGGCCGCCGACCCGAAGAGGTCAGGGACCGCATCCCCTTCGACTTCCTCACCCCCCTGTTCCCGAACGAGAAATTCACCATCACCGGACATCAGGGCGGCACCATCTCCACCCGCATCATGGACCTATTCGCCCCCATCGGCAAGGGTCAGCGCGGACTGATCGTGGCCCAGCCCAAGACCGGTAAGACGGTGTTGTTGAAAGAGGTGGCCAACGCCATCGCCGCCAACCACCCCGAGGTGTACCTGATCATCTTGCTCATCGACGAGCGTCCCGAGGAGGTCACCGACATGCAGCGCAGCGTCAACGCAGAGGTCATCGCCTCCACCTTCGACGAGCCTGCCTCCAAGCATGTGCAGATCGCCAACATCGTGCTGGAAAAAGCCAAGCGACTCACCGAATGCGGCCACGACGTGGTCATCCTGCTCGACTCCATCACCCGTCTGGCACGTGCCTACAACACGGTGTCGCCTGCCTCTGGCAAGGTGCTCACCGGCGGTGTCGAGGCCAACGCCCTCCAGAAGCCGAAACGCTTCTTCGGCGCCGCCCGTAAGATCGAGAACGGCGGATCGTTGACCATCCTGGCTACCGCCCTCATCGACACCGGATCCAAGATGGACGAAGTGATCTTCGAAGAGTTCAAGGGCACCGGCAACATGGAGCTGCAGCTCGACCGACGCCTGTCGAACAAGCGTATCTTCCCGGCCATCGACATCGTGGCCTCGGGTACCCGCCGCGACGACCTGCTGGTCGACGAGACCACGTTGGCCCGTGTATGGGCACTGCGCACCCACTTCGCCGACATGACGCCCGTCGAAGCCATGGAGTTCCTCAAGGACCGCGTGGCCAAGACCGTCAGCAACGAAGAGTTCCTGATGAGCCTCGACAAATAAGCCCCGGCGATGAGAAAACTGCTGCTTCTACCCTTATTGTTTCTGTTGACGGTCGCGCTCCATGCCCAAGATACAGAAATGCTTGTCAAGATCCGCAACGCCAACGCCACCGTGCAGTCGTTCGAGACGGACCTGCACAACACACAGGCGAAGTCGGACAAGAAGACCGAACAATCCGGAAAGCTCTATTTTGTCTGTCCCAACCAATTCGCGGCCCTGTTCGACAACGGGAAGCACATGATCGTCAACGTGGATCACCTGAAGATGAACATCGGACTGTTCAACGGCAAGTTCAAGCTCCGCAACGGAGGCATGATGCGATCGCTGAGCAACATCTTCCTCTACGGCTTCCAAGGCCGCTGCCAAGAGCTCGCCAACGAGAACAGCTATGCCGTCAAGGTCTTCGAGATCGGGCCCTACCAGCAGGTGTATTGCACCAACACGAAGAAAAGCCTCCTGGGCATCGGATACAAGAATGTCATCTTCAATTACGACAAACAGACGCTGATGCTCCGAGAGATCATCCTAATCGACAACAACGACACGGTGGATACCTACAGCATCTACAACACGGTCTATAACCTTCCGGTAGATAACAAGGTGTTTCAATTCTGACGCCAGGGGTTTTACCCCTGGTAACCGATAGCGAACCCCTAATGGGGTTCATTTTTTTATTCCACGTCCCCAGGGGTTTTACCCCTGGCTACCGACAGCGAACCCCTAACGGGGTCTTAATCGTAAAGGGCCCGGAGATCGTCGGTGGTGAGGCCGTTGAAATCGCCCGAGCTCATGAATGCGCCGACAACCTCGTGCCGGGGACCTTTTTCCAACAAGGCGATCAGCTCCGCCTTGTTGTGCACCACCTTCAGGTCGGACCGGCCGAAACCTTCCACGATACGGGCATCGGGCATCAGCTCCAACTTCTTGATGGCCACGGCATGGGGATCGTAAAAGACGATGGCCGTGTCGGCACGCTTCAACGCATCGCGGTAATGGTCGATGAAGACCTCACTGAGGCTGCTGTAGGTATGCAGCTCGAACACGGCGATGAGGTGCTTCTTGGGGAACTGCTCCCGCAAGGCCTTCACCGAAGCATCCACCTTGGACGGGGCATGGGCGAAGTCGCGGAAGACCAGGTTGTCGTCGGTCTCGAACAGGAGCTCCAGACGACGCGCCGCCCCCTTGAAGGAGGCAATGGCATCGTAGAACTGGGCGTCGGTGACCCCCAGCTGCCCGCACACCAGCCGTGCCGCATTGAGGTTCTTCATGTTATGGCTGCCAAAGACGCCCACCTCCCGGCGGCTGCCGTCGGGCAAGATCAAGGACGTCTTAATACCTTCACTTTCAAAGGGGTGCACTCCATAACCATAGGTCTTGCAAGGGGCTCCCTGGGCGATCTTCTCCGCCTCGACGTCGGTACCGTCGTAGATCAGGCATCCTCCCGGCTCGATGGTGCGGACAAAGATGCGGAACTGCTCCAGGTAGTTGTCGAAGGTTGGAAACACATTGACATGGTCCCAGCCGATGCCGCTGATGACAGCGATGTGGGGATGGTAGTGATGGAACTTCGGAACCCGGTCGATGGGCGAAGTGAGGTATTCGTCGCCTTCCATGACCATGTAACGGGCCGTCTCGCTGAGGCGCACCATCACGTCGAACCCCTCCAGCTGGGCCCCCACCATGAAATCGGTCTCGATGCCTACGTGCTTGAGCACATGCAGGATCATGGAGGTGATCGTCGTCTTGCCATGGCTGCCCCCGATGACGATGCGGGTCTTGTCCTTACCTTGCTCATACAGGTATTCGGGATAGGAATATACCTTGAGACCCAGCTCCTGGGCGCGCACCAACTCGGGATTGTCGATACGGGCGTGCATGCCGAGGATGACGGCGTCGTAGCTGGCATCAAGCTTTTCAGGGTACCAGCCCCACTGCGGTGGCAGGATGCCCTCCTTGGCCAGGCGTGACTTCGAAGGCTCGAAGATCTCGTCGTCGGAACCCGTGACTTCATAGCCCTTGCGGTGCAGGGCGATGGCGAGGTTGTGCATGGCACTCCCTCCAATGGCGATAAAATGGACCTTTTTCATGATCGTGTGCTTTTGAAGCGGTAAAGGTACGTTTTTTTAACGTAATTTTGCATCATGGAAGAAAAAGAAAAACAGTACCAGCTTCTGTTGAAGCAGGCGCAGGCCCTCGTCCAGGACGAGACCAACCTGATCGCCAACCTGAGCAACCTCAGCTCGTTGATCCACTTCACCTTTGGTTTTTGGTGGACCGGATTCTACTTTGTGGATGGAAAACAGTTGGTTTTAGGGCCTTTCCAAGGCCCGCTGGCGTGCACGAGGATTCCCTTCGGGAAAGGGGTCTGCGGCACGGCATGGGAACAGCGCAAGACCCTCGTGGTGCCCGACGTGGAGCAGTTTCCCGGGCACATCGCCTGCAGCAGTGAGTCGCGCAGCGAGATCGTGGTGCCGATGTTCAAGGATGGTGAAATGTGGGCCGAGCTCGACATCGACAGCCGGGAGCTGAACACCTTCGACGAGACCGACCGCATCTGGCTGGAGCGCATCGTGGCGCTGATCCAATGACCACACCCCGGGCACGACACAACGTCATGGAACAAGAACGGCTGAACCGGAGCATCCTCAGGCTGGCGATTCCCAACATCGTCAGCAACATCACCGTGCCGTTGCTGGGCCTGGTCGACATGATGCTCATGGGGCATCTCGATTCGGTAGTCTATATCGGGGCCATCGGCCTGGGTGGCACCGTCTTCAGCGTGCTGTACTCCATCTTCAGCTTCATGCGAGCCGGGACCACCGGACTCACCGCACAGGCATACGGGGGGCATGACGAAACCGAGATCTCATACGGCTTCTACCGTTCCATGGGCATTGCCTTGATGGCAACCCTTTTGGTGCTCACGCTGCAACGGCCCATCGAATGGATCGCCCTACAACTGCTGAACGGCAGCGACGAGGTGCTGGGCTACACGAGCGTGTATTTCCGCGTGCGAATCTGGGCGGCACCGGCGGTGTTGGCACTCTACACTTTCAACGGATGGTACATCGGGATGCAGAACACCACCATCCCCATGGTCATCGCCATTTTGATCAACGTGGTGAACATCGCACTCAGCGTGCTGTTTGTCAAGGTGTTCCATTTGGGTGTCGCCGGCGTGGCCTTGGGCACCGTCATCGCGCAATACACCGGCTTGCTGACCGCCGTCGTCTTCATGCTCGCCAAATACCGCCGCTACCTCATCCCAATCGAGAAACGGATCCTGTTGCAGGCCGACAAGGTGAAGCGGTTCTTCAAAGTCAACACCGACTTCATGATCCGCAGCATCCTGCTGGTGCTCACCATCGCCTTTTTCACCAACCAGAGCGCAAAACTCGGCGACGACCTCCTGGCGGTCAACATGATCCTGATGCAGTTCTTCTACATCTTCAGCTACTTTACCGATGGCTTCGCCTACGCCGGCGAGGCCCTGGTGGGCCGTTTCACCGGAGCGCACGACCTGGAGCGGTTGAAGAAGACGGTCCGCTACCTGTTTTGGTGGGGCTTGGGGCTGACGTTGCCTTTCACCCTGCTCTACTGGGCTTTCCCCGAGCCTTTCATCCGTCTGGTCTCCGACCAGCCCGGCGTGGCGGAACTGGCCTGCCCCTATTACGTCTATATGATCCTCATTCCCGTCATCACCTTCGCCGCCTTCCTCTGGGATGGTGTGTACATCGGCGCCACAGCAGCCAAGGAGATCCGTAACACGATGATCATCGCTTCGCTGCTGGTGTTCCTGCCTGCCTGGTATGTGTTGATGCCCTTGTATGGCAACCACGGCTTGTGGATTGCTTTCCTGCTGTTCATGGTGGCTCGGGGCGTCAGCATGACCCTGATGGCGAAAAAATGTATCTTCTCCTTCAAATAATCCTCCATGCACATCCTCTCGAAATCCACCTATATCAAAGGCCTCCAATGCGAGAAGGCCTTGTACATGACCAAGAAGCATCCCTATCTCCGCGACAAGCTCAGCATCGAGCAACGGGCTCGGTTCCAACGCGGTACCGACGTGGGTATCTTGGCACAGCAGTGCTTTCCGGGAGGGGTGAACATGACGCCCAACGCCCCCAGCCAGTTTCCGAAAAAGGTACAGGAAACCATGGCCAACCTCGCAGACCCGGCCGTCAACGTGATGTACGAGGCGGTGTTCCAGTACAACGACACGCTGATCATGGTCGACCTGCTGGTACGCGACGGCGACCGGTGGAAGGCCGTCGAAGTGAAGAGCTCGTTGCGGCTGAGTCCCACCTATTATAACGACGCCGCCCTCCAATACTACGTGCTGCACGGTTGCGGGGTGCCGCTGTCGGATTTCCAGCTCATGCACCTCAACGGCGACTATGTCAAAAATGGCGACATCGACGTCCAGGAGCTCTTCGTCATGGTCTCGGTGCTCGAATACGCCCAAGAGAAGGAAGCCTGGGTAGCTGCCAACGTGGAACGGCTGAAGAAAGTGGTGGCCCTGCCCCACGCCCCCCTGTGTCGCATCGGGACACAGTGCCACGAGCCCTATACCTGCGACTTCCTGGGCCACTGCTGGAAACAGGTGCCTCGCAACAGTTTCCTCTATTCCACGGCCCTACCCGACGAGGAACTGTTCCGGTTGTATTTCGGAGGATACGGAACCAACGCATTGATGCTCAAACAAATGGGGAGCGAAAGCGAGGAAGCGCACCAGATCGAGGCACTCGAATCGGGATCCTATTATATCGACTACAAGACCTTGTTCGCCCTGGCACCCGACCCCAAGCCCCGCTCCATCGCCTACCTGAACCTGCTGCTCGACCGTCCTGCCGTGCCCGAGCTCGACGGCACCCGACCCTATCAGGAGATGATCCTGGCCTTCGCCCTCTCGGGGGATCAAGAGCCTAACGGTCACACCCTTTGGGACTGTTTTGAAGACCATGCCCAATGGCGGGAGAGCATCGCCCTGCTCACCGAACGGCTGTCGCGATACGACTTGATCGTCTGCTTCACCCCCCTCGACCTGGCCAGCACCCTCATGCGTCATGAAATTACACAGAACCAAACCTTCGGTTACAAGGTGTTCAATCTATACGAAGTGTTGAATCATGCCCGAATGTTTCATCCCCTAATGAAATACGATTTTAGTTTACAACACGTCGCGCAGGCAATGTTTCACGAGGTCAAGCTATTTGAACACAGCAGGATAGTTGTTGAAGCCCATGGAACGGATTTAACAAGTTATCAACAAGCCAAGGAAGACCTAATCGCTGAAAACGAGGTAGTTAAAAGTATTTATCAACATTTTTTCAAAAAAATGCCGGTTGATAACTAATGGGCTTTTTCCGCCACGGCAGCAGGAAGAATGTTATACTTTTGCCAAAGCGAAAACGGGTTTTACTTTTACAAACTAGAGATACAAACATGCCAACTGATACCCTTCTCAAACCTCACTCAGGGAACTTACAACGACGAACCACACCGGAACAATTATTGGCCAACCAAGGACGCATTCCTCCCCAAGCTGTTGACTTGGAGGAGGTGGTTTTGGGTGCCTTGATGCTGGAGAAAAACGCCGTCAACGAAGTCATCGACATCCTCACCCCCGAGGCTTTCTACAAGGAAGCCCATCAAAAGATCTTCAAAGCCATCAAGGACCTGTTCGGAAAATCCGAACCGATCGACATCCTCACGGTCACCAACGAGCTGAAGCAGTCGGGCGACCTGGAGCTGGTGGGGGGCGCCTACTACATCTCCAAACTCACCAACCGTGTCGTGTCGGCAGCCAACATCGAGTACCACGCGCGTATCATCATGCAGAAGCATATCCAGCGGGAACTCATCGTGATCTCATCGGAGACCATCAACCAGGCCTTCGAGGACACCACCGACGTGTTCGACCTGTTGGACAACGCCGAGAACAAGCTCTTCCAGGTGAGCGAAAACAACCTCCGCCGGAGCTACAACTCGATGCAGGACTTGGTGAACAAGGCCATCACGGAGATCCAAAACGCCAAGAACAGCGACCAGAAGCTGCGTGGCGTGCCCTCGGGCTATACCGAGCTGGACCGCATCACCCAAGGCTGGCAGAAGTCGGACCTCATCATCCTGGCGGCCCGTCCCTCCATGGGTAAGACCGCTTTCGCCCTCAACCTGGCGCGCAACGCCGCCGTGGACTTCAAACGCCCCGTAGCGTTCTTTTCGTTGGAGATGTCGTCGGTACAGTTGGTCACCCGTCTGATCTCCACCGAGACTTCCCTCACCGCCGACAAGCTTCGTTCGGGTGACCTGGCCGAGCATGAGTGGCAGCAGCTGAACACCAAGGTGACACCATTGATCGACGCCCCCATCTTCATCGACGACACCCCGCAGCTGTCGGTGTTCGAACTCCGCGCCAAATGCCGTCGTCTGAAACAGCAGCACGACATCCAGATGATCTTCATCGACTACCTGCAGCTGATGACGGCCAAGACGGAACGCGGCGGCAACCGTGAGCAGGAGATCTCCATGATCTCGCGCTCACTCAAGGCCCTCGCCAAGGAGTTGGAGATCCCCGTGCTCGCCCTGTCGCAGCTGAGCCGTAACGTGGAGTCCCGCCCGGGATCGAAGAAGCCCATCCTCTCCGACTTGCGTGAATCGGGCGCCATCGAGCAGGACGCCGACATGGTCATGTTCATCTTCCGTCCAGAATACTACAAGAACGAACAGGAGAACCCCGACCTGCCGCAAGGCTTCACCTGCATCGACATCGCCAAGCACCGTAACGGCAAGCTGGGTGAGGTCAACCTGCGTTTCGTTGGCCAGTACGCCCGCTTCGAGGAGTTCGGACAAGACCGCCTGGCCTCTGCCGAGGACATCACCCTCGGTCCCAACCCGAACTTCAATACGAGGATCGTAGGCTCCAAGATGAACGACGACACCTTCGGCCCACTGCCCTCCTATGGTCCGATGCCCTCCATCACCTCCGACGACAACCTGCCCTTCTGACGGGAAAAGACCTTCTGAAAACCGCTAAAAAAGAAACACTTGGCCCTAATTTTTGGCCATAAAGGGAGTTGCTATCCATTTTTTCACTACCTTTGCAGTCCCAAAATAGAGGATTATTAGTAATAAATAATTGAAAGATAGACCCTTATGAAAAAATTAGCCGTTATTGCTTTCGGTGGTAACGCCCTTTTGAGAGGCGGACAAAGAGGAACCTACAGAGAACAGATGCAGAATGTGACTGAAACTTGCAAGTCGCTGCTCCCCTTCCTCAAGAATGATTACAATCTCGTCATCGGCCATGGCAATGGCCCCCAAGTCGGCAATGTGATGCTGCAGAACGAAGCCGGAAACCAGGTGTTCAACGTTCCGGACATGCCCATCGATTTCTGTGTCGCCGAGACCCAAGGCCTGATCGGATTCATGATCGAGATGGGACTCGACAAGGTGTTTGCCCAGGAAGGCATGCGCCGCAATGTGGTGACGTTGGTGACACAGGTCATTGTTGACAAAGACGACCCGATGTTCCAGAACCCCACCAAGCCCGTAGGCCCCTATTATACCAAAGAACAGGCGGAACAGTATGCCGCCGAGACCGGTGCCGTTTACAAGGAAGACCCCAAAGGCCGTGGCTGGCGCAAGGTGGTCGCCTCACCCAAACCCATCGGCATCCAGAACATCGACATCGTGAAACGCCTCGCCGATGAAGGCAACATCGTCGTCACCGTGGGCGGCGGCGGCATCCCGGTTGTCGAGAAGAAAGGCTGTCTGTGCGGTGTCGAAGCCGTTATCGACAAGGACCTCGCCTCTGCCATGACCGCCATCAAGATCCACGCGGATGAGTTCTACATCCTCACCGACGTTCCGAAGGTGTACATCAACTTCCGCAAGGAGAACGAGCAGGCGCTGAACACGATCACCGTGGCCGAGGCCAAGAAGCACCTTGCTGACGGTCAGTTCACCGAAGGCAGCATGGCTCCCAAGGTACGCGCCGCCATCCTTTTTGTCGAGGCCACCGGCCACCAAGCCATCATCACCGAGGCAACCAGCCTCACCGACCCCAGCTGCGGCACGAGAATCGTCCCGTAAACCATTGAAAGAAACACAATACCACATACCATGAAAAAAGGATTTTTCTTCATCGCCATCAGCCTGTTATTGGGCCTTGGCTTCAGCGCCTGCAACAGCGACAACCTCCTCGGTACATGGATCGACCCCGCCGACGAGGACAGCGTGTTCGGCGAGACGGGATTCACCCTGGTGAAAGACGGCACGGTCGTCCCGATCAACATGGGCTACCGCGAATACAACGCCTGGGAGAAGATCGGCGACCAGCTGATTCTCAAGGGCAACTACACGGGCACCAACCCGCGTGCGTTTGCCGACACCCTCTGGATCGACGAGGTCACCAAAGAGCACCTGGTGCTGAAAGACATGGGGAATTATTCTGTCACCTACCAACGGAAAACCGAGAAATAAGGTGATGGTTTTCCCATCGAACAGCGGGGCCTCCCTGACGGGAAGCCCCGCTTTTTTTGCCCCAAAAGAGGTCCCTTCTCCGTTGGGATGTCTTGTTGGGTTACGCCCCATAGGGGCGACCTGTCGGTAGCCCATGGTGAAAACCATGGGGCCATGGTGACAACCATGGGATAACGATTCGCCCGTTTTAACGCACCCCGTTAGGGGTGCCCTGTCGGTTACGCCCCATAGGGGCGACCTGTCGGTAATTATTGTTTTTTATGTTTCCCCAATCCGCGGGTAAGCTCGTCGATCCACAGGATCGGCGAGGTGAACACGACAATGCGAAGCCAGTCGCCCAGCGACAGCGGCGTCACCTCGAAGAGCTCGCCGCCGAAGGTGACGATCATCACCTGCCCCAACAGGATGATGGCCAGCGCCACCCCGAACCCCTGCCTGACCGATGTCGAAAACAGGCCCTTTAGGGCAGATTGCCCCGTCAGGAACGCCCGGGCGTTGAAGATGTTCCAAAACTGCAAAAAGACGAACAGCGTGAAGAACAAGGTCTGCTCGTAGCGGGAGATCCCGTTATGCACATGGCTGAAATTGAAATAGTTGGAGAAATACCCCTGCAGGGTAAAATCGGCCAGCGACCCGATCTCGACATGTTTGAAATACTGGATCAGCCCAAACAGCAACGCCACGAAAAACAGCCCCACGCCAAAGATACGCCATGCCATCGGCTTGGAGATGATGTAAGCCTGACGCGACCTCGGACGCTCCTGCATCACCTGAGGATCGGGCGGCAACGAAGCCAAGGCTAGGGCCGCCAGGGTGTCCATGATGAGATTCACCCACAACATCTGGGTCACCGTCAGCGGCGACTCCGTACCCAAGAGGGCGCCCAACAAGACGATGAGGCAAGCCGCCACGTTGATGGTCATCTGGAAGAGGATGAATCGTTGGATGTTATGGTAGAGCGAGCGTCCCCACACCACCGCCCGGGCGATGCTCCGGAACGAGTTGTCGAGGATGGTGATGGCGCTGGCCTCCTTGGCCACCGAGGTGCCGTCGCCCATCGAGAGGCCGATCTGGGCGGCGTTCAAGGCCGGCGCGTCGTTGGTGCCGTCGCCGGTGACGGCGACGACCTCTCCCCTGCGCTGCAGCAGCTTCACCAGCCGTTCCTTGTCGGTGGGACGGGCCCTTGACAGGATCTTGAGGTCGCCGATGCGCTCCATCAATGCCTCATCGCTCATCCTACCGAACTCCTTTCCGGTGAGGTGGTTCGCCTCGTCGGTATCCGCTTCGGTCCAGAGGCCGATCTGTCGGCCGATCTCCTTGGCGGTGCCCGAAGTGTCACCCGTGACGATCTTCACCTGGATGCCTGCCTCCAGGCAGTCTCGGATCGCCTCAGGCACGTCCATACGGACGGGGTCGGCGATGGCGCAGGTGCCCAGATAACAGAGGTCGATGGCAGCCAGCTTCACCTCGTTGAACACAGCGTCGAGCTCATCCAAACGAACGTAGCGGTAGGCAAATCCCAGGGTGCGCATGGCTTGGCTCTGATAGTGCAGCAGACGCGACTCCACCATCGCACGGAAACCGTCGATGGCACACTCGCCCTCCTGCATCCGTATCTTGGAGCAGTGCTTGAGGATCATCTCCGGAGCCCCTTTGACGTAGAGCAGCCCTACCTCGGGATCGTCGGTAGCCACTACGGTGGCCATGAACTTGTATTTCGTGGAGAACGGCAGCTGCTTGATGATACGCTCGCTGTCGCGGTAGCGGATGTAGTCCACGTTCTGGTCGAACAGCCATGCCAGCAGCGCCGCCTCGGTGGGGTTGCCCACCCCCTTGGCTTCCCTTTTGTCGGAGAAGTCGAGGTATGCCGTGGAGTTCATGGCGACACCCTCTTTCACCAGGACAGCGGTCTGGGAGTCGTCGAGGCGGTTGTCGTGCAGTCCGTAGATCATGAACTCACTGACGCGCATCTTGTTCTGCGTCAGCGTGCCCGTCTTGTCGGTGCAGATCACAGTGGAGGCACCCATGGTCTCGCAGGCGTGCATCTTACGCACCAGGTTGTTGGTCTCGAGCATCCGCCGCATGCTGAGGGCGAGACTCAACGTCACGCTCATCGGCAGGCCCTCGGGGACGGCCACCACGATGAGCGTGACGGCTATCATCAGGGTGTTGAGCAAGTACGCGGCAAAGTCGGCCCATTGGAAGAGGATGTCGTCGTCCAACAGGTACACCGCCAGCCGGAACGCCACCACCAGGCCGGCGATGACGTAACTAGCCACCGTGATGGTATGGCCCAGCCGGTCGAGCTGCTCGTTGAGCGGCGTCTTCACCTTGTTGTCGATCTGCGCGCCGCGATAGACCTTGCCCCATTCGGTATGGTCGCCCACCTTCTCCACCACGAAGATGCCATGGCCGTCGATCACCGTGCAGCCGCGGCACACATAGTTAGAGGGGTAGGTCGCCTCCGGGTCGAGCTCCTCCTCCACCACCGTCTTGCGTGCCATGGGCTCTCCCGTCAGCGAAGACTCGTTGAGCTCCAGGCTGACGGCCTCCACCAGGAGGCCGTCAGCCGGCACCTCGTCGCCCGGGTCGAGCACCACCGTGTCGCCCACCACCACCTCGCGCCGTTCGATGCGGGTGATGATGCCGTCGCGAAACACGGTGACCTTCTCTTCGTCCTTGGCTTGGTTGAGCACGTCGAACTTGCGGTTTGCGCTCACCTCGAAGGCGAAGCCCACACAGGTGGCCAGCATCACCGCGATGAAGATGCCCAGCGGCTCGAGCAACACCACCGCACCTGCATGAAGGGCGACATACTGGTACACGGCCACCCCCACCGACAACGCCAAGGTGATCAGCAGGATGCGGATGATCGGGTCTTGAAACTTCTCCAGGAACAGGCGCCATAGCGACTCCTTCTTGGGAGGCGTCATCACATTGTCGCCGTGCTCGCGCCGGCTCTGTTCCACCTGTTCGGCGTTCAGTCCTTTTTTATAATTCGTAAAAACCTGCATCTTGACAATTGGGGCGAAAAGATTATTTTTGCAAAAATAAGACACGAAAGCACGCCTCCTCGGAGGTTGCAAGGTTGCAACCCAAAATCCAGACACGCGATGACATTCAAGGAAAACGCCAAAACCGCCCTCGCCAAGGTGCTGTCCGACCTCATCCAGAGCGACGGCATCGTAAATCAAGGCGAGATCAACTACCTGAGGCAAGTCTTCAAGGCACTGAAGATCCACGACAGCCACCTGAAGACCGCCGGCACGATGTCGCTGGCCGATGCCGCCGACACCCTCCGGGGCTGCGGCGCATCTGAGAAGACCCTCTTGCTGTACATCGTCCAGCAGCTCGCCAACGCCGACGGATGCTGTGACCCTTGCGAGGCGTTTCTCTCAACCGCCTTGTTCCTTGCCATCGGCCTGGACCGTCCTGAGACCCAAGGCCTCCACGCCCAGATCGTCTCCCTACCCGACACCCATTTCGATCCTCACGACACGGTGCTCTTCGTGGAGCCGGAACGGATTCCGGAAACACCGTCCAAGGGCCAGCCAGCCGACGAACGCCGCTCCGACCCCATGAAGTCCCATCACGAAGCCATCAGCCAACTCTTGCAGCGTCGAGGCAAGCAACTCTTCTACCTCCCCCATATCATGGCCGGCATCCAGGAAAAGAAAGCCACCTTTCTTCAGATGCTTCGTTACCTGGAGCCCTTGCTGACCGAAGACCAGCTTCAGCTCATTGAACACGACCTGGGCGGTTTCCGCAGCAGCGACCTCTCGAAGGAGATCTTCCTGAACTACCTCAACGCCAGGGGATTCCATATCGCACACCCCGCCTTCCTGATGAAGATCGACCATGCACGCACCGACACCAGCCAAGACTTCTTGCTGCTCGATGCCCCCGATGATCCCCTTCAAGCGCTGGAACGTTTCTTCGCGCTTACCGATCAGGTGATGCGGTTTCCCATAGACGCACAGGGCAAGAACCTCCAACGCTACATGGATCTCTTGACCATGCCCCAGGAGGCTCAGGGCAAGGACGCCTTCCAATACACCGGGTTTCACAAGATCATCGTCGACACCCTCCTGAAGTACCACAGCGACCAAGGCCTCAGCCGTCTCCGCATTGGCGACAACGGACGTCTCTTCTTGGTTGACAGAAACGATGCCGAGGTCAAGATCCAGACCCTCGGCCGTGCCTTGTACATCCTCTTCCTGCGGCATGAGGAAGGCATCGCCCTGACCGAGCTCGCCGACCACCGCGACGAGCTGATGGACCTCTACGCCGCCCTCTCGACCTACAGCAACGAAGACAAGCTCCGCCAGACCGTCGACAACCTCGTGGACTTTGTGGGAACCACCATGAACCCCCTCCTCTCCAGAATAAGGAAGTCCTTCACCGCACTCTTGGGAGCGCAGGCGAAGGACTATCTCATTGAAGGCGATGTCGGCGACCGGAAGAAGATCCACCTCGACCGGAGGCTGGTCATCGACACGTTCCGTTAAAACGGCCAGGCACGTCTTTCGAGCTTGACGCCGTTGCTAGGCTTGTTGTCCGCCCAGCAGGAAGGTCACGTCGGTATTCGGTTCGATCTCGACGGCTTCCTTGCCATATTGCATCACGATCATCTTCTTGCCGCCCTTGAGCATCATACGGCCGTCGGTGACCCACAACGAGGTCGCTTCACGCAGGCCGACCACCACCATCTGCTGGTTCACAGCGAGGTATTCGTTGATGCGGTCCTGGCGCGTCTCGCCTCCGTGTTTGATCATCTTGTCGATCTCCGGATGCGGGTCGAGGTAATGCGGGTTGATCTGGAAGGGCACCAAGTTGAGCGTCTTGAACGATGCCGGCTGCACGATTGGCATGTCGTTGGTGGTGCACAACGTAGGACAGGCCACGTTGCTTCCCGCGCTCCATCCGATGTAAGGCACGCCGGCCAGCGCACGTTCACGGATGGCATCCATCAAGCCATATTTATGCATCTCGGCTACCAGATGGAAGGTGTTGCCGCCGCCCACGACGATGCAATCCGCTTCTTTCACGGCCTTGACCTTATCGTCGAAATGATGCACGGAAGTAAAGTCGGTGAAGCCGAACTTCTCATAGAACACCTTCTGCACGCGGGCCTCGTAGGCGTCGTAGCTGTCGGGATAGGCCTTCCCGGCGATGTTGACCCCTGCGAAGGGAACGAACACGATCTTGCTGTTCGCGTTGAGGTTGTTCTGCAGGCAGAAGAATTCGATTTGGTTGCAGGCCCAGGCCAGGTAAGTCTCCCCAAAGTTGGTGGAGTTGCTGATTAATAGGAGTCTCATGTGGTTATGTGTTTATTGATTGATCTTGTAATAAGTCTTGATTTCGGTGGAGTAAGGCGTGGCTTGCATCGTGCGGACGTTACCCTCGTAGGTATAGTTCTTCGTTTCCGTTGAGCCACCCATGTAATAGGTAGTCTCGCTCGACAGCCGCCCTTCGGCATCGTAGGTGTATTCCACCCGGGCATTGAGGAGCGGGGCGCCTTGCGCATCCATCCCTGCATAATACCACTTCTCTTCGGGTTTCATGCCGCTCGCGGTCTCAACATAACGGGTGCGCTGAAAGGTGTGGTCCTCCCAAACCGGGGGCGGTATCACATCCTGAACGCCGTCACCGTCGGGATCGAGCTCATCCCATGACACCACCGCCGAGTAATTGTAGGTCAAGGTGTCGTACAGGTAAGTATCATCCAGGAAATAGGACTCTTCCCTGACCGCATAGAATTGCGGATCGCCCTCCGCATATTCCTTGCCCTCTCCCACACGAACGCCCAGGTCGGAATCGATCTCGTAGGTCACCTCACGGACCCGGACCTTCCAAGGGCCGTTCTCCACTTTCATTCGGACCAGGCGTCCTTCCCGGTCGTACTGATACTCATAGCGATCGTAATACGCGTCTTCCTCCTCGGCCAATTGGACCACCATACGGCCTTCTTCCGTGTCTTGGTACGTCCACATGATATTCGTGTCGCCTTCGGCATTGAGCTCATAGAGGGGGCAATCCCAATCGACGGTGGGCAGTTGGTTTTGGGTAGTTTGAGGTTCGTTGTCAACAGGTCCAGCGGACTTCGGCGCTTGGTTACAGGCGCTGAATTCCACAATGGAGCCAAATAGGAACAAGATAAAGGCGTGTTTCATAACGTTGCTTTTTTGAATTGCATGCAAATATAGGAAAACGGATTGAATAATCATCCGAAAAGATCCTCATGTTTCCCCGTTGCGGTCATGGCAAGAATCAACTCGGTTTTATTCTTTTTCCAAACCAGCAACCAATCGGGCTGCAGATGGCATTCCCAACAACCAGAGAACTTTCCTTTTAGCTTGTGCGGTCTATAGGATGACGGCAACGACCCTTTTTCTGAGAGAATTCGTATTGCTTCGCGAAGCAATACTGTGTCGCACCCTCTCTTTTTACACCGTTCAACGTCTTTCTTAAAGGAACTGGAAATCTTGACTAGATATTTCATATTCCCAAATCAGCAAACAATTCATCTACACTTGAGTAAGTAGTGACTTTCCCTTCCTTAATCTCCTGAAGTGCCTTTTCGAGATGGGTTTGCTTTTTTCTGGGCTTTTTCCTTTTGACCACACTCACATCTTTTGAATTGCGGATCAACTTGTCGAGTTCAACCGCAAACTCACTATTAGGATCAAATCTAAGCGTAATCGTTTTCATGCCAATGGCCATGGATTGCGCAAATGTATGCATTTTTCCTGTGATAATCATAGCATTGTTTCTTTTTGTGATACTTTTTCACGGCAAAGATAACAATAATATTTAAAGTATTACACTGATTTCAATTAATTCTTTACAACATCAAAGAATTAATCCCATTTTCTTTTTTAATGCAAGCCCATCACCAAGCTAATAAAACAAATCAGATCACTTCATCCCCTCGCCCAGGGCTTTCAGGCGCAGCATCTCGTCGCGGTACTGGGCGGCTGCCATGAAGTCCATCTCCTTGACGGCCTTCTCCATGTTGCGCTTGGCCTCCAAGAGGGCTTTCTCGACCTGTTTCTTGGTCTTGTATTCGACTTGCTCGGAGGCGATGGACTGGGCACGCTCCTCTTGGGGGACATAGGCGACGGCACTACGACGGCCGGTAGCCTCGGACAACGCACTGTCGATGGCCTTCACGATGGTCTTGGGCACGATGCCATGGGCCTCGTTGTAGGCAATCTGCTTGGCGCGACGACGGTTGGTCTCGTCGATGGTCTTCTGCATCGACTCGGTGATGGTGGCGGCATACATGATGACCTTACTCTCAGCGTTACGGGCGGCGCGCCCGGCGGTCTGGGTCAAGGAGCGCTCGGAACGCAGGAAACCCTCCTTGTCGGCATCGAGGATGGCCACGAGGCTGACCTCGGGGAGGTCGAGCCCCTCCCGCAACAGGTTCACGCCCACCAGCACGTCGAACTCGCCCAAACGCAGTCCACGCAGGATCTCCACACGCTCGAGGGTATCGACATCGGAATGCATGTAACGTGCCTTGATCTTCAGGTTGTTGAGATAGGTATTCAGCTCCTCGGCCATACGTTTGGTGAGGGTGGTCACCAGCACACGGAACCCCCGTTCCTTCACCAGCTTGATCTCCTCCAGCAGGTCGTCGACCTGGTTCACGCTGGGACGCACCTCGATGACGGGATCCAAGAGGCCGGTGGGACGGATGAGCTGCTCCACATAGACGCCCTCGCTCTGCTGGAGCTCGTAGTCGGCCGGCGTGGCGCTGACGTAGATCTTCTGGCCCGTCAAAGCCTCGAACTCGTGGAACTCCAGGGGACGGTTGTCCAAGGCGGAAGGCAGGCGGAAGCCATACTCGACGAGGGTCTGCTTGCGGGAACGGTCGCCACCGTGCATGCCTCGGATCTGAGGGACGGTGACGTGGCTCTCGTCGATGACGGTGATGAAGTCGTCGGGGAAATAGTCCAACAGGCAGAAAGGCCGGGTGCCGGGGCTGCGACCGTCGAAATAACGCGAGTAGTTCTCGATGCCGGAGCAGTAGCCCAGCTCACGCATCATCTCGATGTCGTAGTTGACACGATCCTCCAAACGCTTGGCTTCCAGGTGCTTGCCAATCTCACGGAAGTATTCGGTCTGACGGAACATATCGTGCTGGATCTCGTCGATGGCGGCGTTCATCTTCTCTTTCGAAGTGATGAAGATGTTGGCCGGAAAGACGGTGACCTCGGAGATCTCCTCGATGCGGCTGCCCGTGATGGGGTTGAAGCTCTCGATGGCATCGATCTCATCGTCCCAGAAGACGATGCGGTAGGCGATGTCGGCGTAAGCAGGAAACACGTCGAGGGTCTCCCCTTTCATGCGGAACTTACCCTGGGTGAACTCGATCTCGTTACGAAGATAGAGAGCGTTGACAAGGGCCTTGGCGACGTCGTCGCGGCTGACGTGTTGTCCACGGGCCAGATAGACGACATTCTCGTTGAAGTCGTCGGGGTTGCCGATGCCATAGAGACACGACACGGACGAGACGACGATGATGTCTCTCCTGCCCGACATCAGCGCCGTGGTGGTGCTCAGCCTGAGCTTCTCGATGTCGGAGTTGATGGAGAGGTCCTTCTCAATATAGGTGTTTGTCGAAGGAATGAAAGCCTCCGGCTGATAGTAGTCGTAATAGGAAACGAAATACTCCACGGCGTTTTCGGGAAAGAACTGCTTGAACTCGCCGTAGAGCTGGGCCGCGAGGGTCTTGTTGTGGCTGAGGACCAGCGCCGGACGGTTCAGCTCGGCCAATACGTTGGCGATGGTAAAGGTCTTTCCGGAACCGGTTACGCCCAAGAGCGTCTGGGCAGGGTCGCCCCGTCGCAGCCCTTCCACGAGCTGGCGGATGGCCTCGGGCTGGTCGCCGGTGGGCTTGAAATCCGAATTCAGTCTAAACTCCATGGTCGAGGGAAAGGGGTTGGATGGTTTATCTCAGGTTGAAGTGCAACAGAACCGGATAATGGTCCGATCCTCTGTAGCGCAGACGCTTGAACTGCATGGGCTGGATCCGCTCGTTGCCCCAGACATAGTCGATGCGCAGCAGCGGCAGCTTGCCCGCGTATGTGTGGCCGATGCCGCGACCCGCCTCAACGAAACCGTCGGTGAAGCCGGCCTTCTCGATCTGATGATAGGTATAGGATAGCGGGGTGTCGTTGAAGTCGCCGCACAGCAGCAATGCCCTTCCGTCGTGCGGGAGGTCGGCAAGCAGCTGTTCGACTTGCCGGCTACGTTGCTGGTAAGCCTCCTTGAGTTTCGACACGATCGACTTGCCATATTCCTGCACCTGCTGCTTGGTGCTGCCCGGTTCGGACCAAACAGCCACCTCTTTCTTCGTCAGCTTGAACGAGGTCAGATGGATGCAGGCCACCAAGAACTTCCCTTTCGTACCCGCATCTACCTCAGCCACAGCGCCATAGTCATTCTCTTCTCCAAAATGCGTCGTGTCTTTGACAGGGTGGATAGGATACCGGGAATAGATCACGTTACCGCCGAAATAGGCCTTGGTATGGTAGTAATGGTAAGGCATATCGACCATCTCGCCAAACTGCCTGATGCATTCCTTACGGCTGGTCTTGGGGATGAAGTTATTGAATTCCTGAATACAGAGCACATCGGGATGATGCTCCCTGACCAGGTTGATGACGCCATTGGCGACATCGGCCAAACTCTTTTCTTCATCATATAGATCCTTGAAAATCTGTACGTTATATGACATGACACGGAAATCGGCTCCAGACTGTGCCTTCCCGTTCGAGAACGAGCGTAAGATGCCTGGAACGGCAATAGCCAACGCCAACACCGCGATCCACACCTTACGGGACCAGAGCAAAAGCAGGAGGACAAAAACGACGGCATTGAAGGCCAGGATCTCCCAGAACGCCAATCCAAAGAAAGACGTCCAGACAAAGCGCTTCGGGTCGATGTAACCGCTCAGGGCACTCAAGGCCATGGCAATCAAACCCAAACAGGCCAACAGCGTCAGCAACCCGACCACCAGCCTGCCGAAGAAACCCCTCCGCTTCTTATTGTTTTCGTTTTCCATCATGCACTCAATACAAGCGTCCTTTCCGCTTCCATACCAACAAGATGATCAAGCCCACCAACATGCCGCCAAGATGGGCGAAATGGGCCACATGGTCGCCTGTGGAGAAGATCCCCGTAAGCAACTCGATGACCGCGTATCCGATGACGAACCATTTGGCCTTGATGGGCACCAGGAAATACAAGTAGATCATCGAATTGGGAAACATCATGCCGAAGGCCAGCAACAGGCCGTAGATGGCACCCGAGGCGCCGACGGTGGTCATGTAGTTGAGGTATTTCGACATGGGGATGATCTGACCGCCTCCCAGGTTGACATTCTGGTATTGCGACAAACTGGTGACGTATTCGATATACTGCACGCCCTCCTGCATCAGTCCGGCACCGAGTCCGCAAAGGATATAGAACAACAGGAATCGTTTCGGTCCCCAGATATTCTCCAGGGTGGCACCGAACATCCACAAGGCGAACATGTTGAAAAACAGGTGTGAGAAGTTGCCATGCATGAACATGTAGGTCAACAGCTGCCAAGGCCTGAAGTCGGAGGCCATGAAGAAATGCAGGCCGAGGGTGTTGCTCAAGTCGATGCCGAAACGGGCCAGGGCAAAGTCGGCCAAAAACAGGAGGGCGTTGATGATCAAAAGGTTCTTGACCACAACGGGCAAAAAGGAAAATCCGCTTGGACTATATTGGTTGTTCATCCGTTGTTCAATTGTTCAGTTAATGAGTCGAGGGTGATAAGGGTATAGATTTTCTTTCCATCGGGTGCCACCTCGGCCACGGCACAGCCAAACAGCTGGTCGGCGAGGTTCTGCATCTCTTTTTCATGAAGGGGCGTCTTGGCCTTGACGGCCAACTGGGCTGCCATGGTCTTGGCGATGCCCAGCTTGCGGTCGCGTTGCACGTCGGCATGGTGGGTCTTGAAATGATCCAACATGGTCTCCAGCAAGGCTACGGGATTGGCCTCCCCAAGGTCGGCCGGCGTGCCGTTGATGACAAAAGTGGTCGGGTTGACCTGCTCGAGGACAAACCCCACCTGCTGCAGCTCGGGCATCACCTCACGCAGCAGCGAGGCATCATTGACATTCAAGGTGAACGGCTGAGGAAAGAGCTCCTGTTGCGATTGCACCTCGGCGTGCTCCATCTCCCGAAGGAACTTCTCGTATAAGATCCGGTAATGCGCCAGGTGCTGGTCGATGACCAACAGGCCCGACTTCATCGTGGTGACGATATAGGACTGGTTCAGCTGGATATAGTGCGGCGACGGAGCCGGTTCGTTGAAAACAACCGCCCCTTCTCCGTCTCTTGTGGCCATGGAGGCTACAGGATCTGTCTCTGAAGGGAGGTCGGTACGTTCCCCATAGAGTTGGCGCCAGTCGCCGGGGACAGGCTTCTTGGCAAAAGGATCGAAACCACCGAAGGACCGTGGCATCGGCTCCCGCGAGGAGGACTCCCGCTGTTGGCGGAAGGGATTGTACGAGGGATCGATGGGGATGGACGGCTGTACGATGGGGTTCGACGACTTGACCACCTCACCGAAGTCGATGTTGAGGTTGGAAGGCTCGTCGAAATCGATCAAGGGCGAGAGGTTGTGTTGTCCGATGGCCTTGCGTACCGCCGCATGGAGGATGGCATACACCAGCTTGACATCGAGGAAACTGACCTCCGTCTTGGTGGGATGGATGTTGACGTCGATATCGGCAGGATCGACCTCGATGTTCAGGAAATAGCCCGGGAAGCTCTCCTTAGGGATCATCTCCATGAAAGCATTCTCGATGGCGTGATGCAGGTAGGGATGCTTGACATAACGCTTGTTGACGAAGAAATACTGCTCGCCGCGGGTCTTCTTGGCATACTCCGCCTTGACGATGTAGCCGTTGATGCGGACCCGGTCGGTATCCTGATGGACCGGAAGCAGTTTCTCGTCGTAGCCGTTGCCAAAGAGGCCGAGGATGCGTTGCTTGAGATTGCCGGGATAGAGGTGGTAGAGCTCCTTGCCGTCGCTGACGAGGGTGAAGCCGATTTCCGGGTTCACCAGCGACACCCGGGTGAACTCCTCCACCACATGACGCATCTCGGCAACCGACGACTTCAGGAAGTTGCGCCTGGCCGGGACGTTGAAAAACAGGTTCTTGACGGTAAAGGAGGTACCCGCCGCCATCGGCGTCGGGACCTGTTCCTTGATGGCACCGCCCTCGTTGACCACCTTCACCCCCACCTCGTCTTCGGGACGGCGGGTCTTGAGCTCCACCTGGGCGATGGCCGCGATGCTGGCCAGCGCCTCGCCGCGGAAGCCCATGGTGTGGAGGGCGAAGAGGTCTTCCGCCCTACTGATCTTGGAGGTGGCGTGACGCTCGAAACAGCGTTGGGCGTCCGCCTCCGACATGCCGCAGCCGTTGTCGCTGACCATGATCATGGCCTTGCCTGCGTCTTTCACCACCAGGTCGATCTGGGTGGCACCGGCATCCAAGGCATTCTCCATCAGCTCCTTGACCGCAGAGGCAGGCCGTTGGATGACCTCGCCCGCCGCGATCTGGTTGGCTACGTTTTCAGGAAGTATCTTAATGACATCCAGCATGTTAAAGGCATTATTTTCCCATCAGGCCGGAGACGATGTTGGTCAGGACCGGCGTGCAGAAAAGGTAATAGAAGGCGACACCCACCACCGCGACGATGATCACGATGCGCACCGTCTTGGCACGGCGCTCGCTGGGGTCTTCCTTGTCTTTGTCGACACCCCATTTCTTGCGCATCTCGAGACGCAGCTGCTCCTCGTGACTCAAGTTGGAAGGAAGTCCTGCTTCGGCCTTTTTCTTCTCCCATTCTTCCTTCTGCGGGTCATAGTACCTGGGGACGTAATTGAACCCCCTCGGCTTGTGTTTGTAAAAGAATCCCATTTTTCACCTTTTTAATCGTGTGCAAAATTACTTATTTTTTTTCAATCTCGCAATTAAAGACTATCTTTGCAGCCAGATGAACGAAAGAACACAACGTCCCGCCTGGCTTGCCACCCTGATCATCCTGTTGGTCGGGGTGTTGCTCTTTGCCCTGAACCTGACGGTAGGCAGTGTCACCGTCCCCCTGAAGGAATGCTGGCAAGTGCTGTGCGGCCAAGGCGACGAGACCGCCCGCACCATCCTGTTGGACTACCGCCTGCCCCAGGCGGTGACCGCCCTATTCGCCGGCATCGGCCTCTCGGTGTCGGGCCTGCTGATGCAGACCCTGTTCCGCAACCCCCTGGCCGACCCGTCGATCCTCGGCATCTCGAGCGGCGCCAGCCTCGGCGTGGCCCTGGTGGTGCTGCTGACGGGACATCTCAGCGGCATGGCGGTGAGCACCCTGCCCGGTTGGACGACCATCGGCGTCACCCTGGCCGCCTTTGCAGGCGCCTTCCTGGTGCTGCTGCTCATCTTGGCGCTCAGCACGCGGCTGAAGAGCATGGTGAGCCTGATCCTGGTAGGCATCATGATTGCCTACATCGCCGGCTCGGTGACCGACGTGCTGAAGTTCTTCAGCCAAAAAGAGGACGTCCACACCTTCGTAATCTGGGGCTTCGGCAGCTTCTCCAACGTGGGAAAGGCACAACTGGCGTATCTGGCAGGCACCGTCCTGTCGGGCACCGTGCTGGCCTTTTTCTTGTCTAAGACGCTGAACCTCTTCCTCTTAGGCGACCGTTACGCCGAGAACCTCGGCCTCAACCTCCGTCGGGCCAGCCTGCTGACCATCTTGGTATCGGGATTCCTGATGGCCGTCATCACGGCCTTCTGCGGACCCATCGCCTTCATCGGTCTGGCAGTGCCGCACCTGGCACGTTTCACCTACCATACCAGCAACCACTTTGTGTTGACGCCTGCCACGGCGGTCCTCGGCATGGACCTCGCCCTGCTCTGCAACCTCATCGCCCGACTGCCGGGATTCGATGGCAACCTGCCCATCAACTCGGTGACCGCCCTCATCGGCGCCCCCATCGTCATCTACGTCATCTTCCATCGTCAAAAGGTCTTGTCGAAATGAAAGAAGTGCTGAGAACCAACGGATTAAAGATTGGATACAAGGGGAAGGCCCTGTTTCCCGCCATCGACGTGACGCTCCACGAAGGCGACCACGTGGCCCTCGTTGGCGCCAACGGAAGCGGCAAGACCACGCTGTTCAAGACCCTCACCGGCAACCTGGCCCCTGTCGAGGGGAGCATCACCCTCTGCGGAAAGCCGCTGGGATCGTACAAGCCCCTGGAACGCGCCAAGCTGTTCAGCCTGGTGCTCACCGAGAAGCCCGACGACCTCTTCCTGAAGGTGTTCGACATCGTCGCTTCGGGGCGTTATCCCCACTCCGGGCTGTTGGCCAGGCTTGATGCAGCGGACATGGATTTTATTAAAGAAAAGCTTCAAATAACGGGTGTCAGCCATCTCATCGACAGGGATTTCGTATCGTTGAGCGATGGCGAGAAACAAAAGGTCATGATTGCCAAGGCATTGGTGCAGGACACCCCCATCATCTATATGGACGAGCCCACTGCCTTCCTGGACTATCCCAGCAAGGTGGAGCTGATGAAACTCATCGCCCGGCTCGCCGTGGAGGAGCACAAGACCATCCTCTACAGTTCGCACGACCTGGAGCTCTTGATGAAACACGCCTCCACCCTTTGGGTCGTAGCCAAGGGGAAGCCCCTGGTGGCGGGCGGTCCCCAGCACATTGAACTGGATGTGGAGGATTATCTCGGGTTAAGAAAACAGGGGGCCGAAGACAACACCCAACACGACCGCACCCCATAGGGGTGCCCTGTCGGTAACCACGGGGTTGACCATCGGGAAACCCCTGGGACATAAAACGTTAGGGGCCAACCCCGCAGGGGTTGCCTAACAACAAACCACGGGGTTGACCATCGGAAAACCCCTAAAAAAGGAGAGAAATGAAAAACATTGGATTGACATTGATATTGTTATTGGTTATGGCATCCTGCACGCAAAAAACCGCGGTGGACCTCATCGTCCACAACGCCAACATCTATACCGTAGACGCCGCATTCAGCAAGGCGGAAGCCTTTGCCGTGAAAGACGGCAAGTTCGTCGCCGTAGGCAGCGAAAACGACATCCTGGGCCTGTACACCGCGCCCGAAGTCATCGACGCCCAAGGCCAGGCCGTGTATCCCGGCTTCATGGACGGCCACAGCCATTTCTCCGGCTATGGCGAGAACCTCGTACGCTGGGCCGACCTCAAGGACAGCCGGTCCTACGAGGAGGTCATCGAGCGACTTCGCGTCCACGACAGCCTCTACCCTGCCGAATGGCTTTTGGGACGCGGTTGGGACCAGAACCTGTGGGAGCCTGCCGAGTTCCCAGACAACCAGCGTCTGGCCGAAGCCTTCCCGGGCAGAAAGGTGCTGTTGACCAGGGTGGATGGTCATGCCGTGCTTGTCTCCCAAGAAGTACTGGAACAGGCCGGCATCGATGCCCACTGGCACCAAGACGGCGGCATGGCCTTGGTGAAAGACGGTCGCTGCACCGGCGTATTGCTCGACAACACCGCCGACGTGGCCAAGGCCTTGGTCCCACCCATGGACAGGGAACAACGCATCCAGGCCCTCCTGAAAGCCCAGGAAAACTGCTTAAATGCCGGTCTCACCAGTGTCACCGACGCCGGATTGGACATCGAAACCATCCATTTAATCGACAGCCTTCAAGAAGCTGGTTTACTGAAGATTCATGTCAACGCCTGGATCAACCCCGATGACGAAACGATGGATCATTTCATGGGACAAGGAATCATCGACAAGGACCGCCTCACCGTCCGCGGCGTGAAGATCTACGCCGACGGGGCGTTGGGTTCGCGCGGCGCCAAGCTCCTGGAGCCCTACAGCGATGCGCCCGAGACCAGCGGGTTGATCCTCGAAAGTGACGAATTCTACCGCCACGTCTGCCAGAAGGCCTTGAACAACGGCTATCAGGTGTGTTGCCACGCCATCGGCGATGGCGGCGCCCATCATATCCTGGATATCTACTCCGAATACCTCAAAGGCCCAAACGACCTCCGTTGGCGTATCGAGCACGCCCAGACCATCGCTGAAGAAGACTTTGCTCGGTTTGGGCAATATAAGGTCATCCCCTCGGTGCAGACCACCCACTGCACCTCCGACATGGACTGGGCCGAAGAACGCCTGGGAGCAACACGTATCAAGAACGCCTACGCCTACCAACGGCTCCTGCAACAGAACGGGTGGCTCGTCAACGGCACCGACTTCCCCATCGAGGACATCAGCCCGATCTACACCTTCTACGCCGCTGTCGCACGAAAACACCTCGACGGCACCCCTGCCGAAGGCTTCCAGATGGAAAACGCCCTCACCCGTGAACAGGCCCTGCGTTCCATCACGATCTGGGTGGCCAAGGGCTGTTTCCTCGAAGACCGCAAAGGCAGCATCGAAGTCGGTAAAGACGCTGACTTCGTGATGCTTGACAGAGACATCATGACCGTGGATGCGTCGGAGCTTCCCCAAGCAAAAGGCGTCATGACACACGTCCACTAAACCGGAAACCCTCTCTTTTGATTTCGTAAAGACCTCATCCATGGAACACAACCATTCTTTTGACCTACAAATCGCCCAAGAGCTTCAGCTCGACACCCATCATGTCGCCAACGTCATCAAACTGTTGAACGAAGGCGCCACCATCCCCTTCATCGCCCGTTACCGCAAGGAGATGACCGGCACCATGGACGAGGAGAAGATCGCCACCATACAGAAACGGCTGGAACAACTCGTTGAGCTCGAGAAGCGCAAGGAAAGCATCCTCGCCTCCATCCAGGAGCAGGAGAAGCTCACCCCCGAGTTGGAGCAACGCATCCGAGACGCCAAGACGATGCAAGAGGTGGAAGACCTCTACCTCCCCTACAAGCCCAAACGACGCACCCGCGCCGCCATCGCCCGTGAGAAAGGCCTGGAACCGTTGGCTGCCCAGATCATGGCACAGAACACCAACGACGTGTCGCGTCTGGCAACCCGTTTCGTCAACCCGCAGAAAGGCGTCAACAGCCTGGAAGAAGCCTTGCAAGGCGCTCAAGATATCATGGCCGAGTGGGTCTCGGAGAACATCAACGGGCGCAACCGCATCCGCAAGATCTTCCACAGCAAAGGCGAGCTTCGCTCCTCGGTGGTCAAAGGCAAGGAAGAAGAAGGTAAGACCTATCAGCAATATTTCGACTTTCACGAGCCGATCTCGAAAGCGCCTTCCCATCGGATCCTGGCTTTGTTCCGGGCCGAAGAGGAAGCCGTCATCAAACTGAAGATCAAAGTGGACGACGACGAGGCCATCCACACCTTGGAACGGATCTTCCTAAAAAACCACAATGCCTCCTCCGACCTGGTTCAGGAAGCCATCGCCGATTCCTGGAAGCGCCTGCTGGAGCCCTCCATCGAGAACGAGATCCGCGGCTTCTATAAGGAGAAAGCCGACGAGATCGCCATCAAGGTCTTTGCCGAGAACCTGAAACAACTGCTTCTGGCCGCTCCCATGGGACAGAAACGCGTGCTGGCCATCGACCCGGGGTTCCGCACCGGCTGCAAGGTGGTGATCCTCAGTGAGACCGGCGCCCTGCTCCACAACGAGACCATCTACCCCCACCCACCCAAGTCAGACGTGGTCGGCTCGATGCGCAAGGTGAAGAGCCTGGTGGACGCCTACAAGGTGGAAGTCATCGCCATCGGCAACGGCACGGCAGGACGCGAGACCGAGGACTTCATCCGCTACATCAAGTTCAACCGCGACATTACCGCCGTGATGGTGAGCGAGAGCGGCGCCTCGGTGTACTCCGCTTCGAAGATCGCCCGCGACGAGTTCCCCGACTACGACATCACCGTCCGGGGCGCCGTCAGCATCGGCCGCCGCCTGATGGATCCCCTGGCCGAGCTCGTGAAGATCGACCCCAAGTCGATCGGCGTGGGCCAATACCAACATGACGTCGACCAGAAGAAACTCGGCGAGAGCCTTGACCAGACCGTGATGCGTTGCGTCAACGCCGTCGGCGTGGAGCTGAACACCGCCAGCCAGCAGCTCCTCTCCTATGTCAGCGGCGTGGGACCTGCCCTTGCCGCCAACATCATCAACTACCGCGAAGAACAAGGCGGTTTCAAGAGCCGCAAGCAGCTCCACGAGGTGCCCCGGCTGGGCGACAAGGCCTTCGAGCAATGCGCCGGCTTCCTCCGCATCCACGGAGGCGACAACCCGCTCGACCAAAGCGCCGTCCACCCTGAGAGCTACCACATCGTCGAGAAAATGGCCAAACATCTGAATGTCAAGGTGAACGACCTCATCGGCAACAAGGCGCTCATCGGCAAGATCAACCCGAAAGACTATGTGGAGCACGACTTCGGCCTGGAGACCGTAGGCGACATCCTGAAGGAGCTGGAGAAACCCGGACGCGACCCACGTCAGGATTTCGAAGCCTTCGAGTTCGACAAGGACATCCGCGACATCGAGGACCTCAAGGCCGGCATGACCCTCAACGGCATCGTCACCAATATCACCGCCTTCGGCACCTTCGTCGACATCGGCGTGCATCAAGACGGCTTGGTCCATATCAGCCAGATGGCCGACCATTACATCAAAGACCCCAACGAGGTGGTGCATCTGAACCAGAAGGTGCGCGTGAAAGTGCTGGAGGTCGACGTGAACAGGAAACGGATCAGTTTATCGATGAAACCCTAGCGGACAAACCAGGACAAGCGGTGGATACGGCATGGGAAATAAAAAAACCCAACTGATTGTTTCAGTTGGGTTTTTTGAGTTTTCCGTAGCCCATAGCGGATTCGAACCGCTGTTTTCAGAATGAGGGTCTGATGACCTAGCCCCTAGTCGAATGGGCCATCGATAAAAAAAGGCTCGTTTTGTGGAACCTTTTTTAGTGAACTAGGCGGGAGTCGAACCCACAACCGCCTGATCCGTAGTCAGGGACTCTATCCAATTGAGCTACTAGTCCATTGCCTTTCGACGCTGCAAAATTACAGCTTTTTTCATTATCCGCAAGGTTTTTTTTGGTTTTTTTTATTCTTTTTCCCAATAATTTGACAATCAATTCCCTACAAAGCGCATCCCCACCACGAACCGGATCCTTCTCAATGCGCACCGGTGGCCTTCCTGTGCTCCATCCCCATGTCGTACAGTTCGTCGAGATGTTTCTTCAGCCGACGGGCCATCGGACGGAAGGTGTAGTACGTAATGGTGGCTGAGATGGGGGCGCCTACCAGGGGGATCACCTTCCCCACGCCCTTGGCAAACCCTTCCTTGGTCATGTTGATGCCAATCCACTGGGCAATCTTCACTGCATAATGGGCCAGCACGGTCTCCGAGATCTTCACACCGGCGTTTTTCGACATCTGGGTCGCCAGCTTCGCCAACGCCTCGATAGCCATCTTGTTGCCCATCATGACGCCGACAAACAAGGTCATGATGTTGAGCGACTCGTCGTCCAGCTGGTTTTTGACGTCGGTCAAGGAAGGCCATCCATAGAGGTAGATGAGCTTCTGCATCAACGACAGGATGTGGCCGTAGAACTGCGTGACATCGGCCGGGATCGTGCCCGCCATCCACCAACCGCCGGGAAGGCCCATCAAGGCCGAAGTGCCGCACACCATGGTCAGATGGTAGCTGATGCACTGGTTGGCCAGCTTGTCGATCTCTTTCTTGGTCAACACGTCGAGGGGGCTTTCTTCGAGGGCGACCATCACCTCCATCGGCGTACAAAACTTCGAGAGCTCCTTGTGGAGAAACTCCTCGCGGTTCACCTTGACAAAAGGCAGGTTGATGCTCGTCGAGAGCACCTTACCCCATACGGACACCGACTTGGTGCTGTCGTTGACAGGCTTGGGGGTTTCTTTGTTGTTCTCTTCCATTTCAATAACCATATTTGTTTTTCCAGCGCTCCCGGAGGTATTTCCGAAGCTCCCGTTCACGCGGATTGTCCTGAGGCTCATACAAAACCGTGCCAGAAATCTCCGACGGCAGGTATTCCAGGTCCACAAAATTGCCTTCAAAGGCATGGGCATACTTGTAACCTTCATGGTAGCCGAGGTCTTTCATCAGCTTCGTGGGGGCATTGCGCAGGTACAGGGGCACCGGCAGGTCGCCCGTTTGCCGTACCAGGGCCTGAGCCGCATCGATGGCCGCCACCGCTGCGTTGCTCTTGGGCGAGGATGCCAGGTAGGTCACCGTCTGCGACAGGATGATCCGGCTCTCGGGCCAACCGATCTTGTTGACCGCATCGAAACAGGTGTTGGCCAGCAACAAGGCGTTGGGGTTGGCATTGCCGATGTCTTCCGAAGCCAAAATCAGCATCCTCCGGGCGATGAACAAGGGGTCCTCCCCTGCCTCGATCATGCGCGCCAGATAATACAGGGCCGCGTTGGGGTCGCTGCCCCGCATCGACTTGATGAAGGCTGAGATCACATCGTAGTGCATCTCGCCCTGTTTGTCGTATTTCACAAGATTGCTCTGGATTGTCTCCGTAGTGAAGTCGTTGGTCACCACCAGCTCCTCGGCATCAGGATTCCGATCATCCAAGGAAGAGACAACCAACTCAATGGCATTCAACAGCTTACGTCCATCCCCGCCACTGATGCGCATCAGGGCTTCGGGCTCCTTCACCACAATCTTTTTCCCGTAGTCGTATTCCAGCGCCTTCACCGCCTTGTCGAGAAGGACCTCGAGATCCTCCTTCTCCAGCGACTTCAGCACATAGACCTGACAACGTGACAGCAAAGGCGAGATGACCTCGAAACTCGGGTTCTCCGTAGTGGCCCCTATGAGCGTCACCAGGCCCTTCTCGACCGCGCCCAGCAGCGAGTCTTGCTGCGACTTGCTGAACCGGTGGATTTCGTCGATGAAGAGGATCGGCGCCTCGGGGGCCATCCGGGCCCGGTCGATGACCTCACGGACCTCCTTGACTCCGCTGCTGACGGCACTGAGTTGGAAGAACTGGCGCTTCACCTGCTTGGAGATAATATATGCCAACGTGGTCTTGCCCACCCCAGGCGGTCCCCAAAAAATCATGGACGGGATCCGGCCGCTCTCGATGGCACGCCGCAACACGGCGTTTTCGCCGATGATATGCTTCTGCCCGATATAGTTGTCGAGGCTTGTCGGGCGCAGGCGTTCCGCTAATGGGATGGATGATTTCATGGCAGCAAAAGTCGCATTGAACTTACAAAGATACAAAACTGTATGGATTTTCGCCTGACAAAACGGGGATATCCCGAAAAAAAACTACCTTTGCCCTATCAACAACACACATTCCCATGAAAAGACTTCAATACCTGCTTCTCCTCGTGTGGCTGGCTGCCGGGATCCCCTCGATGGCCTGCACGAACTTCTTGATTACCAAAGGCGCCAGTGTGGACGGCTCCACCTTCATCAGCTATTGCGCCGACTCGCACATCCGCTACGGCGAGCTCTACTACACCCCCGCCGCCGACTGGCCGGCGGGCAGCATGCGGGTCTGCTACGACCGCGGCACCAACGCCCCGCGCGGCAGCGTGCCCCAGCCGCCACATACCTATCAAGTGGTTGGCTACCTGAATGAAAACCAGGTTGGACTCGGCGAGACCACCTTCGGCGGCCGCGAAGAACTCATGGACCCAACGGGCATCGTGGATTACGGAAGCCTGATGTTCATCGCCTTGGAGCGCAGCAAGACGGCCCGCGAGGCCATCCAGGTGATGGCCGAGCTGGTGGAAGCCTACGGCTACGGCTCCGACGGCGAGTCGTTCTCGATCAGCGACCCCAACGAGGTATGGTACATGGAGATCATGCCCAAGGGTTACACGCCCGTGACCACCAAGACCGGCGACACCATCAACGCGGACCGAGGTGCCGTGTGGGTAGCCATCCGCATCCCCGACGGCTACATCAGCGGTCATGCCAACGCGGCCAGGATCACCACCTTCCCGCTACGCAACGGCAAGACCTCCATCACCGATAAGGACTGGAAGAAACTCTACAACCCACAAGTTGAAGTCATCTACAAACACGACGTCATCGACTTCGCCCGCCGCAAGGGCTACTTCAGTGGCAAGGACAAAGACTTCGACTTCAGCGCCGCCTACGCTCCGGTGGATTTCAGCGCTGCCCGCATCTGCGACCTCCGTGTTTGGACCATGTTCAACAAGGTGTGTGACGGCATGGATGAATATTGGGACTACGTCACAGGCAAGGACCTCTCCCATCGCATGCCCCTGTACGTCAAGCCCAACCGCAAGATCAGCCTCAGCGACATGATGGCCTTCCAACGCGACCACTTCCAAGGCACCGAGCTGGACAAGACCATGGATCCCGGTGCAGGGCCTTTCGGGTCGCCCTACCGCTGCAACCCCCTCTATTGGAATTATGACGGCAAGCCCTACTTCAACGAGCGCAGCATCGAGGTGTTCCAGACCGGCTTCTCCTTTATCGCACAATGCCGTTCGTGGTTGCCCAACCCCATCGGCGGCATCATCTGGTTCGGGGTCGACGACACCAACTCCACCGTCTATACCCCCTTCTACTGCTCCATCACCGAGGTGCCCATCGAATACCGTGTCGGCAATGGCGACATGCTCACCTACAGCGACAACGCCGCCTTCTGGGTCTTCAACCGACTGGCCCACTTCAAGTACCTATACTATAATCGGGTCATCGACGATATCCAAGCCAAACAGAAAGAACTGGAAGACGGCTATCAGGGACTGGTCTCGCAGATAGACGCCCAAGCCCTGGAGCTCTACGCCAAAGACCCCGAACAGGCCATCCATCAGCTTACCAATTTCTGCAGCCAAGCCGGAGCCAACACGGTGGCACGCTGGAAAGAACTAGACAACTATTTGCTAGTCAAATATTTAGATAGCAACATCAAGCAAGAGGAAAACGGCAAATTCAAGCGCAACGGCTACGGCTATCCTGCCAAGCCCCAACAGCCCGGTTATCCGGATTCGTGGAAAAAAGCCGTGATTGAGGCTACCGGAAACCGCTTTGAAAGGTAAAAGCCGAGGGGAAGCGTGAAGCGTCACGCCGCGCGCTCGTCCGACCTTTCCATCATTCCCATTTTCCCTCTTTGAACCGTACGATGGCGTCGATGATCTCGTCGTTGTCGTCGGTAAGGGTCAACAGCATGTGTTTGAAATGCCCACTGTCGCTCAGGTATTTGAGCATGGTGTACGCCGGCATGGTCTTGGTGAAGTATTCCTTGCCCATGAAGATCATCGGGCTGGCGAAGCCTTCCGTTTCGTAGTGGTTCTGTCCGGCGTCCTGGAAGATCTCCTGCATGGTACCCGCGCTGCCGGGCGTATAGATGATGCCGCCTTTGGCCACGGTGACGATACCGTCTTCGCGGACGCTGTTGTCGAAATACTTGGCGATGTCGGTGGCGAAAGGCGCTGTGGGCTCATGACCATAGAAATACGTCGGGATGGAGAGGCTGCGGTAGTTGGTGACCAGCGGGAAGCGTTCCATCACCTCGAAAGAGCGTCGCAGCCAGCCTGCGTCACGGAAGGTCGGAGCGGTTGCCATCATCGCCAAGGCCTCCTCCACCTCTTCGTCGGTCCTTTCGGCCAAGTATGCCCCCAGATGGGCGGCCTCCATGGCGCCAGGGCCACCGCCGGTGACCATCAAACGGCCCATCTCGGTAAGCTTCTTGCTCAAATACACGATCTGCCGGTAGAACGGATCGTCACGCCGACGGCCATGACCGCCCATGACGCCGACCACCATCTTCTCGTCGTATTGGTCGAGCAGCTTGTACAGATGATATGTAATGAAATGGTCGTGCAGGGACCGAGCCAACGTCTCACGGATGTCCTTGCCTCGTTGGCCATAGGTCATGTAGCTGCGATACACCCGGGTGTCGTAGCAGTTCTCGAAGGTCGATTCGTCGTGGAAGTCGTAGCCTTCATACAACATTTTATAGGTATACAGCGACTTGGGATGCGTCGAAAAGGGTTTGTCCATCTTGGGGATGAACACACTGAGGTCGTCTTTCTCGAATTCCTCAAGCACCCGGTTGACAATACCGGCGGCATCGAGACCGAACTTATGCATCAGGACCGATGCCGTGCCCGACTCGCCGAAGCAGTCGTTCATGCCGATGCGATAGACCCGGATGGGATGGTTCTCCGCAAGGAACTCCGACACCGCACCACCCAGCCCACCGGCCGCCTGGTGTTCCTCGACAGTGAAGACCATGCGGGTTTCGTCGGCGGCCTTTTTCAGGATCTCCCCATCCAAGGGCTTGATGGTATGCATGTTGATCACTCGAGTCGAGATGCCCATGTGATCGAGCATGTGGGCCGCGTTAAGCGCCTCCCACACCTCGTGTCCGGTGGCGACAATGGTGACGTCGGAACCATCGCGCATCAGTTGGGCCTTGCCGATCTGGAAGTCCTGGTCCTCGCTGGTGAAATCCGGCACCGGCTCGCGTCCGAAGCGGATATAGACCGGGCCGTCGAGTTCTCGGATGGCCTTCTCAGTGGCGATCTTGGCCTGGGTGGCGTCACAAGGCGAGAGCACCGTCATGTTGGGCAACACCCGCATGGCGGCAACATCCTCCAAAGCCTGATGGGTAGCACCGTCAGGGCCTACCGAGACCCCTGCATGGGCGCCGCCGATGACCACATGGACGTTGTTGTAGCAGGTGGAGATACGGATCTGGTCGTTGGCCCGATGGGCGGCAAACACGCCGTAGGTGCTGAACACTGGAATCTTACCACTCAACGCCATGCCCGAAGCCACGGCGACGGCATCCTGCTCCGCGATGCCCATCGAGAAAAAACGATCGGGAAAAGCATCCCTGAACAGATCCATTCCTACCGAAGCGGTGATGTCCGCTCCCAACCCAATGACGCGGCTGTCCTGTTGCGCCGCCGCCAGCACCCCCTCGCCAAATCCGAGCTTGGTGGCCTTGTTTCCTCTATTGTTGTATTCCATATTTCAAGATTTCAAGATTTCAGACTTCAAGATTTCAGTTCTTGTAAAAAGTCGGGCAGCTGTTCCTTGCTGGGGACCTTGCCATGCCAAGCGTTGTTGTTCTCGATGCTCTTGACCCCTTTGCCCATGACCGTGTCGGCGATGATCACCGTGGGACGGCCCTGGAGGGCGTCGGCGCGTCGCAACGCCAGCTGGATCTGCTCGTAATCGTGACCATCGATCTCAAAGGCATTCCAGCCGAAAGCCTTCCATTTGTCGATCAAAGGGTCGATGCCCATCACCTGTTCCGTGCCGCCGTCGATCTGCAAACGGTTGCGGTCGATGATGGCACAGAGGTTGTCGGCCTTGTAATGCGCTGCCGCCATGGCCGACTCCCACACGCTTCCCTCCTGCTGCTCGCCATCGCCCATGATGCAGAAGACCCGGTTGGGCATCCCATCCATCTTGGCCGAGAGTGCCATGCCCAGCGCCACGCCGAGACCCTGTCCCAGCGAGCCCGAACAGGTCTCCAGCCCCGGGAGCTTGAATTCATAGCTCGGATGCCCTTGAAGACGGCTCCCCAACTTACGCAACGAAAGCATCTCCTCTTCAGGAAAGTAGCCTGCCGCCGCCAACGTGGCATAAAGCACCGGCGCGGTGTGTCCGATGGAAAGGACCACCTTGTCGCGTTCCGGCCACTGCGGATTGGAGGGGTCGTGGCGAAGATGACCGAAATAAAGCACCGTAAAAAGGTCCACCAGGTCGAGCGAGCCTCCGGTATGTCCCGATCCCGCTTCGGCCAGTGCCGTCAAAATCAATTCGCGAATGTGTTTCGCCTTTTGTGAGAAATCCATCATATCAAACCAATAAGATCTTTGACCATGTAATAGATGCAGACCACCGCATATACCGTCTTGAGGAAGGTGCCTGTCAGAAAGCCGACGAAACTCCCGAAGGCCGACTTCCAGGCATTCTTGTCCGCGGTGCCGTTGGTCTTCTCGCCGATATACGCTCCGAGGAAGGGACCCAACAGGATGGCGATGAACCCCACTGGAAAGACGATGGTGAACAACAGGCCAAGGATGAGTCCAATGGTGCTTCCACGGACGCCCGCCTTGGTACCCCCCAGTTTCTTGGTGCCCCAGATCGGAACCACGTAATCCAACAAGAAGACGACGGCTCCGATGATGCCCATGACCACGAGGAACCCCGTCGAATAGTGGATCCCGTCCACAAACGAAAGGACCAACAGCCCAAGAAAGCTGAACGGAGGCCCCGCGATGCCTGGGACGATAGCACCCACCAAGCCCACCAGGGCAAGAATGATGGCTACGATGATCAACAGATAGGTCATTACATGCTAATAAAAAAGCAAAAATAATCATTTTTTCATAAACCGCCTTCGTCATGGCAAAAAAATCAAATTTTAAATAATTAATACGTTTATTTGATATTAGATAATACATATTTATATATATTTGCATTCCATTTCCATACTATGAAAAAGATCATCACCTTCGCTATGCTTGGCCTGACGCCGCTATGGGCGCTTGCCATCGACTTGTACCGTCCCGTAGGTGGCCGCAGCAACGCCATGGGAGGCACCTCGGTGTCCGCACGCGACGTGTGGGCCTGGCAAAACAACCCGGCTGGCACCGCCTACCTGCACGGATGGCAAGCGGGCCTCTATTACGAAAACCGCTGGATGCTCAGAGAGACCGCCTTCAAAAGCGCCGTGCTCGCCCGTTCCATCGAAGGCATCGGCTGTTTGGGACTCAGTGTCAACCAATTCGGCGGGACGGAATACAGCGAGAACAAGCTGGGACTGGGGTATGCCCGCGCATTCGGCCCTTATCTGCAGCTGGGCCTTCAGGTAGACGGGATCTGGCTGCATTGGGGCGAGGGCTATCGCGACCGCAGGGGTCTCAGCTTCGCGTTAGGCATGCAGTCGCAGCTTACGGAACGGTTGCGGATCGGAGCCTGTGTGTTCAACCCCCTCCAAATCGGGATGGCCAGAGACGAAGGAAGCCTATTGCCCATGACGATGCGCGTCGGGTTAAGCTATCGTTTCACCGATGGTTTTGTCGGACAAGGCGAATGGGCGTACGACCACAGCCGCCAGGGGATGCGCCTCGGAGGCGGCTTCGAATATGCGGTGTCGGACCGGTTCAGCCTCCGCGCCGGTGCCCAATACCATCCCAACTTGGTGAGCTTCGGGGCCGGTTATCGGATCGGTAGCATCCGAATGGACGTGTCGGGGCAGCTGCATCAGTTGCTGGGGGCCTCGGTGCAGGTAAGTTTGGAGTATCAACGGTAGGATGCATCCTAAAAATGCGTGTTTATTGATCGGTTATGAACGCATTGGCAACTGTGATACTTTTGGGGTGGATGGCGATAGGGCCTTCGACGCCGCTCCTCGACACCCTACGGCATGAGGTGCCCGCCGACACCCTCGTCGTGACCGTCGACACGGTCATCGCCCCTACCGATTCCTTGTCTCTTGACAGCCTGCGGGTACAGCAATCCATCGAGCTGCTCTACCAACGTCTTGCCGAGGAAGCCGAGGCGTTGGCGGACGAGGCCGTGGAAGACGGGCTCGACGACGAGAGCGATGCAGAGACGCTCTCGGAACGGCTGGAGGAACTGCTCGACGACTATGAATCGCTCCGCGACCACACGCTCAACCTCAACAGCCAGGAGGGCGAACGACTCGTGCAAATGGGACTCCTCACGCCTTTTCAGTGGGAGGCGCTTCGGAGATACCGACGACAATACGGCGACCTGCTCTTTGCCGGCGAGCTGACGATGGTAGAAGGGTTCGACGAACGCACCGCTGCCGTCCTCACCCCCATCGTCCATTTCGGGAAAAGCGACTGGCAACAGGAGCAGGAGTCCGTCACGCTAAAGAAAGCCTTCACCCGCGCCAAGCACCAGCTGACGTTGAACTGGGGACGGAAGCTCGATGGAACGGAAGTCTATGATGACGTATCGGATTCGCTGTTGGTGGCCAAGCCCAACGCCTATTATCTTGGCAGTCCCGACAAGCTGCAACTGAAATATAGTTATCGCTATGGGTCGAAGTTCCAGATGGGATTCGCCATGGAGAAAGACGCCGGGGAGCCATTCCTGTTTGGCTCGCTCAGCGACACCCTGAAACAGCTGGTCGGTGCCTATCGCGCCATGGGGTTCGACTTCTACGGTGCCCATTGCTTCATCAGCGACCTTCCCCTGACGAAAGAGAAGACGGGGAATACTACCGGCCAAGCCATGGACGGGAGCAGCCGATGGATTGGCGCGCCAAGCGGCCAAGGCCTGACACTCGAAGCCTTGGCCTTAGGCGACTACCAGCTCAGCTTTGGGCAGGGGCTGACGCTGTGGTCCGGGATGAGCTTCGGCAAAGGCTCGGGAGGGAGTTCCGTGATGAAAAGGGGCGCCGGCGTGCGGCCCAAGGCCGCCGCCGGCGAAGGCAAGTTCTTCCGTGGCGCGGCCATGACCTTGCGCTACCGTAACTTCCAAGCCACCGCCTTCTACTCGTTGCGACGCATCGATGCCACCCTTGCGACCTCGCCAGACACGCTTGACGGCCTCATCGGAGACACCCTCGACGACTTCGTTGACACGATGCTCGAAGAAGGCTGGGAAGCATCCGAATGGGCTACCGCTCTTCAGGAGAGCGGTTACCACCGTACCCTCGGCGAGCTCGCCAAGCGCCAGACGCTACGACAACAGGTGTTCGGGGGGCGGCTCGCCTACGCCGGTCCACAGATCGAAGTCGGGTGCACCGCCTATCACCTGCGGCTCGGCGCTCCTTTACGGCCCAAGCCCTCCAAATACAACCAGTTCTTCTTCCAAGGCGACCGCCTCACCGCGGCAGGGCTCGACTTCCGCTGGCAACGCAACAAGGCCGCCTTCTTTGGCGAGTTCTCCATGAGCGGCAACCGGGCCTTCGCCGGCTTGGCCGGCGTCACCGTCAAACCAGCAGGGTACATCGACTTCACCCTTTTGTACCGCAACTACGGACTGCGGTATCAGAACCTCTTCCTGGGTGCCTTGAAGGAAAGCAGCCGGGGCCAGGCCGAGGAAGGCCTCTACCTCGGCCTGCAGTGCTCCCCCGCTCCGCGGTGGAGCCTCCTCGCCCACTGCGACTTCTTCCGTCTCAAATGGCTCACGAGCCAGGCCTACGCCCCGTCCTGGGGCCAGGAATACAGCCTGAAGGTCGACCATCAAATCAGCAGCAGCGCCACCATGCAGTTCAAGTTCAAGTCGAAGACCAAGATGCGGAACAGCGCCGACGACCACAGCTACAGCTACTACCCCATCTTCTACACCAAACGCTCTGTGCAGTTCCAGCTCAGCTACACCCTCTTCGGAGACTGGGTCTTGGGCCACAAGGCCTCTTGTTCCCATTATCTCAACGATGACGGTGCCGACAGTCGCGGTTACCTCGTCTGCCAGGACGTGGCCTACAAGCCCGCAGGCAAGCCCTGGTCCCTCACCTTCCGTTATGCCCTTTTCGACAGCGACGACTACCAAAGCCGACTCAGCCTCTATGAGAACGACGTGCTGGGCGCCTTCTCCATCCCCAACCTCTACGGCCATGGCACACGCATCTATCTGTTGGGCAAACTGAAGCTCTTCAACGCCTTGACACTCTATGCCCGTGTCGGCTGTTCTTTCCTGGCCGAGGCGACGAAGACCGACCTCAAGGCGGAGGCGGTGTGGAAGTTTTAAAAAATTCTGTAGAAAATGATTTTATATCACGAAAATGTTATATAGGAGATGATGGTTCCTACAGCATCTATGCTCCAAAACTAAAGAACTTCATTGTAGGAGATGGTGACACCGTAGCTGAAGCAAAAGAAGATTTCTTGATAGGCTACCAGGAAATGATTGAATCATACGTTCAAAGTGGAAAGCCGATTCCAGAAGAGTTACGAAACACAGTGTTTGTCTATCAGTATGACACCTCTGCTTTTTTCAATGCGCATCCCTACCTCAACGCCAGTAAGTTGGCTGAACAACTACACATCAACACATCACTGATGCGCCAGTACAAACGGGGGCAATACATTTCAGAGAAGCAAGTTTTACGTATCCAGGAAGGAATCCGATCCATCGGACGAGAACTATCCAATATCACTTTGGTAAAATGACGTCACCCTTAATCCCAGAACAATGAAGACCGTTACCCCTCCCGCTTCTCTTTTCCTTGCCGTCTTCTATCGTAGCGTTCCGCTGTGGCGGTGAAGAAGACGTCGCCGCTGGAGTTGAGGGCAGTCTCGACCGAGTCCTGCACCACGCCGATGATAAACCCGATGGCAACCGCCTGCATGGCGATGTCGTTGCCGATGCCGAAGAACGAACACGCCATGGGGATCAGGAGCAGTGAGCCGCCTGCGACGCCCGAGGCGCCGCAGGCGCCGAGGGTGGCAATCAAGCCAAGGAACACCGCCGAAGCGAAGCTCACCTCCAGCCCTACCGTATGCGCCACCGCCAATGCAAATACCGTGATCGTCACCGCAGCCCCATCCATGTTGATGGTCGCCCCAAGCGGGATGCTGACCGAATAGAAATCCTCTTCCAACTCCATTTCCTTACAGAGGTTCATGTTGATCGGTATGTTCGCGGCCGACGAGCGCGTGAAGAAGGCATTCAGCCCACTCTCTTTCAAACAGGTGAAAAGCAACGGATAAGGGTTCTTCCGCAACAACAGGAACGACAACAGCGGATTGAACACCAAGGCATTGACAAGCATGCAGCCCACCAGAAGCAACACCAGATGGCCGTAGGTCGTGAAGACCTCCAGGCCGCTTTCCGACACGGCGGAGAACACCAGTCCAAGGATGCCGAAGGGGGCAAACTCGATGATCCACTTCACCACCTTGGAGACCACCGCTGCGAGTTCATGGATGACGGTCAGCGTCGATGGGCTGGCGATGCGTTTCAGCGCCAATCCGACGACGATAGACCAAAACAGGATGGCGATATAATTGGCGGAGGCGATGGCCGCAATGGGGTTGGTGAGCATCCCGGTCAGCAGGTTGGTGAACACCTCGGAGAGCGATCCCACGGCGGCACCCATATCGGCTACTTCGGTCAGCTGTAGCGTCACGGGAAACAGGAAGCTCCCCACCACGGCGCAGAGTGCAGCGATGAAGGTACTGAGCAGATAAAGGCCGATGAGCACGCCAAAGCGTCGACCCAGTCCCTTCCCCGCCTTGGCGATGGAAGAAGTCACGAGCAGGGCCACCAGGATCGGTGCGATCCCTTTGAGGCCGCTCACGAACATCCTCCCTAGGATGCCGATCCCCGTCCACGACGGCACCAGGAGTCCCAATGCCGCGCCGATGACCAATCCGATGAAGATCCTCAGCATCAAGCTGATGCTGGTCCATTTCTGTAGCAGTTTCATGGTTACGCGTACGTTGAATCTGATGCAAAGGTAGGAAAAAGGTAGATTAATTCCAATTCGGCTGATTCAAGCCTTTTGAGGCTCTTTCAATAGTATTAATAATATATACAATTTTATATGTAATACTATACTAAATATTCATTATCTTTGCATCGTAATCATTGTAAATAATTAATTTTTACAACTTTTAGTTGTAATATTGATTCTTATTATTAACTTTGCAACCGAATTAGACATGATGACATTTGACAAGATCCTTCCCGACAACAGATTATGGGCTGTAAGATATGATGGTGAAACCGACAATGCGCTCCAGCAAGTATTCAACCAATGGAATGATCCCGAATGGCTTTGGATGTTCTTTACTGAAAACCTATCCGACCTTGAATCCTATTTCAAAATTACGGAAGTGGACCAAGCCATTTACGACACCCTTGAAGACAGCGCTGAGCTTGAGTGCTTGATTTTAGACATATCGCCATGCGCGAATCTAGACTTGCTATTTCGTCCACTTGAAACCAGCCGAACCGTAGAGATGTTACTTGGAAAAGAAAAAGCAAGATTGCAAAACCGAGTTAAACATGCATCATGGCTCAGATTATATGCCATTAAACTCGAACCAGGCCACTACATCATTACGGGAGGAGCAATCAAACTAACTAGAACGATGCAAGAACGGGAACACACGTTACGCGAATTAATAAGAATGGAGACCGTAAGGAACCTTTTGATTGACCAAGGAATTGTTGACACCGATGGATTTGAAGAATACACGAATGAACTACAAATAAACGACCATGAAACAAAAAACACTTGACTACCTAGAATCACATCAAAGTAAGACCCCGTCGTCTTGGAGAAGCGATGCTGAGTGGAGGCGCGATAACAAAGCATGGCTATGGCATTCCAAACATATTGCCGTCAAATTGCTCATGTATATGAAACAAGAACAACTGACCCAAAGTGCCATGGCCGAAAGACTCGGCTGCACTCAACAATTTGTCTCAAAAATCCTTAAAGGAACAGAAAACCTATCGCTTGAAACGCTCACAAAGCTGGAACAAGCCATGGGTATTCAACTCATTGTTGATTAGTTTATTAGTTGTGAATTGCTTTCAATTATCGTAACTTTGCTCTTTGAATACAGCTAAACAACTGCATATCATCCATTTTAGTAGTTGTGAATTGCTTTCAATTATCGTAACTTTGCTCTTTGAATACAGCTTGTGAATATCGCTTAAAACTACCGCCTTGTTGTGAATTGCTTTCAATTATCGTAACTTTGCTCTTTGAATACAGCGTTGTTGGGCGTGGCGGTTCTCTGACATCGGTTGTGAATTGCTTTCAATTATCGTAACTTTGCTCTTTGAATACAGCTGGAAAAGAAAATCAAACTTGACATTCAAAGTTGTGAATTGCTTTCAATTATCGTAACTTTGCTCTTTGAATACAGCTGCAGTTTGTGACTACGTACACCCGACCCAGTTGTGAATTGCTTTCAATTATCGTAACTTTGCTCTTTGAATACAGCTTTTTGTTGCAATCACACGGCATCCAGCCGTTGTGAATTGCTTTCAATTATCGTAACTTTGCTCTTTGAATACAGCAAGAAGCCGTAAAAGGTTTACGATTAACAAGTTGTGAATTGCTTTCAATTATCGTAACTTTGCTCTTTGAATACAGCCATAAAGCTTTTGTCCACTATTAGGTTGTAGTTGTGAATTGCTTTCAATTATCGTAACTTTGCTCTTTGAATACAGCACATACTCCAATCAAAACCGGGGAAATAAGTTGTGAATTGCTTTCAATTATCGTAACTTTGCTCTTTGAATACAGCCAAACGATTCTGATAGTATTCAGATTTGGGTTGTGAATTGCTTTCAATTATCGTAACTTTGCTCTTTGAATACAGCCTCAGCAACATCACCCCAATAACGGTTAAGGTTGTGAATTGCTTTCAATTATCGTAACTTTGCTCTTTGAATACAGCAAGGGAAAGACTGATAGAACGGAGTAGGCGTTGTGAATTGCTTTCAATTATCGTAACTTTGCTCTTTGAATACAGCAAGGATGGAGGCACCGAAAAACGCGACATTGTTGTGAATTGCTTTCAATTATCGTAACTTTGCTCTTTGAATACAGCTGGTTCGCTCAATACATGGACCGGAAGTTGTTGTGAATTGCTTTCAATTATCGTAACTTTGCTCTTTGAATACAGCTTGTCCGGCATGTGGTGGGAACAGGAATGCGTTGTGAATTGCTTTCAATTATCGTAACTTTGCTCTTTGAATACAGCGGGTTTTTTCTTGTCCCTGTTCGGATTAAGTTGTGAATTGCTTTCAATTATCGTAACTTTGCTCTTTGAATACAGCTGCGGTGTATGCGAGATTCACCATGTGGACGTTGTGAATTGCTTTCAATTATCGTAACTTTGCTCTTTGAATACAGCCGAACAATGGTTGCAAAAATATGAAGAAAAGTTGTGAATTGCTTTCAATTATCGTAACTTTGCTCTTTGAATACAGCGTTCTGGGATGTCAAGAGGCTGAAAAACGAGTTGTGAATTGCTTTCAATTATCGTAACTTTGCTCTTTGAATACAGCCGTTCCTTTACAAAATCAAACGCATTGTAGTTGTGAATTGCTTTCAATTATCGTAACTTTGCTCTTTGAATACAGCCGAACAATGGTTGCAAAAATATGAAGAAAAGTTGTGAATTGCTTTCAATTATCGTAACTTTGCTCTTTGAATACAGCGGATGATGTGGTTTTCTTCCCTGCAACCGCGTTGTGAATTGCTTTCAATTATCGTAACTTTGCTCTTTGAATACAGCAGCACCAAGCAAAGACATAACTCAAACCTTGTTGTGAATTGCTTTCAATTATCGTAACTTTGCTCTTTGAATACAGCCAAAAAAGGAAAGTTAAACTTATGGTTATGGTTGTGAATTGCTTTCAATTATCGTAACTTTGCTCTTTGAATACAGCTCAATCCATGTAAAACAAAGAGCCTCAGCAATTTAAAAGCTGTATTACAATTAAAAAATCCCGCTCTCCGGAACGGGATTTTTTATGTTTAAACCAGTTTCATCCATTCAGAATAGCTCCAATTGCTGACATGGTGTCTCTGTCGGCTTGAGCTTACAATTTGAGAAAATTTCCATTTCACCAAACTGTTTATCAGTGATACAAAGAATGCCAACGTCGCCCAACTCAGGTAAAAACGACTTCACACGTTTTATATGCACTTCTGCGTTTTCACGACTTGGACAGTGCCTAAGGTATATTGAGAACTGAAACATGGTGAAACCATCCGCTATAATGCGCTTTCGAAACTGTGCGTACGCCTTCCGTTCCTTTTTTGTCTCTGTTGGCAGATCGAAAAGTACCAGCACCCACATGATTCGATATTCGCTAAAGCGATCCGTCATAACTCCATTGTTGGATAAACCACTTTACGAAGCTCTCCGCTGAAGCATTTTGCAAGTGATGCCGTAGTTTGAGTAACTGCTACCATTAAAGGACTTCGTTGCCCACCGATGACTACTTCTTTCACCGGAAGGCCCAGCAATTGTCGTTTCAGATCAGTGGTTAATATGCTGCAATCCACACCCGTGCCAAGAATCTGTATCACCAATTCGTCAACGTATGGACGATATGGCTCCATCACATCATCAGCCAAGCAATAGGCATTATACCGATTATGATGATGAATACCCAATGTGGGAAGCAAACCGCTCGCAACCAACGCCCTGGCTACGACAGCCCTGACGATAGCATAGCCATAATTAAGAAGGTTGTTGGGTGCCTCACCTTCGCGATCACGAATAAAGCGCTCCATTTCAGGAAAGACCCGTTTCCAGTAATATGCGGCAGCACGCCCTTCAAGGTTGTCACTATCGCCGCTTTTTACATCGTTAGCCCAAGCGACCATACATCCCGCTTCTACCCCACTCAACCGTTTTAAAACCGAAGCCTGGTTACGTATTTTAGCTTGAACAGTTTGTTGCCACAATTGTTTTTTCAATGGCACCGAGGCGTCAATCTGCATGCAAAAGCGTTCACTTTGGACCGTATGGCCTTCCAGTGGCAACAACAAGCCTACAGGCATGTGCTTCTCATCACATGATACCACGGCGCAATTGTTTTTAAGCAGTGCATCCATCGCACCATTGGTAATAGTGATTTGCCGATCCTCAAGCACCACCACTCCAATATCTTCGATTGGCACAGTTCTAACTACTTCGTCTTGGGTTTGCGGGTCAGTCAACTTTACAACGAGCTGTTCATTGCGCGTCGACAGGTAGGCCGGATTGCCAAAGAAGAGGGTTCGCTTAATCATTTAATACTCTCCTATAGATACAATCTGACCAATATGGTTGACTCGAACTTTTACAATAGTCTCTAAAGCATTAGCATTTCTAACGCGTTTCCAGGTGATGTCCCGTAAAAGATTGTTTTCATCCACGACTGTTTCAAGATGGTGTCTAAAGTAATAGTCTTTTGTAGCCATCTTCTGTACCCTAAACAAATTCGGGCTAATCAAAGCATAATTCTCTGGCTTTTTATACCAATCTTCATCATAGTCCAGTGGATTGAAAACCAAGCTACCTTGCTCATCACAACGAGGAAACACAAAATACTCATTTTGCTTCATCGTAAATAGGAACTGCCAGCCTTCCTCTTTTTTATATTCTTTATCAACAACAGGCAGACCCTGCATAGCACGTGAAGTTGCCTCAAAGAACGAAACGACTTTTTCGTCCAATTCATATAGCGGCTCTCCATTTTCGCTCAACAAATGCTGTCCATCCTTATCCAATCTAGGCTTACGATATACAGCCACATGATGGTTGTTACCAGTGTTCACAAAATCAACGGGTTGTGTATTCCCATTTTCATCTATAATCAATTTACCCTCCTTGTCTCGCTTATCATGAAGCGACTCAGCATTGCTTATGCCTGTGATGGTCACCCGTTTAATAGAAATGCCTTTTTCTTTATTGAGCCAAATGGGATTGTCTTCCAAATTAGTGAATGCTTTCTTGGCATCACCACCATAATCATCCAGCCTATTTTGAAGAATCTGACGAATATGAATATCGACCACTTTTTCGATTTTCAAATCCGGCGTTATCTCCTTACGAATTGTGTAGATAGTTTCAAAAGAAACAGTCTTGACCTTCTCCGGCATTTGATCCGTGTGTGAATCATCCAGCCAGATTGGATTCTTTTCCAACGAGTTCTTCCCCGTAAAGGCCTTCTTGGCATCACCATCAAATTGATTCAAACGAGCTAGTAGTGCTTCACGATAGTGTTTGTTGGCAACAGTGCTAATTTTTACCACATCAAATGATGCATTCACTTTTTCTTCTTTGGTGACATATCTCTTGTTACTACCGAAAACGGTTTCTAAATGCAATTGTCCACGGGGAGTTAGCTGAATCTTCTTAATCCTCCCCACCTTGGTTTTCGTATTATTCACATTTTGAGTTACTACTTTGTTCTTTGCCTTGATAGAAACAAGGATGCTTTCTAATTGACGCTTTGCCTCCGTTCTGAAAACATCTAGTGGCATTGGCGGATTAAACCTTAGCTTTCCATGATTATCACGGTGCAATTCCTTCCTCTCTATTCCATACACTGCAGATGCACGTTCTGCCGGATTCAGTTTCGAGAGCTCAACCATTTCTAAATCAAAATAATCATCCACCCCTTTTTGCACTCGGGCATTTAAATTGTTCAGATACTGAATATAACTCCTTTTGGTAAATGCAATTGTCAAAGCATCCATCGCATGATGTCGGTGATCATTTCGTTTGGTCCAATCCTTAATGCGACGAATTCGTTGACCGTCACGACCCTCTATCGTTTCGGTCAGTCCCAATTGATCATACTTATTCCAGTTCAATTCCTGCATCACATCCACCAACTGCCAATCCTCTCGCAAACGTTCTGTGATACTACCTGTAGTAGGTACAACAAATCGCACCAAGTCTTCCAAAATCTCACGAGCTTTTCTTGCAATGTATTGCGAATCACGCAAATCTCGATTAATGAAGCCACTTGGAATGTCAGCTTCTCTCATCAACAATTTGTCTCTTTTGGTTTTTGAGATAACCTTACTATTAAAAAGACTCTCTACTCTGTTTTCATATTCCACAAAACCATTATCACCATATTTCTCAATCACAAAATCACTTGCAGTTGCATTTCCTTTTTCCAGATTAACATGACGAACCTCCAAAGTCTTGTTTGAAAACGAGTCATCAAACAACTTAGCTTGAGGTATAATATGCTCAATATCAAATTCTTTGCTAAACAACTTTTCTTGAGGAATGTAAGTATTAGAGTATAATGTCTTATACCCATTCATCTTAAGTTCTTCATATAATTTATATCTAATGATATCATTACGACTTACATGTTCCAAGTTGAAAGGCTCGCTCTGCAGAATCTTAACATATCCTTCGTGTAACTTAGTAGTTTCATTGATTGACTTTGTCATTTCTTCGCGTTCTTTGGCAGACTTTTTCAATTCACGGGCCAATTCAATACGTATTTCATCAGGCTTGCCGTACTCTTCAATGATGGCGTTCACCACATTGACCATTTGGTTCAAAATCTTCTCCACCACTGGATTACGCAAGCTATTACGAGGTAATAGATCCAACTTGTCTTTTAGCACCTTATTGGCAATTTCCTCTCTCGTAAGCGAGTTCCTTGAATGGCGGTAACCGGCATACTCACAGGCTACACTATAATCCAATCCATCTTTCAAATGCGGTAAAATATTACGAATGGCTTTACTACTGAGACTACCATAATCGTCAGGAAAAACGACACCAGATAACACCTCGGCAGATTCTCTGTCAAAACCGAACCAATCCATCAGTTTTTCGATAAGGCTCACATTTCCCAATTCAGATTTGTCAGTATCGTATGAGTATAAAAGATGCCATAACTTAAACATGGGCTGCTGTTCCATGGCGTGACCTTCCAGACTTGAGTCAAACCACAGAATATCAGTATTAAATCCCAATCCTCCAAACACCCCTGAAACTATCTCCAAAGCTTTATCAGCAGACATCTTAGAGAAGTCATGATCGCCATGACCACTCATCTCAATAATGGTTTGATAGGCTTTGAACAATTCGGCCTGAGTGTGGTTTCCATCCAATTCCTTGAAATTCAAATCCAATCCCTTAGGATTGTCAAATAGTAGCTTGAGGATTTCGGATTTCGTTAACTTCTCTTTGTAGTTCAGTTCTGCGAACAATTTCTCTTTTTCCTCCTGATAAAGAAAGCGTTTACCTTTTCTGAGCAACTCGTCATTTCCCAACAAACCAGTTTGTTGTTTGGAAGCACTCGCCCCTAATACTTGAACATCATTCAGCTTTTGCCAAATCTTGAATTCTTGGAATAAAGGCGAAGATTTAGGACAAACACGCAAACCAATTGTTCTGGTTTTCTTGTTGCCATCAACACTTATCTCAATCTGACGACTCTCAAATTCGCAAAACGAAATCAAACCTTTCTGCGATTTCAGCGGCCGCTGGTAGAAAATAACAATATCTCGTATTTCTTTCTTCAATTCAGGCGTCAGTTCTTTGTGATATTTTGCCTGAGTCTCCCAGATTTTTTCAAATTCATTTAGGTAATCTTGACGATAAAACACTTGGTTTTTCAAGCTATAGTTCGGGTTTTTGGCAAGCTGGGCCATCTGAAATTGTCCCACCGTCATTTTATTAAAATATAACGCCTTGCTGCGGTCACTGATATCGCCAAGATAACCGCTTGCGTTACTGATCTGGCCGTTCACTTCTTGAAGAACAATAGCCAATTCTTCAAGCCCTAGTTTTTGTTTGAGAGCATTCTCTCTCCATTGGTATTTTTCAATCCTTTCTTTATTACCTTTGGTGGAGGGTTTGATACCAACTATTTGAGTTGGTTTAGCAAATATGGCCCATGTTTGAGCTTTGTTTCTACCTACCAATTCATTCTTCAATTGATCCGTCAACATATCAGGATAATATGCTTTTTGGTGCTGCCAGATTTTATCAAACTCTGCTTGTAAGTCTGACCTGTAAAACTCAGGCAAATGCCGTTTACCTTCTTGCAACAAACGAAGTGACAATTGGCCTGGAGTCAAGTCTTCTTCATAAAGCCTTTTTGCAATCTCCATACCGTCAATCAATTTTCCCTCTTCAGTCGATTTCGCCTTACGGCTACTCTTATATCCCCGCTTCTTATTAATCTTCAACAGCACACGGGCCAGTTCCTGTAAAGAAATCTCTTCAGAGACAGCTTTAGCGCGCAAGCGAACAGTCTCAAAAGTGGTATGGTTGCCGTTCTCAGACAATAGGGTTTCGTCTTCGATAAAACCATGCTCTTTCAAGAGTTCTATCAAGTTCTCGCGACGTAGTTTGTAACGCTGAAGATTGCGCCTCATGCTTCTTTTCAATGTCCTATCAGCATTTGTTGTAATGCTCTTTCCTTTTTCAAAATTGGTTAATTCGTCAACTGTCAAAGGATTAACCCTGACACCCAATTTCACAATCGAAGACTTTTCTTCTGGTTTTTCCGCCTCATTCACTACCGCCCAACCGATACTGTTGGTGCCTAAATCAAGTCCTAATATCTTTTTCATATCGAATACAATTCATTAATCTATTGTCAAAAATACTGATTTTTTTCGTTTACCTCTTGCATAGTTCAAAAAAAGTACTGTATATTTGCAGCACGATAATGAAGCAATTCACAATAAGGATTATTCCGTTGTGAAAACATCAAGTTCGGAGCGGCCTCGGTCGCTTCGTCTTTTTTTATCATCCTACCACTTCTATTTTTCCTGCAAATATAATTCTCTGAATGTTTCAAATCTTGAAACATTCTTCCAAAATAAGCTATCTTTGCAATAAATAAAACAGAAACATGAGAAATACCGACTTCTTCAGACAATACATCTGGACCATCAACACCATCTTAAACCATAGAAAAATCAGTTTTAGTCGAATTCAATCGTTATGGGTCGATGACGATCTTAACGACCATAAACCACTTTCCAGAACCACCTTTTATAGATTACGAGAAGACATTGAGAACATGTTTGGGATCCATATAGAATGTGACAGATCCAACCACAACCAGTATTACATCAGCAACCCAGAAGCGCTCAAGGACAACTCCACCCAAAACTGGATGTTGCAAACACTCACTGTCGGTAACACGCTTGCCGACTGCCTTTCCATCAAGGAACGACTTGTATTAGAAGAGATCCCCGAAGGAACGGAATACCTCCAAACCATCATCAAAGCCATCAAGAGCAACCACCGGCTGACGATGACCCACCAAAGTTTTTATGCCTCAGAGGCTAAGAACATGCTCATCGAGCCATACTGCCTTAAACTATTCCGACAAAGAT
>JAEFAE010000013.1 GCA_016291135.1 Bacteroidales bacterium
CAATGGGTAAGATCCTTGCTTACAGTGGTATCATGCAGAACAAGGAAGTCAGCTGGATGCCTTCATACGGACCCGAGATGCGTGGCGGTACGGCCAACGTGACCGTCATCGTCAGCGACGAGCGCGTGTGCTCCCCCATCCTCAATGCCTTCGACACTGCCGTCATTCTGAATCAGCAGTCGCTCGACAAGTTCGAGAGCAAAGTGAAACCCGGTGGCTACCTGATCTATGACCCCAACGGTATCACTCACAAGCCCACCCGTAAGGACATCCACATCTACACCATCGAAGGTGCTCAGCTCGCCTCCGACATGGGTAACAGCAAGGTGTTCAACATGATCATCCTGGGTGCTTTCCTGAAGCTCCGTCCCATCATCGACAACAAGAACGTCGAAGAGGGTCTGCGTCACTCCCTGCCGGAGCGTGCCCACAAGCTCATCCCGCTCAACATGCAGGCCGTCCAGGTCGGCATGGACAACGTGAAAGAGGCTTAAGGCATCACGCAATCCCATTGAAAAAGCCGCCCCGATCGGGGCGGCTTTTTTTATGGTATCGAGTCTTGTGTATGATAAACCGTCTCCACCGAGACTACCGAAGCGGTGTAGAACCAGCCCACGGCCTCGCCGGCAGGCTGGATGTTGGTAGGAACGTTGGTCGGCGGTCCCATCATCGGGTTGCTGCCCATCGAGAAACTCAGACTATAGATAAAAGTGAGGTATTCCATCGAGATGCTCAACAGGTCGAGCCGGATCACCTCCCCATCGTGCAGTTCACTGCTCTTGACCATCCCCACGGCAATCTCCACGTTCTTCTCGAGAAACTCCGGTCCGTTCACATAATAGCCCGCATAACCCGCCATCGGGATGGCCAGCGCCTTGGTCAGGGTATCGGATTGCGACACGCCGTCTTCCAAGAGACGCACCTTGTAAACAATGGTCGGATCGGCCAGGCTTTGGAAATAAGGGACCAACATAAAGACCGTATCCTTCATCGGGAGGCCCGGGAACAGGTTGAACGGCTTCATCACAAGGGAGTCGATCTCCTCAATGTTATCGTTCATATAGCTTTCGGCAGACAGGTGGAGAAACCCGTCGGATTCCCCTGCATCCGGCACGTCGACCAAAAGGCGGTACAGGGTGTTCTTCCTTCCCGCAACCGAATCGGTGAGGTAATGGCCGGGTTGGTCTGCCTGTTCCAGATAGGGAATGGTATCCACGCCGTCGGTCACCACAACGCGAGCCCCGCTCACCATACGAATCTCGTCCGCATTATAGAAATCGGCCGTATAGCTCAAAATGACCTCGTGACGTTTGAGTTCATCGGTAAACGAACCCTCCACGCCAATCATCGGGCTGCCCGCTTCCAAATCCACGACGATATCCTCCCGGCAGGAGAACAAGCCAACCAACAGCAGCAATACGATCCAGGGATATTTCTTCATGGCCGTTAGAATTTAAATTGATAAGAGATGGAAGGCACCGCGGAGAACAGGTACATCCGTTCGGTCTTCACGCCGCCGTTCTCCTCATCTTGCTTGAAGGTCACCGCCCAGGTGTTGTGATGGGCATAGGCGTTATAGACGGAGACGTTCAGCTCGCTGTCCCAACGTTTCCACTTGCGATCGGGCAACTGCCAGGTCAGCGACAGGTCCATGCGGTGATAGGCGGGATAGCGGCTCTGGTTGCGGCTGCCGTTATAAATGGCATAGGTGACACCTCCCATGGTGTATTGCCCGTATGGATAGGTCACCGGCTGCCCTGTGTTATAGATCCAGTTGGCCGCCACGCTGAGTTTGGGGGTGATGTCGTAGTTGGCTACGATGACGAAATTGTGCGGACGGTCGTAAGGGGATCGGTACTCCTCACCGAAGTTGATGCCGGGGATGGTCCGAAACGTCCGAGCATAGGTGTAGGAGATCCAGCCCGTGAGCTTGCCGGTGTTCTTGCGGATGAGGAACTCCGCTCCGAAGGAGCGGCCCTTCCCGATCCGCAACTCCCCGTCGATCAAGACATTGCCGTATGTCATGGCGTTGTCCTTGAAATCCATCACGTCGTTCAGGTCCTTGTAGTATAGCTCCACCGAGGTTTCGATTGCATCATGGTGGAAGTTCCGGAAATAGCCCACCGCAAACTGGTCGGAACGTTGCGGCTTGACGTTGGGACTGATGGGGAACCACACGTCGAACGGCAACCCGCCCGTGGCCGCCGAAGCCACTTGGATGTATTGGAAGGTACGTGAATAGGACGCTTTCACCGACGACACCTCATCGATGCGGAACATGGCAGCCAACCGCGGCTCGGGATGGATTTCCGTATTGAAGATCTCCCCCCTGTCGTAATGGATGGTATCGGCCACCTGATAATGCTCGTCGAACGTATAGAAGTCTTCCTCACCGATGTTCTGGAAGCCCGACAGTCGCAAGCCGTAACGCATCGAGAAACGGGGCGTGATGGTGTGGTCGTGGGTAAAATAGAGGGCATGCTCCAATCCCTTGCGACGCACCACCGTCATGCTGTCGATGCCGAGGTATTGGGCCAAGGCACCTCCACGATCTTCGAGCTGGCCTTGTTCCATAGACAGGAAGCCGGTGGAAAGCCCCCACCGCGAGATATGGTTCTCATTCCAAAGCATCGAGAAGTCATAATGCAATTGGGCACCTTCCGAACCCGCTTTCAGGGTGAAGTCGTAGGGGTCGAACCAGATGTCGATGTCATAGTTGTATTTCGTGCCGATCAAGGTCAGGTTGGAGGTCAACCGGTCGTTGAAGATGTGGTTCCAACGCAAGGTGGTGCTGGTATTGCCATAGCCAAGTCCCATCATATCCAACACCTGGAAACGGTCGCGGCCGTGATAGGCGGACAGGAAGAGCCGGTTGTTGTCGTTGATGCGCTGCGTGACCTTGGCGTTGAGGTCGTAGAAATAGATGTTGGATCCTTTCACCCGATCGCCAAGAAACGGGATGACCAGTCCGGCGTAGGTGGTACGTCCACCCAGCAGCAACGAAGTCTGGTGGTCGAACAGCGGAGCCTCAAGCGTCAAGCGACTGGTGACGAGTCCAACCCCGCCTTGTCCCGTGATTTTCTTAGGCATCTCGTCTTTCACCTTCACGTCGAGCACCGACGAGAGGCGTCCCCCGTAGCTGGAGGGAATGTCGCCCTTATAGAGGGTGGCCTCTTTGACCACGTCGTTGTTGAACACGGAGAAAAAGCCCAGAAAATGCGAGGCGTTGTATATGGGGGCGTCATCCAACAGGATCAGGTTCTCGTCGGTACCTCCACCCCGCACGCTGAATCCCGATGAGCCTTCGGAGGCCGCTTGTACACCAGGGAGCAGCTGGATGGTTTTGATGACATCCACCTCGCCCATCAAGGCAGGAATCTTCTTGATGGTAATCATGTCGAGGCTCTGGACGCTCATCGCCATCTCAGACACGTTACGGTCGGAGCGTTGGCTGGTCACCTCCACCTCGTTGAGTTTGGTGATGTCGGGCTGGAGCTTGATGTTCAAGGTCACCGGCTTGGACTCGAAACGCACTTTCTTCTCTTGCGTCTTGAAACCGATATAGGAGAACTGAAGCCGATGGTCGCCCACAGGCAACTCCATCTCGTATCGCCCTTTCTCATCCGTAGTGACACCCGCCTTCAATTGGGGTTCATAAACAGCCACGCCGATGAGGGTCTCGCCCGTTTCAGCGTCCCTGACGACGCCCGACACCCGTCCCTTCTGCTGTGCCGAAAGCCCCAGGCAGGCCAGCAGCAGGCAGAAAAGCATGAAACTCCTTCTCATTTTTCCTCAGGAGTAAACCTTTTTGTATTGCTGAAGCTTTCTTCTCCGTTCTTGAGCTTGATATATGCACCGACCACATATTCCTGCTTCACTTCCAGTCCCTCCAAGGTGGCCGTAAACGTTCCGTCTTCATGCGGCTGGCCACCCATTACATTCTCTCCTGCGTTGGCAAAGGTCAACACGCCTGTATCCGTCGGCCCGTTGATCTTTCTCCAAAGGAACATGCGCTCCTCCACCTGTAAGTCGGTTGCTCCCACAACCGCTGTCAAATCCGCAGTATGGGCAGTGATATTGGACGGATCCCGCATCGTCAATTCCACAGGTGACAGGGTGGTAAACATCTTCTCTTCGCTGTAATACGTGGTACTATCCGCGTCGTCCAAAACCAAGAAAACCTTGCAATAATAGTTGGTGGCCGGATCCAATCCGGTCAGGTGATACTCATACTTCTTCAACCATTCCAGCGGTTGCGCAGGATCATACCAAACAGAATCCGAAAGCGTGGCATTGGGATGTTTCGCCCAGCAGAAACCACGTTTCTTCATGCTCACGTCTTCGCCACCCTTGTAGTCGCTGTTGCCATTCAAAGTGACTTGCGTAGACCCTCCGATTTGCGGATTCTTCACCCAAACAGCCTTAGGAGCTTCTGTACTGTATTGCAGTATCGTATCGGCAAAAAATTCATTTCCCCAGGAATCCACCACAAAAGCCTGATACCAGCAGGAGTCCATCACAGGAGCAGCACAATGGAACACACAATCGATCCTATCGCCACCGCCAGCGGGCTGCGTAATCGTACCCGAAGCGGGAACGTCGATCACGAAGTTGGTTAGCACTTGGTCCAAGGTATCCAACGTGAGACCATAGCGGATGCCCAATACAAATCCCTTGGTTTCGTCCAAGGCCCTCCAATGGGTATTGACGCTACCATAGAAACACGGTTGGCTTGCAACCAACCTGGCGGAATCCGTCGTCACCTTTGTGAACATGGTTGCGTCCGCGATCGTTGTTGTGGTGAACTCCAAAGTATCGCTGGTTTTATGGCCAAGCAAGTCTTCCACCACCAGGAAATAACAATAGGTGGTTCCCGGTTTCAAGCCAAGCGCCTGGTAGTGCCGTGCCCAACCAGTCTCCAAGATGGTCTCCTTTTCAACAAGGACCTGGACAGCGTCCTGATAGGATGCACGGCCGACAACGGTATCACCCGTACCGGTGGAATCCACAGGAACCTCTGGAGTATCCGGCGCCAGGGAATCAAGAGGCTTCTCAAACCAATGCAACTCCAACTTTTCGATTTGTGCCTCCTTTGCAAGCGCATACGAGATGGTAAAATCCGCGTAGTCCACATTGCCCACGGCTCCCAAATGGAACATCCCGACCGTGTCGTTACTCAACACCAGATCGTCCAGGTCATCTCCTTCGGGTTTTTTACAAGAAGCGAGGGCAAGACAGATTGCGCCCAACAAGACGGCAAAATACAGAATGGACTTTTTCATTGCTTTCAAAATTGTAGTTGGGTGCAAAGATACGATTATTTTTTGGATTGATAGGGCATCAAGGCCATTTTCTGCACCTCGAGTGTGGCTTGCCCGAATTCTTCCGTGACCACCCCCAGGAGCAGATATACCCCATCGCCCTGAAAAGGCCATTCCTGAAGCGTCTTGGGGAAATGGACCGTGTCGAAGGTATCGCCTGCCGCATCCACGAAGGTTCCCAAGGCCATCCGTTCGCCCTTGCAGGTGCGCACATACTTCACCGTGACCAACCGGCCCAGCATCCGGCCGCAACGCCCCACCGCCTGCAACAGCTGCGATGCCATCAGCTCGCCTCGAAACCGGGTTTGCAGCATATCGAACCAAGTCAGCGTGACCGGAAAGCCATACAATTCCAGCTCGTCGTAGGCGTCACGCAAGGCATCGTGCTCGAAATCAGGCATCTCGAAGGTGGGACCTGCCACACGGAACAGGGTCTCGAGCTGTTCCATCCGGCCATGGCTTTTGTGGAGATGCGCCTGCCACAACAACGCGGCCTTACTACAGCCCGTAAAGGCAAAAGCACCGCCTCGGATCAACAAGACCAGCTGCTCCAGCTGAAACGGCACCCGCGCGATAAAGTCGTCGAGGTCGGCAAAGGGCCCCCGCGCCGCCCGTTCGGCCAGAAAACGCGCTGCAAAGCTCCGTTCCAAGCCTTGCAGATGCACGAAACCCAGGTACAAGGTGGTGCCGTCCAACGAGGTCATGTATTCGCTGTGGTTGACGCAAGGCAGGTGGAGGGTGCCTCCCAGGCGCCGGGCCTCGTTCAGGTAAAACCAGGTTGGATAGAACCCTCCGAAATTGTTGATCACCGCCACTTGGAACTCCAACGGGTAATGGCTTTTCAGATAGAGGCTCTGATAGCTTTCCACCGCATAGGAGGCGGAATGTGCCTTGGAGAAGGAATAGCCCGAGAACGACTCGATCTGCCGCCACAGCTCCTGCGCCAGCGCCTCGGGATAGCCCTTGGCACGGCACCCCTCGAAGAAACGACAGGTCACCGCCTCGAAGGCCGACTTGTCGCGCATCTTGTGGCCCATCATCCGGCGCAACACATCGGCATCGGCCAAATCGAGACCGACAAAATGGTGACAAACCTTGAGCACATCCTCCTGGTAAATCATCACGCCATAGGTCTCCTCCAGCAGTTCCTTGAGCAGGGGATGCGGATAACGCACCGTCTCCGGATGGTGGAAGCGACGGATGTACTCGCGCATCATGCCCGATCGGGCGACGCCGGGACGGATGATGGAGCTGGCTGCGACCAGGGTACGGTAGTCGGAGCAACGCAACTTGCGGAGCAACGAACGCATGGCCGGGCTCTCGATGTAAAAGCAGCCCGTCGTTTCCGCAGCCAGCAACAGCTGTTTCACCGCCGGATCCTCCTTGAACGCCTCGGTCCGATGGATGTCGATCGACACGCCCCGGTGACGCCGTACCAACGCGACCGCCTCCCGGATATGGGCAATGCCCCGTTGGCTGAGGATGTCAAGTTTTTCGAAGCCGAGCTTCTCGGCGGCATACATGTCGAACTGGGTGGTGGGAAACCCCTTCGGGGGCAGGTCGAGCGCCGCATGGTCGGTGATGGGCGCCTCCGAGATCAGCACCCCGCCCGCATGGATGGAGCGCTGGCAGGGGAAGTCATGGATCCGCTCGGAGAGGCCGAACAGCTGCCGTCCTAACGCACTCTGACGGGCAAACCCCTCCGGGTGGCGCACCAGCTGGTCGATCTCCCCCTTCGGCAGGCCGTGCACCTTGCCCAACTCCCGGAGCACCGAGCGGTCCTGGAAGGTCACCGTGGCGCCCAGCAGGGCGGTATGTTCACGCCCATAGCGTTTGAAGATGTAGTCGATCACCGCGTCGCGTTCCTTCCAGGAGAAGTCGAGGTCGAAATCAGGAGCTCCTGCCCGCTTGGGGTTCAGGAAGCGCTCGAAGTACAGGTCCAACTCGATGGGATCCACGTCGGTGATCCGCAGGCAATAGGCCACCACACTGTTGGCGCCGCTCCCCCGTCCCACATGGTAAAAGCCCTGCGACAAGGCATACCGGACGATGTCCCAGGCAATCAGGAAATAGGCACAGAAGTCCATCTTCTCGATGATATCGAGTTCCTTCTCGATCCGCCGGTAGGCTTCCTTATTGGTGGTCCCGTAACGATAGGCCATCCCGTCGAAGGCCAGCTTCCGGAGCAGCTCCCGGTCGTCATAGACATTGCCGGTGAAGCAACGCCGGTTCTTCACCTTGTCGTCGAAGTCGATGCCGCAGGATGCCAACAAGGCTTCGGCTTGCGCCGTCAGTTCCGGATAGAGGGCGTAGGCCGCCCTCACCCGTTCGGGCGGCAGGAGCAGCTCGTCGGGAGCGGCACAGGACTGGGGCTCGAGACGCGACAGCAGGACGTTGTGGTCCACCGCCCGCAGGTTCCGGTGCACCTCATAGTCCTCAGCCGTCGCGAAGGTGACCGGCTGCAGGGCCACCATCCGGTCGAGCGAGGGACAACGGAACAGCTTCGTCAGCTGCGAGAAACGCACGCCGAGGTACTCGTTTTCACGCAAGCCCGAAGGCTTGCGGCTGCCGAAGGGATAGACGACGGCGACCGCCTCCCAAGGCGGCGCCGAAGCCGGATAGGGCTGCTTGCTGAGGTTGTGCTGGGTCAGGAAGGCATTCAACTCGCCGTAGCCCCGGTTGTTCCGCGCCCAGGCGGTATAGCACAGCGTATCGCCGTTGCGGATTTCCACGCCGGCCACCGGCCGGATCCCCCGGCGCTTGCATGCAAAGACCAAGTCGGGCACCCCCATGGTCGTGTTGATGTCCGTCAAGGGCAACACCCCATACCCCAAATCGGCCGCCCGATCCACCAAGGTGTCCACCGACATCGTCCCATAACACAAGCTGTTGTACGAATGAAACATCGCCCTTCCGTTTTTCAATTCAACGTATTTCCATACGTGATTGCCGAAGCCCCGAACCGGGTCTTGATATGGTCCAGGGCGGCATAGAGCTGCTGCAGCTCCGAATGGTCCTCAAAGAGGTCGAGTTGCGGCCGTCCGCCGACCAGCTCGCTGAAACGCACGCCCACCAGACGGATCATCATGCGACGGTCATAAAGGCGGTCGAAAAGGCCCGTCACCGTCTGCTGGAGGACGTGGTCGAAAGCCGTATAGGGGATGCGCTGCTGGCGGTCATGGGTGTCGAAATTGGCATAGCGGATCTTCACTGCGACACAACCCGTGAGCCGGCCCTGCCGCCGCAGGTCGAACGCCAGGCGCTCCACCATGCCCGCCAGCCGCCGTCGGATTGCCGCCACGTCGATGGTGTCCTGCTCGAAGGTATGCTCCGCACTCACCGACTGCCGCTCACGATAGGGCCGTACCGGCGTGGCATCCTGGCCGTTGGCCCGCTTCCAGAGCTCGATGCCGTTGCGTCCCAGCACCTGTTCCACCGCCAGCACCGGCAGCTGCCGCAGCACCCCGATGGTCTGCACCCCCATCGCATAGAGCCGGGCACAGGTCTTCTCCCCCGCCATCGGGATCTTGCCTACCGGCAAGGGATCGAGGAAGGCGTGCACCCTGGGCGGGACCACCTGCAGCTCTCCGTTCGGCTTGGCCTCTCCCGTGGCGATCTTGGAGACCGTCTTGTTCTCCGACAGGCCGAACGAGATGGGCAGGCCCGACTCCCGTATGATCCGCTCCCGGAGCTCGTGCGACCATTGAAGGCAACCATAAAAGCGATCCATCCCCGTCAGGTCGAGGTAATGCTCGTCGATCGACATCTTCTCATACACCGGCGCGCTGTCGGCGATGATCTGCGTCACCAGACGCGAATAGCGGCTGTACAGTTCCATGTCGCCCCGGATATACACCGCCTGCGGGCACAGTTGCCGGGCCATGCGCATGGGCATGGCCGAATGCACCCCGAAACGGCGCGCCTCATAGCTGCAGGTAGACACCACCCCCCGGTCCGACATCCCGCCGACCACCACTGGTTTCCCTTCCAGCGAGGGATTCACCAAGCGCTCCACCGAAACGAAAAACGTGTCCAGATCCAAGTGCAAAATCGTCCGTTCCATCTTTTTTCACCTTTTTTACTTGACAATTCAAAAACAAGTCGTATCTTTGACGAGTTTTTAATCAAAATATTCGCCGTAAATCTAATCATTTTTTGATATGTACTTCAATTCGAACATAAAATTTTTACGCAAGCACCGCGGCCGCACCCAAGACGACGTGGCCTTCTCCCTCAACATGAAGCGCTCCACCCTCAGCGGCTATGAGAACGGCGTCGCCGAGCCCAGCATCGATGCCCTGGTCGCCTTCTCCAAATACTATAACATCGCCATCGACACCCTGGTGAAGGTCGATCTCAGCAGTTTCAGCGAGGGGCAACTCTCCCAGTTGGAACGGGGCTTCGACGTGCACCTCAAGGGGAGCAACCTGCGCGTGCTGGCCACCACCGTCTCGCCCGACAACATCGAAAACATCGAACTGGTGAGCGAGAAAGCCAAGGCGGGCTACGCAACAGGCTTTGCCGATCCGGAATACATCAAGGTGCTGCCTACCTTCTCCATGCCCTTCCTATCGCGCGAACGCAAGTACCGCACCTTCCAAATCAGCGGCGACTCCATGCTACCCATCCCTGACGGTTCCTACGTCACCGGCGAGTACGTCCTCGACTGGACCTACATCCGCAACGGACAGCCCTACATCATCCTCACCCAAGACGACGGCATCGTCTTCAAGATTGCCGAGAACAAGATCGAGGGAGAGAACAAGCTCACCCTCCGGTCGCTCAACCCCCTCTACCGGCCCTACGACCTACCTGCCGCCGACATCAAGGAAGTGTGGAAATTTGTGCATTACATCAGTGGGGAAATGCCACAGGAAAGCGAAAACCGGATCCGGGAGGACCAACTCCTCCAAACCGTCCAGGAACTGCAGCGGAAGGTGGAGGAGATCCAATTAAAGCTGAACCTCTGAGCGCATTTGGCATACTATTTGACGCTTCATTACGTTTTTGTATTGTCAATTACAAACCCACAAAATCATATCATCATGAAAAGAGTATTTTTATGGATGATGCTGTTCTGCGCCACTGCCATGATCAGCACCAGTTGCAACCCCGAAAACAACAGCAATGTCAACCCTGAAACTGAAAACGGCACCATGGCCATGGGCAGCAAAACCATTAAGGTCACGACTGCCAAGACGGTCAACTACGGACAGAAAAACGCCATCGTTTTGGCTGCAGAAGCCATGACCGAAGCCGATAACGAAGGCATCGCCATCCTCTTCAACGGCAACATCACCCCGGGCGAGTACACGCTTGGCGCCACCAAGGATGCCCAGCCCCAAGTCATCGCCCTCAAGGATTTCAACATGGGCGAACTTCCCTTTGTCATCAATGCTGAAACACTCTACTACGGCGATGTGTATTATTGGGTCAGCGGTGCGCTGTCCATCACGGAGCACAACGGCACCTACACCATCGTCCTGTCTGGCTGTACGGCCACCAACAACGCAAACACCAACCTGACGCTTGCCGTGAACTTCAGCGGCATCTTGGATCCCTATGTCATCGACACGGAGAACAAGTTCACCATCGGCAACATCACCAGCCCCATCGGCCTGGCAGGCGTCACCACCCTCAACGGAATGAGCACCCTAGGCCTCAACATCCAGTCGATGCTCTTCATGTCGGCCGACCACAAACGTTCCTTCATCGTCAGCTACCTCGGCGACGCTACCCTGGACGGCGAACACCAACTGGGATACCTCTTCACGCCTTACCTGCCGACACTGCCTTGCGTCCATGTCGCTTTGGACTCCGACTTCTGGACCATGCAGCCCCAGACGGGCTATGTCGCCAAGAGTGGCACCCTGAAGGTGGTTACCAACGAGGACGGCACCAAGACCGTCACCATGAGAAACCTCAAGTTGAAGAACGTCGAGCATGAGAGCGAATTCTTCTTCCCCATCCTCGACGCTGAGCTGCAATACCACGGCTATATGTACGAAATCGGAAGATAATTCCTCCCAGACCATCCTTCCTAAGAAAAATAGGAGTATCTTTGTCATAAATTGGCTTTTATGAAAAAGATACTCCTACTTTTTTTGTGCCTGCTCGCAACCGCCATCACAGCACAAAACACCACCCATATCCTCCCCACCCCACAACAGGTGGAATGGGGTGAAGGCATCTTCCTTTGGGACGCCCAAGCCATCGATTCTATGCTGGTGGACCATCTCGGCGTACCAAGAAACGAGGACCAGGCCTACCGACTCACCGTCATCAGCAAAGGCATTCTGATGGAAGCCACCACAGAGACGGGCCTGTTCTACGCCCGGCAAAGCCTGAACCAGCTCTACCGTTATGCTTCTTTGACCAGCCACAATGGCAGCATCGAAATTCCCTGCATGATCCTCCTCGACTGGCCCGACTTCAAGCTGCGGGGCTGGCAGGACGACATCAGCCGCGGCCCCATTGTCAGCATTGCCTACTTGAAGAAGCTCATCCCACAGCTGGCCGAATGCAAGCTCAACGCCTTCTCGCTCTACACCGAGCACACCTTCCGCACCGAAAGCCATCCCGACATCGCCCCCGCCGATGCCTTTACCGCCGACGAGATCCGCGAATTGGATGCCTTCTGCAAGCAATATCACATCGAGCTCATCGGCAACCAGCAATGCTTTGCCCATTTCGAGGAGATCCTCTGCAACCCCGCCTACGCATACCTGGCCGATGCTCCCGACAACCTCAACCCTGGCATCGAGGCCACTTACGCGTTTTTGGAAGACCTCATCAGCGAGGAAGCACAAGCCTACTCGTCGAAACTGTTCAACATCAACTGCGATGAAACCGAAAGCCTTGGTACCGGCAAAGCCAAGGCCTACGTGGACGCCATCGGCCGTTCCGAGGCCTACTGGAGGCACATCAACCGCGTCAATGGAATCGTGAAGCGACACGGCAAACAGGCCATGATGTGGGGGGACATCGCCGACCAGGACCCCGAGATTCTTGAAAAACTTGACAAGGACATTATCTTTTTGGCTTGGAGTTATGCCGCACGCGATCGCTTCGACGACTTTCTAGCGCCTTACGCCACCTCGGGCCACGCTTTCATGGTAGCGCCCAGCGTCAGCTTGTCAAGTCGGGTCATGCCTTATCGGCACGACTACACCTCCGACATCCCCCATCTCTGCCGCGACGGGTTCCTTTACGGGGCCTTCGGGGTGCTGAACACCTGCTGGGACGACTTCGGCGAGTCGTTCGTCAACAGCGCGCTTTATGGTCTCGCTTTAGGTGCCGAGATGAGTTGGAAACCCCTCAAAAGCACCGACCCTGCCCAAGCCGACGCCGAGGAACAACAGCGGGATCTCCGACGCAATTTCTGCATCCACTTTTTCGACAACGCGGAAGTGGCAGCCTACCTCTTCCAGCCTTTTGAATCGGTCGAGCGCCTGTCCGAAACCAACGACATCGGCCGCTTCAGCGTGTTGTGGGAGCCGATGGTCCCCTTCTACCCTTCCCAGGTAGGCGACAGCGTGGAAGCCTATTACCGTCAGTTCCTAGAGGACGAACTACTGTACGGCCCCGATCAGAAGGGGACAGCACATTTCCTGCACATCTTCAGGCCGAAAGCGAAGAAGAACCCATGGCTTTTCGACCATGCCCGCTATGCCCTACATCGGATTCGATGGTGTGTCCAACGCAACCTCGCCCGATGTCAGCTCTATAGGACCTATCAGCATCCCACCAAGGAAAACGTCCTTGCCGCGCAACGACAACTTGACAGTCTGCTTGCCGACCTCCCGCGACTGAAAGAGGAATACGCCAAGATTTGGGAACAAGAATGCCGCCCCTACTGGCTTGACGTCAACCTAAAGAAATACGACGACAAGGCATGGGAGCTCCAGACACTTCCCTATCACCCATTCATCGAAACGAGCAGCGATGAGGAGGGCCATCCTGTAGTTGGTTTGAAGACCCTCTATGGTGACCAACCCATCCATTTCACCCTAAACGGAAAGGAGGTTGCACCTTCCGATCCCATCTACACGGAGCCCCTTATCATTGATCGCTCTAGCCTGGTCAAAGCTGCGTGTTTCGACCCAGAAGGCCATGCCGTGCGCAACGAGCGCCATTTCCTCTACCACAAGGGCATGGGCAAATTGAAGGCCTTGAACAGCCCCGCAGGCAACTACCGGCCCGAGTACTCCGGAGGTGGCGACAATGCACTGCTCGACGGCCAATTGGGCGGTACCGACTACAAAGACGGCCATTGGCAAGGCTTCTACGGCATCGATGCCGACCTGGAACTGGATTTCAAGCGTGAAACCAGCATCAACGGATTCGAGCTTGGCTTCCTGGTCAATCCCCATGACTGGATTCTCCGACCCAACGAAGTCGAACTTTATGTATCCGACGATGGCATTCACTACCGCTTGGTTCTCACCTATAACGTCCATACGGACGTCGAAGGATCGGGCAACGTGGTGTTCCGCGAAAGCTTCGAGACACCGAGGCTACGCACCCGATACCTCCGCATCGTAGTAAAGAACCCAGGGCTGATTCCCGAGGGCTTCCCCGGCCACGGCTACGACTCCTGGATCTTCATGGATGAGCTATTAATTAAATAGGTATGGATAATATTGTCGAAATTATTTTTATTTTTTAGTAAAAAAGACTTGACAATTTCATTTTTTGTTGTATTTTTGCCAACGAAAGAGATTAATTCAATTTAATTAAACAGCTAAAAATTCAACATTATGAAAAGCCATGTCATCCAAACCATCGTCGGATGCTTCCTAGCGTTCATGCTGATTGCCTGCAGCAAGGACCAAGCGCCCGACGCATCAAGTGAAAGCGCCCCCACCAGCCTTGCCGACCCCATTCAGGAACTAAGGACGTTCCACAAACACCTCGAACAGGCCCATACCCATTCCGAAGCGAAAGACAACACCAGCCTGTCGTTGGAACAAGCCCTCTGGGATGTGGAGAACCACTTCAACCTCACCTACACCGATGCCGAACAATACCATACAGGCCGAAACGAACACGAGTTTTACCTGTACCTGCCCCTCAACGGGAATCACGAGGTGTCGATGCAGGATGCCATTGCCCTCTATGAACAGGCCGTTGACCAAGCGCGTCAGGTGCTGTCATCGGAAAAGGCGGAACAAAGGGTCTTCCTTTCCCTGAACATCAAAGAGACGGAAGAAAGCGATGGCATGGTGCGGGTCTGTTTCTCAGGAAAGACCGGTGACCGGGCCAACTACAACCCGCCCCAATACCATGTGGCCGGCCCCTTCGGGGCCCAAGACAACTGGATGTTTGCCACGCCATTAGGGAAATGCGACGATCCCGACATCCCTTCCGGCGCCGATGAACAGCTGCAGGAAAAGCTGTTCGACACCCTGATCGGCCTACAAGAAGCCGCCCCAGGGTACCGGAACGTGTATCTCAACCGACGTACCATCTTCTTCGACGGCAGCAACTACCCTGGCGTCTACTACAACGAAGACCTGGAGCAACTGTGTATTCCCTATTACGACATGAACCTGCTTTTCAAAGGGGAACTAAACCTGATCTCCTGGCGCATTCCCCAGCAGTATTCCATGGAAGGATACCAGCCCATCTCCATCAACATCAATGGGATCCATACCGACGACCACCATGCCGTCACCCATCTAAATGAGATCGAATACGGCATCCGCCACCAGGTCCGCATCGACGAGTTCGGTGAAGTGGAGCCGCTGATTGCAGACTGACCGCCATCCCTTAACCCGCCGAACCATGAAACGCTCCCAAACCCCAATCATGAGGAAAGCCGCCCTATGCATCGTTGCCGTTGGCATGCTCTGTTCCTCCTTGCGTGCCCAGGAATGGACCCTCCACTACCGGGAGGGCTATCCCGACGGACGCATCCATTTCCATGACGGCTGGGTGGACCAGGAAGGCGTCACCTTCCTGGTGGGGGAAGAAGGTGTCGACTACCAACATCCCCACACGCTTCTCTTGCGCATCGAGCCCGACGGGACGCATCATGCCTTCCATTATTCCAGGCCGGGATGCCATACCAAGGCCACCTGTCTGGTGGAAACGCCCGACCAGCACCTCTTTGTGGTCGGGAATTGCTATGGTCAGGATGGCGACAGCCTATTGGTGCTCTTGCTGGACAAAGCGCTGAACCTGTTGACGGAACGGACCTACGGCAAAGGCCCTACGGCAGGCCCCTTCGGGACCTGCAAGGCCGTCTGCGATGCCGAGGGTAATCTCATCGTTGCCACCTCGATGGCCTTAGACAACGGTTTCGGCGGAACGGAAGACCGTGGCGTATTCTTCAAACTCAACGCTCAAGGCGACCTGCTTCACCAGCAGTATTTGATAGCGGACGCTCCCGATCCCCTGTTCTATTTCATGGACTTCCATCCGCGCCAACTATGGTACCGGCCAGAAAGCGGAACCCTGCTTTGCCTGGCGCCAGCCGGTGGAGGCGTCCCTTCCTTTGTCACCTTCGACACGGCCTTCCGTTATCTGGAGGAACACCCCATTTGGAGGGAGGACATGGACAAGAGCGACCACACCCTCTTTAGGGATTGCTACACCGACCACTGGTACTCGGACGATGAAGCTTTGTTTTTCAGCAGCCGCGGCGATGCCGATCATAATAAACTGCGGATTTCCAGGGTCAACACCCAAGGGACGTTCCTGGAATTCATCCACCTCAACGAACGGCCCGACACCATCGACGATGCGGCCCGTCACCGTTGCATGGCGACCGTCAACGACACAACCTTCTACTTCGGATTCCACACGCACACGACAGGATACTATCCAGGAATCGGTGGCGTCTATCGCATCAACGGACGGCTGGAAATCACCGGCCGTCACCTTGACGACGACCACGACCACTACCGATCCTGGATGGTCCTGCCCACCCTCGACGGCGGATGCCTTACCGTCAACGATTCCTGTTCCTGGTCCAGCACCGCCAACCTGGGCCATCCGGTCATACGGAAGTTGCGGCCCGAAGATTTCGAATATGTCCCTGTTACAGTGGTTTCCTCCGACATCGGGCCGCAACCACCCCATGCCTATCCCAACCCGGTGGAAACGACCCTTCACGTCCCCCTTCACCAGTCAGCCCAGCGCTGCCAGGTGTTTGACGGGCAGGGCCGCCTGGTATGCGACCGGCTCATAAACGGTCCTGGAGCGTGCTTGCAGCTCGATGTATCCGGGTTGCGTCCCGGCTTGTACCATTACCGTCTCATCAAAGACGGACAACCCATCCTACAGGAGAAATTCCTGAAACAATAGAAACACTATTCATCCTTTCCTATCAATGGCTAGAGCCAGCCGTCCCTTTCGGGACAGGCTGGCCCCAAGCCAACACGCAAAACCCAGCCCTGATATAATTATTAACTTACTAATATTCAAATTGTTATGAAAAAACAAAACCTCATCGTACTCTTTTGCCTGCTTCTCACCTGCCAGGTGAATAGCTTGATGGCACAAGACGCTTGCGTCCACTGCAACGCCAGCAATGCCAACGGTTCCTACGCCTCGGCCATCGGCAACCAAACCACGGCCTCAGGCAACCATTCCTTTGCGGGCGGGTACCAATCCATGGCGGAAGGCAGCAACAGTTTCGCATTCGGCTACAACAGCAAGGCAATCCAGTCTACCACAGTCGCCATCGGCAACACCGCCCAAGCCACCGGGGTTGGGAGTTTCGCCCTGGGCAACTATGTCAAGGCCACAGCCCAAAACGCCATGGCCATCGGCGGGGGAACCACGGCCTCCTATCCGCTTACCAACAGCACCGCCAACAGCATCGCGTTCGGGGTCAACAGCAACAAGCCAACCCTGTTGGTCACCAAGGCGAACGGCAACAACTACACAGGGAAGGTGGCCATCGGTCCCCTTACCAGCCCCCAGACCAAGTTGCATGTCAAAGCGGACAGCAATGAAGATGCCGGCCTCTTCCTCGAACCTTCCAACAAAACCGCAAGAAAAGCCTTCATCCAACTCTTCGACAACACCCACCTGGTTTCCGTGGACAAAAGCGGTGTCTTGGCGCTCAACGCAGGCACCGGTGCGGTAAGCCTTTCGGGCGACCACTACTGTCTAGGGAAAGCCAGTGAGAAGAAAGTAAGGGTACACGCAGGAGACCACGCCGGACTCTACCACAATGTCAACCGAACCGAAAGCGGGGAAATCCGCGATGGCGAGGGAACGGCCTACGCCATCGAGTTCAACAACGATGCGCTGCAGTTCAAGACGGCAGAGAACCAAAGTCCAAGGGGAAGCGCCATCACCAACTGGAAGCGCTCGCTCTTGTTGAATGCCAACGGCACCATCGGGATCGGCTCCAAGACGACTTACCTCGAAAACTGCGACGAAGCGCGCTTGATCATCCACAGCCCGGCGCAAATGGACCTGCAGTCGGCCCAAGTCACCCTGAAAGGAAAGGTCGGCATCAACACCGTCAACGACGTGGATGACTATGCCCTGGCCGTCAATGGGGGCATCCTGTCCACCAAGGTATTCATCAAGGAAGTCAACCAATGGCCCGACCATGTGTTTTCCGAAGACTATGACCTGCTTCCCCTCGATGCATTGAACGACTACATCGAAACGCACCATCATCTTCCCGGCATCCCGTCCGAGGCAGCGGTGATCCAAAACGGCTATGACCTCCACGAGATGCAGGCCCTGCTTCTGGAAAAGGTCGAAGAACTGACCCGCTACCTCTTCGTCTTGAAGGCAGATCTGGACGCGCTTCAGCAACAAAAAGCGCCTTCTGGCGGATCGGTTCAGTTCACCTACGACAGGAACGGCAATCGAATCTCCCGATCCTTGCTTTTCAAACGGATCGACCTTCCGGAGACGCCTTCCCAGGAAGCATCCGCACCGACACCACCCTCAGCATTCAGCCTTTTCCCCAATCCCACACCGGGACAGTTCGCCGTGGTCCTTCAGGATGGAACGGAATCGGCCCGTTTCCACGCCTTGCTCATGACCGAAAACGGCGTTCTCTTGGAAACGCGCGACATCACCGGACAACGCACCGACTTCGACCTTTCTCGCCATCCCCAAGGATTGTATCTTCTTGAGATCGAAGGACCGCAAGGCATGGAAACCTGGAAAATCATCAAACGTTAGGAAAGGAAAACCGCCATGAAAAAAAAGCTACCCACCCTCTTGCTGATCGGGTTCAGCCTCAGTGTGCAGGCCGGGCATCACTACACCCTTTCAGGCGAACTTTCCAGCGTCCAAGACCACCATTACACCGCCAACAGCCACATCCTCCTTTCCAACGGTTTCAAAGCCGAACCCAAGGACGGACACGAGGTGCTGCTAAGCATCGACCCCTACGGGGTCTTCCCTCCGGAGGAGGGACTCACTGGAGGTCCCTTCCCCTCCCAGGACGGCGTCGTGGGCGCCCTCCCGGGAACCGTCGGGGTCGGCCTGTTGGGAGGCGCCACCTACACGATCCCCATAGAACTCCCCGAAGGCCTGGGAAAGATGAAGCCCCCGATGGCCATCGGTTACAACAGCCAAGGCAGAAACGGCTTGTTGGGATGGGGATGGGATCTCGTGGGCCTTTCCGCCATCACCCGATCGGGAAGCAACCGGTATTACGACGGCTACAACCGTCCGGTCAACTATGCCGACGACCGATACTATCTTGATGGTCAACGGCTGCTGCAAGTGGACGAAGGAACCTATGGGGCGGAAGGGGTCGGTTACCGCACCGAGGAAGACCGGATGAGCAAGATCGTCTCCCATGGCGCCACCGGAATCCAAGGGACCGCTTCCTTCCAGGTATTCACGGCAACGGGCAACCGCCTGAGTTATGGAAGCTCCGAAGACAGCCGCGTCCTGATCAACGGGCAACATCAAGTCGGTGTCTGGCTGTTGAAACAGATCACCGACCGGTATGGCAATGAAGTCACCTACCATTATCAGCAAAACGGCGAGGACTACTGGCTGGAACGCATTTGCTATTCCGGCAACAGCGGGCAGGAGATTCCCCCCGCCTTCACCGTGGTGTTTTCCTACACCGACCGGACCGACGCCTCGGTCTCTTTTGTGGGGAATTGCCCCCACCAACGGCAACAGCTCCTCGAGCGCATCACCATCCTCAACAACGGGAAGGAACGCTACCGGTACCAATTCCATTATCAAGCGCCCCAGCCCCAGGCCGGCTACCCCTACACCTTGCTCAAGGAAATCGGCTTCTCGGCAGGCGACCAACATTACAACCCCACGATCCTCCAACGGGGCGCCAACAACTACCCCATCGGATCCAGCGCGGACGTCCGGCTCAACGTCACTACCCACGGCCTCGAAAACGCCTTCATCAACGCCGTCAAGTTCAGCGGAGATTTCAACGGCGACGGCTATTCCGACGTCCTTTCCCTCCAACCCGACGAAGACGGCGGTTACAACACGGCGGAACTGTTCCTGAACAAAGGCGTCAACGGCACCTTGGTATTCGACCACCATCGGACCTTCCCTTTGGACCAGAAAATCAGCTGGATCAACATCGCCGACCTCGACGGGGACGGCCTTGACGACCTCATCATGGGCAACCGCACCCGAAACCCCTTTCCCCTGCCGGATGTGATCGACACCGACGTCTACCTCGGCTACCTCAACGCCCAAGGCCAACTGTGTTTCAAGCACCATCACCTGCCCATCTGCACCATCCCAAGCAACATGGTGGAAGCGATGGCAACCGGTGATTTCCTGGGGGAAGGGAAGGCATCCATCCTGATGCAGTCGACACATAACGAGAACACCCTTTATGAGTACGGTCTGCTCTACACCTACGACAGAACCGCCGATGCCTTCGTGATGGAAAGCTTCGCCAACGACCTATACTGCAACCGGTTCTATCCTGCAGACTATAACGGGGACGGCATTACGGAAGTCCTCTACCAAGACGAGGAGGGCGACACCCACATCCGGCAGTTGCGCAGGGACGCCAACGGGTTCTTGGGCTTTCATACACTCAGCCAAGGCCATCCCGCCGATTGGGACGACTGCTTTCCGGGAGACTTCAACGGCGATGGCCTGACCGACCTGCTGCTCTTCGAATCGGGGCGAAGCCTTCCCTGGAAGGTCTGCCTCTGCGACCCCACCGGGTTCAGTTCGGTCTCGGTTCGGCTTCCCGCCTCCTTTCCCTATCTCACACCGGGCAACTACGCCTTCTCGCTCGACCAGCCCCATCACACCAGCCATTACCTGAAGGTCGGCGACTTCGACGGAAACGGATGCGCCGACATCGGGCTCTTCCACGACAACCGATTCCATGCCTACTACGGTCCGTTGCAGGCCACGACAGGAACGGCCCAGTTCGCCTACACCCAACAGGTGAGCACCTCCCTCTTCAACCTGTACGACAACATGGGAATCTGCCTGGGCAATTTCCTGGCCCAGGAAGGCGTGTCCTTCCTGGGCCACAACACCCTGTCCTTCCTGCCTCCGCTATCGCTCCGGCAGGAGGTCCGATGTCTCATCGACGGATTGGGAAGGAAAACCGAATTCGACTATGGCTACCTGTGCGCCAATCCCAACCAGGCCTCGGAAGACGACTTCTACCAAATACGCAGCGAGCTCACCGATGCCGACCACGGCCTCTTTGTCACCTCCCTGCCCCTCCGTGCCCTGCAAAGCGTCACCACCTATAACATGAACAACCGTCCCCTGACCGTTCAATGCCGCTATGAAGGGGCCCTCCTGCACAAACACGGGAAAGGCTTTTTGGGCTTTAGCAAAACCCGCCAGGACGACTACGTCAACCAGCAACGGCAGAAAACGACAGTCCGCAGCTACTTCATCGAGCCCAACGACCATTTCATCCACCTGGCCCTGAACGAAGAAACCGTGTACGACGGCCAAGGCCGGACCATGGCACGATCCCGCTATTCCAACCGGTATTACCACCATCTGAAGAACGACAAGGTCTTCATCCAACTCGCGGACAAAACCGCCGAGGAATACGACATGGACCATCCGGAACAGCTGTTGAAGAAGGTGATCCAAGCCACTACAGTCGACCCCCATTGCCAACCGCTTTTCATGTACGACGACATCCTGTCGGTGACGGAAGTCATCCAAGGCACCACAGCCCAACCCCAAGTGGCCGCTGCATCCAATTGCGAGTTCCAGACCCGGGTCACGACCGACTACATGCCCTTGCTCCCCGAGGCATGGCTGGTCAACCGTCCGAGCACCGTCACCCACCGCTTCAGGCAAATGGACAGTGAGGACCTCGTCCGTGAAGAACGGTATCAATACCAGGCCGACAAGCCTTTCCAACTGCAATCGCTTACCGAGACCCCGTTCCAAGGCGACCAGCCCGATCTCCGGCTCACCCGGACGACCAACTACAGCTACGACGCCGTAGGCAACCTCCTTTCGCAGACCGTGAGCACCCCCTTCGACGACGAAGCGCCCCGAACCCAGCGGTTTGAATACGGAGACACGTATGGGCACCTCCTCCTTACCCGATACACCAATGCTGCCGGACAGGAGACCACCTACCAATACGATCCCGTGTATCTGTATTGCAACTCCATGCAGGATTGCAATGGGCTGGAGACCCGATTTGAGCAGGATGCGTTGGGCGTTACACAAACCACACGGCATCCGGACGGCACCCTCCAGTGCAAGGCAATCCGATGGAGCGGCGCCCGCTATTCCATCTGGGAAAAGAAGACCGGGCAAGCTTCCAAGCGCACCGACCTATACCCTACCGGAATGCCGTACCGGGAAGCCTGCTACGACATCAACGGGAACGACCTCTTGTCGGGAATCGAGTACGACGACCTGGGACGGGTCAGCAAGTCGGTCCTTCCCCATGCGCCCACGGCATCCTGCCCATCCATCGAATACACCTATCTCGCCCCCGACCGCGTCAGCCAGATCCTCCATCCAGACGGCACCCTAGAAACAATCGCCTATCACGGCAACGAAACCAGCACCACCCGTCACACCGTTGACGGCAGCTCGCAAACCGAATCCAAGACCACCAATGTCATGGGTTGGACCTTGCGGAGCACCGATGCCAATGGCGTCAGCGTCCTCTATGGATATGAGCCGGATGGGAAGCCCAAATGGGCACAGATCGAAGGACACGACGAAACCCGGATCGAGATGGCCTACGACGGATGGGGAAACCGCATCTCGCTGTATGACCCGAACTATGGACTGACCACCAGCCAATACAACGCCTTTGGGGAGTGCATCGGACAGACCAGCCCAAAACTGGACCAGACCACCTACCGCTACGACCGGTTGGGCAACCGGGTCGAGCGCATCGAAACCGAGAACAATGGCGGGACTTCCCGGCGTACCGTCTGGCATTACAGCCAGGAACCGGGACATCTTGGATTGTTGGAGGACATCGAGACCGAAAGCCAATCCATCCACTACCAATACGACGCCTTCAACCGGCTACAAGAGGAAACGCAACAACAACTGGGAAGGACCTATTCCACCCGATACGCCTACGACCCGGCTTCGCGGGTGTCGTGCATCACCCATCCCTCAGGATACCTCACCCATTACCGCTATACCTCGGAAGGCGCCATGCAGACGGTACTGGACGCTTCCATGCAGCCCCTGTGGCATCTCAACGAAACGAACGCCCTGCAGCAGCCTTTGAAGACCACCATGGGCCATGGCCTGGTCACCCAGTATGAATACGACGAGAAAAACCAAAAGCTGAACGCCCTCTTCACGCACCATGAGGGGCAATGCCTTCAGGAGGCCCACTATACCTACGACGGTTTCTCCAACCTGACTTCCCGAAGCGACGGCATTGACCAACACACCGAAAAATTCAGCTACGATACCCTCAACCGGCTGACCGGCGCTACGGATGTCAAGGGTACCAGCACGTTTGAATACGATGCCCTTGGACGTCTCCTCGCCAAAACCGACCATGGCGAACCCTGCTTCTCCAACGCCGACTACTCCGGCCTCAAACCCCACGCCCTGAAGTCGGCCGAAGCCACTGAAGGCGTCTTCCCCCAGGAGCGGATGGACCTGCAGTACACCCTCTTCGACAAGGTGTCTTCCATCACCACTGGGGATCGGCAGGTGACCTTCGACTACGGCTACGACCATCAACGGATCGGCAGCACGGAGACAAGGGGCGGAAAAACCCGTCAAAAGGTGTACACCCCGTCTTGTGAGTTCATCACCGAAACGGGCCGTCCCCTCGTGACACGCACCTTCCTGAGCGGTCCCTTGGGCGTCTTTGCCGTGGCCGAGACCATCAACGGCACCACCAAGCTCCACTACATCCACAAAGACCACCTGGGCAGCTGGACCCTCGTCACCGATCCCGACGGCGGCATCGAATACGCCCACCGCTTCGACGCCTGGGGAAGTTCCCCATCCGACGACCTCCCCTTCGACCGTGGGTTTACCGGCCATGAACACATCCGAGGGACCGGTTTGATCAACATGAACGGCCGCCTGTACGATCCCACGACCTCCTCTATGCTCAGCCCCGACAACTACATCCAGCTGCCTGACTTCTCCCAAAACCTCAACCGTTACGCCTACTGTCTCAACAACCCCCTGTCGTTCACCGATCCCGACGGCAACACCTTCCTGGAGAACGCCCTGCTGTTCTATCTCTTCTATTGTACCGATTTCGGATATGAGATGCAAAAGCACGCCCTACCCGTCGCTTTCCACTTGGACCTGCACGCCTCCCGGGAACAGCTGGGGATTGGAGCGGACGTGTCGCTCGGCGTACCCAAGAAATACAACGTCAGCTATCGGGTCAACATGGGCGCCACCTATTACTGGAGGTTGTACGACAACAGCTACCAAGGATGGGAATTCCGATTCGGGAGCGAATGGTGCTTGATTGGATTCATAGGGTTTGCCGGCAACCATTACCACAGCGGTGCCCTCTCACAGACCACCAACGCCATCATCATGGGAAACTGGCTGTGCAACCTAACCTACGAGAACGACCACATGTTCAACATCGGGAAGTGGGTACCAGGCGTCATGGCCGCCGACAACGGAGACCGCTACCGGAGCGCCGCCGCCAGGATGATGATCGGCCCGGTGACCTTTGGCGTCTCGCTCTTCACAGGGGATCCGGGATACCGACACGAAGACCGCAGGACCTACGCCGATCCCGAGGCCGACAACCGTAAGACGTATACGATCAACGCCTTGGGCGACGACCCCGACCGCTATCGGGCGGGCATCGCCTACGTGGGCATCGGCCCGATCCGTTTTGGGGTGAACAGCGAACAAGTCCGCCACGTCTTCCAAAACCGATTCGCGCACGACTTCCTCTGCAGGGGCGACTCCCCCTACTTCAAGGTGCTGGACCGTCCGCGACAATGGTACTTTTATTTTGGAACAGGAACCGGAGGCAGCCTCTGGTAACCGAAAAGAAGGGATCAACCGCGCCGCTAGTGAAACCGCCGTTTCGTCATCTTCAACTCGAACTGCTGAGGATCGACGGTCGTCCCTGAGAGCCTCATCCGCAACACCACCTGTTGCGGGATGAGGCTCTTGAAATGCAACTCGAAAGTCCGGTCCTCTCCTTCTTGAAGGTCTTCCAACAGGAAGGGGAACGCCCCCACGCCTTCCTCACGACCATAGTCAAGTTTGACCATTAGGGCTTCCAACGAAAGCCCCGCCGCCACACAAGGCCCGCTGTTGAACAGCTCCACCTTCAACGTGCAATCGGCCTTCTGCAACGGCAGCGCAGGAGCGGACTCAAACCACACCCCCTTGACGATCAAGGTGGGGGTGGCCGAAGGGGGATAGATCTCGAACCGCTGCTTTTGATGCTCTTTCGGGATCTGCCCAATCTTCCAATTCCGGTTGGTAGTCTCCAAGTAATAGTATTGCTTGCCGCCAAAAGCAAAATATTGACCGGCCTCGATGCTATCGCAACAGACGCCTACGGCGAGATGGTCGGGAATCGCCAACAAGACATAGTCCAAGTCCAACTCGGCAAACAGCGCCGCCAGCAACATGGACTTGTCTTCGCAGTCGCCCGTGCCATCGGCGAGGGTCTCCAGGGGATACCGGACGTACTCCTCCACTCCCTTGCTGTTCCGATCCTTGGAATAAGGCAAGGCCTGCACAAAGGTCAAGGCCGAGAGGATCCGCTCTGCCTGTGTCATCGTGTCGCTCACCAACTGCTGGGCGAGGTCGCGAACCGTGGCACGGCCGGGATCCGAGAGCACAAAACTGTAGTAATTGGCCGGCGCATTCTTGTCGTCTCCGTTGAACGAGGAATATTGGTAAGCCAGATGATCGCGATCGTTACGGTAGTAGGCAAGGATCGAATCGTCGATGTGGACAGAACACGTGCGTTTCTCCCCCTCGCAACCCCAGTTGAAAACACGCGACAGGCTGTCGTTCTCCGTCGAAGAAGGCAAAATCATCGACGCAGCGGAAGCCCCTGAGGCCATGCTCATGACCATCAGCATCAACCATAGGAGGGGGCGCTTGCTTTTCAGGAAAAGGTTCTTTCTCATACCGAGAAGAACGAAAGAACCTTTCTTTTATTTCCCCCAATAATGGAATTGCTTCACTTCTTTCTGCAGTTCCCTGACCGCGGCTTCCAGCTGCTCATCCACACCGGCAGCCATCTTCTCGGGCGTGTTGCGCACCTTCACATCGGGTTCCAGTTGGGTGTTTTCCAACCAGTTGCCCTGCTCGGTACGGTAACCGACCACAGGCAGTCCGAAATACAGCGAAGGATCCTGCAAGGTCTCCCAAGTGACACTCGACATGGTGCCTGGCACAGGCATGCCCACGAGCTGGCCCATCTTCTTGTAATGGTAGACCCAAGGGGTGCCGTGTGCGTTGCTGTAGTTCGCCTCGCCGATGATCATCACCGAGGGTTTGTTGTAACGGCGCGAGGGCATCACGCAGGCCACGCTGTCGTTGATGACTTGCTCCAGGTACTTCTCCCCGCTGAAGAGGGCTTCGATATCCTCATGCAAGCGCCCGCCACCGTTGAAACGGGTGTCGATGACGACGCCGTCGCACAAGTTGTATTTACCCAGGATCTGCGAATAGACGTCGCGGTAGCTGGCATCGCCCATGCTGCGGATGTGCACATAGCCCAGCTTGCCGTCGGAGAGGCGTTTCACCGTCTCCTCGTTGTGCTTCACCCAGCGGTGGTAGAGGAGCTCGTTCATGGCCCCGTGCGAGATGGGCTTCACGACTTCCGTCCAGCGGTCACCGCCCTTGGACACCTCCACCAGCACCTGCTTGCCCGCCTTGTTGTTCAGCAAAGGATAGTAGTCCATCCCCTTCTCAATGGCTACGCCGTCGATCTTCTCAATCACGCAGCCAGCCTTCACCTTGGAGGCTTTCTTGTCGAAGGGGCCGCCCTGGACCACCTCCGCGATCTTCAAGCCGTCACCCCGATAGTCCAGGTCGAGGAGCACGCCGAACTCAGCAGTGGCGTCGCCCTTGGAGCCAGGACGATAGCCCGATCCCGTGTGCGACACATTCAGCTCACCCAGAATCTCACTGAGCATCTCGGAGAAGTCGTAGTTGTTGTTGATATGGGGCAGGAACGGACGGTAGGCCTCTTTCATCAGCTCCAGGTCCACCCCATGGTGGTCTTTCATGAAGAAACGCTTGTCGATCTGCAGGAACACGTGATCAAACATATACTCCCGTTCCGCAGCATAGTCGAGTTGCATGGTTGCGTCATACTTGATCGAGGTGGACTTCCCGCCCTTGGCTTCCACCTTCTGCAGGTTGCCTCCGCTAAGCACGAAGATGTTGTCGCCTTTCTTGTCCAAGCGAAGCTGGGCACCGCCTTGTCCCATCTTTTTCAGGATCTTCATGGAACGCTCCCTCACATCCAGTTCCCAGAGGTCATAGCCCTTCTCGAAAGAGGACATGAAATAGAGCTTGTCGCCCTCCTTGGAAAGCACGGTGCCGCTCAGGCTCGACGACATCGGGGTCAGACGCATCACCCGGTCCTGAAGATGCTCCAGGTCCATCTCCGTGTGCTTGGGAGCGCTTTCCTTGGCCTCCTCCTTGTCTGCCGCCTTCTTGTCTTTTGCGTCTTTCTTGTCTTTTGAATCCTTCTCTTCCTTGGCCTCCTTCTTCCCGTCCTTGTTGCCTTTCTCGATCTCTTTGAGCAAGGCATATTCCTCCTTGTTCAGCCGGAACTTGTCATAGGCATCTTGGTTCATGAAGGCGATGAAAGCGTCGTTTTGGCTGCCCCACGAAGCCTGGGAACGCATACCGTAACGGTTGGAGACATAGACCACCGCATTGCCGTCGAGGGCCCAGTGGGGATTGCCGTCGATGTAGGCACTCTCCGTGATGTTATGGACCTCCATGGAACCGTCCGCCTTGACGATGGCAATGTCGGCGTATGGATCCCTCATGTGGGTGACCAAGGTCATGACAAACCACTGTCCATCGGGCGACCATTCATATGAGAAGCCATAGTCGCTGGTTTCATAATGCTGGCAACCGTCGGTAATCTGCCGCACCTGACCCGAGGCGATGTTATAGACTTTCAATAGATTGCGGTTCTCGATGAAGGCGATCTCCTTCCCGTCGGGGGAATACGAGGGGGCGATCCGCTCCACCCCGTCGTTGTCGAACAGGGGCTTCTCGTCGATCAGCGTCGCATACACGAAGTTGTAGTCTTCCTTCCGGTTGATGCTGGCCTGATAGAGGTTCCAATAGCCATCCCGTTCGGAGGCATACACCAGGGTGCGCCCATCTTTGGAGAACGACGGGCTTCGTTCGGGTTGGGTGGTGTGAGTGATTTGCTTGGTGGTGGCATAGTCGTCGGCACCGGTCACGAAGACCTCACCTCGCGAGCAGAAGGCGACCAACTTGCCATCCTGACTCAGGTCGAAATCGCCAATGCCCCGGAAATCTTTCTTCTCCAGCTGCGTTGCAGGCAGGTCGTTGACGATCCTGACATCGACCTTCTTGGGTTCCTGACCCACCCGTTGGGTGTAGATCTCACCTTGGTAGCCATAGCACAGCAACCCGTCGTTGGACACGGTCAGGAAACGCACCGGATGGGTCTTGAAATGCGTCACCGCCTCCACTTGTTCCAGATTGCCGACAGGTGCCTTATAGACGTTAAAGCTACCGTTGTTGCGTTCACTTAAAAACACAACTTCTTGGTATCCAGGAAGGTAACGAGGATCGCGATCTTCACCGATGTTGGTCGTCAACAGGGTATGGGTCTTTTTCTTGGCATTGTAATAGACCACGTCGCGGGCGACCGATGAGACGTGGTGCTTACGCCACACGTTCTCGCTTCCCTTGCGGTCGTAATACAAGAAGGACTTCCCATCTTTGTCGAACGACATGCTTCCGACGGGAACGGCCACCACTTGTTCCGGGCGTCCACCTTCCAGCCCCACCTTATATAACTCCGTGATCCAAGCTGCGGCAAACTGGACGTTCTCTGCCGCTTTCTGGACTTGGGCGGTGAAATAAATCTCTTTCCCATCGGGCGAGAAAGCCAGGGGATACTCCGTAGCGGAGTTGGTAGTGACCCGTTTCACCGCACCTCCCTCCGAGGGGATGGTATAGACATCGAAATTGCCGTTCCGGTCGGAGGCAAAGGCCAGGGTCTTGCCATCGGGCGACCAAATCGGTTCCGTCTCGTACGAAGGGCTGGTGGTCAGTTGGAGGGCCTTCCCTCCTTGGGCATCCACCACATAGAGGTCCCCTTTGTAACAAAAGGCGATTCGATCGCCTTGCGGGGCGATGGATTGGTGACGCATCCACAGCGGCTGGGCGGAGAGGCTCAGGCTGGAAAGGAAAAGCAAGAGGAACAAACCGTTTTTCATAGTATAATCAATTTTAATATTATTATTTAATTAATTTTTATTCGTTTTTTTTGCATCCTTACCCTGGTTGGGAGCATCCGCCTCCGGAATGGGAGCATCCGTCTCCGAGATGGAACTCCCTTCGATACAGGGATCCCTGCTAACGGACTTCAAAGACGGAGACCCGTTCCCCTTCGAGGAAGAGCTCCATCCGGTCGCCGACGTGTACCGGCCCGACACCCTGCGGCGTACCTGTAAAGACCAGGTCGCCCGCTTCCAAGGTGACATAGCGCGACACGTACGAAACCACCCGGTCGAAGGAAAAGATCAGGTCACGGCTGTTCCCCTGTTGGGCCCACTGGCCGTTCAACTGCATGCCAAAGGCAATCTGTCGCGGGTCTTTCAGTTGGTCGAAGTCTTTGAACACCCCCACCGGCGCCGATTGGTCGAACGACTTGGCCCGTTCCCAGGGATGTCCTTTTTCGATGCAGCGCCGCTGCAAGTCGCGGGCGGTGAAGTCGATGCCGACGGTGATGGTGTCGTAATAGCGCGAGGCCTCCCCCTCGCCGATGGCGTGCCCCGTTTGACCGATGCGCAGCACCAACTCGGTCTCGTAATGGACCTCCTCCGAGAAATCGGGATAGTGGAACGGCTCGTCCGGGAGCACCAGCGCCGTGGCGGGTTTCATGAAAAACAAGGGCTCCTTGGGCAGTTCCCTGTCCAACTCGGCAATGTGTGCCAGGTAATTCCTTCCGATACAGATGATTTTCATGGTTACCTCCTTAGATGGTTGCCTTTTTGCCGCCCATCTGCAGCTTGATCTTGGTAATGACCTTCTTGGTGTACAGCGGGAAATCACTGTTCATCATCCAGGAATAATAGGAAGGCTCCATGCGGAACACGTCCTCGACCCGTTTTCCCTTGTGTTTTCCGAATTGAAAGACCTCCTTGCCCTCGGCATCGTAGATGATTTGTCCGGAAAGGTCGGCGTTTTGGTGGTGCGAGGAGAACTGCGAGAGCGCTTTCATGTCGTTGACTGGCCCCTGTGATTTCACACCTTTTGAGTCTTCATAATCTACACCTTCGTAACGGTCTAGCATGGCCTTAAGCACTTCGTAAGTAGCCTTTGTGTCAGCACCGGCACCATGGGCTCCCTCCAACTCGGCATGACAGAAGAAGCGGTAGGCCCCCTTCAGGGTACGGGGTTCCATCTTCATGAAAATGTTCATCACGTCGATGAAGTCACGTCCCTCGAGGCTGAAGTCGCAGTCCACCCGGAGGAACTCCTCCATCAACAGGGGGAGGTCGAACTTAAGGATGTTATAGCCAGCCAGATCCGCATTGCCGATGAACTCGGCGATCTCCTTGGCCTTCTCCTTGAACGTGGGTTGGTTGGCCACCATCAGGTCGGTGTATCCGTGCACGGAAGCCGCTTCGTCGGGGATGTGCATCTCGGGGTTGAGCAGCCAGGTTTTCTGCTCCTCCGCTCCATTGCAATTCACTTTTAAAATGCTGATTTCCACGATACGGTCGTGGGCCGGATTGAGGCCGGTCGTCTCTAGGTCGAAAAAGGCGACAGGACGTTTCAGGTTCAGTTGCATAATCGGATTGTTAACTGATGCAAAGGTAGGAAGGATTCATGGAAAAACCATCTTTTTTCCCCATTTTTATCGCCCTATCAAAAATAGTTTTACTTTTGTGCGACTTTTCAAACACTAAAAGCTATGATGGAAGAAAATGAAATGATGAATGAGAAGGAGGATCTCTTCTCGAAGGCTGTGAGAGCAGGAAAAAGAACGTATTTTTTCGACGTAAAGACCACCAAGGGCGATGAGAAATACCTCACCATCACGGAGAGCAAGCGCCGTTTCGACAATGACCAGAACCGCTTCTTCTACGAGAAACACAAGATCTTCCTTTACAAGGAGGACTTCGAGAAAGTGTCCAAGGCCTTGAACGACGCCATCAACTTCATTGAGACGGGAACCTATCCCGAGGACTACAACGAAGAACCCGTCACCAGCACGGAGGACAACCTGGAAAAATGGTTCGACGACCTGGAGAAAAACAACTGATTGGATCTTCGGAAAACCACGAGGCCGCATCGCGTGCGATGCGGCCTTTTTTTTCAACAAATAAAACGGTTGTTGATAACTTTCATCCAACAAGCACAACAAAAAGAGGCAAAAAACGTACTTTTGCTATCCGTTTATCGAACCCCCTAAATCACGTTTTTTAATGGGAAAAATCATCGCCATCGCAAATCAAAAGGGAGGCGTGGGCAAGACCACTACCGCCATCAACCTGGCCGCCAGCCTCGCCGTCCTCGACCATAAGACCCTCCTCATCGACGCCGACCCCCAAGCCAACGCCACTTCCGGTGTGGGCTTCGATCCCAAGAAGATCGACACCAGCGTCTATGAATGCATCATCGAAGGGACCGACCCCCACAACGTCATCGTGGAGACGGAGACCCCCAACCTCTACCTCTTGCCCGCCCACATCGACCTGGTGGGCGCGGAGATCGAGATGATCAACCTTCCGGAACGGGAAAAGATGATGCGCAACACCCTCGCTTCGGTCAAAGACGAATATGAGTTCATCATCATCGACTGTTCACCTTCGCTCGGGTTGGTGACCGTCAACGCGCTGACCGCCTCCGACTCCGTCATCATCCCCGTCCAGTGTGAGTATTTCGCCCTGGAAGGTCTGGGCAAGCTGCTGAACACCATCAAGATCGTGCAGACCCGACTGAACCCCGACCTCGACATCGAGGGCATCCTGCTGACCATGTTCGACACCCGCCTGCGTCTTTCCAAACAGGTGGTGGAAGAGGTAAAGATGCACTTCCAGGACATGGTGTTCGACACCATCATCAACCGCAACACCCGTCTTGGCGAAGCCCCCAGCTTCGGCAAGACCATCATCATGCACGATGCCGGCAGCGTGGGTGCCATCAACTACCTCAACCTTGCCAGGGAAATCCTGGAGAAAAACCAAGCCTAACCACTTAGCAACGAACTTTCATGTCAGATAACAATAAGAAAAACAGAGGATTGGGCCGCGGATTGGACGCCATCCTCCAGAGTCCCGAAACCGACATCACCAGCCGCGACATCAGCGGTGACTACGTCGCCGGCGCCGTGGCCGAGATCGACATCAACCTCATCGAGACCAACCCCTTCCAACCCCGAACGGAATTCGACCCGACGGCGCTCGAGGAGCTCGCCCAGTCCATCAAGGAACAGGGGGTCATCCAGCCCGTCACCGTTCGCAAGCTCGGCTACAACCGCTACCAGCTCATCTCAGGAGAACGCCGGTTGCGCGCCTCCAAGCTGGCCGGACTCTCGAAGATCCCGGTCTTCATCCGCATCGCCAACGACGAGCAGATGCTGGAGCTTGCCCTCATCGAGAACATCCATCGCGAGAACCTCAACGCCATCGAGGTGGCCATCTCCTACCAACGCCTCATCGACGAGTGCAACCTTACCCAGGAACAGCTCAGCGAGAAGGTGGGCAAGAGCCGCTCCGCCATCGCCAACTTCCTCCGCCTGCTGAAGTTGCCGGCCGAAATCCAGATCGCCCTCCGCGACGGGCACATCTCCATGGCCCACGCCCGCGCCTTGATCAACATCGACGACAAGGAGACCCAGCTCAAGCTCCTCCAGCAGATCATCGAAGACGAGCTCAGCGTCCGTCAGACCGAAGATCTTGCCGGCAAGGCCAAGAGTCCGGAAAACACCCGGGAGCCGCACAAGCAGACCAACTACCTGCCCGACCACTTCAAGGCCCAGATCAAGACCCTTTCGCAGGCCCTGAACACCAAGGTCAAGGTGAAACGCAACGTCAAAGGACAGGGCAGCGTGGTGATCGACTTCAAGAACCAGGAGGAATTCGACCGCATCATCGCCCTCTTCAACAAACAATAAATGACACGCCACCGCCCACAACGGTTCCTCCTCTGCACGGCATTGGTCCTGTTGCTCGCTGCACAGGGGCAGGCCCAAGAGGTGAAGAAAGAACATAGCGCCAAGAAAGCCGCCATCCTGTCGGCCTGTCTTCCGGGACTGGGCCAGGTGTACAACGGGAAATGGTGGAAGGTGCCCATCGTCTATGCCGGGCTGGGCGGCCTGGGCTATATGGCCTGGGACAACTACACCGACTACAAGACCTTCCTCACCGCCTACAAGATCAAGACCGGCGACCTCGAAGAGGGCGTCGTCCCCAGCGAAGCCGCCTTGCAACTCTCGGAGTATTACCAAGCGGGACAGCTCCAGAGCTACAAGGACTCGTACCGGCGCAACTTCGAGCTGTTCTGCATCCTCACCGCCGCCTGGTATGGACTCAACATCATCGACGCCACCGTGGACGGCCACCTTTATACCTACGACATCAGCGACGACCTGAGCCTCACCGTGGATCCCGTCTTCACCTCCCCGGAGTCGCCTTGTCTCGCCTTCTCAGGAAAACCACAAACCGGAGTCTTACTCACATTGCATTTCTAACCATGAAAATCGCCCTCCTAGGATATGGAAAAATGGGGCACGAGGTGGAAAAAGCCGCCCTTGCCCAAGGCCACGAGATCGTCGTGACCATCGACAACGAACAAGAATGGAACGAACGCATCGACCTGCTGAAAAAGGCCGATGTGGCCATCGAGTTCAGCCAACCCGACATGGCCTTCGCCAACATCAACCGCTGTTTCGACCTCCATCTGCCCATCGTGGTCGGCACCACGGCCTGGTACGACCGCCTCGACGAAGTCAAGCGACGTTGCCTGGACGAAGGCCAAAGCCTGTTCTACGCGCCCAACTTCAGCATCGGGATGAACCTGGTCTTCCGCATGAACCAGCAACTGGCCAAATTCGCCGAACAATACGGGTATGCGATGAAAGTGGCCGAGACCCACCACATCCACAAACTCGACAAGCCCAGTGGCACCGCCGCCAAGCTCGCCAACGACATCCTGGCCGAAAGCAGCCGCTACCGGCAATGGAGCATCGAAGGAGACTGCCCGGCCGACACCCTTCCCATCGAAGTCACCCGCGAAGGCGAAGTCTTCGGCATCCACAGCATCACCGCCTCGTCGCCTGCCGACCGCATCACCCTGACCCATGAGGCTTTCAGCCGTGTAGGCCTCGCCCAAGGCGCCCTGGCCGCCGCCCGGTTCCTCCTCGGCAAGAAAGGCTGCTTCACCATGGACGATTTGTTTTGACCCCATATACTAACCCGAACGATTCCACGTTACCTACTGAAACGCAAGTACCGATATGTCATTGATTCTCTTTATCCTGATTGTTCCCGCCCTGTTCACCATCCCCTTCGCCTTCTGCTGGAAGCAGTTCGAGGCTGCCGGACAAAAGGGCTATTACAGCATCATCCCCTACTTCAACATCTACGTGATGCTGAAAATCATCAAGAAACACAAGAAATTCTGGTGGTGGTTCTTCATCATCTTCCCGTATATCAACGTTTTCATGCTCTTTTTGATGCTGATCGAGCTGGGCAAGTGCTTCGGCCGGTTCAAGGTCTGGGAGGAGTTCATGGCCGCCATCCTGCCGTTCATCTTCTTCCCCTTCATCGTCAAGGACGCCAAGTACCAGGATCCCGAAAAGACCACCCGTCCCAAGAAATCGAAAGGCCGCGAATGGTTCGACGCCATCGTTTTTGCCGTGGTGGCCGCCATGATCATCCGCACCTACGTGTTCGAGGCCTTCACCATCCCGACCTCCAGCATGGAAAAATCACTCTGTGTAGGCGACTATCTGATTGTCAGTAAGATACACTACGGACCCAAGCGTCCGAACACCCCCTTGAGCTTCCCCTTCGTGCACAACACCCTTCCATTCAGCACCACCAGGAAATCGTACCTGGAATGGATCAAGCTGCCCTACCACCGCTATCCCGGCCTCTCCACGATGCACCGCAACGACCCCATCGTGTTCAACTACCCCTCGGGCGACACCGTGTGCGACAAATTCCAAAGCAGCGTCAACTACTACGACCTGATCCGCGAATACGGCCGTGAACAGGTCTGGAACGACCACCGCAACTTCGGAAACGTCATCGCCCACCCCGTCGACAAACGCGAGAACTACGTGAAGCGCCTCATCGGCATGCCCGGCGACAAGCTGCAGATCATCGACGGCATCGTCCACATCGACGGACAACCCGGATTCCAGCCCGAGCACATGCAGTTCCGTTACAACGTCACCACCACGGGCAACGGCATCAACCAACGGGTGCTCGACAAATACGAGATCAGTGAGGCTTACAAGGGAGCCAACCCCAACGAGGCCATCCTCTTCATCAGCGAAAAGGTGGCAGCGGAATTGCGCCAGCTCTCCTTCATCACCTCGGTGGAACGCGACATCACCCCCGCCGGTGCCGACCTGCGTCCCGAGCTCTTCCCCCACCGTCCCGACCTCTATCCCTGGAACGTGGACAACTACGGTCCCATCGAGATCCCCAAGAAAGGCCAAACTGTGCAGCTCACCCTCGAGAACCTGCCGCTTTATGAGCGCATCATCCACGCCTACGAGCACCACGACCTTCAAGTCAAGGGCGACCAGATCCTCATCGACGGACAACCGGCCGACCGCTACACCTTTGCCATGGACTACTACTGGATGATGGGCGACAACCGTCACAACTCCGCCGACTCCCGCTACTGGGGCTTCGTCCCGGAAGACCACATCGTCGGTAAGGCCGTGTTTATCTGGTTGTCACGCGACAAGGTCAACGGAGGCATCCGCTGGAACCGCATGTTCCGGATTCCGAAATAATTCCGGTCACGCCCCCTTCCTGCTGTCAACTTTTTTACTTATTTTTGCAGATTCCATAGTAGACGAAAAAAGCAATGGCAGAGAACAAGAAAAAAGAGAACAGCTTCAAACCCAAACCGGCCACCCCTTCGGTGACCGAAGACCATTTCGACCTCTTGATCAACGACCCGGACGCACCCAAGAAATCCGACGCGACCAAGAAGTCCGATACGTCCAAGAAACCTACGGAGAAGAAAGCCGCTGACAAGAAAAAGGCCACGAAGCCCAAGAACGCCCAGGAAAAACGTTCCGAAGGCCCCGATCCCCGCATCCGTTATGGCATCGGTTTCTTGATTCTCGCCATCGCCCTATTCCTGCTGATCTCCTTCGTCTCCTATTTTGCCAGCTACTTCAACGGTTCCTACAGCGAGGCGGGCGCCTCGCTCTTCGGCAAGGCCATCCAGTTCGATGTCATCACCGGCAAGTTCGGCTCCTACCTGTCACAAGTGCTCATCAAGGAGTCGTTCGGCCTGGGCGCCCTCTATTTCGTCTATCTCATCGGCATCATCGGGCTCAGGCTCACCATCGGCTCTCGGATTAAGATGTGGAACGTTTGGAAGTTTGCCATCATGTCGCTGGCCTGGCTTCCCCTGTTGTTCGGCTTCATCAACTTTGCCGCCCCCAACCGCGCCTGCGAGCTTTTCGGTGGAGCGGTGGGCAAGTTCCTCAACGCCCAGATCTACAGCTTCATGGGCAAGTCGGGCGTCATCCTGACCATCGTCTTGGTGTTCCTGCTTTACCTGCTCTTCGAATACAACCTCAACGTCGACGCCATCCGCGAGTGGCGTGAACGGCTGGCGGAACGGCGTGCCCAACGCAAGGCGCAAAAGCAGGCCCTAGTCCCGGACAACGACCCCTTCGACCACGATCCCAACGGCGATCCGGACTACGATCCCGACAACGATTCCGACGACCGCACCGGCAACCACTTCAAGGATCCCGCCTACGACCCCCATCCGGGAGACGACTTCAACGACATCGAAGACGACTTTGAGGACGACGAGCTGCCGCCCATCACGGTGATCCGCCGCCCCGTCACGAATGCGGTCACGAATGCGGCCCCGAGCCAACCCTCCCAAGACAGCCATGAGCCCACACCTCCGGCCGCCAACACCCTGAAGACCGAGCCGGCAACGAGCATGCCTCTGGAGGTGGTGAATCCCACCGACACCGAAACGAAGGCGAGCCCAGCCAGTCAGGTAGAACTGGTCGTAGAGGAGACTCCGAAAGAACAGACGGTCGAGGACGGCAAGGAGCACCGCACGGTGGACACGCCCTACGACCCGCACTACGAACTGAGCGACTTCAAGTTCCCCACCCTCGACCTGCTCAACGACTACGGCGACAAACGCGCCGAGGTGAGCAACGAGGAACTGGAGGCCAACAAGAACAAGATTGTGGAGACCCTGGGCAACTACGGCATCCAGATCGACAAGATCAAGGCCACCATCGGACCTACCGTCACCTTGTATGAGATCGTCCCGGCCGCCGGCGTACGCATCTCCAAGATCAAGAACCTGGAAGACGACATCGCCTTGAGCCTGGCAGCCCTCGGCATCCGCATCATCGCCCCCATCCCCGGCAAGGGCACCATCGGCATCGAGGTTCCGAACAAGAAGCCCGAGACCGTCTCCATGAAGAGCGTGCTCAGCTCCGAGAAGTTCCAAAACAACAAATTCGCACTGCCCTGCGCCATCGGAAAGACCATCTCGAACGAGACCTACGTGTTCGACCTGGCCAAGATGCCCCACATCCTGATGGCAGGCGCCACCGGACAAGGCAAGTCGGTGGGTCTGAACGCCATCGTGGCCTCCCTGCTCTACAGCAAGCACCCCTCCGACCTGAAGTTCGTCATGGTTGACCCCAAAAAGGTGGAGCTCACCCTCTACAACCGCATCGAACGCCATTACCTGGCCAAGCTGCCCGACACGGAAGATGCCATCATCACCGACGTGAAACAGGTGGTGCGCACCCTCAACTCGCTCTGTATCGAGATGGACCAGCGCTACGACCTGCTCAAGGCCGCCCAGTGCCGCAACATCATCGAATACAACGAGAAGTTCAAGAGCCGCCGCCTGCTGCCCACCGAGGGGCATCGTTACCTGCCCTACATCGTGTTGGTAGTGGACGAGTTCGCCGACTTGATCATGACGGCGGGACGCGACGTGGAGGCACCCATCGCCCGCCTGGCCCAGCTGGCCCGCGCCATCGGCATCCACCTGATCATCGCCACCCAGCGTCCTTCGGTCAACATCATCACGGGTTCCATCAAGGCCAACTTCCCGGCCCGTATCGCCTTCCGTGTCATCTCGGCAGTCGACTCCAAGACCATCCTCGACCAAAGCGGCGCCAACCAACTCATCGGACGCGGCGACATGCTGCTGTCGACCGGCAACGACTTGGTCCGCCTACAGTGCGCCTTCATCGACACGCCCGAGGTAGAGTCCATCACCACCTACATCGGCGAACAGCGGGGCTTCAGCGAGCCCTTCCAGCTGCCTGAGGTGCCCGAAGAAGGCGACGGTGGCGAGGGAGGCGACTTTGAGGACGGCGACGAACGCGACAGCCTCTTCGAGGAGGCCGCCCGCATCGTGGTCCAGACCCAGCAAGGCTCCACCTCCATGATCCAACGCAAACTGAAGCTCGGCTACAACCGCGCAGGCCGTATCATCGACCAGCTGGAGGCCGCCGGCATCGTGGGGCCCTTCTCCGGAAGCAAGTCGCGCGAAGTAAAAGTAGCCAACGAATTCGCTTTGGAACAGATTTTGAAGGATCTCGAGATGAAGGATCAAGGCATTTGATCCCCAACCCTCATGTATTAACGACACGGAAATGAAAAGAAACCACTGTATCCTGGCCCTCTTGCTCCTGCTGCTGGCCCCCATCGTCTCGATCGCACAAAGCGATGCCGACGCCAAAGTCAAAACGATTGCCCAATCCATTCGCGACCCGAAGAACGTCGAGATCCGTTTCGACTACCACTTCACCGACGCCGGCAAACCCACCGACGCACAGCAAGGAAAGGCTTATCTTCAAGGCGAGGCCTACAAGATCCTCATGAACGAGCAACAGACCATCTCTGACGGCAAGACCATCTGGACCTACCTGATCGAAGACGGGGAAGTATTGGTAAGCAACGCCACCGAAGGCACCGACAACACCCCCTTAAAACTGCTCACTACCCTCGACAAGGACTACAAGGCCAGCTATACGGGCACCGACATGATCGAGTTGAGCAATCCCAAAGGGGATTTCAAGAAGATTCTCCTGAAGATCGACAGCAAGAATAATACGCTGAAAACCGCCGAGGTCTTCGCCGACGATGGCGGCAGCATGGTGATCAGCATCCTTTCCACGAAATTCAACCAGGACCTGAAAGACGGCTTCTTCACGTTCGACGAGAAAGCCCACCCCGGTGTCGACATCATTGACATGCGATGAAGGTCCTCTTCCTGGCACGATGGTATCCGCACAAATACGATCCGATGTTCGGATTGTTTGTGCAGCGTCATGCCGAGGCCGCCGCGTTGTTCAACGACATCACGGTGATCTACGTACACCCCGACGAACACGCCCGACAACGGTACGAGATCGAACGCCAGGTGGAGAACAAGGTGGACACGATCCGCGTCTATTATAAAAAAGGAGGCAGGCTCACCAATGGGCTTCGCTACTTCAAGGCCTGTCGGAAGGGTCTCCAACTGGCCGGCCGTCCCGACCTGATCCATGTGCATGTGCTCACCCGCATGGGGGTGGTCGCCTACCTGGAAAAACGCTTTCATCACATCCCTTATCTCATCACCGAGCACTGGTCGCGCTACCTGCCCGGGAACGGGTTTGGCGGCACCTTAAGGAAATGGGCCACCCGAAGGGTGGTACGTCAGGCCGGCATGGTGACCACCGTGACGGAGAACCTGGCGCAGGCCATGCAGGCTCACGGGCTGGCCAATCCCCGTTACGTCACCCTGCCCAATGTGGTGGACATCAACCTGTTCAAGCCCCAGCCCCACCACAACACCCTTCCTCGGATCATCCACATCAGCTGCTTTGAAGACCAATCGAAGAACATCAGCGGATTGCTTGAGGCCTTGAAGCGAATGAAAGACAACAACGTGTCCTATCAGGCGGTGCTTATCGGTGAGGGCATGGACCTGGAGGCCATGAAAGCCAAAGCGACCCGACTGCAACTCGACGACCGGGTGCGGTTTACCGGGCTGTTGCAAGGCCAAGCCTTGGTGGACGCCCTGTCCTCGGGCGATTTCCTGGTGCTCTCGAGCCATTATGAGAACCTGCCTGTGGTCATCCTGGAAGCCCTGGCATGTGGGTTGCCCGTAGTCAGCACCAACGTGGGCGGCATTGCGGAGCTCATCGACGAAACCAACGGGCTGTTGGTCCCGAAAGGCGACGTCACCGCCTTGGCCGATGCCATGGAACGCGCCTGTGCCACCCATGCACAATATGATCCGGAAACGCTACGCAGCCGTGTCGTAAAACGATACGGTATGGAAGCGGTAGGGAAACAATTGGATGACTGGTATCGGGAACTGTAGCTTATTCGCCGACCGTGTTTTTCATGATGCCGATCCTGGACTGCTCGATGAAGGCCACGATCCGATCCAGGTCTTCGGAAGCGGGCAAGTTCGCCTTGATGTGCTGGACCGCCTGGGTGACGTTCATGCCTGCGCTGTAGATCACCCGATAGATATCCTGGATGGCGTTGATGCGTTCCTTGCTGAATCCCCTTCTCCCCAAGCCAATGTAGTTGACGCCGGCATAGGAAACCGGATAGCCGGTACCCGTCTTGACGAAAGGCGGGATGTCCTTGTTGATCATGGCGCCGCCGGAGATCATGACATGGGCACCGATGCGGCAGAACTGGCTCACGGCAGCCAGGCCACCGAGGATGGCCCAGTCTTCGACGATGATATGACCCGCCAAGGTGGCGGCATTGGCCATGATGACGTTGTCGCCCACCACACAGTCGTGCGCCACATGGGTGAAAGCCATGAGCAGGCAGTTCTTGCCCACCACGGTCTTGCCACTGGCAGCGGTGCCCTTGTTGATGGCCGCCGACTCGCGGATGGTGGTGCCGTCGCCAATATAACAATAGGTGGTCTCTCCACGGTATTTCAGGTCCTGCGGGATGGCTGAGATCACCGCCCCGGGAAAGATCTTGCAGTTCTTGCCGATGCGGGCGCCGTCCATGATGGTGGCATTGGGGCCGATCCACGTGCCGGAGCCGATTTCCACATCCTCGCCAATCCAGGCAAACGGTTCAATGACGACATCCTCGGCAATGCGGGCGTTCGGATGGATATAGGCCAGGGGTTGATTCATGATGTAACGGTCTTATTGGTCTTGTTGTTGAAGCATGGATTGCTTGATCTTACGGGCAAAGGCCGTGTTGGAGAAATGTCCCGGCTTGTAGGCGGTGACATGGCCTTTGATGGGTTTCCCGACCAAGGTCAGGTCGCCGATGACGTCGAGCAGCTTGTGACGCGCCGGCTCGTTGTCGAAGTACAGGTCCACGTTGTTCAGGATACCGCCTTCCTTCACTTCCACCTTGGGCTTTTTGAAGAAAGCCGCGATATGGTCCAGTTCCTCGGAAGAGACATTCTTGTTGACAAAAACGATGGCGTTGGTCAGGTCGCCTCCCTTGATGAGGTTACGGCTCAAGAGGGTCTCCAACTCGTGCAGGAACACAAAGGTGCGGCAAGGGGCGATCTGGGTTTCAAAGTCCTTCATCACATGAAGCGAGGCACTCTGACGGTCCAGCACCTTGGTGTTGTATTTCACGGTGACATCCAGCTGGAACGAATCGCAGGGCTCGATGGCCAGTTCAATGCCAAGCACCTCGTTGCGGTAGACGATCGGTTCCTTGATCACGTAGTAGTCGCGATAGGCTTTCTGTTCGACGATACCCGCCTCTTTCAGCACCTTGACGAACTCCTTGGCGCTACCGTCCATGATGGGCATCTCCTCCACGTCGATATCGATCAGGACATTGTCCACCCCCATGCCACGCAAGGAGGCAAGCACATGTTCAACGGTATATATCTTGACGCCGCCCTTCCCCAAGGTGGTTCCACGCGTCGTATCAATGACATTGTCCACATCAGCCTCGATGATGGGCTGACTTTCAAGGTCGATGCGACGGAACCGGATGCCGGTGTTGATCGGAGCCGGATTGAACGTCAGGGTGCCGCACTGACGGGTGTGCAACCCCGCGCCCGTGACACTGACCTTTCTTCTTAAAGTACACTGTTTTTCTTCCATAAAAACAAACTTGAAAAAAACAATTTCAAGAAAAACGGGCAAAGATAGAGAAAAAAAGCAAAAAACCAAAAAAAACATTCCCTATTATGAAAAAGCAGTATCTTTACCCGTCGAAAAAAAACATACAGGTGTCATGTCAAAAACAGTAACATACGTCAGAAAGACCCTCCATGGCTTGCTGTTGGCCTTGGGCATCCTGTTCTTCGTCATACTGGTTTTGGCCCTGACGCCCGCCCCCTTCTACATGCACCATGCCCTGGGCCACGACCCGGCGCCGCAAGGCGACGGAGCGTTTGAGCCCGAACACATCGTCCTGTTCGGAGGGGCGGGCATGCCCTCCGAGGGCAACCTCATCCGCCTGTATTATACGGCGTCCGCTGCCCAGCACTACGGGGCGCCCGTGCTCATCGTCCATCCCGAGGATGCCGTCTGCCGTGCCGAGATGACCCGTTACCTGGTCCAGTCGGGACTGTCCGAAGACCGTCTCTCCTTTATGGACCGAGGGAGCAACACCCGTTCCCAGGCACTGGAGCTGGCCAAGGCCGACCCAGGCCTGACGAAGGCCCGGCTGCTCGTCGTCACCGCTCCGGAGCAGGTACGACGGACCGTCAAGACCCTGGAGAAGGCGGGGTTCACCCAGGTCCACGGCCTGGCGGCCCGGGAGGCCACCGTGGATTTCGACCTTTCACTCAAAGGCAAGGAACTGCATGGCAACCAGGCGGTGCCCACTATGGAGAGCACCAACCTCCGTTATACCTTTTGGAATTACTTGAAACTGGAAATCACCTGTTTCAGGGAATATTTCGCCTTGGCCTACTACCGCCTCAAAGGTTGGATTTGAGACGCTCCACCTCTTTTTCGAGCTCGTCCAGCTTCCGGGCCATCTCATCGAGATGACGGAAGCGCGCGTTGGTACGCAAGTATTGGCGAAGCGGCTGGATGGGGGTACCCATGAACTCCTGGTTCTCCTCCTTGATGCTGCCCATGATGCCGCACTGGCCGCCGAACTTAGAGCCGTCGGCGATATGGAGGTGTCCCACGAAGCCCGACTGGCCGCCCACCACGCAGCGCTTGCCGAGATGGGTGGAGCCGCTGACGCCCACCTGGGCAGCCAAGGCGGAATGCTCGCCCACCTCCACGTTGTGAGCCAGGTGGACCAAGTTGTCGAGTTTCACGCCCTTGTGCACCCGCGTCGACCCCATGGTGGAACGGTCGATGGTGGTGTTGGCACCGATCTCCACGTCGTCGTCGATGACCACGTTGCCCACCTGGGGGATCTTGTCGTAATGGCCGTCGGCCTGGGGTGCGAAGCCGAAACCGTCGGCGCCGATCACGGCGCCGGCGTGCAGGATGCAACGTTTCCCGATCACCGTGTCGCGATACACCTTGACCCCAGGATACAGGGTGGTGTCGTCACCGATGACCGATCCGTCCCCTACATAGACCTGAGGATAGATCTTCACATTGTCGCCCAAGGTCACGTTCTCGCCGATGAAGGCAAACTCGCCGAGGTAAAGGTTCTCGCCGCAATGGGCCGTGTTGGACACAAAAGCCAGGGAAGAAATCCCGCGTTTGTCTTGGGAGAGCTGGTCGTAATAGGCCAACAGCTTCGCAAACGAGGCGTAGGCATCGGCCACCCGGATCAGCGTGGCAGGCACCGGCTCCTTGGGTTCGAAGTCGTTGTTGACGATCACCACCGAAGATTTTGTCTCATACACGTAGGGAGTGTACTTGGGATTGGCCAGGAAACTCAACATGCCGGGCGCGCCCTCTTCGATCTTGGCGACGTTCCACACTTCCGCATTCGGGTCCCCTTCGACCGTGCCACCCAGCAAGGCGGCGATTTGTGATGCTAAAAACTTCATCCTTACAAATCAGATTTCATTAAACTCTTTCTTCAACAGGGCGACGGCCTGCTCCACAAACGGATTGGGCAGGGCCACCAGGGCTTGGGCCACCAAGGCGACATTGGTGTCGGCCTCCGTCTTGTCGAACGTGGCGTTGACCTGGCCGACCAGTTCCTCTTTGGCGCGTTGGACTGCGTCCCATGTTTCTGAAGAAACGTAAAGTTGCTGCGCGATATTGTGTTCGTACTCCTCTTCGACGCTCCGAAGCAAGGCGAGATGGAACTGCTCCTTGGAAAGACCGGGAGCATAGACCCGTTTCACCAAGGCAGGAAGTTGGGAGCGTTCCAGGAACAGCAGCAACCGCTCGCATGCCTGGATCTTCAACGGGGTGACCATTTTCATGGTAGCGACCCGCATCTCTCCCTTGGATTTGAGACGCAATTCCCATTCCCTCAACCGATAGCTGCGATAGGTGATGAAAACAGCCACCGCCAGCAACAGGGCGATGAGCACCAAGACGACTGTCAGAAAGGTATTCATTGTCAACGAATTTTCCGGCAAAAGTAAGAAAAGTATCACGAATTCAGAAAAGAATCAATAAAATAAGTACCTTTGCTCACTCATCTTCAAATCTTGAAATCAGAAATCTTTAAATCTTGAAATAACAAATATGAGTGAAATCATCCTCTCCAACAGGGTTTTGAACATGGCTGAATCAGCCACCCTGGCCATGACCAACAAAAGTCGTGAACTGAAAGCCCAAGGCATCGACGTCATCAGCCTGAGCATCGGCGAGCCCGACTTCAACACGCCCGAATCGGCCAAGCAAGCCGGCATCGACGCCATCAACAACAACGACACCCACTACCCGCCCGTACCCGGCACGCCCGCCTTGCGCAAAGCCATCGCCAACAAGCTCAAACGCGACAACGGACTGGATTACAAGGACACCGACATCCTCGTCTCCAACGGCGCCAAGCAAGCCATCAACAATGTGTTGCTGGCCATCGTCAACGACGGCGACGAAGTCATCATCCCTGCCCCGTTCTGGGTGTCTTATCCCGAGATGGTGAAACTGGCCGGCGGTATCCCCGTCATCGTCAAGAGCGACATGGCCCACGACTTCAAGATCACGGCCGAACAGCTGGAAGCCGCCATCACGCCCAAGACCAAGGCCCTGTTGATCAACACGCCCTGCAACCCCAGCGGCAGTGTCTTCACCAAGGCGGAACTCACCGCCATCGCCGAGGTGCTGAAGAAACACCCGAACATCATCATCATTTCCGATGAGATCTATGAGTTCATCCAATACGAGCACAAGCACGAGAGCATGGGACAGTTCGACTTCCTGAAAGACCGCCTCGTCCTCGTCAACGGTGTCGCCAAAGGCTATGCCATGACCGGCTGGCGCATCGGCTACATCGCCGCTCCCCAAGCCATCGTGAAGGCCACCAACAAGATCCAGGGCCAGATCACCTCCGGCATCTGCACCATCGCCCAAGCCGCTGCCGCCAAGGCCATGGAACTCAGCCCCGAGAACTCCCCGGAGATCCAGGACATGCTCAAGGCCTTCCGTCACCGCCGCGACACCTTCGTGAAGCTGCTCAACGAGATCCCGGGTGTGAAGTGCAACACGCCCGCCGGCGCCTTCTATGTGTTCCCTGAGATGAATTCGTTCTACGGCAAGACCGACGGCGAGACCGTCATCAAGGGCAGCGACGACCTCTGCATGTGGCTGCTCTACAACGCCCATGTGGCCTGCGTGGCCGGCAACGCCTTCGGCAACGACGACTGCATCCGCCTGTCGTATGCCACCTCCGAAGACAAGCTCATCGAAGCGGTGAAGCGCATCAAGGCCGCCTTGGCCAAGCTGCATTGAGCCCATCCCTTAAATGACGCTCCGCCGGCAATAAAATTGCCGGCGGAGCGTTTTTCATTCAAAGCCTCCAGCCATGATCACTCTTGAACAGATCCTCCACATTTTCCAGCAAGGCATCGACGACTACCATCGCTTCGACAACGTGGACCATCCCCTCGAAAACCCGTACGAGGAAGCGTCCATCGAGGGATACCTCTATAATAAGGTATGGATCGACACCGTTCAGTGGCATCTGGAAGACCTCATCCGCGACCCGCACATCGACCCCGTCGAGGCCCTGGCCCTGAAACGCCGCATCGACCGGTCGAACCAAGACCGCACCGACCTGGTGGAACAAATCGACGAATACTTTTGGATGCTGTTCCATAACGTGGAGCCCCTGCCCACCGCCACACTGAACACCGAGAGTCCTGCCTGGGCCCTCGACCGGCTCTCGATCCTGCAACTCAAGCTGTATCACATGAAAGCGGAGGCAAGCCGTCTGGAGGCGGAGGCGAGCCATCGGGCCGCCTGCGAGGCCAAGCTGCAGGTGCTGCAGCAGCAGAACACCGACCTCAGCATCGCCATCGCGCAACTCCTCGAGAGCTACCAACGGGGCGAGAAGGTGATGCGGGTGTACAAGCAGATGAAGATGTACAACGACCCCAACCTGAACCCCGTGCTCTACGGGCAGCAGCCTTGAAAAAGATCCTCCTCATACGGTTCTCCTCCTTGGGCGACATCGCCATGACCGTGCCAGTGGTGCACGACTTGGCGACACAATACCCCGACCTGGACATCACCATGCTCAGCCGAGAAATGGCGAGGCCGTTGTTTGAGCGCCTGCCCGGCAACGTGCATTTCATGGCCGCCGACCTAAGCGGCCGGCACAAAGGCCTGTTCGGCCTCTGTCGGCTCTGGCGCGATGCCCGTCTCAACGACTTCGACGCCATCGCCGACCTCCACGACGTGCCACGCACCTGGTGGCTGCGCACCGAGGGCTGCCTGCACCGAAAGCAAACCGCCAAGATCGACAAAGGGCGGAAAGGGAAAAGCGCGTTGACCCGGCCTAAAGACAAAGACCTCCGCCAACAGGCCACGTCTTTTGAACGTTATGCCCGGGTGTTGGAACAACTGGGCTTCCCCACGAAACCGCAATTCACGAAACTCGACTACGCCGATCGCTGCGAGACCCCAAAACCGGCGGGTGCCACCTGGATCGGCATCGCGCCCTTTGCCAAACACGAAGCCAAGGTGTATCCCATGGAACAGATGGAGTCGGTCATCAAGGCATTGTGCCAACGGGATGGCACGACCCTCTTCCTCTTTGGCGGTGGAGCAGCAGAACAGGATCGGATCGAACGCCTTTGCACCCGATACCCCAACGTGCAGGCCGCCCCCAGCCAACACGGTTTGGCGGGGGAACTCGCCCTGATGGGCCAACTCGACGTCATGCTCAGCATGGACTCGGCCAACATGCACCTGGCCTCGCTGGTCGGGACCCCCGTGGTGTCGGTATGGGGCGGCACCCATCCCTACGCCGGGTTCCTGGGCTGGCGCCAGCAGCCGGAAGACTGCGTGCAACGCGACCTCCCCTGTCGTCCCTGTTCGGTCTATGGCAACAAGCCCTGCCTCCGTGGCGACTACGCCTGCCTCCGCGGCATCACCCCCGACCAGATCCTCGACCAGCTCCGTCCCCATCTGCCATGAGCCCTACCCCCATCGCCACGATGTTCGACCGCATCGCCCCCCGTTACGATGCGCTCAACCACCTCCTCTCCTTCCAGATCGACCGGAGGTGGAGAAAGACGGCGTCCCGTTGGGCCGCCGAAGGCACACCCGCCACCGTGCTCGACGTAGCCACCGGCACCGCCGACCTGGCCATGCTCCTGGCCCGACGGCTTCCCAACGCCCACATCGTAGGCGTCGACTGTTCCGAGAAGATGTTGGCCTTAGGAAAGGAGAAGGTAAGACGCAAACAGCTTGAAGGCAACGTCGACTTGCAGTGGGGCGATGTGGCAGGCTTGCCTTTTCAAGAGGGCAGCTTCGACGCCGTCACCGTCGCCTTTGGGGTACGGAACTTTGCCCAGCTGGAGCAAGGGCTGTCCGAGATCCAACGCGTCACCCAGCCGCAAGGCCTCGTCACCATCCTGGAGTTCTCCCTGCCGGAGCGGTTTCCCGTCAAGCAGTTGTACCGTTTCTATTTCCACCGCATCCTACCCACCATCGGACGATGGGTCTCGCGCGATCCCGAAGCCTACCGGTACCTCCCCAACTCGGTGGAACGGTTTCCCCAACCCGAAGCCTTCGAACGCCTGCTGGCCGCCCAAGGACTGGATCCCGTCCGGAGAAGACGCCTGACGTTCGGGATCGCCACCCTCTATCAGGCAAAAAAACGTGCTGTACAATAATCGAAACGGCCTTGCGTTATCACCTTATTAAATAGAATGACTTTGAAAAAGATCCTCCAACGGCTATCGGTCCTGCTGCTGCTTTTGGCCACCACGGCCACCATGCATGCCCAATCCAGGAAAATCATCTACTTGCAGAGCTACGAAAAGGCGCCTTACCATTTCGGGTTTTTGCTTGGGGCCAACTTCATGGGCTATTCCATCAAGACCCTCCCCAACTACCAAAGCATGACGTTCCCCGGGTCGTGGCTGCCTGATCCTGCCATTGAAACAGGAACAACAGGCCCAAGCGATTTTGAACCTGGTGGATCCATGGAATACCAACTGCACGGCTACCAAAAAGACCAAGTGAATTTCAGCATCCTTCGTGCCGAATGCACTTCTCTTATCAAAAACGTAGGTTTCTCGGTAGGTGTCATCGGCGACCTGAAATTGAGCAACAGCTTCAACCTACGGTTCAGTCCGACCCTGAGCCTGGGGTCGCGTGAAGTCCACTATGACGTGATGCTATACGATACGACATACACCACGTATCAGCAAGCCCTGGAGTCCGGATCCTATCGCATCCAAACCACCCGCTCGCAAGACATCCTGGCCACCTATCTCGAGTTACCCTTGCACATCAAATACCGTTCCCACCGCTACAACAACATCGGCGCCTATCTGATCGCCGGGGTCAATCCCAAGTTTTTCCTGTTTTCCTTTGGAAAAAAAGAAAAAACAGCCCCCAATACCAACCCCAACAATGGCGATTCAGATGGAAGCACCCCGTCTGGAGGGGGTGGAAACCAAGGATCCGACAGCCAAATCACCAACCTCAAGTTCCTCCAACCCAAGCGCACCGATGTCGCCCTGGAGTTCGGAGCGGGATACGACATCTACAACCAATGGTTCAAGATGGGCATCGAAATCAAGATGGGCTTCGGCATGATGAACACCCTCCGCGAGGACGCCGCTCACCAGGAATACCTTTTCCAAGCCCCGATCAACTCGTTAAGAAACAAGCAATTACAAATCACATTCACCTTCGAGTAAAAAAAAGTTGATGCTTTTTGTTGCAGGTATGGGATTTTTATGTAATTTTGCACCGTCAAAATGACACGAAGTGGTCTCTTCGTCTAGTCTGGTCAGGACGTCAGGTTTTCATCCTGGTAACTCGGGTTCAAATCCCGGAGAGACTACCAATAACGAATCCCTATCTGGAAACAGGTAGGGATTTTTTTGTCGAGCCTTTTTCTGCCATCGGGGACCCACGGCTGCGTGACGGTGCCTATTCCTTGACAAAAGGCACGCCCTCATTGCCGCAGCGGACCCAATAGAGGCCCGCGGGGAGGCTACGCACGTCGATCTTTCGGTCGGGACCGGCCGTCGCGCTCCTTACAAGCCGACCTCCCATGTCGTAAACGTGGATCCCATCACCCTCGCCGATGCCGTCAACAACGATGCTTTCCCGAGTAGGGTTGGGATAAACGGCAAGCTTCCCAAGGTGCTCCACTTCCACGGCCAAAGGATCCGACTTGACAAAAACGTCATAGAGGCTACAGCCAGCCGTATAGATGTCCTGAGCCATGCACAGGTTGCACAAGACCCAGAGGCACGTCAGTAAGAAGAAAGCCCTTTTCATATTCTACAGATGTCTTATGTCGGCAAAAATACAGAAAAATAATCAAGCTTTTTATATCTTTGCGCCATGAAAAAACTCCAAGTCGTCGTCAGCAACCAATACAACCCCTACCTGAATCTGGCGGTGGAGACCTATCTCACCGACCACCAGGAGGAAGGCGTGGTGACGATGTACCTCTGGAAAAACGAGCGCACCGTGGTCATCGGCCTGAACCAGAATCCTTTCTCGGAATGCGACGTAAAACGCTTGGAAGAGGAAGGCGGGCACCTGATGCGCCGCCGCACCGGCGGCGGCGCGGTCTACCACGACCTCGGCAACCTCAACTTCTCGTTCATCGCCGACAAGCGCGACTACGAGGTGCGCAAGCAACAGTCGGTCATCCAGGAAGCCTTGAAGCCCTTCGGGCTGGAGGCGGCCATCTCCGGACGCAACGACCTCACCTGCCAAGGCAGGAAGTTCTCGGGCAACGCCTTCTTCAACGGCACGGTGAACAACCTACACCATGGCACCCTCCTGATCAAGACGGATGCCGAAAAAATGCAGCGTTACCTCACCGTCAACAAGGCCAAGCTGCAGAAACACGGCGTGCAGAGCGTGGCGAGCCGCGTGGTGAACCTTTCGGAACTGGCAGCCATCACCTCGGAGAACATCGTGGAACCGCTGATCGAATCGTTCGAGAAGGTCTATGGAATGAAAGCAACGACCCTTGACTTCGGATCGATTGCCGCATCGGACGAAATCCAGGACACCGCAAGACGGATCTCCTCACACGCGTACCTCTATGGGAAATGGGATCATTTCCACACCACCCAGCGGCAGCAATTCCCCTGGGGCAACGTGGACATCCAGCTGGAGGTGGACGAAAGCCAGGGCCGCATCCAGCATGTCCGCATCGCCTCCGACTGCCTCGACACCGACATCGTCAACAAGACGGAAGACCTGCTCAAGGGGCAGTCCATCAAGGTGCGGCCCCACAGCGACAACCCCATCGTCAACGACATCCTCAACTTGTTCTATCCATGAGCGACAGCCAAAAAGAGAAACGGTTCATCAAACGCCCGGAGTACCCAGGAGGCAAAAGCGCGCTGACGCAATACATCAGCGACCACCTCCAGTACCCCAAGGATGCCTTGGAACAGAAGATCGAAGGCAACGTGAGGGTGTGGTACGAAGTCAACGACAACGGCGAGGTGGTGGATGCCAAGATCATCCAGCCTTTGTTTCCCTCTTGTGACGAAGAAGCGCTCCGCCTGGTCAGATCGCTGCAATACGGCCGCCCAAAAAACTACCACCTTCGGGTAAAAACCGCTTTCACGATCAACATCCGGTTCCGCTTGAAAGAAGCGGCCCAACCGCTCACCATACAATACAGCCAAGCCAATCCGGCCAAACCAGCAAAGCCCACCCAGCCTGCTGAAACCTATACCTACACGATTCACTTTTAACCACCAGCCTTCAATCATGAAATATTACCTCCTCCCCTTCGGATGCCAGATGAACCTCAGCGATACCGAGCGTGTGCGTACCGTGCTGAAGAAGATGGGGTTTGTCCCCACCGACAACGAAGAGGAAGCCACCATCCTAGGCATCGTAGCCTGCTCGGTGCGACAAAAAGGCATCGACAAAGTCTATGGACGCATCGAGAAATGGAACGCCATGAAGAACCGCCAAAACATGATCACCTTTGTGTCAGGTTGCATCCTTCCAGCCGACCGGCTCCGCTTCCTGAAGCTCTTCGACCTGGTGTTCCCCATGAACGAGCTGCCCAACCTACCGGAGATGATCCGCCAATACGGCATCGTCACGCCCGCCTCCCTGCAAGCCGGGGAAGAGATCGAGGACCAACCCGTGGTCCGACCCGTCGCGCCCCTGTTCCACAAGGACGACAAGGTCAACCCTTCCGCAAACATGGAGCGTTTCTGGAGCATAGCGCCCATCCAGACCTCTTCGTTCGAGGCCTACATCCCCATCCAGAACGGTTGCAACAACTTCTGCACCTACTGCGCCGTGCCGTATACCCGAGGAAGAGAGGTCTCACGGCCTTCACAGGACATCCTCGACGAGGTGAAGGCGCTGGTGGAAAAGGACTACAAGAGCATCACCCTGCTGGGACAGAACGTCAACTCATACGGTCTGGACAAAAAAGGCGAGGAGATCAACTTTGCCGAGTTGCTGCGACGCATCGGCGAATACGGCAAGGCCTCGGGCAAGACGTTCTGGGTGTATTACACCGCGCCCCACCCCCGCGACATGGAAGACGAGATCATCGAGGTGATGTCGCAGTATGACTGCCTCGCCAAGCAGATCCACCTCCCGATCCAGTCGGGCGACGACACCATGCTCCAACGCATGAACCGCCACCACAACCTGGAACGCTACCGCCACATCATCCAGACCATCCGCGAAAAGCTCCCCACCGCCACCCTCTTCACCGACATCATCGTGGGCTTCACCCACGAGAGCGAGGAGGAGTTCGAGAACACCCGCAAGGCCATGGAGGAGTTCAAGTACAACATGGCGTTTATCGCCCAATACAGCGTGCGCGAGGGCGCCGTGGCCTCCAAATGGGAGGACGACGTGCCCAAGGAAGTGAAACGCCAGCGCTACCACCGGCTCACCGAGGAACTGATGAAGCACGCCTTGGTATACAACCAGGCCCTCGTGGGCACCACGACGAAGATGCTGGTGGAACAGTTCGACCGCAAGAACGGCTACCTGGCCGGACACACCGAAGGCAAGATCGTGATCCGCATCCCCTCCACCGACACCGCGCTGATCGGGAAGATCGTCGACGTGAAAGTCACCTCGGCATCCCCGCTCTCCATCGAAGGACAGCTTGTGACACCCAATTCGTGATTCCCATGCGTGTTTCGTTCAAGACATTGGGTTGCCGGGTGAACCTGTTTGAGACCGATGCCCTGGCCTCGCGCTTCAAGGCAGGCGGCTACGAGGTGGTGGATGGCGGGGAGGCCGACGTGTTTGTGGTGAACACCTGTACCGTGACCAACACGAGCGACCAGAAATGCCGTCAGGTGCTGCATCAGATCCGGAGAAACCATCCCGACGCCCTGATCGCCGTCACGGGCTGCATGGTCAACCACCGCAAGGCGGAGCTGATCCAGTCTGGCATCGCCGACTACGTCATCGACAACGAACGCAAATCGGCCCTGTTCGACATCATCGACGAACATTTCAAGAAGGGTTACAGCGACCCCGAAGGCTACGACCGCGACCTGTTCAGCTACCAACCTGCCTTCGATACGTTCCACACACGCAGCCTCATCAAGATCCACGACGGCTGCAACAACTTCTGCTCCTACTGCATCATCCCCATGGTCCGGGGTCGCGCCACCAGCCGACCGGCCAACGACATCTACGACAACATCCGGAGCGTCGTCGACCACGGCTTCAAGGAGGTCGTCCTGACGGGGGTCAACATGGGACGCTACCACGACGGCAACACCGACTTCGAGACGCTGGTCGAACACATTATTAATATAGAGGGCGATTTCCGCATCCGGGTCTCCTCGATCGAGCCCGACCAGTTCAGCGACCGTTTCCTGCAGCTGTTCCAGCATGAGAAACTGGCGCCCCACATGCACATCTGCCTGCAGAGTGGTTCCGACGACACGCTGAAGCGCATGCACCGCTTCTACACCACCGACCAGTTCAGGGAACTGTGTCAACGCATCAAGACCTTCCGCCCCGACTTCAACCTCACCACCGACATCATCGTAGGCTTTCCGGGCGAGACCGAGACGACCTTCCAGGAGAGTTGCGATTTCGCCCGCGAGATCGGATTCAGCCACATCCACACCTTCAAATACTCCAAACGTACCGGCACCAAGGCAGCTTCCATGCCCGACCAGGTTCCCGAGACGGTCAAGACGGAGCGGAGCGAGGTGATGCGTCGGATCTCGCTGGAAAACAAGCGCCGCTACTTTGAACAGATGAAGGGCACCCGAGAACGGATGCTGATCGAACGGATCGACGCCAACGGCAGGGCCCGAGGCTATGGCGCGCATTACCTCCCCATCCAATTTTCAGCACAAGGACAGACCAAAAATAGCTTTATCGAATTGACAATCAGCGATATAATCAACAAAGACAACGAAGACAGGATGGCGTTTATAGGAAAACCATGAAAAAAATATTTCCCAATTAATTGTTTGTATCAAGAAAAGTTGTAATTTTGCAGCCCAATTAAGGAAAAACAAAAAAAGATATTCATAAAAAATGGCAAATCACAAATCTTCACTCAAAAGAATTCGTCAAACCGAAAAAAGACGTCTGCACAACCGTTACTATGCCAAATCCATGCGTAACGAGGTGAGAAAATTCAGAACCCTTACCGACAAGTCCGAGGCTGAGAGCAAGCTGCCGAAGATGTATTCCATCATCGACAAGGTCGCCAAGCGCGGTATCATCCACAAGAACAAGGCCGGTAACCTGAAGTCCAAGCTTTCCAGATTTACCGCCAAACTCGCTTAATAAGAGGTTTTTCATCATACGTTTGACCTCCCCTGAGCATTCAGGGGAGGTTTTTTGTTATGGTATAACAAATTTTACGTATCTTGCGATCGTTTTTCAATATTGTTATGGAATATGATTAAAGGAAAAAACGACTCTATCAAGCAATGGGCACCCGACGATCGCCCTCGTGAGAAGCTGATCCTCAAGGGGAAAGGAGCCCTCAGCAACGCCGAACTCCTCGCCATCCTGATCGGATCGGGGGCCGATGGACAATCGGCTGTGTCACTGGCCCGAGAGGTGCTGCATGCGGTGGACGACAACCTCTACGACCTGTCGAAACGCAGCGTGGAGGAACTCACCCTTCACAAAGGCATCGGGACGGCCAAGGCCGTCAGCATCGCCGCCGCCCTCGAGCTGGGCCGGCGATGGAGCGTCACCTCCCCGGAGGCAAGGCTGACCATCAGCAACAGCCAAGACGCCTACGCCTGTTTCCTCCCCCTGATCGACGACCCCACCAAGGAGCATTTCCTGGTCGCCTATCTCAACCAAGGCAACCGGGTCATCAAGGTGGAGCGCATCAGCACCGGAGGCATCACCAACACCTTGGCCGACCCTAAGGTCATCTTCAAGAAGGCCCTCCTGAAGGAAGCCACCGCCGTCATGATCTGCCACAACCACCCCTCCGGAATCGCCAAACCCAGCTCCGAAGACCGTCAACTCACCAAAAAACTCATGGCCGCGGGAAAAATAATGGATATCATCGTCCTGGACCATCTCATCATCGGAGAAAATTCGTATTTTAGCTTCGCCGAAAACGGCATGATGAATTAAGACATGAAGATAGTTACCATCATCGGGGCCCGTCCCCAGATCATCAAGGCCGCCGCACTGAGCCGGGCCATCAAGATGCAGTACAGCGACCGCGTCCAAGAGGTCATCGTCCATACAGGACAGCACTATGACGACAACATGTCGCAAGTGTTCTTCGAGGAGTTGGGCATCCCCCGTCCCGACTACAACCTACATGTGGGCTCCGCCTCCCATGGCGTACAGACCGCAAAGATGATCGAAGGCATCGAACGAATCCTTCTTGACGAACGTCCCGACGCCATCGTATTATATGGTGATACCAACTCCACCCTGGCCGGTGCCGTGGCTGCCTCCAAGCTCCACATCACCGTCGTCCACATCGAGGCAGGACTGCGTTCGTTCAACAAAAGCATGCCCGAAGAAATCAACCGCATCGTGTGCGACCACTGTTCCACACTGCTTTTCACGCCCACCCAAGCAGGCTTCGACAACTTGGTTCGCGAAGGCTTCCCCACCAACAACGAGGGACCCTATACCATCGACAACCCCAAGGTCTATCATTGTGGCGACATCATGTATGACAACAGCCGCTACTTTTCCACCATCGCCGACGAAAAAGTGGATTTGCTTGGCAGCCTTGGACTGACAGAAACACCCTACGTGCTGGCCACGCTGCACCGTGACGGCAATACCGATGATCCCCAAAGGCTACAGGCCATCCTCGATGCTTTTCTGGAACTTTCGGAATCCATTCCGCTGGTGCTTCCCATGCACCCTCGGACCCGCAAGATGGTTGCCCTGTTGGAAGATCGCAGCAAGACAGAACGGCTGATGAAAGACGATCGCATCAAGATCATCGAACCCGTCTCCTTTTTGGAGATGACCCAGCTGGAGAAACACGCCCAGTTGATCGTGACCGACTCCGGTGGGGTACAGAAAGAATCGTATTTCTTCCAAAAACCTTGTGTGATCATGCGACCCGAGACCGAGTGGGTGGAGATCGTGGAAACCGGTGCCGCCACATTGGCAGATGCCGACACCGCCAAGATCCTGAAGACCGCGCAGCAATACCTGAAACAGCCTCCGGCCAGCTTCCCGACGATCTTCGGCGACGGTCATGCCGCCGAGTTCATGCTACAAAAGATGATAGAACTATAATGCAACATACGATGAAAAAGAAACCATTTCAAACTTCCGCCCTCCTGGCACTGTTCGTCCTTGTTTTGACACTCAGCAGCATACGTGCGACTGCCCAAACGAAAGAGACCTATCCTTTTGTTGAACGAGATTCAACGCTTTATCTGGATGTCCACAAGCCAGCCGTCCCACGTGCCGACAAGGCGGCGGTGCTCTCCGTATTCGGTGGTGGGTTTTTCACAGGCAAACGCGACGACAGCTACCAAAGTGCGTTGGCCGATTCCCTGGTAGCACGCGGTTTCACGGTGATCTCCATCGACTATCGGTTGGGAATGACAGACAGCCTCATGATCGCAGAAAACAGCAGCTTGCTGAAGGCCGACAGGCTCTTTCAATATAGCATTGACATCGCCACCGAAGACTGTGCCGCAGCGATTGCCTGGGTGGTAGCCCATGCCCAAGCCTTGGACATCGACCCCAACAAGATCGTCTTGACGGGGAGTTCGGCAGGCGCCATCACGATATTGCAGCTCGACTATTGCCGGACCAACAACCTGCCACAAGCTTCGGCCCTGCCCGAAGGCTGGAAACCGGCAGCCTCGATTCCCTACGCAGGCGGCATCATGTGCCGGAAACGCGACTTGCAATACGGTAGCGATCCTGCCCCCACCCTACTCCTGCACGGCAAGAAAGACAAGATTGTGGCCTACAAACGGTTTGGCATCCCCACCCACGCCAAGCTCTTCGGTTCCAAGACGCTGGACAAGGTGATGAAACGCCAGGAAATCCCCCATTGGTTCATCCGTTTCGACGGCATCGGTCACGAGGTCGCCTCGTGGTTCCCAGGCTCCGTCGATCTCTTCTGCTGTTTTGTCGACCAATGTCTTTCCGGCAGGGTCAGCAGCCTCGATGCCGACATGAGCGACAGCCAATTGAAGCCCACCCGGTGGACCAACATGAACGTGTTTGACCTTTACAAGAGATGAACCTCTCGGCATTAAAAGACTTTTTTTCGCGTAAAGTGTTGTGGATTAAGAAAAAAGTACTATTTTTGCACCCACGATTCAGAATCGTAGTATTAAACACTAATTACTTAATAATCAATTAATTCAATTATGAATCAGTACGAAACCGTTTTCATTGTTACTCCCGTTTTGTCTGAAGATCAGATGAAGGAAGCGGTAAAGAAATTCGAAGATCATCTGGCCAATGCCGGCGCAGAGATCGTTCACGAAGAGCACTGGGGCATGCGCAAGCTGGCTTACCCCATCCAGAAGAAATCCACGGGCTTCTATCAGTTGATAGAGTACAAAGCCGAAGGAGATGCCATCGCAACACTCGAGACGGAACTGAAGCGTGACGAGCGCATCCTCCGTTTCTTGACTGTGAAACTCGACAAGCACGCTGTTGCCTATAACGAGAAGAAACGTAAGAAAGCCCAGGAAAAAGCCGAGGCTCAGGAAGCTTAATCCAATTTGTCGAACATTAAAACTGTAGAGAAATGGCACAACAAGCAAACAATGACATCAAATATTTGACTCCTATCGCAGTCGATACCAAGAGAAAGAAATACTGCCGCTTCAAGAAGAACCGCATCAAGTACATCGATTACAAAGACGCCGACTTCTTGCTGAAATTCGTGAACGAGCAAGGCAAGATCCTGCCCCGCCGCATCACTGGCACTTCCACCAAATACCAAAAGAAAGTTGCACAGGCGATCAAGAGAGCCCGTCATCTCGCCCTCATGCCGTTTGTTGCTGATATGCTGAAATAATAGGAGGACAAGTTATGGAAATCATTCTGAAACAAGACATTAACAATTTAGGTTACAAGAACGAGATCGTTAACGTGAAAGACGGTTACGCTCGCAACTATTTGATTCCCAATAAGATGGCCATCCTGGCAACGGAAAGAAACCGCAAGATGCTTGCTGAAGAGATCCGTCAACAGGCCCATAAGGAAGAGAAGATCAAGAACGAGGCCATGGACAAAGCCAAGGCATTGGAAGGCCTGAAGCTCACCATCGGCGCCAAAGCCGCCGCCACGGGCAAGATCTTCGGTTCGGTCAACACCATCCAGATCGCCAACGCCATCAAGGAAGCCTGCAACATCGAGGTGGATCGCAAGCAGATCGTGATGAACGAGGACGCCGTCAAGGAGCTGGGCAACTACAAAGCCAAGATCAAACTCCACAAGGACGTCCAGACGGAAGTGGAATTCGAAGTGGTCGCCGAGTAATTCGACAATCTCGATCAACTTTTTTGTAAGGCTGTCAAAATTGACAGCCTTACTTTTTTTATCTTTGCGGATATGATTACGAAGAACACGGTAAAACAGATTCAATCGCTCAAGCAGCCCAAGTACCGGAAAGCGTTGCAGTGCTTCGTGGTGGAGGGCCGTAAGATGGTGGAAGAGCTCCTGCAATCCGATTTCGAGACGGTGTACCTGTTCGCCACGGAACGCTATCTCGAGGAGCATCCCCTGACCGATGCACGGCTGGAGACCGTCACCGAGGTGCAGATGGAACAGATGAGCGGACAAGACACCCCTCCGGGGGTGCTGGCGGTAGCGAGGACGAAGACCCTGTCGGCCAATGCGATGACCCTTGGCCCCTTCACCCTCGCCTTGGACGGCATCGCCAACCCGGGCAACTTGGGCACCATCATCCGCACGGCGGAATGGTTTGGCATCCGGCAGATCGTATGCAGCGAGGACTGCGTGGAGCTATGGAACCCCAAGGTGATCCAAGCCACCATGGGCTCCGTCTTCAGGATGCAGGTGGCAACCGCGCCCCTTGTGGACTTCCTCCGCAAGCAGCAACAGGCGGGCAAGGCGATCTATGGCGCTCTGCTGGAAGGCGAGAACCTGTTTCGAAAAGCACATTGGGAACCGGGGATCCTGGTCATCGGCAGCGAGTCGCATGGCATCCGACCCGACATCCTACCGCTGATTACACAGCCCATCACCATCCCCAGGGCAGCGGGGAGTGTCACAGAATCGCTGAACGCCTCGATGGCCACAGGGATAATTTTAGCCGCATGGGCGTCGAAGTCTGAATAAATTTTTATATTTGCAAGGTAAACCAAAAATAATACACCTATGGCAACACGTTATTGCATCAATTGCGGACAACCTCTTGAAGGTGATGTCAAGTTCTGCCCCGGATGTGGCGTCCCTGTCCCTCCGCTTCAACCCGAACCTCAACCGGAGCCACAGCAAGCATACGGGCAGTACGAGCCCCAACCTCAACCATCGTATGCGCAGCCACAGCATGAGACCCGGAAACAACCGACTGAACCGAAGCCAACCAACTATCTGATTTGGGCCATCCTCTGCACCATCTTCTGCTGTCTGCCTTTCGGTATCGTCTCCATCGTGTATGCTGCCAAGGTAGACAACTTATGGAACGCTGGTCAATACTATGAAGCACAAGATGCCTCACGGAAGGCCAAAATATGGTTGCTGGTCGGTGCCATTATCGGCCTCGTTTCCCTTGCCATCAATTTCGTCATGATCTTTACGGGGGCGTCCCTCGCAGGCATCTCCTGGTCTGAATTCATGAACCAGTTTTCATGAAAACAAGCTACAAGATCATCCTATGCCTCATCGGATTGTCTTGTCTGCTCGTATTCTATCATTTTTTCGACCCGTCGCACAGCGCAGCGGCGCCGAAGTGTCCCTTTTGGTTGCTGACAGGTTATAAGTGTCCCGGCTGCGGATCACAGCGGGCGATTCATGCTTTTTTGAACGGCCATATCTGGGAAGGCATCCAATACAATTACCTTTTGGTGCCCATGTTGGCGTATGCCATCCTAATCCTGGTCTTACCCCGAAGCAGCCGGCTCCACGAACGGCTTACCAGCGCCACGGCGTGCATTCTGATCGCTGTGGTGTTCGTGCTTTGGTGGGTTGTCAGGAACCTTGTTGGGGTGTAATGAAGCCAAAGGAAGCAATCTGCCGGGAATTACAGTGTACGCCAGGTGATCTTTTGGAATATAGAGAAGACGGGACACCGTAATCTATAGTTACGAACGGAAAAGTGGAGAGTTAGCTTCATTCGGGTAACCCATACGGAGCCTCCCTCCACCCCCGGAGGGGGTGTTTTGGCGAAGCGAGGAGGTGTCTGCGGCACCTCAGCAACGGACCGAAGGTTTGTTTCCATTGCATTCCATTCCCCACGCCGGACACCCATACGGAGTTCCCCTCCACCCCCGGAGGGGGTGTTTTAGCGAAGCGAGGAGGTGTCTGCGGCACCTCAGCAACGGACCGGAGGGATGTTGCTGGGGTACCTTTACCCCGGTAGGGGTATTTTGAGCGAGGCGGGGGACCTCCGCGGGCACCTCAGCAACGGACCGGAGGGAGTTGCGTAGTGCCCGGGGAGGTCCCCCGCTCGCGAAAAAGAGACTCCGCA
>JAEFAE010000014.1 GCA_016291135.1 Bacteroidales bacterium
CCGACGGCATGACAGTGACCGTGTCGCCCTCGCCGGCGACCGCCACGGCCACGGTGGCCTACACGCTTCCCGAAAAGGCGACGCACGCCACGCTCGAGCTCGCCAACACCCTCGGGGTGAAGGTGCTGAGTGCCGAGCTCAACGGGAACAGCGGAAGCATGACTCTCGACCTCGGCCGTCTCGCCGGAGGCGTCTATTGCTACACCGTCCGATGCGGCGAATTGGTCGAAACTGGGAAACTGGTCGTGGTAAAATAAACAGTAAACAAAATTATATTTTGAGCGTATTCGTTGATAGGAAAATGAGAAGAACAATATTGATATTGACACTAGCGATGCTTTCTGCCTGCGGCGGAAAGGGTTTCGACCAGCGGACGGTGATCCCCGAGGCCAGCTGGGATGTGGCCAACCGCATCCCCTTCGACGTGACCGTGGATGACACGCTGGGCATCTACTCCTTCGGGATGGGACTCCGTCACATGGAGAACTACCGGTACAGCAACCTCTACGTCTTTCTGCACACCACCATGCCCAACGGAAACATGACCCGCGACACCATCCAAGTGATGCTGGCCACCCCCGAGGGACGCTGGGTCGGCAAGGGCAGCGGCAGCATGCGCGACGTCAAGGTGGTCCTGAACCCCAACCTACGCTTCCCGCTGGGAGGCACCTACCACTTCGAGATCGAACAGGCCATGCGCGAGCCCGTGCTGAAAGGCATCTCCGATATCGGACTGTTTATCGAGAAGACGGGGACCTTCGCCGACTTGGAAGCCACCGGAGAAACCACTGAAACCGACGAGACCTCGAACCGCTAAGCCCTACGAATCCAACCTAAAACAACCCTCATCATTCCAAAAGAAACGTTCTCACTAAACCATAAAACGAACCCATCATGGAGAAAAAAAAGAAACCGGCCCAAGGCAACGACGGTTCCAAGGCAGTAAAGACCCTCTGGACGATCTTCGGCATCGGCATCGCCCTTGTCATCCTGTTCTTCTTCTGCGTCTCGAAAGGCCTCTTCGGCACCATGCCTACCTTCGAGGAGCTGGAGAACCCCCAGACCAACCTCGCCACCCAGATCATCTCGTGCGACGGCAAGGTGCTGGGCAGCTACTATGTCGAGAACCGTTCCAACGTCTATTACAGCGACCTCTCGCCCTACCTGCCTCAGGCGCTCATCAGCATCGAGGACGAACGCTTTGAGCAGCACTCGGGCATCGACAGCAAGTCGTTGTTCCGTGTGGCTTTCGGCGTGTTGACGGGCAACAAGAAAGGCGGCGGCTCCACCCTCACCCAGCAGCTGGCCAAGAACCTCTTCCCGCGTGACGAGAACCTGAGCACGGTGCGTCTGGTCATCCGCAAGTTCCAGGAATGGATCACCGCCACCAAGCTGGAATACAACTACTCCAAGGAGGAGATCATCGCCATGTACCTCAACACGGTCGCCTTCGGACACAACGCCTACGGCATCCGCTCGGCGGCCAAGACCTTCTTCGACAAGGACCCGAAGCACCTCAACCTGGAGGAATCGGCCCTGATGGCCGGCGTCGTCAACGCCCCCACCCGGTTCAGCCCGGTGCGCAACCCCGAGAACGCCACCAACCGCCGCAACCTGGTGCTTAAGAGCATGGTCAAGAACGGCTATATCACCCAAGAGGTATACGACTCCGTATCGCAGATTCCCATCGACATGTCGCATTTCGGCGTGATGGACCACAACAGCGGGTCGGCCACCTACTTCCGCGAGTACCTGCGCAAGGAGCTCAACGAATGGACCAAGACCCACACCCGCGCCGACGGCCGGCCCTATAACATCTACACCGACGGCCTGAAGATCTACACCACCATCGACTCGCGCATGCAACGCTATGCCGAAGAGGCGGTCAAGGAGTTCATGGGAGGCGAGCTCCAGCCGTTGTTCTTCAAGCATTGGAAGGGCCAGAAGAACGCACCCTTCTCGCTGAAAGACAAGGACAAGATCGACGAACTCATGCTGGCTTCGATGAAACGCAGCGACCGTTACCGCGAACTCAAGAAGGAAGGCCTCTGCGAAGACTCCATCGTGGCTGAGTTCAACAAGCCGGTCAAGATGACGCTCTTCTCTTGGAACGGCCCCATCGACACCGTCATGAGCCCGATGGACTCCATCCGCTACTGCAAGTGGTTCCTCCAGTCGAGCCTGATCTCCATCGAATCGCACACCGGCCATGTAAAGGCCTACGTGGGCGGCATCGACTTCCGTTTCTTCAAGTACGACCACGTGACCCAGGCCCAACGCCAGGTGGGATCCACCTTCAAGCCGTTCCTCTACGCGCTGGCCATGCAGGAAGGCGAATACACGCCCTGCACCAAGATCCCCAACATCCCCTATAACATCCAGCTGGAAAACGGCACCTTCTGGTCGCCGAAGAACGCCGGCAAGCACGTCAACGAGGAGATCACCCTGAAATATGCCTTGGCCATGTCGAACAACTGGATCTCGGCCTATCTGATGAACCGTTTCGGACCGCAGGCCGTCATCAGCATGGCCCGCCGCATGGGCGTGGAGTCGCCCATCGACCCGGTGCCTGCCATCTGCCTCGGCGTGTGCGACCTGAAGCTCATCGAGATGGTCGGCGCCATGAGCACCTTCGCCAACCAAGGGGTCTATATCAAGCCCATGTTCATCACCAAGATCGAAGACAAGAACGGCAACGTCATCCAACGTTTCTCGCCCGAGGAGAACGAGGCGATGAGCGAGGTGACCGCCTATAAGATGATCGAGTTGATGAAAGGCGTGGTGCAAAGCGGCACCGGCGGGCGGTTGCGTTTTGCCTACAACCTGAACAACCCCATCGCAGGCAAGACCGGAACCACCCAGAACAATAGCGACGGCTGGTTCATGGGCATCACCCCCGACCTCACCACCGGTGTGTGGGTCGGTGCTGAAGACCGCAGCATCCACTTCCGCAGCACAGCCCTGGGACAAGGCTCCCACACCGCCCTTCCCATCTGGGCCCTCTACATGAAGAAGGTGTATGCCGATCCCACCCTGAACGTCAGCAAGGGTGACTTCCCCCGCCCCACCGCCCCCGACGTCGACCTGAACTTCGACTGCGGCAAGGAGGAACGGGATTATGACGCCTTGGAGTACATCGATGTATTCTAACGTGTTGATTGTTTTAACATATTGATTAACAATAAGATAAAGAAAGGACTCCTGCTGTGGCCAGTTCCAATTTCGTCGATTATGTGAAGATTTACTGCCGCTCGGGCAAGGGCGGCGCCGGCTCGCTGCATTTCCGCCGCGAGAAATACATCCCCAAGGGTGGACCCGATGGCGGCGATGGCGGTCGCGGCGGCAACATCATCCTCCGAGGCAACGCCCAGCTGTGGACGCTGCTGCACCTGCGTTACACCAAACACCTGATGGCCGAAGACGGCGTGCCGGGCGGAAGCAACCAGCTCACCGGCGCCGCAGGCAAGGACGTGTTCATCGACGTGCCGCTGGGCACCGTGGCCTATGAGGCGGAGACCCGGCGTCAGCTCGGCGAGATCACCGAAGACGGCCAGACCGTCGTGCTGCTCAAGGGTGGCCGCGGCGGCAAAGGCAACGCCTTCTTCAAGTCGGCGACCATGCAGGCGCCGAAGTTCGCCCAGCCGGGCGAACCCTCCCAGGAGCTTTGGATCGTGCTCGAGCTGAAGCTGCTGGCCGACGTCGGCTTGGTAGGCTTCCCCAACGCAGGCAAATCGACCCTGCTGTCGGTCGTCTCGGCGGCAAGGCCCGAGATCGCCGACTACCCCTTCACCACCCTAGTGCCCAACCTGGGCATCGTCGGCTACCGCGACCACCGCAGCTTCGTCATGGCCGACATCCCCGGCATCATCGAAGGGGCCGCCGAAGGCAAGGGGCTGGGCATCCGTTTCCTGCGCCACATCGAGCGCAACTCAACCCTCCTTTTCATGGTGCCCGCCGACAGCGACGATGTGAAGCGAGACTACGACATCCTGTTGAATGAGTTGAAGAAATACAACCCCGAGCTCATGGACAAGGAACGTATCCTGGCCATCACCAAATGCGACCTCGTGGATGAGGAGACCATCAAAGACATCAAGAAGCATTTGCCAAAGAAGATTCCGCATGTCTTCATCAGTTCTGTCATCGGCAAAGGCATCGACGAGTTGAAGGATTTGATCTGGCTCACCCTAAACCGAGAGGAGGAGGAAGAGTGAGGAGTGAAGAGTGAAGAGAGAAAAGAGGAGTGAGGAGAGAAAAGGGGAGTGAAGACAGAAAAAAAATTGACCATCCGCACCCCTTTAGGGGTGCTCCTATCGGTAGCCAGGGGTTGAGGAACGAAACCCCTGGAAAAAGGGGTTGAGGAACGAAACCCCCGGGAAAAGGGGTTGAGGAACGAAACCCCTGGAAAAAAGGGGTTGAGGAACGAAACCCCCGGGAAAAGGGGTTGAGGAATGAAACCCCTGGGAAAGGGGGGTGAGGAACGAAAACCCCGGAAAAAAAAAGAATATGGGAATGTTGGAAAGCATTGATTCACAGTTGTTTTTATGGCTGAACGGGCAACATGTCGATTGGCTCGATCCCGTGATGGTGGCCTTCACGGCGATGTGGCCGTGGATTCCGCTGTTTCTGCTGTGGGCCTGGCTGGTCGTCAAGCATTATGGCAAACGTTGCTGGTGGGTCTTCCTGGCGGTGGGACTCGTGATTCTCTGCACCGACCAGCTCTCTGCCCATGTGTGCAAGCCCTTGTTCCAACGGCTCAGGCCATGTTTCAACCCTGAGCTGGAAGGACTGGTGCATCTCCCCAGAGGACTGCCGGGAGGCCGATATGGCTTCGTGTCGTCCCATGCCGCCAACACCTTCGGGGTGGCGGCCTTCCTGACGTCAACTTTATGGAGACAGTGCCGTTGGGTCGGCTGGACCCTCTTCGGATGGGCTTTGATCTCCAGCTACAGCCGGATCTATCTGGGCGTACACTATCCCGGCGACATTCTGGCCGGTGCGGTGCTGGGTGTTTTGATCGGGTTGATTTTCGCTTTGCTGCTGCGGCGTATTTCGAAATACCCGATAAAGATTAATGGATAGAAATAAAAAAATAGAAAACTTTATTCCCAATTTCAGATTTTTTTTATACTTTTGCAATGTATTTAATTAAACAATCTGAAATTATGAACCGATTATCTCCAAAAAGTGTATCTTTGCAATCCATACACTTCATCATGAACGACGAAACAAAGAACCAACCGATCGAGGACCAGGAATGGCTGCGTCCTCTCACCATGGAAGAGATTGACGCCATGCTTGATGAGGCTGAGGCTGACTTTGCCGCTGGTTTAGGTATCCCCAGCGAGGTCGTCTTTCGTCAGTTAGAAGAGGATTTTGCCGAGTCTATATCGCCGCTTTCTGGGATACACGAAGGGAGCCGAACCATCAAGCCGATAGCGTAGAATAATCAAAAAAAATCAAAGTTCCTTAAAAACCACCTGGATGGTGGACCGGAGGTCGATGCCCCAAAGTGACGCCATCTTGGCGTGGTTGAGGGCAATCTCGAGGTAGCCGTGCGTGCCGAACAACGCCACAGGCTCGAGCGGATCGACGTCGTCGTAGCTCTCGGAGAGCTCGTCGATGATGTAGAGATCCCCCTTGACCTTGATCACGAAGTCGCGGCCCTGCCCCACCTCGTCGAACAATGCCTTGGAGATGTTGGTGATCAGGTTGTCGTAGGCGTCCACATGGATGACGATGCCTTCGATGATGTTGTTCTTGACCGTCGCACAGAAAGCACCTCCGTCGTTGAGGCGCTCACGCCGGGCTCCGATCTCCGAAAGGGGCGTTCCCTTGGCGATCATCACAGCCACCTTGGCAAATCGGTCGCGGGTGCTGAAGGTGAAGAAATCGGTGTCCTGCTCCACGTCGATATAGACGGCCTCCTCAAAATCGCCACCAAGGATGTGGCTGAAGATGCCGTTGTCGGTGGAGATGAAATACTGTCCGTGCGCCTTGACGACCACATGCGGGTTGACATCCGACTCGATGGTCTCCACGGCGATGATATGGATGGTGCCTTCGGGAAAGTTGCGGTAACAGTTGCGAAGCGTAAAGCCCGCCTGCACGATGCTGAAAGGAGGGATGTCGTGCGTGATGTCGACGATGGTGGCACTGGGCAGTTGGGACAAAATGACGCCCTTGACCGCCGCAGCATAATAGTCGGAGGTCCCCCAGTCGCTCGTCAACGTGATTATAGCCATCCCGCTCGCATCAAAAATACGATGGCAAAGATAACACTAAATCCGGAAAAAGAAAAGAAACATTTCATTACCTTTGCAAAAAATTACGAACAAAAATGGCTGAACAGATACTCCAAATAGAAAATGTGGACCCAAAAGACCTCTATGGCCCGAACGACAAGTACCTCGACAAGGTCAAGTCGCTGTTTCCCAAACTGAAGATCATCGCCCGGGGCGACTTCGTGAAGGTGATAGGCGACGAAGAGGAGATGGAGGCGTTCATCAGCCGCTACGAGATGCTCACCATCCAGCTGGAGCGCAAAGGCAAGATCGACGAGCGTGACATCGAAGACGTGATGCTCGCCCACTCCGACGACGAGCTGCAACAGAAGATGTCGGAGAGCGACGTGCTGGTGTTCGGCCGTGGCGGCCTGCCCGTCAAGGCCATCACCGCCAACCAGAAGCGCATGGTCACCGCCTCGGAGCAGAAAGACCTGGTGTTTGCCATCGGCCCCGCCGGCACCGGCAAGACCTATACCGCCGTGGCCCTGGCCGTCCGGGCGCTGAAGGCCCGTCAGGTCAGGAGGATCATCCTCACCCGTCCCGCCGTGGAGGCCGACGAGCACCTGGGCTTCCTCCCCGGCGACCTCAAAGACAAGCTCGACCCCTATCTCCAGCCCTTGTACGACGCCCTACGCGACATGATCCCCGCCTCGAAGCTGGAGGGTTACCTGGAGGACCACACCATCGAGATCGCGCCCCTGGCCTTCATGCGCGGCCGCACCCTGGACCACGCCTTCGTGATCCTCGACGAGGCCCAGAACGCCACCCGCAGCCAGCTGAAGATGTTCCTCACCCGCATGGGCCGCTGCGCCAAGTTCATCGTCACCGGCGACATCACCCAGATCGACCTCCCGCCCAAGACCCCCTCGGGACTGCCTCAGGCCATGGAGGTGCTCAAGGACGTGAAAGGCATCGAGTTCATCATGCTCGACGACAAAGACGTGGTGCGGCATAAGCTGGTGACGGACATCATCAATGCCTATAAACGCAACAAGGAAGAAGAGCATAAAGAAGAGGACAAAAACTGAAAAACGACAAAAACACCTTGATATGAAAGCTTTAACCAGAACAGACTATCACTTCCCCGGTCAGACCGGCGTGTATCACGGCAAAGTCCGCGACTGTTATTTCATCCGTGACGAATACATGGTCATGGTGGCCACCGATCGCATCTCGGCCTTCGACGTCATCTTGCCTGAAGGCATCCCCTACAAGGGCCAGGTGCTGAACCAGATCGCCGCCATGTTCCTCGACGCCACCGCCGACATCGTACCCAACTGGAAACTCGCCACGCCCGACCCGATGGTGACCATCGGCCAGCTGTGCAAGCCCTTCCCCATCGAGATGATCATCCGCGGCTACCTCACCGGCAGCTCGTGGCGCACCTATAAGAGTGGACAGCATGTGATTTGCGGGGTGCAGATCCCTGACGGCATGAGGGAGCACCAGCGTTTCGCAGAGCCCATCATCACCCCGACCACCAAGGCCGAAGAAGGCCACGACGAGGATATCTCCCGCGAGGAGATCATCGCCCGTGGGCTGATCAGCGAGAGCGACTACGTGCAGATCGAGGACATCACCCGCAAGCTCTTCCAGCGCGGCACCGAGATCGCGGCCCAGCATGGGTTGATCCTCGTGGACACCAAGTACGAGTTCGGCAAGATCGGCGACACCATCGTGTTGATGGACGAGATCCACACCCCCGACTCGTCGCGTTACTTCATCGCCGACCAGTATGAGGAACGTTTCGCCCAAGGCGAGCCTCAGGTGCAGCTCTCCAAGGAGTTCGTCCGTGAGTGGCTCATGGCCAACGGCTTCCAGGGCAAGGAAGGCCAGCAGGTGCCCGAGATGACCCCCGAATATGTGGAGAGCGTCTCCGAACGCTACATCGAGCTCTACGAGAAGGTGACGGGACACCAATTCGAGAAGGCCCCCGAATCGGAAGATTTGGAGAAACGGATCGAGAACAACATCATGGCGTACTTGAGACATTGAACGTGAAGAGTAAAAGTACATCTATCCCAATCCGACCAGCGACCGGATCTACGTGGAAAGGAAGGGGCAAGAGGGCATGGGAGCAATGACGCTGTACCTCTCGACGGTTAGCGGCGTGATGGTCAGGGAGGCGGCCATGGATGGCAACCTGGCCTTTCTCGATCTCGCCAACCTCTCCCCTGGACTTTATACCTTATATATAGTCGGCATCACTGGGGAACGGCATAGTTGGAAAGTGATCAAACGATAGTCCCCCATGAAAAGACGATCTCCCTATATCAACCGACTGGTCATGGCATGGCTTCTTCTGGTCCTGACAGGACAGCTGGGAGCTCAGTCCATTGACACGCCTTGAAATCTACCGTCGCGACAGGCCCCAATTATTCCCAAAGGCAGTAATGCTATACCTGTTTTTGGGGCGCCAAATATTGGACAACCAACAACTAATTATAACCTTATGATAATTCATTATTATTAAACCATATAAAAATGTCATTTTCATCTGATATCAATAAGGAACTAGTTAGAAGACTTAATGCAATTGAGTTTAAAAAAAACAAAATGATTTACACTCGAGAACTCAAAGAAGAAGTCGTAGCTACACTTGTTCATATCTCCCGGTATTATAATAACCGCAAAACAAATGTCGGATATTTTTACCTCAGTTTGGATATAGGAGTATCTTTCATGGCAGTTAATAAGCTCTATCAGAATCTTACAGGCTCTAAGACATTGTTTTATGATAGCATTGTACATAAAAACCTTGGTTATCTGATGCCTATTAAACAATACAAAGAGTGGGAATTTGTTGAAGGTGAAAACATGACACCTGTTTTTGATGATATGTTCGAATGTATCCATAACTATGCTTATCCTTATTATAACCATATGTCAGATTTAAACATTGTCTTTGATACAATGAAATCAGGGGAAGGAATAGTGCACATTGCCCGTGACCGTTATCTTCCAATCTTATACTACTTAAGGGGCGACAAACAATCCGGTTTGAGAGTGATCGATGAGGCGTTTGAGCGACAACTCCATCCGAAACAACCAGAGATTCCGAATATAAACGGAGCAAAAATAGAAATATTTGTTGGACCCGGGCATGGAATAGTCGATCCCTCCTATGTCACCTTTGCAAAAAACTATAGGGATCTTCCAGAGCCAAACCAAAGCAATCTTTAACAGCCTAATCAATTAAACAAACAACATAACAATCAACAAGACAAATGATCTGTTTACGAAGTGTTTATGAAACAGTGTATTGCTTTAATTCTGCTTTTTATTTGCTCTGAAAACCAGCACTTTCTCACCGGAAAATACCAAATCAACATTGAATCAGAACAAGTTAATTGTGAGCTAAATATTAGCCCGGATTCAACTTATGAAATTCAGCTCTGTTTTCAAGAGACTGAAGATATGGTTTATTGCGCGGTTCTTTCATACGGCCATTATTCTTATACAAACGAGCAATTAGTTCTACATGATGACTACTACAACTTTGATTGGAACATCTTTATAAGAGACAAAACACTGATTAAAGTGGATCAAGGTTATGCTTTTTTGGATGGGAAAAGGATAGTAGATTATCAAAACGAGAATGTTAGGATTCTTCCTCCGTCTGAGATTTATCAAAATGCTATCAAATCAGCAATAAACAGATTTAAGGCTCAACAGGATAATCCACAATTGATTCCGGGACAATATGAGGACCAAAACCAACGTTATCTCTTGAAAATTGAAAACGATGGTAGTTATCTGCTATTTCTAAAAGACATGCTGCTTTCTAAAGGCAGTTGGAACCGACAGAACAATGATTTGATATTTAATGATGATGACTTAAACCACAATTTCACTATGGCCATCGGAAATCGAACTCTGTTGAGCATGGGGATCCCTGGGGAATTTGGTGGAACTATGTTTGAAAACATTAATACAAAAAACATTCCTAAGAATAAAACAAATATTCCATTGAAAAAACTTCGTGGTGGCTGCAGTAGAATTAAAAATCGCTAATTTAGCCACCAGAAAGGACAATAAAAAAGCAAATATGAAAAAAAGACTATTCCTGATCCTGGCTTTGCTTTCGGTGATGATTGCCAAAGCCGACGAAGGCATGTGGTTGCCTTACGCGTTGAATGGCCAGAACCTGGCCGAGATGCAAGCCATGGGCTGCAAGCTCACGGCCGAGCAGATCTTCAGCTTCAACCAACCCAGCATCAAGGACGCCATCGTCCAGTTTGGCGGCGGCTGCACCGGCGAGATCATCTCTGCTGAGGGCCTGCTGCTCACCAACCACCACTGCGGCCTGAGCTACGTGCAGAAGCACTCCTCGGTGGAACACGACTACCTCACCGACGGCTTCTGGGCCAACGACAAGAGCCAAGAGCTGCCCAACCCGGGCCTCTCGGTGCTGTTCCTCAACCAGGTAAAAGACGTGACGGAGGCCGTGCTGAAAGACGTCACCGCCCAAACCACCGAGGCCGAGCGTGACGAGCTGGTCCGGAAAAACTCCAAGGCGATCGTCGAGGAGTACGGCAAGCAGGACTTCCACCGCGTGGAGGTGGTGCCCTTCTACAGCGGCAACCAGTACATCCTGTTCGACTATATCGAATACAAGGACGTGCGCCTGGTGTGCTGCCCGCCCTGGGGCATCGGCAAGTTTGGCGCCGACACCGACAACTGGACCTGGCCGCGCCACAAGGGTGACTTCAACATCTTCCGCGTCTATACCGACAAGGAGGGCAACCCTGCCAACTATGCCCAAGACAACATCCCCATGAAGTCGAAGTGGTTCCTGCCCATCAACCTCGACGGCGTGAAGCCTGGCGACTATGCCATGATCCTCGGCTATCCCGGCTCCACCGACCGCTACTCCACCTCCTACACCGTAAAGAACATCATCGAGGAGGAAGGCCCGGCCATCATCGACTGCCGCACCACCAAGCTCGACAACTACCGCAAGCACATGGACGCCGACCAAGAGGTGTTCATCCAATATGCCTCCAAGCAGGCCAGCGTGTCGAACTACTGGAAATACTACATCGGCCAGGTGAAGCAGCTCATGCGCAACCACGTGTTTGAGCGCCGCCAAGCCCAGGAGCAGGACTTCCGCAACTGGGTCAACGCCGACCCGAAACGCAAGGCCGAATACGGCGACATCTTCTCCGGCATCGAGAAGAAATGGGAAATCTTGGATGAGATCGAGAAATCGTTCGTGTATCACCGCGAGGCGGGATGGAACGGTGGCGAAGCCATCGCCCTCAGCCGTCGCTTCCGCGTCCTGAACGACTCCATCGAGGCCAAGGCCGACAAAGGATGGATCTTGAAAATGGCGGAGCGGTACCATGGCACGGCGGACGCCTTCTTCAAAGACTACAACGCCGCCCTGGACCAAGACGTCACCGCCGCCCTGCTGAACCTGTTCTACAAGAACATCCCCACGGCGCTGATGCCGAGCGAGATCCTACGCATCGGCCGCGAGAACAACGGCGACTTCACCGAGTATATCGCCAAGGCCTTCCAAAAGAGTGTCTTCACCGACCCGGCCCGTCTGGAGAAATGGCTTCAGAAGCCCAAGAGCCTGAGCAAGGATCCCCTCTACGCCCTTTCGTACAACATCGTGGAGTCGTACCAGAACCTGTATGCACGCTATGAGGAGGCCCAGAACCTCGGCAACGCCGGCGAGCGTCTTTACATGAAAGGCCTGATGGAGATGCAACAAGACCGCAACTTCTATCCCGATGCCAACTTCACCATGCGTCTGACCTACGGCACCGTGGAGCCTTACAAGGCCGCCGACGCCGTCAACTACAACTACTACACCACCATGGACGGCGTGATGGCCAAGTACGTGCCCGGCAACTGGGAGTTCGACATCCCGCAGGACGTGCGCGACCTGGTGGCTCGCAAGGACTACGGCCGCTATGCCAACGAGAAGGGTGAGCTGGTGGTGAACTTCATCACCACCAACGACATCACCGGCGGCAACTCCGGCAGTCCCGTCATCGACGGCGAGGGCAACCTGATCGGCTTGGCCTTCGACGGCAACTGGGAAGCCATGAGCGGCGACCTCAACTTCGAGAACAAGGTACAGCGCACCATCTGCATGGATGCCCGTTACCTGCTCTGGTGCATCGAGAAAGTCGGCAAGTGCGACAATATCATCAAAGAATTGAAAATCAAGTAATTACCTATAGATAGCAATTCGACCTGAACCCACCGCAGCCGTCGGGCTTGTTGATGAAGAAGCCCACGCCCAGGTGAAACTCGAGCCCCCTCAAAAACCGCCCCCCATTCAGATGGTAGGCGGAGACGTTGAGGGGGCTCGACTGTCCGGCAAGCTCCCTCCAGGAATAGGTGTCGGTCAATCCGGCATGGAAAGACACGTCGGCCTTGAACACCAAGGTGACAAGCAGCAACGGCAGGTTGTAACGGACGCCGGCACCACCCACGACGCCCAACGAAAGACGGCGGTAGTTATACGAGGAGATCGTGTCGGTGAAATCGAGCAGCGGCGAGTCCTTGGGATGCGACAGCCGGATGTCGCCCCGGAAGGCATAGCCCAGATCGGGTCCCACAAAGAGGTAGGGCTTCAACCGGTCGGACACAGGGTAATACCCCATCACGGGAAGGCGTAACGCGATGTATTGGGCGCGGATCGAATAGGTCTCGGGGAAGTGGTTGGCATAACGGTAGGTGGTGGATCCGCCCCGCGTCTGCCAGTCCAGCTCCGGGGCCAAGGTGACGACCCGATGCAACGGAAACTCCACAAAAGCGCCCAATGAACGCTGTGGCATGACGTCAGGAGCCAAATCCATCAACCGTGGATCGGTGAACGACAGCCACGGCAGGGTGAGTCCGCCTTTCACGCCGAAGACGGGGCGCTCGTAGAGCAAGGCGTCGCTGGGAGGACGCGAGGGAATGAAACGCTGCTGCCCCATCATCGCGGTGGCAAGCAGCCCCAACAGACTGATCAACACGAGCCTCCTAATCATCGTCTCCCTCCTCTTGATTGAAAAAATCCGTGGGTTCCGAAAGGCCGTCGCCATCTTTGTAAATGAAATACCACCCTGGGATGAAGGCCCCCACATATTGGTCCTCGCCATTGGCCGCCGAGAGGATCATGCTTCCGAACCGCAGGTTGCGGATGCCGTCCGCGCCGATGCTTCCTGTGAACAAAACGAAACGGTCGTGGGCATGGGTGGTGCCGTAAGAGGTCAGCTCCCGTGTCTCCACGAAATACAATGAGAATTGCTGGCCCGTACCGGCGACGAAAGCCGTCTCCGTCCAGACCGAGCCGCCCTCATAGAACTCCACGCGAGCCACGCGGTTATGCTGTTCGACGACTTTCAGGTACATGTCGAGCGTGTCCGACAAGTCGTAATGGAGGCTCGAGGCGACAAACTGCTTCCTGCCGATACGATAGGCCCCTTCGATGGAGGGAGGAAAATAGCCCTCGTCAGGAACGATGCCGAAGTCATCGAAGAACGCCTGTTGCAGGGTGTCGGGAATCAGCTCCCTCATGGGAATCACATAGCTTTCGCTGCCCAGCACCACGATGGTGTGGTGCGGCTCTTCGGGATGGCAGGCGGCCAGCGCGAACAACACAGCGAGACATCCGATCAACCAAGCCTTTCTCATTTCCATACAACCACTCGTTTTAGGTATACGCCACTGGAGGTGGTGATCTCAAGTACATAGAGGCCGCCCGGAAGGCCTTCGATGGGGATGGTGGTGCTGTCGTTGTGTTCCGGGGGAACCGTCAAAAGAGGCTGGTCCAACACATTGAATACCTGGACGCGCACCAGGTTGGGGGCCACCACGGTCACATCCTTGTTGGCAGGATTGGGATAGACCAGGATGGGGATGGTGTCGTCGGTGTGGTCGTTGAACTCCGTGGCGCGGATCTCGATGGAGAGCTGGTCGTCGCAACCCACCATGTTGGAGGGATGGGCCATCAAGGTGCCTGTCCCCATCGAGGTGACGATGACCACGCAATGGTAATCGCTCAGGGGAATGAGATGCCACTGGGGATTGGTGCATCGCCATTCCACCGAATCGATATAGGAATAGCTGGAATCAACCACGTAATAATGATAGATTCCATGCCATATATCTGATGCATAGAACACATCTTGATACCCCAAGATCTCCAGATCGGGATCGTACATGGTCAGTTCCATGACCAGGAGGCTGTCGCAGCCATGCTCATTGACCAGGGTCGTCGAATAATAGCCCGACTCGGTCAGGGTCTGCCCATACCATTCAAAGACATCGCAGGCTGCCGCCACGATGGTGTCAGCCAAAGGCTGTTCGATGGTCAGGTGGAGGATCACGGTGGAGTCGCTGCCTAGATAGCCGCCGCCATGAAGGGTATGGGAGTAGGGGCCAGACTCGGTAAAGGTGATGCCATACCACTCGAAGGGCCCGCAGGAATAGGCCGTGGTGTCTCCGATGGGGGCAGGCAACACCAACAGGTGAAGGATCACGGTAGAGTCGCAACCCAGGTAACTGCCCCCTTCGAAGGTATGCGGGTATTCGCCCGAGGTGTTGTAGATCGCGCCATACCATTCGATGGGATGATGCACCACCACCGTCGTGTCGCCGTGATAGACCGGCTTGACGGTCAGGTGGAGGACCAAGAGGCTGTCACTACCCAGATAGCCCCCTCCGGGGAAGGTATGGTAATAATCGCCGGTTTCAGGACAGGTCTGGCCATACCACTCGAAAGGCTCGCACACGAGTGCCGTAGTATCTCCCGGCAGCGAGGGCAACACCGACAGGTGGAGCGTATCGGCACTCGGGCAGCCGTCGGCATTGGTATATTCGTGGATGTAGGTGCCACTCGCCTGATAGGTGTAGCCCTGCCAGGCATAGCTGTCGCAGGCGGTGACGTTCACCAAGCCACCCTTGCTTTGACCTTGGGCTTGAGGCAACACACACGATATTATACTGATTACCAAAAAGATAATCTTTAGTATGGCCTTTTGTGTGCGCATTGTACCTCTTATATTTTACTGATTAAAGGGGTGCAAAGTTACATTTTTTTATCAACCACCCAAAATAGTATTTATCTTGCAATCGTCAATATCAGCTTCGGCGGTGTCAAGCATCCTGACGTTGTAAAGCTTCATATCTACTATCCAAAGCTTTCTTGACTTTATCAAAATAACTCAAAAAAAGGCTGGCCCCGGTTGGGGCCAGCCTTTCGTAGATACCTCAGGGGAGGTTAAGGATTATCTCACAACGAGCTTGCCGTAGTAGGCTTGGCCCTTGGTGTCGACCACGCGGACGGTGTAGAGTCCCGCTGCGAAGGATTCACGGACGACGTCGCCGGTGTACGACTCGGTGTGGACCAAGGCGCCGAGGGTGTTATAGACCTCGACCTTGGCCTCTTCGAGGCTCACGCCTTCAGGCAAGGTGACATGGAAGGCCTCGCCCCGTTCGGCCGGGTTGGGATAGACACGCAACGGCTGTTCGTCCTTGACGGCCAGCTCATCAGCGACCGTTCTGCTGGTGACGGTGCCACTGAGGGTGACCGTGGCGCTCTTCGTGCCCGAGGTCACCGTGACGGTCTTGTTGTTGTAGCTGCCCGCGCTCAATCCGGCCTTCAGACGGACATAGACGTTGGCGGCGAGGTAGTCGATATTGACCGTAGGATCGGGATCGGGCGTCACCGGGGTGTCGCTGTAGGTCAACGTGAAATCGTCCACGTTGAGATAGAACTGGTCGGTGCAGTTGAAGTGACGCACAGCAATGTAACCGGTTTGGCCAGCGTAGGCGCCGAGATCGACCGAGAACTGGCCCCAGGAGCCCTGAGCCTTGGCACCGAGGGTCCACTCTCCCAACTTGACAAAGCTGTTGGTGTTGGTGCTGCTGCCCGTGCTCACATAGATGCCGAAGTGCTCGGCGGCATAGTTGGCGTCTTGGGCACAGGCATACAACGAGAAGGTGCCGCCGAGGGTGACCTGCGGCGAGACCAGCCAGTTGTCAGGCGTCAAAGCCGTAGTCGTGGCCTTGTTGTAGCTCTCGGAGGAAAGCATGTCGCTGCCGCCGTGGGCGCTGATGTTGTAGCCACTCATCAAGACCGAGGCGTAGTTCCAGTTGTAACCGTCGCCGTCCTTGTCGATGGTGGTCCAGCCGTCCATGGTGCCTTCGAAGCCCCAGGTCTGGGTGCCACGGTTGCCCTTGCTGCTGCCTAACGTAACGGTGCTGCCAAAGCCGCTGGTGGCCGAGGTGCTGATCTCGTAGTCGGCCGGCGCAGTGACGGTGACGGTGCCCGTGAGGTCAGCGCCGATGACGGCGAAGCTCTGGACGGCCGAAGGACCGTTGCCCGACACATAGTTGAAGCCCGACAGCGTGGTCGGGGTGACGAACAGGGTCTCTGGCGTGGTGGTGCTGCCGCTACCTGCGGTGGTCATCGCCAGCTGGATCTGGTTGTTGGAGGTGACGTAAGTGCCGCTGTAGGAGGTCGGCGAAGCCGGGTTGTAGTTGGTGTTGTCGCTGTAGATCCTCATGGCACGGTTGGCGCCGGTGCTATAGACATAGAACTTCGGGGAGTTGGAGCTGCTGCTCACGTAGCTGCCAGTGTTGTCGTCCATGCCGATGACGAGGTTGCTCGTGCCATTATAGACAAACGGGGTGCTCAGCGTGATGGTGGTCCAACCTGAGGCATTGAAGGTGACACTGCCGCTAAAGACCTTGTCGCTCGAGGAGAGCGTCTCCCAGCCCGTCTTGCTCGAGAAGGCCGACTTGGTGGTGGTCTTCATGTAGAGGTCGACGGTACGGGTGGTCGACTTCGAGTTCGACACCTTGAAGCTGACCGCCGTGATGGTGCCGGCCTGGCCAATCTCGCTGGCAGTGTAGATTTGCTCGGTCAAGGAATACTTGTAGTAAGCATAGGTCGGGATGTAGGCGTTGGTGCTGCTGCCGCTACCGATGGCGAGCGTGGTGTTCGTGCCCGTGCCGGTGCCCGTGGAGCCCGCCTTGAAGAGGGCGGCCACGGTGACGTCGTAGGCCGGCATGGTGAACTTGTTGTTGCTCACGGTGAGGGTGCTGGCGACATCACCGGTCTTATAGACGATCCAACGGTCGAAGGTGGCGCCGCTGGCCGGAGTGGCGGTGAGGGTGACGGTCTCGCCAGCGGCGGCCGTGGTCTTGTTGGCCGTGACGGTGCCGTTGCTGACAGCGGCCACGGTGACGTTGTAGTAGGTGGTCACGACTTCTTCGGCGAAGTTCGCTACGTAAGCACCAGCCGCGGTGACGTTGAAGCTATAGGTGGCGTTGGTGGAGACCACCGTGCCGTTCTTCGTCCAGTTGGTGAAGGTATAGCCGCTCTTAGGCGTGGCGGTCAAGGTGGCGGTGGCCCCATGGTTATAGGTGCCGGCGCCGCTGACAGTACCACCAGCCGTCGGGTTGGCCGTCGCGGTGATGTTATAGGTGTTTTGCGTAAAGACAGCCACGTAGGCGCCATCGGCACTCGCCGTGAAGCTGTAGTTGGCGCTCGTCGAGACCTGCGTGCCGTTCTTCGTCCACTTGCTGAAGGTGTAGCCTGTGTTGGCCGTGGCCTTCAAGGTGACGGTGCTGCCTTCCTGGTAGGTGCCGGCGCCACTGACGGTGCCGCCTGCCGTCGGGCTGGCCGAGGCCGTGATGGTATAGTTGTTGACGGTGGTGCCACCACTCATGGTCAGCATCACCTGGTTGTTGGAGGTGATGTAAGTGCCGCTATAGGAGGTAGCCGACGAAGGCGTGTAGTTCGTGTTGTCGCTGTAGATGCGCAGGGCACGGTTGGCACCCGTGCTATAGACATAGAACTGCGGGCTGTTGGAGCTGCTGCTCACATAGCTGCCCGTGTTGTCGTCCATGCCGATGATGAGGTTGCTGGTGCCGTTATATACGAAGGGCGTGCTCAGCGTGATGGTGGTCCAACCCGAGGCGTTGAAGGTGACCGTGCCCGAATAGACCTTGTCGCTGCTGGAGAGGGTCTCCCATCCGGTCTTGCTGCTGAAGGCGGTCTTGGTAGTATGCTTCAGGTAGAGGTCGACGGTTCGGGTGGTCGACTTCGAGTTCGACACCTTGAAGGCAACCTTGGTGATCGTGCCGGCGCCACCGATCTCGCTAGCGGTATAGATCTGCTCGGTGAGCGAGTACTTGTAGTAGGCGTATGTGGGCAGGTAGGCGTTGGTGGAAGTGCCGCTGCCGATGGTCACGTCGCCGGTCTGCGGATCGGGATCGGGGGTCTGCACCTCGCTGAAGTTGGCCACGTAGGTGGCGTTGCCGGTGACGGTGAAGCTATAGGTGGCATTGGTGGAGACCTGCGTGCCGTTCTTGGTCCACTTGGTGAACTCGTATCCCGAAGCAGGCGTGGCCTTCAGCGTGCAGGTGCTGTTCTCGGCATAGGTGCCGGCGCCGGTGACGGTGCCGCCTGCCGCCGGGCTGGACGAAGCGGTGATGGTGTAGTTGGTGGTGCTGCTTCCGCCGCCGCTCACGGTGATGGTGCCGAGGTAGGTCACCTTGTTGAAACCGAAGACACAGAGGGTGAGGCTGCTGCTGGAGGTGCCAGGCGCCGTCAGGTTGATGGTAGCCTTGTTGTTCGCCACCGTGGCCTTACCGAGGATGTTGTGGTTGGCATCGGTGATGGTGGCCACAGCGCCGTTGCCGTTGGTGACATTGACGGTGTACGTGGTGGCATTGGAGGCGATGCTTCCGTTATGGGTGACGGTCATCGCGCTCGGGGTCGTGGTGCGGAGCATCAAGCTCGGGTCGCCGTAAAGGACCCAGGCCTGGTAGGTACCCACCGCCTGTTGTTCCGACGTGCTATAGTGGTCGAAGATACCCATGAGGCCGTTGATGGAGACACCACCCCAGGTGTGCTTGAGGTTGTTGCTGTAGCTGTCCACAAGGATGTCGACGCATTCGTCTTGGGCCCACATCGGCGGGATCCAAGGCTGGCTGATGTACGACATCAGGGCGCCGATGGCACCGGTGGGGTTGTTGTTGTTCGTGGCATTCATCCATGCCTCGGCGAAGCAGTCGCTGCTGTGGTCGTACTTGCCGACGAGGCAGGCCACCGAGAAGATGAAGGGCAGCTTGTTCTCGTTGGTCAAGGCGTTGACATGGCTGTTGGCGTAATAGACATAGCCGCTGGCGTTGGCGCCCCAAGCGGTCTCCTGGCCGTGGTTGGCGTAGTTGATGATGCCGACGCCGCTGTTGATATCCGAAGAGATCTGAGCGGAGGTGGCGGTATAGCCCGAAAGGTTGGCATAACGCTGATACACCGTGGAATAGCCATAGTTCAGCAGGTCGGTGCGGATGTTGTTGATGTGTTGGTAGTCGTCTTCGCTGTTGTGGCCGGCGCCGCCTTCCTTACGGGAGATGCCTTGGCCGATCTTCAGCCACGAGGCCGAGGTGGTGAGGTTGCGCTCGTAGTTGATGACACGGTTGGCCTGGGTGGTGACACGGGCCGTGCTGTTGGCGGAGAAACGGCCGATAAACACGTCGTTGTAGATGTCGTTACCCACAATCTGACCGTAGGCGTTGTCGCCCTTGCCGCCATAGCTGGAGCCGCCGCCCGAGTAAGTGTAGCCAGGGATCTGGGCCACGTCGCCGACGAGGAGCACGTGGGTCAGGTTGTTGTTGGCGTTGTAGCGGCTTTGGATATAGCTCTTGATGGCCGAATAGCTGGAACCGGCGGTTGAGGTACCCACGATGGTGGTGTTGATGCCACGGGTCTTCTTCCAGTTGACGAAGTCGGTCATGTAGCTCATGTAGCTGTCGTAGCAAATGATGAGCAGGTCGCCTTCCTCATCGAGAGCGGTGTATTTGGCCATGCCTTCCTCGAAGTTGAGGAAGTGGCGCTGATAGACGCTCTTGAAGTCGGGGTCCATCTTCACCTCGTTGCTGCGGCGGCTCTCGATGATATTCTCGCCTTTGTTGTCCACCTTGTAGAGTTCCACGGTCATGTCATAGTACACGCGGAGGGTCTTGGTGACCGGGTTGTAGGCAAAGGGATGGACGGCGATGTTCTGTCCTCGGAAGTCGCGGATGATATAAGGTTCATAGAGATCGATGTTGCTGGCCGGGAAGAAGGCATCCTTGCCGTAGCACTCGCCGTAGGTGTAGGGCACCGTGGCGGGATCGACCTGGCGGGTGAAGTCGCCTTTGGAGGGTGCCACTTCGATGCCTTCGAAGTCTTGGTACTGGGCGCTGATGACGCGGGCTGCCATGCGGGCCTTGTCGCCGATCATCAACGGGATACCGGTCATCGGCATGTCGGGCTCGCCGGCATGGGCGGTGCTGATCGACTTGGGAACGGTGATGACCTTGGCTTCGCCGCGCGGGGTGTTGACCGCAACGGCATAAAAGCCCGGTACCTTGACATGAACCTGGATGCTGTTTTCTGAAGAGGTGATGAGCTGGGTCTGGAACGTTTCGGGAGTGGCACTGAGGATGTTGTTCCATTGCGGCCTTCCCTGTCCCTGCGCAAAGGCCATCGTACCGACGACCATAAGCAAAACAAGTAAAAGTCTTCTCATAATATAGTGATTAAAAGTGAAGTTTTTTCAGCAAAGCGGGATACAAAGATAATGAATAATGAAAAAAACAAGAAATCCTTAAAAAAATTTACCCACTTTTTTTTCAACAAAAAATGCGGAACGGCACCCGGTTCGTGACCAAAAACGATGGGTTTATGCTATTTTTGCAGTGTCAAACCTGAAATGGATCACTGATGAGCAGGGGCTTTATAAAAGAAGGCGATCAGGAAGCGATTCCGATGGTGCCGCCAAGGGCGTTTCTGCCAGACGGCGTGCCCAACTTTGTCACCAAAGAAGGACTGGCGGCACTCAACGAGGAGCTGAAAAGCCTTGAGGCGGAGCGCACGAAGACGGGCGACAACTACATTGTATGCAACTTTATCGATGCCAAGATGAAGCTGCTCATCAGCCGTATTGCCAGTGCGGTGGAGGTGGACCTTGCCAAGGCCAACAAAAACACGGTGAGCTTTGGCGCATGGGTGCGTTACAACGGACGCACGGTGCGTATCGTGGGGGTGGACGAAGCCAATGTGGACCAAGGCCTCGTCTCGTTCATCTCCCCTATCGCCAAGGCGTTGACAGGGAAAAAGGCAGGCGACGTTTTCGAACTGAAAGGCCCAGGCGGAACGGAGCGGATTGTCGTGGAAGCAGTGTCGTATGAGCCGATGACACTCACGCAGATCGTTCGTGAAAAACCCCTGGAAACCCTAGCGGCACCGGAACGGAAAAACACGAAATCCATTGAAAAAGAATGGGTTCAGGTGATGCCAACACCACAAGCGGTAAAAGACGAGGCTGTAGCGATGTCCGCCAACCGTGAAGGTCCCCGCCGGTTTGAGCCCGAGGTGAACCCGATGGAGTTCCTGCCTATCGTGAACGAACGCGGCATCATCGTGGGAAGGGCGTTGTACCTTGAATTGCACAAAGGAAACAAGATGCTCCATCCGGTCGTGCACCTGCATGTTCTGAATGGCCAAGGAGCCACGACCAGGCGATACTGGTGGCACGTGGCGTTCGGCGACACGGCGGAGAAAACGCTCCAGCGAAAGATGACGGAGACGCTGGGACGATCGGGGTTGAAACCGATGTTGAAGCGGCAATACATCCGGGAAGACAAGACCGAGAAGGAGCTGGTGTACGTGTTCACGATCGTTACAGAAGAAGACCTGCCCAACACTCCGGAAGGAAAAGACTATAACGATCTGTTTGCCAACGACTGATCACTCCGGCTTCTGTACCCATTATTAATATTAATATATTGTCCTATATTAATATCAGTGTTTTTATTCCCTTTTTTATTTAGACTAAAAAAATAACACAAAAAACCTTGACAATTTTAAAATATTCCATATCTTTGCAGAGTGAAATAACATAACCAAAGAACGCTATGAACAAATCAATCCTCATCATTGACGACCAGGAAAGCCAAGCCAGGGAATTGTGCGATGCTTTGGAAAAGGCATTGGATGATTGCAGCATTTGTTATGCATCCGAGGAACGGGACATCATGATGAAAATCATCACCCGATACTACTCTGTAGCCATTGTGGATCTAAGGATGGAGGGGTATGACATGGACGGATTCACGGTGATGGACCAAATCATGATTGCCAATCCGTACGCCAGGATCATCATTGTATCAGCATATATGAGCGAATACATCTCTCGTATCTCTGAGTATATTTCAAAGGGAGCCGTGCTTGCCATTTCAGAGAAGAAAGGCTTGGAAACATGGGTGCCGGAACTCGCCAAAATCATCAAAGACTATTTTACCAAGGACCTCAATTCCTTTGCCATACAGATTCTTGAAGACCTTTATGCCAACGCCAAAAACGAACCGGACGCAACAAAGAAAGGACGCATGTTCGAAGAGTTTGTGGTGGGGCTGTTCCGACAGATGGGATTCATCCATATTGAGACACGGGTACGCGACAGAGCCAACAATGAGATCGACCTCATCGTCCGTAACGACCTCAACGACCCCTTTTTCGGCAAATTCGGCCGCTATCTCTTCGTGGAATGCAAAAACAGGCCTGAGCTGGGATTTAGCAAAAACGACTTCATCGTATTCAACAAAAAAGTATCCTCGTCGAACGGCGACAGCAACCTCGGCGTGGTGTTCACCACCGGACACATCAAGAGAAGCGTTTATCTGGAAGCCTTGCGTGAGTCGGAAAAGGGAATCAAAATCCTATACCTCGGTAGTCGCGAAATCATGAAACTGATTCACACACCAAACATGCTTGACGAGTTCAAGGAAATCATTGATCAACAGGTAGCGTGACGGGCCATCCGACAGACGCTATCTTGACCTTGGGGAACTGGGCCTGCAGTTCGGCAATCTTGCGTTGCTTCAGCGCCTCGAAGTCCTTAAACAGCTGGCTTTCAGGAAAAAGAGGACGATGTTGTAGCATCTTCCGGAGCGACTCCACGGCTTTCATGGCCGGCTCCTCGGAAGGGCTGACTGCAAATGCCACGAATTTTTCGAAGAGGTAGTCCGCCGCCTGAACGGTAGGATGGACCATGTCTTCCTTGTAGAAACGGTAGTCGCGCAGTTCGTCGAGAAGGATCTCGTAGGCAGGGAAATAATGGGCATTGGGGAAATCGCCGCAGAGCTGGTCCACCGCCAAGAGCAGCGTCGCCTTGCTCAGCTGGTTCCCGTGAAGGCCGTCTTTGAGGTGGCGCAAGGGGGAGACGGTGAAGAGGAACTGCTTGTCGGGAAATTGCCTAAGCACGGCAGCCAGCAACTGCCGGGTGTGTTCGAGGGAAAGGCGTTCCCTGACAAAACAATGGGCGGGGAGCTTGTGGCAATTGGAGACGACCTGACCGGATGCCTTCTCACGAAAGACCCAGGAGGTGCCCAGGCTGAGGACGATCCATCGGGCTTCGAGGAAATGACGGTGCGCCGCAGCGAGATGGGCATTCACCTTCTCGAGAAGGGCTTCCTCAGAAGGGCACCAGAAATCGGTGTTGTGCGAAAAGGTGCAATAGAACGTCCCTCCCACCTTGACGACTTCGTCATGTGTGAACGGGGTGCCGCTTTGAAGGCGTTGCAAAGACTGTGCAATGCTGGCCGGGTTGTAGAGCACCCCGAAGGGGTTCACCTGGGCGTTGAAGCCCAAGCCTCGGCAACGGCTGCCCACCTCGTCGGCAAAGCAGGAGCCCAGAAAGAGCAGGCCGTCGCCGTAGACGATGGCCTGCTCCATGGGAGTGATTTGCACCGGGGTTGTTAATTCCATGATGGGGTTGGTGGGGTAACGATCGGTCCCATACGGGTCACCCGCTTATTTGTTTGCGATCAAGTAACGCTCCACCTCGATGCCGGCCATGGCACCCGTTCCGGCAGCTACGATGGCCTGGCGGTAGATGCGGTCCTGGCAGTCGCCACAGGCAAAGATGCCTTCCACGTTGGTGGCAGTGGATTTCGGCTTGGTAATGATATAGCCCTCCTCATCCATGTCGAGGAGGCCCTTGAACGGCTCGGTGTTCGGCGTATGGCCGATGGCCTCGAAGAAGCCGTCCACATAGATGGTGCGCTCCTCCTTGGTGTCGCTGTGATAAAGCACGGCACCCTTGAGTTTCTTCATGAAGCCCTGCTGCTCGCCGAAGAGCTCCTTGGTCTGGTGTTTCCAAAGCACCTCGATGTTGGGGGTGTTGAGCACCCGGTGCTGCATGGCCTTGGAGGCACGGAGCACGTCACGGCGGACGATGAGATACACCTTGTTGCAGAGCTTGGCGAGGTAGGTGGCATCCTCACAGGCGGTGTCGCCGCCGCCCACCACGGCCACGTCTTTTCCCTTGTAGAAGAAGCCGTCACAGGTGGCACAAGCCGACACGCCGCCGCCCTTGAATTCTTCCTCGGTGGGAAGTCCAAGGTAGCGCGCCGAGGCGCCCGTGGAGACGATGATGCTGTCGGCGAGGAGCTCGCCGTCGTATTCGGTGGTCACCTTGAAGGGACGTTGCGAGGCGTCGATGGAGAGGACCTCGCCCTCACGGATCTCGGCGCCGAAGCGCAAGGCCTGCTGACGGATGTCCTCCATCATATCAGGACCGTTGATACCCTTGGGATAGCCCGGGAAGTTTTCGATTTCGGTGGTTTGAGTCAACTGTCCGCCGGGTTGCATCCCCTCGTAGACGACGGTCTTGATGTCAGCGCGACAGGTATAGATGGCCGCGGTGTAGCCAGCCGGGCCGGAGCCGATGATAAGGCACTCGATATGTTCCATTTCGATAGAATTTTAGCAGTTAGCGATCGGAGAAATAATCTTTTAGCGGACAAAGATAACTTTTTTTCAAGAAAAATGATCACAATTCAAAAAACCTTTTTATCTTTGCAGCCGCAAATCCAATCGGGGTGTGGTGCAGTTGGCTAGCATTCTTGCATGGGGTGCAAGCGGTCGCCCGTTCGAGTCGGGCCACTCCGACGGTTCAAGGACATCAAAGCAATTTGATGTCCTTTTTTGTTGAAAACCAGTGGTTTAAACCAAGAATCCGTGTTCGATAACCTGCAGAGACAGTCCGAGCTACTCCGTATGGAGTATGAATTCGAGAAGGCGACCTACCTCGAAGCGGTGCAGCGTGCGCCCATGAACGGCGACGTGGCCGAAGGCGACTGCTGGTACCCGATCCGGCTGGGCAACACCTCCTACAACATCGCCAACCAGCTGGTCATCGACGTGTTCTACGACGGGGCGAAGCCCGAAGCGTCGGGCAGCGACTTCGAGCCGGGAAAGATCGTTAACTTTTTCAGCTTCGAGAACGGAAAGATGCGGGTGCTCAACTACAACTGCGTAGTAAGTCGTATCCAGGAATTCCACATGGAAGTGGCCGTCAGCGCACCAGCCCTCATGGCCTTGCAGCACCTGACCTCCCGAACCAAGATCGGGGTGTTGCTGGGCATCGACGACTACTCCTATCAGGTGATGCAGCACAGCCTCCGCCAAGTGAAAGGCCGCAACGACGAAGGTTTCGTCGCGCTGCGGAGCGTACTCCTTGGCGAACAGCAGCCCTCCTTCCGCGACCTGCACTATGCCCCCATGCCTTGGCTCAACGCCAGCCAAAACGCCGCCGTCGGCAAGGTCCTCAACGCCCGCGAGACGGCCATCGTACACGGCCCGCCCGGCACGGGCAAGACCACCACCCTGGTGGAGGCCATCAGCGAGACCCTGAAACGCGAGACCCAGGTGCTGGTATGCGCCCCGAGCAACGCCGCCGTAGACTGGATCAGCGAGCAACTCTATAGGCGGGGCATCTCCGTATTGCGTATTGGCAACCCCTTGCGCATCAACGACGTGATGATGCAATGCTCTTACGAGTACCGCTACGCCAACCACCCCGACTATCTGGAGCTGTTCGGTGTGCGTAACACCATCAGGGAGATGAAGAGCCGTCCCCGGCTGGGCGACAAGGAGCATAACCAGATTCGCAAGCTTCAACACCGCGAGATGGAGCTGGAAGTGAAGATCCGGGAAGAACTGTTTGCCACCTCGGGCGTCATCGCCTGTACCTTGATAGGAAGCGCCAACCGACTCCTGGAACGCCGCCGTTTCGGCACGGTGTTCATCGACGAGGCCGCCCAGGCCCTCGAAGCCGCCTGCTGGACGGCCATCCTGAAGGCCGACCGCGTGATCTTCGCCGGCGACCACCAGCAGCTGCCCCCCACCATCAAATGCATCGAAGCCGCCCGCGAAGGGCTGGACAAGACCCTGATGCAGAAAGTGGTCAAAAGCAAGCCTTCGTGCGTCACCCTGCTGGACGTGCAATACCGCATGAACCGCGACATCATGGACTTCTCGTCAAGGCATTTCTACCATGGCAAGCTGAAGGCCGATCCTACCGTGGCAGACCGGCTGGTCTCCCCCATCGACACGGCCCTGATGTGGCTCGACACTTCGCAATGCGACTTCGGGGAACAACAAAGCCGGAGCCTCAGCCGGAGCAACCAAGAGGAAGCCAAGCTCGTGATGAAGACCCTAATGGACTACGTGAAGCTCATCGGCATGGAACACCTGCTGCGCGAACAGACCGACTTCGGCATCATCTCACCCTATAAAGCCCAAGTACGGCTTCTAAGGAAATACCTGAAAAACAACAAGATGCTAAAGCCATTACGGCATCAGATCACCGTCAACACGGTGGATGGCTTCCAAGGGCAGGAACGCGACGTGATCCTCATCAGCATGGTGCGTGACAACGCCAGCGGCCAGATCGGCTTCCTCAACGACCTGCGACGCATGAACGTGGCCATCACCCGGGCACGCATGAAGCTCATCCTCTTCGGCAACGCCGAGACCCTCAGCAAGACCAAGTTCTACGAAAGACTGGTGGAATACGTGCAAGAGCGGGGGGATTTCGTTCAGGTCCAAGGGCTCCCCACGGAAGAAGCGGCAGCCCATTAAAACGAGAGATACAACACGCCGAAGGCCAGCGTCAGGAGAAAGGTGTGCAGCACCTGCTTGGGGAGCAGACGGTCGGGAACGCCGGTAAAAAGGGTGCGTTTGACGGTGACGAGGTCGATCAAAAACAAGGGAAGCAGCAGCCAGAAGGCGTAGACACACCAAGCGGAGCGCTTCAGGACCAAAAACACGGTCAGGCAGAGAAAAGGCAAGACAAGCAAGAGGACGTGATAAGCGAAGGCTTTCCTCAACCCAAGACGCACCACCAAGGTGTTCTTGCCCTGGGCCTTGTCGTTCTCATAGTCGCGCATATTGTTGATGTTCAGTACGGCATTGGAGCAACAACCCATCGCCGTGGCGGGCAACAAGACCGCAGGGTCGAAACCGATGGCGGTCAGGTAATAGGTGCCTGCCACCGCCACCCAACCGAAGAAGAGGAAACAGAACAGGTCGCCCAGACCCCGGTAGCCGTAAGGACGATGGCCAAGGGTGTACAAGAGGGCGGCAGCGATGGCGGCGACACCCACGAGGGCAAACACCAACACCTTGTGCCAAGCGCCTTGCAGCAACACCACCGAGAGCAACAGCAACAGCCCTGAACCGAGACACATCAACACCGTCAAGAAGATGCCGATACGCATCTGACTTTCGGTCAGCGCACCGCTTTGCAGGACCCGCTGGGGGCCGGTGCGGTGCGCGTTGTCCACCCCTTTCTTGAAGTCGCCATAGTCGTTGGCGAGATTGGAGAGGATCTGAAGCAACACGGCCGTCAACGCACAGAAGGCCAAGGTCCAACAGCTGGCATCCGGCCGCTCGGCAATCGCCAAGAGGCCGCCCATCAGGATCCCCGAAAGGGAGAGCAGCACCGTCCGGGGACGGGCGGCGTGAAGCCATGCGGTCAGGTAATCACGAAATCGACCCATATCCTGTCAGGTAGTTGGTTCCGCGCTCGCTTCGCTCGCGCGAAACCATTTATTTGCGACGTCCGCCCCGGCGTTTCGGGGCGTAATACGAAGGCTCCTCGTTGCGGGCGGCGCCCCGACGGCCACGGCCAGATTCCTTGGCAGCGGCGCCACGCGACGAAGCACCCCGTGACGAGGTTCCCCTCGTGGCACGGGAACGCGGTTCGACGTCATAGTCGCTGGAATGAAAGCCCTTGCCGACGCTGCCACTGCCCTTGCCGGACGCCTTCTTCGAAGCCGAAGCCTTCTCTTTCCTGGTGCCGGTTGCCTTCTCCTTTTTGGCACCAAAGCCCCGTTCCTCGTTGCGTTTCTTGCGGGACGGACGGGCGTCCTCCTCGTCGAAGAACACCTCGATGTCTTCCAGCTTGTCGCGCCAATCGGGATCGAGCCACTCGTGGCCGTCGCGGGAACGCTCTACCTTATAATAGGTCTTGTCGTCATCGAAATCCTTCGCTTTCCGTTTCGACTTCTTCTCGAAAGGCTCCATCGCATCGAAGGCGTCGCGACGGGCTTCCTCCACGTGTTCGGCGCGCTCTTTCCGCTCGCTCCGGTCTTTTTTCTCTTCAGCGGCCTTCTTCTCACGCTTGGGCTGCTCCTTGGCGACCTCCACCACGATGCCCTTGGGGTTCTTGCGCGGATCGGAGAAGCATTCCAGGATCAAAGGCACAAAACGCTCCTCGACATCGACGTAGGAAAAGTCGTTGAACAGGTCGATGCGGCCGATCGGGATGTTCTTGGAACAGGTCACGTCGTTGATCTTGCCGATGATCTTCTGCGGCAGGATGTGGTCGTTCTTTCCCGCACCGAAATAGAGCCGCTTCATGGTCTGGTCCATGCGTTCGCGTTCCTTCTTGCGTTCCTTCCGGTCTTTGCCGGCATCTTTCTCGTCCACGTTGAGGTCCATGGCGTCCTTGTAGTAGTCGAGGAAACGGTTGAAGTTGAGGGCCACCATACGGGTGATCAGCTCCTCGCGCGACATCCATTCCAATTTCTTGAAGATGACCGGCAGGTAATCGTCGATGTCCTCGCGGTTGATGTCGACGTGCTCAATGCGGTCGATGTGGTTGAACAGCTGCTTCTCGCAGACTTCCTTGCCCGTGGGGATCATGGCGCGTTCGATGGGACGGCCTACGATCTTCTCGATCTGCTTGATCTTGTGCTTCTCACGCAAGTGCACCAGGCTGATGCAGATGCCCCGCTTGTCGGCACGTCCGGTACGACCGCTGCGGTGCACATAGGTCTCGATGTCGTCGGGCAGGTTGTAGTTGATGATGTGGGTCAGCTCCTTGACGTCGATGCCACGGGCGGCGACGTCGGTGGCCACCAGCAGCTGCAGCGAGCGCTTGCGGAAGTGGTCCATCACGTTGTCGCGCATGGCCTGCGAGAGGTCGCCATGGAGGGCGGCGGCGTTGTAGCCGTCCTGGATGAGGCTGTCGGCGATCTCCTGGGTCTCGAGCTTGGTGCGGCAGAAGATGATGCCGTAGATCGAGGGCGTGTAGTCGATGATGCGCTTCAGCACCGCATAACGGTCCTTGGCGGCCATCATGTAATAGCGGTGGTCCACATTGACGGTACCCGAGTTGCGTTCGCCCACGGCCACCTTCACGGGATCGGTCATGTATTTGTTGAGGATGGCCTCCACCTCCTTGGGCATGGTAGCTGAAAAGAGCATGGTGTTGCGCTCCGCAGGCATGTACTCGAGGATGTCGTCCACCTCTTCCTGGAAGCCCATGTTGAGCATCTCGTCGGCCTCGTCGAGGATCATCGTCTTGACGTTGGTGAAATCGACACGGTTGCGGCGGATCATGTCGCGCAGACGGCCCGGGGTGGCCACGATGATCTGGGGCTTCTTGGCGAGGTCCTTGAACTGCAGTTCGATGCTGGCGCCGCCATATACGGGCACAATGAGGACTTCGGGCAGGTACTTCGCATAGTTGCGGAGGTCCTTGGTGATCTGCATGCAGAGCTCACGTGTAGGACAAAGGATCAGCGCCTGGATGCAGCGCTGTGAGGGGTCAATCTTCTGGAGCAGGGGCAGGCCGAAAGCGGCGGTCTTGCCCGTGCCCGTCTGGGCGAGACCGACAAAGTCGGTGTCGCGCTCCAACAGCACAGGAATCGTCTGTTCCTGTATCGGCATGGGATTCTCGAACCCCAGCTCCCCTATCGCCTTCAACAGAGCGGAGTCCAATCCAAAATCGGTAAATTGTGACATGAAATCGTATTGATGATTAAAAGTGCGGCAAAAATACGGAAAAAATTTCTAATTTTGCCTGATTTTCAATCATGAAGTTCATTTTTCGTCTCATCGTACTCCTCGGCATTGTCTTCTTTGCCTTACCACCTGCCTCGTGCCGGAGGGAGCCCGCCCATTACCGTGGGGAGGCGTTGCCGGTGGACAGCCTCTTCGTCGACCTGGGAAAGGCCGACCGGGATCGCCGCGCCGCCATGGCCGAAGCCGCCTTCACCACCATGCATCGGACCCTGGGTCTGAACGGCGCGGTGCTGTATGCCGAGGGCGGGCAGGTGCTCTACGAGCAGGCCTTCGGATGGCGCGATCTGAAACGCCGACAAATCCCCCTGCACACCAGCGACACCTTCCAGCTGGCCTCGGTATCGAAGATGTTCACCGCCGAAGCCATCATGCTGCTGCACGCCCAAGGCAAGCTGTCGTACGACGACGACCTCCAACGGTACCTGCCCGAGTTCCCCTATCGGGGCATCACCCTCCGCCACCTGCTCAACCACCGCTCAGGTCTTTCGCGGTATGAGTCGCTGGCCGACGAGCATTGGCCCGACCGAGGTGTCCCGCTCCACAACGACGACATGGTCCAGCTGTTTCAGAAACACCGTCCGGACCCTTACTTCGAGCCGGATGCCGACTTCCACTACAACAACGTGAACTACGCCTTGCTGGCCAACGTGGTCGAGCGCGTCAGCGGCCAGCATTTCGAAGACTTCATGAAAGAAAACGTGTTTGAGCCTTTGGGAATGCACCATTCTTACATCTATTCGCTCCGGGGCGTGGGCCGGTTGGGGCTGTATACGGACACCGGAGTCCAAGGCTACGACCTGTATCGTTCGGGACCGCAGCGGGTACAGGAAGACTATCTGAACGGGGTGGTCGGCGACAAGGTGATGTATTCCACCGTCGAGGACCTCTATCGGTTCAGCGTCGCCCTGGAGACGCACCAGCTCCTCCCCGACAGCATCCAGCGCGAGGCGTTCCTGCCCGGTTCCGAAACCTGGAAGCATGGCGACAACTATGGATTCGGTTGGCGCATGAGCCAACGTCATCCTGGCATCGTATATCATTTTGGATGGTGGAAAGGATACCGGTCCTTCTTCATCATCGACCGCCCGCACGAACGGGTGCTCATCATCCTCACCAATACCAGCAGCAGCGCCCCCGGCGACCCCGCCTGGGACTTCATCTCAGACACCACGCTACAGTTGCCTGCCGCCTGTGCCCTGCCGACCCGTCCGTCAGTCTTTGACCATTAACTTGAAACCCACCCCGTGGACATTGACCAGATCCACGTTCGGATCGTCTTTGAAATACTTGCGGAGCTTGGTGATATAGACATCCATCGAGCGCGCATTGAAATAGGTGTCTTCGCACCAGACCTTGCGCAAGGCATCGCTCCGCTCGAGGGTCTCGTTCATGTTCTCGCAAAGGAGCAAGAGCAGGTCGGCCTCCTTGGAGGTCAGCTTCCGGCTCTCTTCCCCTTTGATGAGGAGGTGACGCGGGGCATCGAAGGTGAAACTCCCCAGCTTGAAAGTGGTGGGGGCAGGTGCATCCTGCGAAGAGCGGTTGAAGACGGCGTGGATGCGCATCAGCAACTCGTCCATGCTGAACGGCTTGGTAATGTAGTCGTCCGCTCCCAGCGAAAAGCCTTCCAGGATATCCTTTTGGGAGGTTTTTGCCGTCAGAAAGATGATCGGAATCCGCTTGTTGATTTTTTTTACTTCCTTCGACAAGGTGAATCCGTCCATTACAGGCATCATCAAATCAAAAATGCAAAAATTAAAATCGCCCTTCTCCTTGAAAGTGTTCAGGGCTTCCTCACCGTTGGCGCACAAGGTAACGGCGATGTCTTTCGCTTCAAGATACTTCTTGAGGATGACTCCCAAATTCTTGTCGTCTTCAGCCAACAGGGTATTGATCTTTTGTGCCATTATTAAATCGATTTAAAAAACAGTGTTCTCAAAAAAACATTACATTTTCAGAGGCAAAGATAGTAAAAATGTTGCACCCTTGCCCAATTCACTCTCAAGTTTTATGTTTCCGTGGTGATACTGCACCACAAACTTCACATAACTCAGCCCCAATCCAAAGCCTTTGACATAGTTGGCATTGTCGGTATTCACCCTGGAGAAGGGCTCAAAAATCACTTTCTGGTCCTTTTCGTCGATGCCGATGCCATTGTCTTCGACCCTTACTTCGATCCGGTTCCCCACATTCCGTGTCGCAACACGCAGCATCAAGTCGTCCTTGCGGTATTTGATGGCATTGTCCACCAGGTTGGAGACGGCATTGAACAAATGGATCCAATCACCCATAATGACATCCCGTTGCGCTTCCAGCTCCAGCTGCACCTGGGCGTGGCATTCTTCGAGCGAAAGCTTGTGGACGTCGACAACCTCGCGCAAGAGTTCGTGCATCGAGATCTCACGCAGTTCCCGTTGCGGAATTTTCTCTGACCTGAAAATCGTAAGCACCTCCTCGACCAAGCCCTGAAGCGCCTTCGACTCTCCATCGATCATGCTCAGGTAATAATTGACGGTCTCCTCGTCCTTCTCGATGGATGGATCGCGCAACAGCTGGCAGGCCAGGCTGATGGTGGTGATGGGCGTCTTCAGCTCATGAATGATGTGATTGGTGACATTGTATCGCAACCGAACCGCCTTTGATTCCCTGATAATCAACACAATGATAAAGGCAAAACAGAACAAAACCGCAGCCAACAGTACCGCCAGCAACAACATTCCCGTATAGATGTCCCAGCTGTAGTGCCTTTCCAGGTTGGGGAACAAGACATACAGGGTGTCGTGATGCAAGTCCTCGGGGAATTTGAAGGCCGTCAAGGGATAGTCGAAGCCCGCGCTCAAAAGCGAGGCCGTGTCGATGTTAGGGGAGAAAGAGACAAAACGTTCCTCATCCGGGCAATAGATCCCACAACCGAAGGCGTCAAAGATCATATTCCGGTGCAAGGCGTTGGACATGAGGGAGTCGATGGTTTGGCTGTCGATGGGCGTCTGTGCATAGCACTTCGGGACGTCCTGCATCGCATCCATCGCGTCGAAGACCTCGTACACCACCCCGTTGAGCTTCGCGCGAAACAGCTCCTTTTCGTTGTAGAAGACCCGTCGCATGAGATGGAGTTGGGCGATCAGGAGCACGACCCACGCCACACCCAAAACGGTACTAAAAAAAATCAGTGCTTTCTTTCTAAGACGCATTGTATTATATAAAAGGGACACAAAAATAATAAAAATTACTGGTTTTTTCTTGCCCAATCGAAAAAAGTATTACTTTTGCAGCGGTTCTTATCATAACCTTGCAGCCTTCCACTGGGCTGCAATAAAAAGGTTTCATAAATTTTGGTTTTTGGTTCTAGAAAATCCCGGCTCTCGCTGGGATTTTCTTGTTAAAAACACTTGCTTTTCCCAATTGTTTGCTATTTTTGCACCAAAACACACCTGTCATGAAACTAGAACTCACTCAAGCCCTGCCTTTCCTTGGAAAGGAGGCCCTTCAGGCGCACGAATCGGAAGTCGCCACCGTGTACAACACCATTTATAACAAGACGGGAGCTGGCAACGACTTCTTGGGCTGGGTCAACCTCCCCTCGGAGATCGACGAATCGCTGGTAGCCGACATCGAACAGACCGCCGCGTCCCTGCGTCGGAAATCCGACCTGTTTGTGGTCGTGGGCATCGGCGGTTCCTATCTGGGAGCCCGTGCCGTTATCGAGGCGTTGCAGAACCACTTCGCCCCGCTTTCAGGAGACAAGCCGCTTGTCGTCTATGCCGGTCACAACATCAGCGAGGACTACCTGAGCGAGTTGCTCGCCATCCTCGACAAGAAAGACTACTCGCTGGCCGTCATCTCCAAGTCGGGCACGACCACCGAACCGGCCATCGCCTTCCGGATCCTCAAGCAGCACATCGTCAAGAAATATGGCGAACAGGAAGCCGCCTCACGCATCGTCGCCATTACCGACAAGGCCAAAGGCGCCTTGAAGCAGCTCGCCAACGTGAAAGGCTATAAGACCTACATCGTTCCCGATGACGTGGGAGGGCGTTTCTCGGTGCTCACCCCGGTGGGACTGCTGCCCATTGCCGTGGCAGGCATCGACATCCGTAAACTCATCGCAGGCGCGGTGGAGATGGAGAAACTATGCAAGAACAACCCGACCTTGAACGGCAACCCCGTGTCGGAATATGCCGTGGCCAGGCACCTCCTCTATCAGGCAGGAAAGACCAACGAAATCATGGTCAACTACGAGCCCAGGCTGGTGTATTTCTCCGAGTGGTGGAAGCAACTCTATGGCGAAAGCCACGGCAAGGAGCACAAGGGCATCTTCCCTGCATCGGTCACCTTCAGCACCGACCTTCACTCCATGGGGCAGTACCTCCAGGACGGTCTCCGCAACCTCTTCGAGACCGTCATTTCGGTGGAAGGCTCCAACCACGAACTCCGCATCCCGATGGAAGCCGACGACCTCGACCAGCTGAACTACATCGCAGGCAAACGCATTGCTGAAGTGAACCATCAGGCGGAGTTAGGCACCATGCTCGCCCATGTCGACGGCGGCGTCCCGGTGCTTCGCATCACCCTACCCGAGGTGTCCGCCTTGACGCTCGGCCAACTGATCTACTTCTTCGAGATGGCCTGCGCCGTAAGCGGCTACATGCTCGAGGTGAACCCCTTCGACCAACCCGGTGTGGAAGCCTACAAAAAGAACATGTTCGCCCTGTTGGGAAAGAAAGGCTACGAAGCGCAAACCCAAGCGCTGAACAAGCGGTTGGGGAGAGAATAATAATTTGATGAATAAATATTTATATTATTAATTAAAAACAATCACCATGAAAAAACTTGTACTATTTATCGCTATGGCATGCTGGATGTCATCGGCCATGGCTCAGTCATTCGACATTCCGAATTTCTCCGATTTGATGAACAGCGCCGCTTTCAGGGCACATCTGAACAACACCGAAGCCAAAGGCATCACCCATCGTGTCGACAGCCTGGTTCTTCTCAATGGGGCCGCAAGAGTCATCCCTGTTTACGACCAGCAATACAAATGCGTTCGTGACAGCGTGTTCCTCGCAAACACGTTCATCTACTCCCTGGATTATACCTATAACAACCTGAACCAACTGATCATTATCCAAGGCTCCGAGCTTAGCGACCTCAAAGAGGAGATGTCGTATAATGCACAAGGATTGGTGAGCGAAGTGTTGTCCTACGACAACGACAACGGCAACTGGATCCTCTCCGAAAAAACCACGATCGGATACGACACCAACGGCCATCCGGCCGTCGAGATCACCTACGACCGGACCGACAGTGGCGAATGGGAGTACGACGAAAAAAAAGAATACACCTTCAACAACGACCAGCTCATTGTCATGATCCAAAGCTCTTGGAATTCCAGCAACAACCGATGGACTGAAACCGACAAGGCCGAGTATACATACGAAGCAGGCCTGTGTGTCCAGAAACTGCTTTTTGAAAGAGCCGGTGACAATTCGTGGAAAACGGAAGAACGGTATGAGCTGCTCCATGACAATGGCAACCTGACCCAAATACGTATGTACGAATACGATGACTTCAACGAAGAGACGCTGGAATCGATCACCAACTTACGTTACAAGACCAACCTTCCGGCCAGTGCCGTCGCCCATAGCGAATACTTTGGCTACAACTTGTTCGAAGACGAGGTGAACAAGGTACATCAAGCCCTCCTGTCTGTAGAAGAATACAGTGTTGATGAAGATTTCACCAGAACCAACACATTCTATATCAAAGACATGACCAATGTGGATGAACAAGTTGGCTACACCTTGCAGCTTTGGCCCAACCCGGTCCAGGAGACCCTAAGCCTTGGCACCCAGGAGTTCCGTCAGGTTTCAATCTATACGCTCGACGGCAAGGAAGTGATGCTGGTGAAAGACCGCTTCGACGCCATCCAGGTGAGCCAACTGGCCAACGGATGTTACCTGCTGAAAGCCACCCTGGCCGATGGACGTATTGCCACGCAAAAGTTTGTGAAACAATGATTCGCTCCCGTTTCGGCGGGAAAGAGTGAATGAAAAAGAACATCGAGATTATGGCTCCCGTGGGCTCGTACGAAGCCCTGGCAGCCGCCATCCAAGCCGGTGCCGGAAGCGTGTATTTCGGCATCGGCCGTTTAAATATGCGCTCCCGTTCGGCCAAGAACTTCACCTTGGACGACCTGCGGCAACTGGCCGAAACCTGCAACGCCCATGGCGTGAAGAGCTACGTCACCGTCAACACGGTCATCTACGACGAGGAAATGGAAGAGATGCACCAACTGCTGGATGCCATCAAGGCCAATGGCATCTCCGCCATCATCGCCTCCGACCAGAGTGTGATCCAATATGCACGCAGTATCGGAGTGGAAGTCCACATGTCCACCCAATGCAACATCACCAACTTGGAGGCGGTGAAATACTATGCCCAATTCGCCGACGTGATGGTGACCGCCCGCGAGCTGAACATCGACCAAGTGAAGCACATCACCGAGGAGATCGAGCGGCAGCAGATCCGTGGACCGCATGGCGAACTGGTGCGTATCGAGGTGTTCTGCCACGGTGCCCTGTGCATGGCCATCTCAGGCAAATGCAACCTCAGCCAAGACCTCTACAATTCGTCCTCGAACCGAGGCGCCTGCCTGCAGCTCTGTCGGCGCAGCTATGAGGTCAGGGAACGTGAGGAGGGATACGAGCTGGCCTTGGACAACGAATACATCATGTCGCCGAAAGACCTCTGCACCTTACCCTTCCTGGATCGGGTCTTGGACGCCGGCGTGGAGGTGCTGAAGATCGAAGGCCGTGGCCGCTCACCCGAATACACCAAGATGACGGTAGCCGTCTATAGCGAAGCGGTGAAAGCCATTCAAGAGGGCACCTTCACCCAAGACAAGATCGACGCCTGGATGGAACGGCTGAAAAGCGTCTATAACCGCGGCTTCTGGGATGGCTACTATCTGGGGCGTCGCACCTTCGAGTGGTCGAAACAGTACGGCTCCCAAGCCACCCAGACCAAACTGTACATCGGCCAGGTGACCAACTATTTCAGCAAGATCGGCGTCGCCGAGATCAAGATCGAGACCTACGACCTCAACGTCGAGGATCCCATCATGATCATCGGCCCCACCACCGGCGTGTATGAGGACGGTATCCGTGAGCTCCGCCTCGACGACGGTCCCGTGCCGCGCGCCGTCAAAGGCGACCTCTGCTCCATCCCGGTGAAATCGGTGGTCCGTCGCGGAGATAAGGTTTATAAGATTATCGACAATTAAACAACTACTTTAGGTAAACCATAGTGAAGACAAGGCCTCGGCTTATAACCAACACGCTATCCCAATTCTACAAACGAAACCTGCTCATAATCCTTGGCAAAAGTTATAACGGCGTCTTGGATTTTTTCCAATGTCGGTTTACTAGGATGTCTTACTCCAGAGGAATAATGGCTTAATTGTTTTTTATTAATGCCAGTGACATAAGAAAGCCAAGTGAGCGTGAACGGAGAGTATTTCAAGAAGGAAGCAACATCGTATTTGAATTGAAAAGTCAAATCGTCAAAGTCAAACGGTTTTCCTTCTTCAATATATAATGCTTTGATTTCCTCAAGACACTTATAAAAATCTTGTTTGGCTTCTGTGATGGTTTTCCCATGACCAAGAACCATAAAATCCAAACGATCATCTGTACTATGAATGTCGTAGGTCATATCTTTCCCAATCTCAATAAACGCTGTTGTTTTCATTTTCTGCCAGTTTTAAAGTTTTACTCCTGAAATTTTACTGATCGATTACAAAGTCCCGGTTTTTGCTTCCTCTGATTTGTGATGACTTAGTGGGAACACTTTTCCAGTTTTCGGACTAAACCATAATGGATGGTCTCCGTCTCGGATTAGGAAACATCCCGCTTTTTTGAGTTTTCTTTCGATTTCCGAGTATTACATTTCGTTTCATTATGCAAAGATAGAAAAAAATCTATCAAATAATACTTTTAGAATATTTTTTCGAATAAGTATTTAAAGAATCCAATTTTATGCAAAAATAGAAAATATTAATATATATTAGTAGTATTGTTTGAATAAAAGAAAGCATGGATGCTGTTAGTCCTTAAAAAAACATTATCTTTGTATCATTGTTATTGAGTTATGCAAAACTTCAACATCCATACCCATAGCATTTACAGCGACGGCAAATCCACTCCACGGGAGCATGTGGAGGAGGCCCTCCGGCAGGGCTTGGTGAAGCTGGGCTTTTCGGAGCACAGCCCCCTACCTTTCGACAACACCTTTTCGGTGAAGCGCGAGCGGATGCCCGACTATGTGGCTGAGATTGCCGCTTTGAAAGAAGAATTCAAAGACCAAATCGAGATTCTTTGCGGTTTGGAAGCGGATTACATCCCAGGCGTTTCGGAGACCTTTGCCGTAACCAAGGAAAAATACCATTTGGACTACCTGATCGGCGGCGTGCATCTGGTGGGTCATTCGGCAAACCCCGAGGAGATCTGGTTTATCGACGGGCCCAAATGGGAAGTCTATGACGAGGGACTGATGAAGTTCTTCGGAGGTGATATCCGCAAAGCGGTTCGGGCTTTCTATGACCAGACCAACCAAATGCTTGAGCACGAGGCGTTCGACATCATAGCGCATTTCGACAAGATCAAGATGCACAACCGCGACCGGTATTTCCATGAAGACGAGCCCTGGTACCGCAAGCTGGCTTTGGAAACGCTGGACTTGATCCATCAGAAAGGCGTGATCATGGAGGTCAACACCCGGGGCATCTACAAGAAACGGTATAATGGCTTCTATCCTTCACCTTGGCTGCTGAAGGAGGCCTGCCAGATGGGAATCCCCGTCATCCTTTCTTCCGACGCACATCATTTCAGCGAGCTGACCTTGGAATTCGATTCCGCGGCGGCCGCCTTACAGGCGGCCGGTTATTGACCGACAAGCCAACCCCTAACGGGGTTGTTTATTAATTAATCATCCGGTAGCCCACGGTTTCAACCGTGGGCTACCGACAGGCAACCCCTAACGGGGTTGTCGGAGCGGGCGAGGTGCCCCCATAAGGCAACTTGCGTATCTCCGAAGGAGATATGCCGTGCCGTTGGGGGCATTTCGCCAAGCGACGACCTTCCCAAAAACCGACAGGCAACCCGGCGGGTTGTCGGAGCGGGCGAGGGACCTCCGAAAGGCACATTCGTAACGGACCGAAGGGAGTTACGCCGTGCCGTCGGGGGTCCCTCGCCAAGCGACGAAACAAAAAAACCCCACCGGTACATGCCCGGTGGGGAAAAACAATATAAAGATTATGAAAAAAAATCCGTTATTGCTTGGCGGCCATAACTAATTTGCCTTTGTAGTAAAGGTCACCGTCCACATAGTAAGCTCTATGATAGACGTGCATGGTGCCGGTCACCGGGCAAACTGCCAAGGTGGGGACTTCGGCCTTGTAATGAGTTCTTCTCTTTGCGCCTCTGGTATGAGACTGTCTGCGTTTAGGATGTGCCATTTTACTTTTATTTTAAAATGTTAATACCGTTTGTTTAGTTATCTTCAATCTTGGCATCCTTCAAAGCCGCCCACCGGGGATCCGTTTCGACTCCCTCCTCCTCGACGGGTTCTTCGTCGTGAGAAAGCAGTGCCAGCACTTCCGGATTACATTCACCTTCGGGATGAACGCGATGGATCGGGATGGCGAGGATGATGTATTCGTAAACCAGGGAACGGACATCGTAGGCGTGCTCCTCAGCAGGCACCACCGCCACGTCCTCTGATTCCTCGACTCCTTCGGCACCGAGCTTGATGTAGAACACCTGCTCGCTCTGGATCGGGATGTAGAACTCGTCGGCACAACGGTCGCAAGGGACCAGGACCTCGCCTTCCAGGTGGAAATTCAAGGTCATCATCAGCTCTTCACGCAGCACCTCCAGATCCACCGTCACCCGGCCATGCTTCACTTCCGAATAGTCGAGGTCGACAAAGAAGTCGTCGTTGATGTCGAAACGGTAGTTATGGACACCAAGGGCGAGGCCGCTGACGGGAATCAAGAATTCGCTTTCCTTTTCCATTTGCCTAAAAATCGGGCTGCAAAAATACAACTTTTATTGAGATAAACACCAAAAGAAACAAGAATTAATTTTCATTTTCCTCCTTGAGCACCTCCAAAGCCCGTTGCAGCATGTCGTCCATGGGGCGGTAGATCGGGTAAAAGCCCTCCTCTTCGAACAGGTCACGCGCGATGTAGGCCTTGAGCAGGATGTTGGCTTCGCGGCGCGCCACCTGCTTATCCTTTTCGGTGCCTTTCAGCCCCTTGGCCTCGGCTCGCTTGACCAGCTCGCCGAACATCGCGTCGCTCACCTTGAAGCCCTTGTCGAAGGCATCCACATCGGTATAGCGGGCCAGCTCCTTGCGGTGGTTGTCGCAGTAGTCGAAGGCATATTGGTAGAGGATACCCAGGTTGACGATCCGGTTGAAGTAGTATTCCGTGCTGTCGTCCACCAAGGGGACATACACATCGGGCATGATGCCGCCACCGCCATATACCGTCTTCCCCTTCGGGGTGGTATAGCGCAACGAGTCGGCGAAGTGGATGCTGTCGGCGGAGAAAAGCTCTCCGTTCTCGTAACGGTCAAACGACTCCATCATGTAATCCTCCTTGTTGCCGTCGAAAGGCTTCTGGATGCAACGTCCGGTCGGAGTATAGTAACGCGCCACGGTCAGGCGGATGGCCGAGCCGTCGCTGAGCATGATCTGTTCCTGGACCAGGCCCTTGCCGAAGGAACGGCGTCCGATGATGGTGCCGCGGTCGTTGTCCTGCAAGGCGCCCGCCACAATCTCCGAGGCACTGGCCGACTCCCCGTCGATGAGCACCGCCACCGGCATCGTCTCCAGCAGGCCTTTCTTACGGGCGTGGTAAGCCGCCCGCGGCTTCATGCGGCCCTCGGTGAACACCACCATGCTGCCCTTGGGAAGGAACTCGTCGGCAATGTCGACGGCGATGTTGAGGAACCCACCGGCATTGCCACGGAGGTCGAAGACCAGCTTTTGCATGCCCTGCCCCAGCAGTTTCTTGACGGCGGCCATGAACTCCTGGTACGTGGTGGCCGAAAAACGGCTGAGCTTGATGTAGCCCGTCGTGGCGTCGAGCATATAAGCGATGTCGATGCTATAGGTGGGAATCACGTCGCGGGTGATGGTGAAATCGATCAGCCCTTCGACGCCACGACGGTAGTTCTTCACCCGGACTTTGGTGCCCTTGGGGCCTTTGAGCAGCCGCATCACCGAGTCGTTTTGGATCTTGATACCGGCAATCAGCGAGTCGTTCACATACACGATGCGGTCGCCCGCCATGATGCCCACCTTTTCGGAGGGACCGCCCTTGATGGTATTGACAATGGTGACCGTGTCTTCCACGATGCGGAATTGCACGCCGATACCCTCGAAGCTACCCAACAGGGGATCATTGACTGCATTGAACTCCTCCAAAGAGATATATTGGCTGTGCGGATCGAGTTCGTCCATCATGCTCACGATGGCGGCCTGCTCGATCTTTTCGGCGTTGACGCTGTCGACATAGGCGGCATTGAGGTAATACAGCACCTCGTCGAACTTGCTGATAGCGGCGACGGCAGGTTTACGGGTCTTGTTGAGGGTGACCTGGTAGGCGAGAAATCCGATGACTGCGCCCGCCATCATCACCAACAACCATAATAATGACCCTGACGCTCTGTTATGGCTCATCCTTCAACCCAGTTACTCATTCGGCCGGTTTCTCGATCGAGGCACTCGTCATCTCCAGGTTGCGATCCACCTTCTTGAAGAGGCCTTGCAGCACCGTCCCGGGGCCCACTTCCACCACGCTGGAGACGCCACTGGCAATCATGTTCAGCATGGTCTGGGTCCAACACACCGGCGAAGTAAGCTGGGCCACCAGGTTTTTCTTGATGATCTCGGGGTCGGTGACCGACTGTCCGGTGACGTTTTGGTAGATCGGGCAGATGCCGTAGTTGAAACGGGTGGCGTTGATGGCCTCGGCCAGCTCCACGCGGGCCGGCTCCATCAAGGGGCTGTGGAAGGCGCCTCCCACCTTAAGCGGAATCACCCGCTTGGCACCGGCTTCCTGCAGCTTCTCCGTGGCCTGGGCAACGCCTTCCAACGTGCCGGAGATGACGATCTGGCCCGGCGAGTTGTAGTTGGCAGGCACCACCACCGTGTCGCGCACCGAGGCACATATCGACTCCACCTGGGCGTCTTCCATGCCGATAACCGCGGCCATGGTGCCGGGTTGGGCCTCACAAGCCTTCTGCATGGCATTGGCGCGCTTGGCTACCAGCCTGAGGCCGTCTTCGAAGCTCAGCACCTTGTTGGCCACCAAGGCGGAGAACTCACCCAGCGAGTGGCCAGCCACCATGTTGGGCTGGAAGTCCTCGAGCAAGGCGGCGAGGATGACCGAATGCAGGAAGATGGCCGGTTGGGTGACCTTGGTCTGGCGCAGGTCTTCCTCCGTGCCGTCGAACATCAGCTCGGTGATCTTGAATTTCAAAATGCTGTTGGCCTTATGGAATAGGTCTTTCGCCTTCGATGAATGGTCGAAGAGATCCTTTCCCATGCCAACATATTGTGCTCCCTGTCCAGGGAAAACGTATGCTTTCAACATAAAAAAGAAAAAGGGTTAATGGTTATTTGCTTACAGGTTGGACGGTGGGTTGGGTCATTTGGCATTTTCCAGTGAACACAGCACCGACTTCAATCAGTAACTGTTTGGTAATCAGATCGATTTCCACTTTCGAAGTCGACTTCAGGGCGGTAAGCTCTTCGCATTTGAGGATGCCCTTGACCACACCGGAGATGTCAGCTTGTTTGCAGGTAAGGTCCCCTTCCACCACACCGGTTTGACCGATGACGATCTTGCCGTTCGATTTGAGGGAGCCGATGAGACGGCCGTCAACGCGGATATCGCCACTCGATTCCACGTCACCTTTGATGACGGTACCTTTGCCTATCAGGTTTCTTGCAGGAGTTTCCATTGCCATATTGATTCAGTTAATTAGGTTTGATCGTGTTTTTATTGAGTTTCCCTTTGCTGGGTTTGATATTCTTTCCTTCTGAGCCGCCCTCCAGATTCAATTCCTTCGTCTTGGCTGGATTGAAGTCCGTTCCATTGGGCGTACGGTCTTTCTTGTCGGGAACTACGTCTTTCTTGTCGGGCATAGCGTCTTTCTTGTCGGGGGCCGCACCCTTCTTCATTTGCCCGTCGTCCTTGGCGGCAGGTTGTTTCTGGCCATCGGTCTTGCTTTCGGTCTTGGGTGCCTTGGGTTTGTACGGCTCTCCGTTCAGGAAGGCCTTGTAGCCGTCCACATCGCGCTCCTGATAGAAGATCGGATAGTTCTTCAAGGAGATCGGCAACACCGAGTATGAATCCTTGTCCATGCCTCCGAAAAGATAGTCGGAAAGCGTCATGGCCGCAATGTAGTCCTTGGCCTCCTGCTCGTTCTCGAACTGGGAAAGGGAGACCACCATGGTATTGCCCTCCAACACGATGGTCTTCACCTCGAAGTTCTTGAAACGGAATTCCTTCTTGTTGAAGTCAGAGAGGCGGACCTTCAAGGGCTCCACCCGAACCTTCTTCGAATCGAACACGATGAGGACCAGGTGCGGCGAATTGGGTTCCTTCACGTAGGGCCAGTCGAGCTTCTCCTGCTTTTGGCTGGCGTCCGCTGAAGCGAGGTCGCCCAGGTTGAGCCCCAGATGATACTCGTCGTTGACGTGCTGGAGCAGGGATTGGGCGTAGGGACGGATGCTGCTATTAGGATAGGTGCGCACCACGTTCATCAGGGCGTAAGCCATGGTGTCGACCGTCTCCAAACGACCCCGCGAGATGGCGGAAAGCAACGCAAAGCGCGGTGCCAAGGCGGTGTCGGAGGCATAGTCCTCCAAGGCGCGGTCCGCATTCATCTTCACACGGTAGTATTGGCCTTGCCGATAGGCCTCATAGGTCTTGGAATAAAGATCCGAAGCCTGTTGCGATTCCTCTTGCAGCTTCTTGTAGAAGTCGGGGTCGAGGATCACGCTGGCATAGTTCGAATCGGGATATTTGCTGAAAATCAGTTGTCTGTACTTTTCCGCATTGACTTCGTCGTGTTGGTCGTGGTACATCTTGTAGAGGGCATACCACGAAGGAAGCTCCTTGTCGTTGCCGGGATAGCGACGGTCGAGGGTCTCGTAGGCGTCGATGGAACGGGGATAGTCGGAAAGACGGTCAAGGTAGATGAAACCGGTGTTGTACAACGCCTCCGCGATCTGGTGGTGGGCTTCCTGCTGCTGTTCCTCCGTCAACGGGAGGTCTTTGATGTAGTAGCCCCGATCGTGGTTGGTATAGCTCTTGGAGAGGCTGTCGTTCTCGACACCCTCGCTATCGGTGGACACCGTCTCGGAGACACCGCTGTGGATGCCCCGTTTGTCGCTGATGCGCCAGTTGTCCTCGAGCTTACGCATGCCCCATTTCTTGGAGAAATCGTTGTAGCCGCTCTGTAGCGTGGTCTCGTTGTAGAAATACCAAGCCCCCGAGTTGCCGCGTCCATTGTCGTTGTTGACGTTGGAGGTGCCGATGGCACTGCCCATCAAGGCCATCTGCTCCTCATACTTGCGCTGTTCCTCCTCCCGCTTTTCCTGTTCGATCACCTCGGCGATGATCTTGTCGATGAGGATGTTCCGGGCAACCGAGTCCATGTTGGCCACCTTGATGAGGCTGTCCTGGGTCTTCACGACCGTCAGGTTCTGGACCAGTTCGTTGAGGGTTTGCGAGATGTTGTAGATGCTGTCGTACCCCGGCGTGGTGTTCTTGTCCATGGACGAAACCGCCGTGTCGTAATAGGCCTGCGACAGCTCATAGTCGTTCCGGTCGAAATAGATCGTGGCCACCTTCAGCGCGGCATTGGCGCGCTGGATCCGGTTGTTGGTGGCGGCAGCCACCGATTCCCGATAGTATCCGATCGCCTTCTCCAGGTCGCCTTCGCGTATGGCCAGTTCAGCCATGGCATAGTAGATGCGGTCGCGGAATTCCTCGTTCTTAAGGTCGTCGAGCATCCGGTTCAGCATCTTGTACAGCTCCTTGGCGTTGCCCGACGATCCCATCTTGGCCATGTTCATCTTCGACTCGAACAGCATCTCATAGGCAGGGTTCCGCTTGATGACCTTACGGAACTGTTCCGTGGCGCGTTTGGCTTCGCCCAGTTCCATGTAGATCTGCCCCAGGATGAACATGGCGCGGGTGCGCACGTCCCTGTTGTTGTTTTGGAGGATGCCCGCCTTGAGGTAGTCGATCGCCTTGCCGTATTCCTTGGTGGCGATGTAGTAGTCGGCAACCGTGAGGTCGAAGTTGCGATACAGCTCCTTGGGCAGCTTCTTCATGCCCGCGGTCTTATTCTGGAGCTGTTCGATCATCGCAATGGCCTTGGGATATTCTTCCGTCTTGATGTAGGTCTTGATCTGCCAGAGGTTGGCGATGAGGGCGACATCGCTGTTCTTGAACTCCGTGGTGACGAAGTCGAAGGTGCGCTTGGCCGGGATGTAGTCCTGTTTGTAGAAATGCGCCTTGGCCATGACCAGATAGGCGTCGTCGATCCACTTCACCCGTTCCCTATTGTTGAACTTCATGGAGTGTTTCTGGACACAGATGGCGGTCTTCTGAAGGGCCCGGTCCATCTGGGAGTTCAAGCTCAGCGCCTCACTCTTGGTACCGTAGTTGAACACGGGAAGGACCTTGCTGTAGTCGTCCTTGGCGTTCCGTTTCAGTTGCTGGTCGCCTTCGTTCAGGCTGTATTGGCCATTCCAGAACACATTGTAATGGCTGGTGAGGTTGTGATAGGCCCGTCGCATGGGCGTGTTCCGTTTGGTGGAGCAGCCGCTCAACAGCAACAGGGCTGTCAACAGGACGAACAGGGCGGATATCTTATGGTGTCTCAACACGTTTCTTTTTTTAGGGGGTTAGGGGTGTCCATGATCAGGGTCAATGTTTCTTTTCGAACCAACGGTTGGCCAACACCCGCATCAGCGAGTCGGAAGGCTCCACCAGATTGGCTTTCAGTTGCATGGCGACACTGTCGGTGGCCTGGCGGAATTCGGTCATCAGCAGGGCGTCGAAGTCGTGCTGTCGGCTCTCGGCGATGGCCTGTTTCTGTTGCGCAAAAGCGGAAACGGCCTTCTGATAGAGGCTGTCCATGCCGAAGAAGGGAGTCAACTGCTGGCAGTAGCGGAGGCTGTCTTCCTTCCAAGCCTCGGGAACGGCGATGGGCTCGTCGAGCGACCGGAGCTGGTAGCGCTCGCATAGCTGGGCGGTCTCACTGTTGATCTTGTCCATCTCGTGGGCGAAATCCACGGCCAGGCGCTCCGCCTTTTCGGCCCGGTTCTTTTCGATGATCTTCGGGATGTAAAGATACGCGGCGACGCCCAAGGCGGCCAGCACCAGGAAAAACAGGACAATCTTGACGGCCGAGATGCCCTTGGTAAGATACGACTTCACCTCGAGGATGTTGTCGAAGCGCTGTTCCCGCGAGAACTGGGTACAGTGTGTGGCCACGCTCTTGAACTGGCTGAGCAGGTTGCGTTCCGAGATAAACTCGATGATCTTGCCCAGGGAATAGACATCCGAACGCGGGTCGCCCTCCTCTCCCTTGATCAGCTCAGGGGCGATGAACTCGTTCTCCTTGATGAGGAGCTCACGATCGGACTTGTATTCGGTTTCGGGCAGGCCGATGTCGATGATCTTGGCACGTCCGTCGTTGGCCGTGACGATGATGTTCTCCGGCTTGAGGTCGCAATGGATGATGCCCCGTTGGTGCATGTAGTTCAAGCCGTCGCAAAGGTCGATCAGCACGGTCTTGATCTGCTTCTCGTTGAGGGTGCCCACCCGCACATGCTCGGCCAGCGACTTGCCGTCGACAAACTCCAGGACGAGGCAGTCGCCCAGCCCCTGGATGGTCTCGAAAGCGAGTGCCTTGCGGATGAACTTATGCTCCAATTCGCTGGTGATCTCGTACTCCTTTTTCAGGTTGGCACGACATTTCGGGTCGTTGGCACACGCCGCCTTCAAGGCCTTGATGATGACCTTCCGCCCGTTGTAGCTGGCGGTAAACAGCCGACTGTTTCCATGCGCGGAGGCATAGAACGGCTTGATATTCTCATAGTCTTTGGAGACGATCTTCTGCTCGGTCGTCGCATCGACTTGTTCAACGTTCGAAAAGATGTTTTCAGACATTTTTCAAGATTGTATTTGGGCACAAAGGTACGTCTTTTTTCCCAACTTTCATGAAAATGCCTTATTTTTTATGTGTCTACTCCTTGATAAAGCGCATCGCACGATCCCCAGCGACGACTACATAGAGGCCCGGCACCAGCGTGCTGACGTTGAGCCGTCCCTGGTAACGCTCCTGCAACACCAGCCGGCCGGTATGGTCATACACGCTGACCGTCGCATCGTCCACGTCCTCCAGATACAAGGTGTTGCCAGCGGGATTGGGCCAAAGGGCGATGCCGGCCGCCTGGTTGTCTTCGACAGCCTCATTATGGGGTACTAAGATTGGGGTGACAAACGCACATCTGTCAAGCCTGTGAATGAGCTCCGAGGCCCCTGTGGCAGGATCTGTTGCGTAAATGAAGGTACTGTATTCCCCAGACATCTGGTTATAGGTTGTCCTGATCAACTCATTCGTCTCAACATCAAATACCAGACCTTCTCCATAGGAGGGAGCAATGGACGTTGGTCCTACCATGGTGGCTGAACCGTCCGTTAAACTGATCCGAAACAACCCGTCATAATCGAAAATGACACAATACGCTTCACCTGCCTTGTTGATGGCAAGCGCTGCAGGCACGTAGTCCATTACACCAACCAGGGTGAGGGAACTCATGCCCGATGGGTTGTTCGGATCAAAGCAAAACAACATCGAGGAGTGTTGTCCCGGAAGAGCCGCTATATAATAAATCAAGCCATTAACAGGATTGTAAGCCATGCATATCTCCTGATAATCACCTTCGCAAAACTTTAAGTCAAGCAAGCGTAGTTCTCCGATGGTCTTGTTATGGTGATCAATTGTAGCCTTGTATAGTCCCTGATTAATAATCGCCCAAAAACAACCATTCGCATACGTGGCAGCTATTCCATTGAGATCGAGTGTATAAGAAGATGCAACAGTTTGGGTTTCAATATCTTGCAGATTGATTCTCGCAAAATGCTTTTCCAATTCAGGATGATCTAAAGATTGATACGCATAGACGTAGATGTCGGACGTGGAATGAAGCATGGGCATACCGAACACAACGACATCGTCGACGAAAAGGAAGTTGTTGTCGTCGCTTTCATAGTGGCGGAAAGCGAAGTATTTGGTACCTCTAGGAAGTTCGACTTCCCTTTCGATCCAGCCCGTTCCCGACACTGTTTCGTCAAAAACCATGGTGAAGTCCGAGGGGTTCGTTCCTGTTGACGACACGGCAATACCGTAATGGTCGGGATAATCCGCATTCACCAACACATAATAGTGTATGCCCTTGGCGTCTTTCACCAAGGGAGAAATCATGTAGTTGTCAGGGGTATAAGCCACATTGGAACTCCATGAAAAAGAATAGGCGGCATAATCGCCGCTATAGGCTTGAATACCAGTAAAACCAGGTGTGACAGCCTCCCAGTTGTGACCGTCGCCATCGGCATCGACCAGGGTCCATTGGTCGAGATTGCCGTTCTCAAAGCCGTCATAGAACAGCACGTCGTACTGCGCGTGGAGCATCCCAGCGACGCCCAAGAGAAGGATTGCCAAAAAGAGAAAAGACTTTTTCATATTCTATTGTGTTTGGATGGTTGATTCAACAAAAATACAGTGGCATCGAAGCTCTTGCAAAAGTAATGGTTATTTTTCTCTATTACAAGCAGAAAGCAGAAAAAATACCGATCAACGTGACATTTTGTCAGATTTTCGTATATTTGCCGCCCAATTTAATAATAAAAAAGAATGAAAATCTCCTATAACTGGTTGAAACAATACGTCAACTGCGATTATCCAGCGGAAAAAGTCAGCGAACTGCTCACCTCGACCGGCCTCGAAGTGGAAGACCTCACTCCCTTTGAGTCGGTGAAGGGCGCCCTGAAGGGCGTGGTCGTCGGCAAGGTGCTCACCTGTGTCGACCATCCCAACTCCGACCATCTCCACATCACCACGGTCGACTGTGGTGGCGAGGAGCCCCTACACATCGTGTGTGGCGCCCCCAACGTGGCGGCGGGTCAGAAAGTGTTGGTGGCCACCCTCGGTACCGAGTTGTGGATCCACGACGAGCACATCACCATCAAACGGGGCAAGATCCGCGGCGAAGTGTCGGAAGGCATGATCTGCGCCGAAGACGAGCTCCAGCTGGGCGCGTCGCACGACGGCATCATGGTGCTGCCCGACGACTATGAAGTCGGCAAGCCCGCCTCGTACTATTTCCCTGTTGAAGAAGACTACACCCTCGAGATCGGCCTCACGGCCAACCGCAGCGACGCCACCTCGCACATCGGCTCCGCCCGCGACCTGGTGGCCGCCCTCAACCAGCGCGAGAACACCACGAAATACCATCTTGTCAAGCCCGCTGTCGACGATTTCAAGGTGGACAACCACGACAATGACATCGAGGTGGTGGTGGAAGACACCGCTGCCTGCCCGCGTTACTCCGGCCTCACCATCAGCGGTGTCAAGGTCGGCCCCTCGCCCGACTGGCTCAAGAACCGCCTCGCCGCCTGCGGCCTCCGCAGCATCAACAACATCGTCGACATCTCCAACTATGTGCTGTTGGAGGTGGGCCAGCCCATGCACTTCTTCGATGCCGACAAGATCAAGGGGCGCAAGGTTGTGGTGAAATGCCTACCCGAAGGAACGCCTTTCGTCACCTTGGACGGGGTGGAGCGCAAACTCAACAGCCGCAACCTGATGATCTGCAACGCCGAGGAGCCCATGTGCATCGCCGGCGTGTTCGGCGGATTGGAATCGGGTGTCACCGAGCAGACGGTCAACCTCTTCCTCGAGAGCGCCTACTTCAACCCCACCAGCATCCGCAAGACCGCCAAGTACCACGGCCTGCAAACCGACGCCTCGTTCCGTTATGAGCGTGGCGCCGACCCGAACATCACCCTCTACGCCCTGAAACGCGCCACCCAGCTCATCAAGGAACTGGCCGGCGGCACCGTCTCTTCCGAGATCAAGGACGTGAAAAACGGCGACTTCACCCCGGCCCGCGTGGACCTGAAGTTCGACCTCCTCAACAAGGTAGCCGGCAAGGTCATCGACAAGACCCAGGCCGTCAACATCCTGAAGAGCCTCGAATGCCAGGTGGTGGAACAAGACGACACCCATGTGGTGGTCGATGTCCACACCAGCAAGGTCGACGTGACCCGTCCCGTGGACGTGATCGAAGAGATCCTCCGCATCTACGGCTACGACAACATCGAGATTCCGAGCCGCATCTACACCTCTGTGAGCCGTGCCAGCAAGCCCAACGCCGACCAGCTGCAGCAGAAGATCAGCGATATGCTCGTTTCCAACGGCTTCTACGAGATCATGAACAACTCACTGACCAAATCGGCCTACAGCGAGACGTTCGCCGACTTCGACCCCGAGCGTAACGTGAAGATCATGAACCCCCTGAGCAGCGACCTCAACGTGATGCGCCAGACCCTCCTCTGGGGCGGCTTGGAGAGCATCGCCTTCAACCAAAACCGCAAGATCGCCGACATGAAGTTCTTTGAGTTCGGCAATGTATATTTCTTTGACCCCAAGGCCGCACAAGACCCGCAACACACGCTGGCCCCGTTCTCCGAATACTTCCACCTCGACCTCTTCCTCACCGGAAACAAACAGGAGGAGCTTTGGAACTGCCCGTCCAAACCCATCGATTTCTTCGACCTGAAGCAATACGTGATGGGCATCCTGCACGAACTGCGCGTCCAACCCAACCAGCTGGAAGTCAAGGAAAGCACCAAAAAGCTGTATGAGTATGCGCTTGAGCTCTATCTCGACGGCAAACGCCTGGCCACCCTCGGCAAGCTCGACAAGAAGACCCTCAAGGTGTTCGACATCAAGAAAGACGTGTATCACGCCACCTTGTGCTGGAACAGCCTCATGGAACACTATGGCAAGGCACCCGAGGTCCACTTCGAGCCGCTGTCGAAGTTCCCGTCCGTCCGTCGCGACCTGGCCATGATCTTCGACAAGAACGTCACCTTCGAACAGGTGAGGAAAGTCGCCATGGCCGCCGAGAACAAGATCCTCCAGTCGATGAGCCTCTTCGACGTCTATGAAGGCGACAAGATTCCCGCCGGCAAAAAACAATATGCCATGAGCTTCATCCTGATGTCGACCACCGCCACCCTGACCGACAAGGCCATCGAGAAGGCCATGGCGCGCATCCAGGGAGCCATTGAAAAGGAACTGGGAGGAGCGTTGAGAGGTTAAGAAACATTGAAAGCGCATGGACGTACAAAGCATTAAACGAACCTTCGGGATCATCGGGAACGACCCCCAGTTGCTGCACGCCATCGAGATTGCGGCACAGGTGGCCAACACCGACCTCACCGTGCTCATCACGGGTGAAAGCGGCACCGGCAAGGATGTGTTCCCGAAAATCATCCACCAGAACAGCGCCCGCAAGCATGGCCAGTATTTCGCCGTGAACTGCGGCGCCATCCCGGAAGGCACCATCGACTCGGAACTGTTCGGCCATGAGAAAGGCTCCTTCACCGGCGCCATCGCCGAGCGCAAGGGCTATTTTGAGATTGCCGACAAGGGCACCTTGTTCCTCGACGAAGTGGCCGAGCTCCCCCTCTCGACCCAAGCGCGACTGCTGCGCGTGCTTGAGAACGGCGAATACATCCGCGTGGGCGGCTCCAAGGTGATGAAGACCGATGTACGCGTGGTGGCTGCCACCAACGTCGACCTGCCCCAAGCCATCCAGAAAGGCAAGTTCCGCGAGGACCTCTATTACCGGCTGAACACCATCCCGATCCATATCCCCGCCTTGCGCGAGCGCAAGGGCGACATCTACCTGCTGTTCCGCAAGTTCGCATCCGATTTCGCCGAGCGGAGCCGCATCCCCGTCATCACGCTCACCAACGAGGCCGTGAAGGTGCTCGAAGACTACCGCTGGGACGGCAACGTACGCCAGCTCAAGAACGTCACGGAGCAGATCTCCATCATTGAGCAGCAACGGGTCATCACCGACACCGTGCTGGAGCGTTACCTGCCCAACAAGATCACCAACGCGCTGCCCGTCCTCTTCCAAAAAGAGGAGAATGCCGAAGGCCTCTCGGAACGCGACCTTCTATATAAGGTGCTGTTCGAGATGCGACACGACATCGCCGAGCTGCGCACCGTCGTCAACGAGTTGACCACCCGCCCCAACACCGGCTATATAGAAACGCATCCCACCCATTATGTCGATGCCGTGGTCAGCCGGGTGACCCCGCACGAGCCCGAGACCATCGAACCCGACTTCATGGAAATCACCCCCACCGAAGACGTGACACACGAGCATCTTCCTGAAACGCTTTCGCTGGAGCAACACAACATCGAGATGATCAAACGGGCCTTGGAGAAACATAACGGCAAACGCAAGGACGCCGCCAAGGAGCTGGGCATCAGCGAACGCACCCTCTACCGCAAGATCAACGAATTCGGCATCAAGAAATAACGCACCGTCATGAGAAGAAGCACCCTGTATATCGTCCTGCTGCTTGCCCTGCTGTGCCAAGGCTGCGGTATCTATTCCTTCTCGGGCGCCTCCATTCCCGCGGAGGCGAAGACGGTATCGGTGCAGTATTTCCCCAACCAGGCCCAGCTGATCAACCCCACCCTGAGCAACGACTTCACCACCGCCTTGCGCGACGCCATGATGAACCAGACCTCGCTGGACATGGTGGAGTCGGGAGGAGACCTTGCCTTCGAGGGTGAGATCACCGACTACCGGACCACACCGGTGGCCATCACCGCAGGTCAGACCGCTGCCTTGAACCGACTCACCATCACCGTCAACGTGCGGTTTGTGAACCAGTTCGACGCAACGAAAAACTTCGAGACACGGTTCACCCACTACGAAGACTACCCCAGCGACCAAGACCTCAACTCGGTCCAAGAGTCGCTCACCGGCACCATCATCGAGGCCCTGGTGGAAGACGTGTTCAACAAAGCATTGGTAAACTGGTAAGGCATGGAAGCGAACACACTCATAGCATACATTGAACGGCCCGAGCTGATGCAGGGCGAGGCGGTACGGGAGGTGGAACGCCTGGCCGACCGCTATCCCTATTTCAGCATTGCCCAATGCCTGCTGGCCATCGCCTACCAGAACGAAGACGACCCCCGCTATGAGCGCCAGCTCGGAAAAGCCGCCGACAGCATCGCCAACCGAAACAACTTGCGGGTGTTCTCCCTGCTGGCCCGGCGCCGTTGGGAACGCCGGTCGACCTTCATGCCGGCTCCCGAACAAGACGCCCCACAGCCACCGACCCCACCCGAGGACTCCTTCTTCAAGTTTGTGGCCTCGTCAGACACCGCCGAGCACGAGCTGGAAGGCAGTGTCATCCCCGAAAAGATGTTCATCATCCCCGAGATCGACCTGAGCGGCACCCACGAGAAGCTGTCGGCCGAACTGGCCCTGCTCGACGAGAAGCGCAAGTCGCTCGACGAGCTCAAGGCCCTCATCGCCAACCGGCTGCATGAGTTGGAGGAAGAGAAACGCCAACAGGAACAATGCGAGGACGTCCCGCAGAAAAAAATGAGCCGGAAGGAACTCATCGACAAGTTCATCGCGGAAAACCCGAGCATCTCCAAGCCCAAGGCGACGTTCTACAACCCCATCTCGGTAGCGCAGAACAGCATCACCGACAAAGGGGACATCGTGAGCGAAACCTTGGCCAAAATCTATGTAAAACAGGGCTATTTTGACAAGGCAATTTCAATTTATGAAAAATTAAGTTTGAATAATCCAGAAAAAAGTATTTACTTTGCAGCCCAAATTGAACAGATTAAAGAAAGTCAAAACAACAATAAATAATCAAACATGTACACCGTTATCGTTATTTTAATTCTGGTTGTCAGTGTTTTGCTTGGATTAGTCGTCTTGGTTCAGAACTCCAAAGGCGGCGGTTTGATCTCTAATTTCGGTAGTGCAAACCAGATGATGGGTGTCCGTCAGACGACCGATTTCCTGGAAAAAGCCACCTGGACCATGGCCATTATCCTGGTCGTGCTGTGCCTGATGTCGAGCATGTCCATTCCGAAGAACCGGATGGCAGGCGAAGTCCAGGACTCACAAATGCGCGAACAAATCGAGCTGGCTACCCCCGCCTCCACCGCACCTGCAGCGGAAGCCCCGGCAGCCGATGCTCCCGCCGAATAAGATCCATAGATCGAAAGCAGCGAAACAACTGTGGAAAATGTCAGAATGTCATACATTCTGACATTTTTTTTGTTCTTACGGGTTTGGCACGAAATCTGACTAAAGGCCGCCGTCACGTTTCAATCTTTGAATCTTTGAATCTTTGAATCTTTGAATTATTAAATCTTTAAATCTATACTAGTTATGGCAAAATTAACGATCAAACCGTTGGCCGACCGCGTGGTCATCGAACCCGCCGCCGCCGAACAGAAAACCGCCAGTGGCATCATCATCCCTGACACGGCAAAAGAGAAACCCCAGCAAGGCACCGTCGTCGCCGTCGGCCCCGGCACCAAAGACAACAAAATGACCCTCAAGGTAGGTGACAACGTCATCTATGGCAAATATGCCGGCACCGAGTTCCACCTCGATGGCAAAGACTATATGATCATGCGTGAAAACGACGTGATCGCCATCATCTAATCACTAAATCGTTGAATCTTTAAATCGAAATCATCATGGCAAAAGATATTCTTTTCAATATTGAATCGCGCGACGGCCTGAAGAAAGGCGTCGATGCATTGTCGAACGCAGTGAAGGTGACCCTCGGCCCCAAGGGACGCAACGTGGTCATCGAGAAATCGTACGGCGCTCCCCAAATCACCAAGGACGGTGTGACGGTCGCCAAGGAAATCGAGCTCATCGACCCCGTCGAGAACATGGGCGCCCAGCTCGTGAAGGAAGTCGCTTCCAAGACCAACGACCTGGCTGGTGACGGCACCACTACCGCCACCGTGCTGGCCCAGAGCATCGTGGCCACCGGATTGAAGAACGTCACCGCCGGTGCCAACCCGCTCGACCTGAAGCGCGGTATCGACAAGGCTGTTGCCGCTGTGGTCGCTTCGCTGAAGAAGATGTCGGTGAAGGTCGATGGCGACAACGAGAAGATCAAACAAGTGGC
>JAEFAE010000015.1 GCA_016291135.1 Bacteroidales bacterium
AGCCGCATGGACGAAGGCGGCGGCAAGGGGGCCGAAGACCCCAAGAAGCCGGAGGAATGGTTTGCCGAGTTGCACGACGTCCTCACGGGTGGTGAGGCCTCCTTGTTCCCGAACCCCACCGACGGAGCGTTCACGCTGGCGCTGACCGGCGACATCGCCGTCGGGGCGAAAGCCTCCCTGCTGACTCTTACGGGCGCAGTCGTCAAGGAACAAACCGTCACAGGCGCTTCGACGGAGTTCGACCTCAACGGACAGCCGGCCGGGGTGTACCTGCTTCGTCTCACGACGGACCGGGAGACCCGCACCTGGAAGGTCGTCAAGAGGAACTGAAAGCGGATAAACGGAAAACCATAAATTGACAACAAGATGAGACGGTCTATCCATATTCTCCTTGTCCTAGGCGTGTTGTCCTGCATGGCAACGGAAGGCTTTTCGCAGAACGCCCATCAAGCCGAGACGTTCACGCTCATAGATTCGCTACCATCTAGCCAAAGCCACGAATACACGGCAAGCAGCCATATAGAGCTGCTGCCCGGTTTCTCGACGGAGCCTTCCGGGAACGACAGCACGGTGTTGCGGATCGATCCCTACGGCGTGTTCCCTCCGGAGGAGGGCTTCACGGGCGGGCACCACGCCGCCGACAGCGGCGTGGTGGGAACCATCGGAGGGTCTTTCAGCATGGGTGCCATGGGTGCCGCCGTTTACACCATCCCGCTCCAGCTGCCCCAAGGCATCAACGGGATGCAGCCCTCCCTGTCGGTCACGTACAACAGCCAGGGAGGCAACGGACTGATGGGATGGGGATGGGACCTGTCGGGCATCTCCAGCGTCACTAGGACGGGAAGGACCCTGTACCACGACGGAGAGATGACGGCTGCAGACCTCTCATCGGAGGATTGTTTCCTGCTTGACGGAAGGCGTCTCATCAAAGTGGACTCCACCCCCTCTAGTGTCGAATACAGGACGGAGCAGGATGAGATGTCAAAGATAGTCTCCTACATCTCCCTTGTCCCGAACGGTTCCCACATAGCCAAGGTGATCTCTTCTTTTAAAGTCTGGAAGGCCGACGGAACCGTCCTGGAATACGGGGCGACGGAGAGCTCATGGATCGACCCTCAGGACGGATCCTTGCGGGCGCTATGCTGGCTGTTGGACAAGGCAACGGACCGTGACGGCAACTCGGTGACGTACCATTACTACGAGGATGCCCAAAACGGGGAGTTCCACATCGACACCATCCTTTACACCGTCAACGAGGACCAGGAAATGCCGGCTCAGTTTGCGGTGACGTTTGAGTACCAGACCAATAGGCATGACGAGGAACGTTACTACATAGGCGGCAACCAGATCCTGATGAAGCACCTTCTCAAGGGTGTCACCGTGACCTCCCTGGCTGAAGGCAGGCCCCTGTTGCATTACGCCTTCGACTACCAATGGAGCTCGGCCCTCCGGTACAACGTCCTGACCGCGGTCTCCATGGATGCCTTCGACGGGGAAGGCGGAGTGGAGCGGTTCAACGCCACGCGCATCGAAAGGGACGCCTCGACGCAAAACCAGCTGCTCCACTATGCCGTCACCACGCCGGACGTCCTGGACGGCTTCCCCTTCACGGGCGACTTCGACGGCGACGGATACACCGACGTGGCCATGGTGCCCTACAAAGACGGATACGCCTACGACGCCCCGGTGGACATAAGGGCCTATCTCAACGACCGCGACAGGGGGTTTGTGCACGCCCCAACCCTTGACATAGAAAACGTCCCGGTTTCGTTGGATTGGGTCCACGTGGCAGACCTCAACGGCGACGGAATGGACGACATGCTGCTGTACCTCTGCGACACACTTTACTATCATGAAATTCCTCCCATGTTTATGGAATACACTCTGGTGAAAGTGCTCCTCCGGCAAACCGGGAGCCAGGCCTTCAGCCAGATCGACAGCGTGTTGCTTCCCTGCAGATGCGATCTCATCACCGGCGACTTCGACGGGAACGGCACCTGTGACGCCGTCCTTCTCCAGAAAAAGGACAAATCCGTCACTTACGGCAACGCGAGCGTGACCATGCCCCACCTGGAAAACGCCGTTTTCCTCGGATTCCAGGGTGGACAGTTCCGGAAAAGGGCGCTCAACCAGACTTCACTGGAGGGTCTCGGGCCGGTTTACAACACCATCGCGGCGGACTATGACGGCGACGGCGTCACGGACATCCTGCTGTTGGGCGTCTTGAACTACAGCTCCGGCCTACAGGGCTCTGCGCTGGCAAGGTTCGACTTCGACGATCCCCAGCATTGCATCAGGGTCTGGCAACAGCTCTCGTCTTTCGCCTACCCGCAACAGCTTCCCAACGGTGAGTGGTGCCACGTGTTCCCCGGCGACTTCAACGGCGACGGCAAGGCAGACGTCCTTTTCCAAGACTACAACAAATGGAAGATTTGTCTCTCCATGGGACACCGTTTGCGCGAGGCCCGCATCGTCGACAACGGTTCCATACCATATACGAACAGCTACCGCAACCTGTACCAGCCCTCGCTCAGCCTTCTGGGCCAGTCCGCCTACAACCAGTACACCTTCGCCGTCGCCGTCGCGGACTTCGACGGCGACGGGTGCTCGGACTTCGCGCACACCTACAGCGATTCATCCATGGTGAGGATACTGACGAAGCTTGTCGTAGAACAGCCGAACCATGTCAGATTCATCGGCAGCGTCTCATCCAACCCCATGAGTTTTTCCAGCCGATACATCCATACCGGAAACTTCCTCGGCCGCGAAAACGCCTCGTTCCTCGGGTGGGAATCTGACGTTCCAGGGGGTGGGGCGGAAGCCATAGGGATCCATTCCCCGCGTTCGGTGGGACGCTACGCCTCGGTCACGGCGGTCACCGACGGACTCGGCAACCGCGTCTCCTTCACCTACGACTGGCTTTCCGCCAAGACAGAAGGCACAGAGGCGCCTTTCTACACGCACACCTACTCCCCTCCCGACAGCCATGGGGTGCGACCCGTCCCCCCGGGTGTGCGGGCGCTCAGCAGCGTCGAGGTCGAAGGGGTGAACGGCAGCAGCACGATTACGCGTTACCGCTACCGGAACGCCATGCACCACCGCTACGGCCACGGCTTCCTGGGGTTCCAGATGTCCGTGGCGGAGACCTTCCGCAACGGAACGGACAACCCGTGGAAGACAAGGACGGTGAAGTTCAACGAGACCGGGACCATGGGGCGGTATGCCATGATGCTCCCGGACTGGGAGGCATCATACGTCAACAATGAAGGAGAGCCCAGAGCGGTCAGCCGGACGCAGTACACCTTCTCCAACGCCGTATTCTCCAGCCCCGCCACCGACCTGGTGGTCTGTCCCGCCATGACGGCAAAGACGGAGGACCTCTACAGCATGGACGATGAGGACGAGCTGGAGGGAACGGTGACCACCACCTATCAGTACGACTACGGGACAGACCACACCTACGGAAACGCCTACGGATGCACCGCCTCCACACAGACCGTCACGGGATACGAGCACCGGACCGCCCGTTGCGAGCTCGTGACGTCGAAACAGACGGTGCTCCAGACCGTCCCCTCGTCGTGGATCGTGAACCGTCCCCTCAACGAGACCGTCACGCGCACCCGCAACAACGGGTCGGTGTCGTCGAAAACCGTCTATACCTACAACTCGAACAACAGATACCGGCCGGATGCGGTCACCGTCATACCCAACGACGGAAGCCAGCCGAACGACCCGCTCACCCTTTTCACGAGCTATGCCTATGACGGCTTCGGGAACGTAACCGAAGTCTCCGTAAGCGCACCCTATGGGATCCATGGCGAGACGGCCAGGGCGACCCGTTACGAATACGGCCCCGAATACCGGCACCGGCTGCTGACCAGGGAGACCGTGGGGCCGCCGGACGTAGGCTATGCCACGACATACAGCTACGGTCTCCACGACCGTCCCGACACCGTGACCGACTGCAACGGGATGCGCACCCTACATTCATATAGCGTCCTCGGAACCGACCGGAACGTGTTCTCTCCCGACGGGACGGAGCAAAGGGAGCGCATCCTATGGGCCAAGCACTCCCCATACAAACCCTCCGACGCTTCGTATTACACATGGAGCAAGAGCACGGGCGGCGGCGCCACGATGACGTTCTACCACAAGTCGGGGGCCGAGCTGAGACGCGTCTGCTTTGACTTCCATGGCAATCCCGTCTTCACCGACAGGAGGTACGACACGGTTGGTCTTTTGGAAAAGGAGTCGCTGCCCTACAGGATGGGCACCGCCGAGGAGGACATCCGGTGGACCGTCTATGTGTACGACGGCCACGACAGGATGGACTCGGTCGTCTATCCGGACGGGTCATCGGAAAGGTTCACCTACAACGGCCTGGAAACCGCTTGCACGGCCACGCCTCCGCAAGGAAGCTCCAACGCGACTCCCAGAAGGACCGCGAAGCGGCTGAACGTCCTGGGATGGACCATTGAGAACGAGGACGCCGATGGCACAACGGTGTCATACGAGTACTTTGCCGACGGCAGCCCGAAATGGGCCCGCGTCGGTTCCGACGAGACCACCAAGGTCAGCATGGAATACGACAACGCGGGGAACAGGACCCGGCTCCACGATCCCGACTACTGCACCGCCCAGTCGGACCTCGTGAGCGAGTACGACGCCTTCGGGCAGGAGGTCAGGCGCACCACCCCGCGACAGTTCACCTCCACCTTTACCTACGACCGCTACGGGAGGACGACGGGGCGTTCCGAGGACGACGTGGCGGCGGACGGGACGCCGGTGAGCAGGACGACGACCTGGCAATATGGCGAGACCGCACCCCGAAAGGGACTGCTTCTGTCGGTGTCCCATCCAGAACAGTCCGTTTCCTACGCCTACGACACCTGTCAGCGCCGGATTTGCGACACCGTCCGGATCGCAGGGGCCGCCTACGTGACGCGTTATGACTATGACAGGGCCTCCAGGATCGCATCGGTAACCTACCCGTCTGGGTTCACCGTCAAGCAAAGGTACAACGCTTCGGGATATCCCTGCGTCCAGACCGACGCCGATGGCAAGGAGTTGTACCGCACCAAGGAGACCTCTCCCTTGGGACAGTCGGAACGCTTTACATTGGGCGGCGTCCTGGACAACACGCTGGAGTACGATCCCGAAAGGAACCTGTTGAACAGGTTGAAAACGAAAAAAGGCACTGCGACCCTCCAGGACCTCTTGTACGGTTACGACGGTTTTCGTAATTTAGCCTCCCGAAAGGACAACCGGATCGACATGGAGGAGACCTTCACATACGACGACATGGACCGTATGACGGGAGTCCGTCTGGGTACGACGCCCACGGGTGCCATGGTTTACGACGGCTACGGGCGCATGACGTCCAAGACCGCCGGCGGGAACCCCGTGTTCTCCGACGCCGTGTTCGGCGCGGCCTCCAAGCCCCACGCCCTGGACAGGGCCTTCACGCCCTCCGGGACGTTCCCTTCCGCGCCGCAGACGGTAAGCTACACCGGGTTCGACAAGGTGCTCAAGGTCGTGGAGGGCAACGACAGCGTGGTCTTCGCCTACGGCCACGACCGTCAGCGGATCTCCATGGAAGAGCACGTGGGAAACACCGTCAGGACGAAGCGCTACGTGGGAAACTGCGAACTCGTATCCGAATCCTCAGGGCTTCTTAGCACGGAGCGCTGGCTCACCTACCTCACCGGGCCCACGGGCGTCTATGCCGTGGTGGTGACGGTGAGCGGCACGAACATGCTGCACTACATCCTGAAAGATAACTTGGGCTCGTGGACCACAATCACCGACAGCGACGGCAACGTGGAGCAGCGTCTGAGCTACGACGCGTGGGGCAACCTGCGCAATCCCGAGACTTGGAGCGGCAGCTTCACCGGAACGCCGATGTTCGACCGGGGATTCACTGGGCACGAACACCTGTATAACTTCGGCCTCATCAACATGAATGGAAGAATGTACGACCCGATGATGAGTTCCTTCCTCTCGGTGGACCGGTATGTCCAGGATCCATCGAGTGCCCAGGGCTTCAACCGCTACGCCTATTGCGGACACAACCCGTTGCGGTACGTGGATCCGACGGGGTGGCTGCCCCGTCAGGGGACAAGTGGGCCGCACACTTCGGGCCAAGATTTCCGCGACATATATGCCTACGTGGAACGCCCGTACGAACCCAGGGATTTCAGAAATCCATATTACGAATGCAACATGTCGTTTTATGGTAGCATGGGGGGATTGTCGGGAGGTGCCGGTTCGGGTGGAGCATATTATGGATCATACGGGTACCATGTTGCCTACTGTTCCAACAGCGTTTACAACTACCATTTTCTATCCAGCATGATGGCTTTGATTCAAAACTGGCAGAACAATCCTTCCAGAATAACAGGCAGCGATCTTCTTGAGGCTGGAATATCCAACCTGACCGTTGGTGAATTGTATGGTGATTATCAAGGCGCATCTGGTTTCAGGAACTCTTACTATACTTGGACGGATGCCAATGGAAACAAACACACGGCAAAAGCTTTGTATGAGTATGTGGGAGGGAATAAATTTGGTGTTTATGCTGTTTCGAATTAGCCATTGGAGTGGTATGGAGCATGGTCAACAATGGATAAAGCAAACATAATGGCTCAGTCTGTAGGTGTGCCAATGGGCACACCATCACAGAGGGTATGGAAATGGCAGCCAAATCCTATTACAACGTTCCTTTATTAAAGATAAGAAGTGGGTTGACTCAAGCGCAGCGAGTAACAGCCTTGTCAAAGGAAGGTACAACCTTATTAAGAGCCACAAAGGGATTGGGGCGCATTTGTGCAGGAGTATTCTGTGGGTATTACTGGATATCAAACAGCAAATTACTATCTTCAAGGAGGTAAAGGCTATGAAGTATTACTTAAAGGTCTAAGTGACGTGGGTATGGTCGCTGTTGGTGTTTTCGGAGGCCCTATAGGTTTAGGGATAAGTATTGGGTATTTTGTATTGGATCTATCAACCGATGGTTTTGGAGTTAGCTATGACATTAAACCGTAAACGAAAATGCGCTTTTTAGAATATCTTTTCTTTAAATACTACAACTGGGCAATAAAAGTGGGAGACGGAGACATGCCTGCTACGACCTCCATAATGTGTATTTCTTTTTGTGTCACCCTATACGTTATAGATCTTGTTTCTTTTTATTTCTATTTCATTTCACCAGAAGCCTCTTTTGGATTATTTTATTTATACTTGTTTGTTTTAACGACTATAATTTGTGATATTGTATTATACCTTGTTTTAGTTGCCAAGGGAAGAGATAAAAAGATAATAGAAAAGCACCAAGAGGAATGGAAAGGGAAAAAGCACTGGGGTGCTATTTTATTTCCTATTATTGCTATTTTGGTATATGGTATTGAGTTATTTATTAAAATGCAAATGAATCGAGGTCGTTTTCTTTGATATCCGACATGGAGGAGACCTTCGCATACGAAGACATGGACCGGCTGACAGGAATCTGCCTGGGCACGACGCCCACGGGCGCCATGGCCTATGACGGCTACGGACGCATGACGTCCAAGACATCGGACGGGAACCCCGTGTTCTCCGGCGCCGTGTTCGGCACGGCTTCCAAGCCCCACATCAACGCTCTTTTTGTAACAAAAACAATAAAATAACTACTTGTAAAACAAGTTGTTAATTAAAAACCTGCAACAATTTGCAACAACAAAAAGCAATTGTCGTTCAAATTAAATGCTTATATTGGCGCGATCAATCTTACTATCATGAAACGGAACATCCCTATTCCCGTCTGAATAAGGTCACTTGTTTGGCTCTCGTGCCACCGCGATGTGCTTTAAACAGTAATGTCTTTGCGGAATCGCCCTTGACTGCGATCTACGTTCCCAACGAAAGTTTGGAAGCCTATCTGTCGGCCCCCGTCTGGAGCATATATGCCGACATCATCCACCCCATACCATGAAACAATATTGTTTTGGAATTTATTTAAAGACACTTTTTTAGATCAATTCTAAATTTCATCATTTTCATAATTTTTTCAGTATCGTACAAATAATTAATATATCTTTGCGTCATCAAATAAAAAAAATCGATCCTTGTTCAATAACAATTAACGATGATGCGAAACATTAGTGATATAGCCAAGTATCTGGGACTGTCAATGTTGTCGAAAGGATTGTCGGTCAGTCCGCTCAAATTGCAGAAGATGCTCTACTATACCCAGGCGTGGTATATGGTATTCTTTGGCAAGTACAACACTTTGTTCACTGAGAATCCCCAGGCATGGGTCAACGGTCCTGTATATCCAGACATCTTTTTGGAGTATAAGGATAAAACCAACGACATGTGTGAACATTTGCACGCAAAAGATTTTGACTGTACAGACGACACCGTATCCGAAGAAGCTGGAAAACTAGCAAAAACAATGGAACTCACAGAAGACGAAATCAAATGTATCGATTCCATTATTATGCTTTACGGGTCGAAATCACAAAACCAGCTCATCTTCATGACACACGCTGAGTCACCTTGGGCCGACCAGCGCAAGGGCTTGTCTCCCTTCGACTACTCCCAACGCGAGATCTCCCTTGAATCCATGTATCATTATTATAAAGCTAGGTACGAACAAAACCACAGCCAAGACAATGAAATTTGAGCTGTTTGATAGAGACTTCTCTGGTGATATTCCCATAGCACATCTTGCCGATGAAATGGATTACCATGACTTACGTGAGTCTCAAGATTGTCTTATTTCCGTTCAATACAACGAAATCGACCTTGGAGTGACCGATTATGGATTCAATCAAGACTTTCATGGAAACGAGGCCAATCAATACTTCGAACGCATGAAGTCTTTTTCAGGAATGACAATAAATGCCATCATTGATAACGGCCTCCGTTCTTGGCATTTCCATCGAACTGGTATTAAAGGTACTATTAAAAGGTATTTGACCAGATAGATACAAACATTTCCAAGGCCAATCCGATGATATTCCATTTTGCACTCGATCCCGAATGTCAGACCATTGGTAATCGAGCGGAAGGAACAAGGAACGCTAGAATTTATTTCATGGTTGGCTATTATGGAATGATCCATCCTTTGTTTTTCGATCCATACCATGAACTCAATCCATAGTAATGATTGTTTTCATTCCCAACGAAAGTTTGGAAGCCTATCTGTCGGCCCCCGTCTGGAGCGATTATGCCGACATCATCCACCCCATACAATAAAGTTAACAAACACGTATTCAATAGATAACGTTATTGATTATAATAATTAATCAAAAACAATATAATAATTAATACAATGTTGTTATCTTTGCAGGCAAAATGGTATAAAAACACTTGCCTGACATGGAAAATCCGATTATCTTTGCCGAAAACAACGAGGACATGAACTACCCCATCGGCATCCAGACTTTCAAGGATATACGAACAGCCGACTTCGCCTACGTGGACAAGACGGCCTATGTTTACCGGTTGGTAACCAAGGGGAAATGCTACTTCCTAAGCCGCCCGCGCCGGTTCGGGAAGAGCCTGCTGCTCTCGACGCTGAAGGCGTACTTTCAAGGGAAGAAGGAGCTGTTCGAAGGGCTGGCCATCGCCCAGCTGGAGAAGGAATGGAAGCAGTATCCCGTGCTGCACATCGACTTGAACGCAGAACAATACAACACACCGGAAGCGTTGAACTCGACACTGAATCTTTCTCTGTTGCATTGGGAAAAACTATACGGTATCGGGGAAGGAGAGGACACCATCGCCAAACGGTTTCAAGGTGTCATTGTTCGTGCTGCCCAGCAGTCGCCTGAGGGGAAGGTGGTGGTCCTCGTCGACGAGTACGACAAGCCGCTGCTGGAGGCCATCGGCAATCCCGAGCTCCAAGAGAAGTACCGCAAGATCCTCAAGGCCTTCTACTCGAATATCAAGAGCTGCGACGAGTACATCCGCTTCGCCTTCCTCACGGGGGTGACCAAGTTCTCGCACCTGAGCATCTTCAGCGGACTCAACAACCTCAACGATATCACCCTGGACGAGGATTACGCCGCCCTCTGCGGCTTCACCCAAAGGGAAATGGAGACAGTCTTCGACGAAGGCATCGACGAGTTTGCCGCCAAATTGGGAATCAGCCGCGAGGAACTGTTGGAGCGACTCAATAAGCGCTACGATGGATATTGCTTCTCAAGCGACCTTTCTGTGAAAGTCTACAACCCCTTCAGCCTGATTTGCGCCATGGAAAAGATGCGTCTCGACGCCTATTGGTTTGCCACGGGAACGCCCAACTTCCTTGTGGAGGTGCTCAACCACAGCGACTTCCTTCTCGACCGCCTCACCTCGGAAGAGCAGACCGCCGAGGCCCTGGACGCCATCGACGCGATGTACAGCAACCCGATCCCGCTGTTCTTCCAGAGCGGATACCTGACCATCAAGGGTTTCGACTCCCGTTTCAGTAGTTACCAGCTGGGGTTCCCCAATACGGAAGTAGAGCAGGGTTTTGCCCAATTCATGACGAATTATTACTATGGTGGAAATCGTAACGGCGGATTTAGCATCACGAAGTTCGTGAAGGCGGTGGAGGCCGGCGAGCCGGAGACCTTCATGACACTGCTACAGGCCTTCTACGCGGACGATGACTACCAGTTGGTCGGTGCGTTGGAGAAGTATTTCCAGAACTCGCTGCTGATGCTGTTCAAGCTGATGGGCTTCTACGTGCAGGTGGAACGCCACACGAGCCGTGGCCGGATGGACGTAACGGTCCAGACACGCGACTACGTCTATATCCTGGAGTTGAAGGTGGACCAAAGCGCCGAGAAAGCCCTCCAGCAAATCGATGAGAAACGGTATGCCGCCCCCTTCGCCGCCGACCAACGCAAGCTATTCAAGATCGGCGTGTGCTTCTCGAGCGAGGAGCGGGGTATTAGCGCATGGCGTGTGAAAGAGGGAGTATAAAAGCGAAGGAATCAAATGAAAATCGCCCTCGTTGCACCGGCCCGTAAAGTATTTCCCCAGGAGATGGATTATGCCGTCAACTGGCTGCACTCCCATGGGATAGAACCGGTTTACGACGAACGCCTCTTTGCCGTGGATCATATCTTTGCGGGAACCGACACCTTCCGTGCCGCCGTCCTTCAGGAATACCTCGACCGGCCCGACATCGACGCGATTTGGATGGCCCGCGGCGGCTACGGTAGCATCCGTATCATCGATCGGATCGACTTCTCGACCTGTGCCGAGCATCCCAAGCTGCTGATCGGATTCAGCGACGTGACGGTGTTTCACGGCATGATGCAGCGCATGGGCCGAATCAGCCTGCACGCCTCTATGCCGTACTGTCTCGAGAACAAGACCCCGGAAGCCTTGCAGTCACTGCTCGACGCCTTACATGGCCAAACGTTGCACTACGAGTGGCCCGCCCAACCCTTGAATCGCCCAGGCAACGCCGAAGGACCGCTGGTGGGCGGCAACCTCTCGGTCCTCTACGGCATGATGGGCTCCCGCTCCTTTCCCCAAACCGCCGGCAACATCCTCTTCCTCGAAGAAGTGGATGAATACATCTATCACATCGAACGCATGATGATGGGCCTCAAACGCGCCGGCGTGCTTAAAGACCTCAAAGCCCTCGTCATCGGCGGCCTCACCCAAATCCACGACAACGAGGATCCTTTTGGCAAAACAGTAGAACAAGCCATCTTCGATGTCGTGAAAGAATACGACTATCCTGTGTGTTTCGGTTTTCCCGCCGGGCATCAACCCGACAACCGTACCCTCCGGTTGGGCGCCGCCGCAGTGTTGACCGTCTCAGATGCCGGCGCGTGCAGCATCATTTGCAGACCGTGAGCGGAAAAAAACACGTTTCGGTTAAAACAAGCTGAATTATTTTTATATATTTGTTTCTTCAATGGAAAACCAACCTTTGAATTAGAAACAAATACATTATATATGAAAAATAAACATCTACTATTTTTAGTATTGTTATTACTAATTGTTTCCCATGTTTCGCTGGCTCAAGAACAGCTGGTGACGGGAAAAGTCATCTCATCGGATGACGGATTGGGACTGCCCGGCGTGGCCGTTCAAGTAAAGGGAGAAACCACAGGTACCGTCACCGACATCGATGGCCAATACCAAATCATGGTCGATTCCAAAGGAACCCTCGTCTTCAGCTTCGTTGGCTTCACCACCCAGGAGATCGCGGTGAACGGCCGTAACAAGATCAACGTCACCCTCGAACAAGACGCCCAACTGCTCGACGACGTGGTAGTCACCGCCCTCGGCATCAAACGACAGAAACGCGAGCTTGGTTATGCCACCGAAGAGATCGGCGGCGAGATGATCGCCAAATCGGGATCGGGCAGCGTCATCAGCGCCCTCAGCGGTCGCTCCGCAGGCGTCCAGATCATCAACCCCACAGGTGTCGATGGCGGCTCGTCGCGTATCACCATCCGCGGTAACAACAGCATCCTTGGCGACAACCAACCACTCATCGTGGTGGATGGCGTGCCCATGACCAACGAAGGCGGCGTCACCGAATGGAGCGGCGGACGCGACTGGGGTACCGCCCTCAACAACATCAACCAGGAGGATATCGAGAACATCGACATCCTCAAAGGCCCCACCGCAGCAGCCCTCTACGGCTCACGAGGCGGCAACGGCGTGGTGCTCATCACCACCAAGAAAGGCAGCAAGCAACGGGGACTGGGCATCAGCTACACCGCCTCCTACAAGATCACCCAGCCCTACCTCTACCGCAAGGTGCAAAACAAATACGGCGCCGGCGGCCCGATCACCTTCAACACCCCGACCCTTACCCCCATCGAAGGCTTGACCGACGAGGAAGGCAACCAGGTGTATGAATATCCGGGCATCTACAGCGTCGATGAGGGTCCGGCAGGCGAACCTACCAACACCACCTTCGGCTACTATGGCGCCGCCCAGAGCTGGGGCCCGGCAATGAACGGCGAGAGCGTGCTCTGGTGGGACGGCGTGATCCGGAAATACGATCCCCAGCCCGACAACCTCAGCATGCTGTACCACAACGGCCATACGATGAACAACAACATCTCGTTGCAGAATGCCGGCGACTTCGGAAGCGTCCGTGTGTCGTTCACCGACTCGCGTACCGACGCCATCATCGACAACTGCAACCTGCGACAGACCACCGTCAACGTAGGCTCCCTCCTCAACGTGTCGGACCAGATCAAGGTCGATGTGGCCTTCACTTACCTCGACTACTACCGCCTCAACTCCCCCGAGATCGGCGAGTCGAACAGCAACTTCAACAAAGGGTTGCTCTACAGCTGGCCCCGCAGCTGGAAAGGCCTGGAGACCACCTCCTACGAGAACCCCGACGGCACCATGAACCCGTTCGACGGCTATCCCTTTCAATACATCAACAGCAGCACGTTCTGGACGTTCTATAACAACAATACGACCCTCGACCGCGACAAGATGTTCGGCTCGGTCAGGATGCTCTACGACATCACCCCCTGGCTGAGTGCCTCCGCCAAGGTCGCCCTCGACTGGACCGCCGACACCTACATCACCAAGAACAAACCCACCACGGCCGACCACATGGTCGGTGGCTATTACTCAAAGAACAAAAGCACCGCGCTCACCCGCGACATGGACTTCCTGCTGACTGCCTATAAAGACAAGATCTTCAACACCAAGTTCAACGTCCGCTTCTCGTTCGGCGGCGAGCAGTATTACGGCTACCGCGACGGCATGAGCGGCACCTCAGGCACCTGGGCCTACGCCAACCTCTACACGATCTACAACTATTCCTCCGCCACGGAACGCAATTTCCAAGAGTCGCGATGGGAGAAACAGGTGAACTCGGTGTATGGCTTCCTGAACCTGAGCTACAGCGACTGGATGTTCCTCGACGTCACCGGTCGTAACGACTGGTCTTCGACACTGCCCATCACCAACAACAGTTACTTCTACCCCTCGGCCACGCTGAGCTTCGTGCCAACCTCCGCCTTCAAACAATGGAACTGGGGTCCGGTGAACTACCTGAAGCTGCGTAGCTCCTGGGCCATGACCGCCAGCGACACCGAGCCGTACCAGCTCACCTACACCTACAACACAGGCTCCTTCGGCCATCATCTGTCGTCGTCGCTGCCCTCCGTGGTGCCTCCCCTGGAGCTGAAACCCCAACGGCAACGTGCCTTTGAACTCGGCTTCGACCTCGGGCTGGGCGCCAGGTTCAACATGGACTTCACCTATTACGACATCTATTCGTGGGACCAGATCCTTTCCTCGCCCCTCGCCCCCTCGTCGGGTGCCAGCAACGTGACCATCAACACGGGTGTGGTGACCAACAAGGGTATCGAGGCCATCATGACCTACGACATCGCCCAAGGCAAGGACTACGGCGTGCAGGTGGGCTTGAACTTCGCCCGCAACCGGAACAAGATCGTCGATCTGTCGGGTGCCAACATGTACACCCTCTCCGAGATCTGGGGCTCCAACGGTCCCGCCGTCGCCGTCGAAGAAGGCGAAGAATACGGCACCATCTACGGATGGGACTATGTCTATCAATACACCACGCCCAATGGCACCACCGTCGGTCCTTTCTATGATGCCAACGGCAACCCCATGCCGCTGCTCAACGAAACGGGAACGACGTATCTGATCACCGAAAACCGCGTGCCGGTAGGCAACTGCGCACCCTGGGTCACCGGCGGCGTCAACATGCGCGCCTCCTACAAGAACTGGTCGCTGTATGCCTTGATCGACGCCAAGCTGGGCGGCCAGATCTACTGCGCCTCCTACGTGGTGGCCATGCAAACCGGACAGAGCCCCGAGTCGCTCTATGAACGCGAAGGCAACGGCCTTCCGTACTACGACGCCGACGGCAATTTTGTGGGCAACTACGGCGTGATCCTTCCCGGTTACTGCATCAATACCCAGACGGGTGAGGCCCATGAGAATGAAAACGTGGTGCACTACCTGTACCGGTACATGCCCAACTATGGCGGTTGGGGCAAGATCATCACCACCCCCGGCATCGTGAACAACAATTGGATCAAGATGCGCGAACTGGCCCTCACCTACGACTTCCCGCGCAGGATCCTTGACAAGCAGAGCCTCTTCAAACAGGCCTCCATCTCCCTTGTGGGACGCGACCTGTTCTACCTCTACAAGGACCTTCCCGACAACATCAACCCCGAAGGCACCCAAGGCACAGGCAACGCCCAGGGCTTGGAATATGCCTCGTATCCGGGGTCGCGGTCGGTGATGTTAACGTTGAAAGTAAACCTTTAATTTGTAGAAAGCTATGAGAAAGAATAACATATTTAGGAACAAGTGGATTGCTTCGTCGTTCCTCCTCGCAATGACGTTCTCTGGATTGTTTTTTACTGCTTGTACCAAAGGCTTTGATGACATGAACCAAAACCCGTTCTCGCCGCCGGAAACCACCGTCGAGGCGTTGTTCAACGGCGTGGTGAGCTCCTTGCAGCAGAGCATGAACGAGCAGTTCTACCTGCAAAACGAGATCTGGTATCCCGAGACGGAGTTGGGCGCCCTGACCTCCGAGTCGTGGGGCAACTCCCAGATCGGAACCACCAACGTCTGGTCCGATTACTACCTCATGCTTTCGAACGTCCGTGAGTTGGAAAAACGTTTTGACCTTTACGACGAGGATCAAGCGGACACCGCGATCTGCGACAAGGTGCGCGCCCAGCTCAACATCCTGAAAGCCTATCAGACATTCAAAGTGACCGACATCTTCGGCGACATGCCCTATTCCGAAGCGGGACGCATCTGGGAGAACGCCTCCTCGCAAGCTACCATGAAACCCCATTGGGACTCGCAGGAAAGCATCTACAAGAGCCTGCTCGAAGAACTGGTCTGGTCGCGCAACGTGCTCCATGCCGACTCGGCCACTACCCCCGACGGCCATGAATACTACAAGCTGCCGTACGATGTGCTGCTCAACAACGACTATGTGCTCTGGGCCGAGTTCGCCAACTCGCTGATCCTGCGGCATGGCTTGCGGATGTACGACAAAGACCCCGATTACGCCACGCCCGTTTTGGTGGATGCCTACCAATATATCTATACCAAGATGAGCAGTTCGGGCGGTGGGGTTCAAGGTGGAGCTATCTGCATGTGGCCCAGTGTGTTGGGTACCAATTGGGATACCAACTGGTCGTTCCGTGAGCACAAGCACCTCCGCATGGGCGAGACCATTTGGAGCTGTCTCTCCTCCACCAATGATATGGATGGTAGCGGCATCTACGACTACCGCACCTTCCTCTTCTTCGACACCAACCATCATACGGACAGCTTCCCCGACGGGGCCTGGAAACCCTATCCACAGATCCGCACCCTCGACACCCCGACCGAAGGCGGCTCGCCCTACAACCAGTCGCGCGACGGCAACTATACCTTCAAGGGCCCCGGATGCCTCTATTCGCCTTTCAACTACTATCTGACACGCGACGAGAAATACATGCCCCAGATCCTGGTCACCTACGCCGACGTGCTCTTCATGAAGGCGGAGATCGGCGCTCGTGGCATCGGCGGCATCACCCTCGTTGGCCAGGAAATCGACTTGATGCTCTTCCAAGGCATTTACCAGTCGTTCCTCTTCTGGTCCCACATCCCTAACAATACCAGCCGCTGGACCTACCGCTATCCCCAATATACCAGCTATGTCGGTAATCTCGATATCTGGTCGTGGAGCAACAACATGGCCTCCAACGTGATGAACTATGCCGTGTGGATGAATCCCGAAAATGACGGCAGCGAGCAGTTCTACCTGAAGATGATCTATGAGCAGCGATGGCTGAACCTCTTCCGTCAGCCTTGGGAAGCCTGGGCCCTGGCACGCCGCACCATGGCGACCCCCACCACCACCGACCACGCCAAGCTGACCTCCTTCCGAATGGAATATCCGCAGAAAGAAATCGAATATAATTATGAAAACTACGTCACACAACTGGCCCGGATGTCGCATGGCGATACCAGACAGACCAAGGTGTGGTGGAACGAGTTTTAGTGAAAAGTGAAAAAAACAAAAGTTCAAAGTTCAAAGTTCAATATAAAAAACAACGCTATGAAAAAATTTTCTTTAATCCTCCTGCTTTTGGGTTTCGCCTTGGGGATGAATGCCCAAATGGAAAAGACCTTTGATTTCAACGATTATGGTTCAGGTGATAATCCTTATGTTCGCCTGAATGGACAAGACGGCTGGTATGTCAAGGCCCACAGCGCCGGCAACGGCGGTAGCAACATGGGTCCCATGTACACCGATTACATGGGCCATTTCTGGGGCAACACCCCGATGACGCCTACCGCCGATGAGACCATCGGCGTGTTTTCTCATGCCTCGGGTACGGGTTTTGGTGACATTGCCACGCACGACCTCCTCCAATATGGCTTCGACTTCTCCAATGGTGGCATCATCGAGGTTGAATGCGATGTGTTGCGCCAATGGTGGGGCACCCTCTTCGGTATCGGCTATGACGGCAACGGTGACGGCTCGGTCCTGCCTCCCGTCAAGAAAGCCCCTAACCACTCTGCCGTTTACGAACCGATCTGGCCTGATCCCACCAGCACCTCTCCCGATGGCGGCATTTACATGCTGACCACGGGCAATGCCTCAGGTGGTACCGCCAGCGACAGCGATTTTATCACGGGCGTGGTGTTGCCCAGCAATACGGTTGTCTGCGACTTGAATCCTCCCTACCCGGATAACTCTTGGTTCCGTTGGAAGATGTCCATCGACCTCGATGCCAACAACGGTGCCGGTGCTGTCACCCTCTATGCGAAGTATGACGCTACCAGCGACGAATGGGAAGCCGTTCCCGAGTGCCAAGGTGCCAACGCCGGCCTGACCCCAGGCAGCGGCGACAAAAACGATCCTGCCACCTGGACGAATGTCTTCATGCTCAACAGCGGTTGGTGCGGTTTCGACAACTTGGTCATCCGTTATATCCCGGGCGGACTGGCTGCGCAGTTCATCGACTTTGCCAGCATCCCCGACCAGCTGACCTATAACGAACCGATCACGCTCCAGGCTGCTTCCACCTCCGGACTGCCCGTGACCTTCGAGGTCGCCCAAGGTCCTGCCACCGTGAATGGCAACATCCTCACCCTCACCGGCGAGGAAGGCTTGGTGAAGGTACGCGCCATCCAGCCTGGCGACGGCACCGAATGGCAACCTGCCCCGACGGTGACCCGTTCGTTCTATGTGGTGAACCCTGAAAACTACACCCCCGAAATCACCATCCGTCGTCCCTACGAAGGCACCAAGGTCTATATGCCCAACTTCGAGAACCCCGTGATGATCGTGCTGAGCGCCTACATCGACCATGGCAACGTCCTGAAGTTCGAAGAAGTGAAAGCCTCCGTCGATGGTCAGGAACTGACCTTGAAGACCGACTATCCCGACAACCCCGAGAACGGCTACTGGTACACCACCTGGACGCCTTCCGGCCCCGGCACCTACAACATGACCGTGCGCATCGTCCAAACAGGCGGCAAGGCCACCTCGGCTTCCAACACCTTTGAGGTGACCACCGACTACGACAACATCACCGTCTCCGCCCTCAACGGCGAGGTGGTGGCCGATCTTCAGAACTTCAATGCCTACGGCGAATTTCCTTTCCCGACCCATGTCAACGCCTTCAACGCCATCAACCTGCATTATCTGCACAACTGCGTGAACGGCAACTGCAACACCTACGACCACCAGAGCTATGTGCGCGTGAAGAACTACCGCGGCGAATGGGTGGAGCTCTGCCGTTACATCACCCCCTTCGGCGTGGAATGCGTCGATGACCTCGACGTGACCGACTACACCACCGTGCTGCAAGGCCTGGTGGAGTTCGAATACTATAGCGAACAATATGAGACGGGCTCCGGCTACAACCCCACCGCCATCTTTGAATACACCAAAGGTACGCCCGACTATCCTTATATCGATATGATGGAACTCTGGTATGGCAACTATTCCTTCGGCGATTACGAAAATATGTGTCCCGTCCAGCCTCGCCAAGTCTCCTTCGATCCTTGTGTGGAGAAGGCGAACTTGAAGATCACCACTTCGGGTCACAACTGGAGCGATGTCGGCAACGGTGCCTACAACACCGGCAACGCCGCCGAGTTCTACGAGGCTACACACAACATCAAGATCAACGGCAGTACCCAATACACCCAGCACCTGTGGGAAACCTGTAACCCCAACCCGGCGGGCTGCCAACCCCAAAACGGTACCTGGACCTATGCACGTGCCGGATGGTGCCCGGGCAGCATGACCATGGTGTGGGACTACAGCCTCGACAACTACCTGCCCAATGGCGGTGCCGAGCTTCTGTATGAGTTCGACCCGACCTACGTCGATCATTGCCATCCCAACTATCCTGGTTGCGTGAGCGGACAGAACAGCTGCCCGAACTGCGACAACTCCAGCAACCCGATCCTGAAAGTTTCCGGCAAGCTGGTCACCTACAGCCATAACACCGACATCCTGCTGGATGTCGAGGAACGTCCCAATGTGGAAGCCGATGCGTTCAAAGCGACGGTCACGCCCAATCCCGCAAAAGACCGCCTGACCCTTACCACCGACTATGAGAAGGGCCGTACCAGCGTCCGCATCATCAACGCCCAAGGTGTCATCGTGCGCGCCTTCAGCATGGAAGGTTCAACCACCATCGACGTGAGCGACCTCCCGTCTGGTATTTATCTGGTTCACTTCATCGGTGGTCAGGTCGTTACCAAGAAGGTCGTTATTGACTGAGAACGTTAGGATATAAAAACAGCATAATATGAAACGAACCCTCTTATTGATCATAGGGTTGGCGATGCTCGTCAGGGCGATGGCCCAGGTGGAGTATCTTTACGACTTCAACAGCTTGACGGAAGGCGTTCGGAACCTCAACGGCCAAGACGGCTGGGTGACGCATTACCAGACCGCTCCGTCATCGCAGGACTTCGACGTGGGCTATGTCTGTGGATCGGACATGGCCCCCGACGAATCCATCGCGATATGGTATCCCTACGGTGGCTCCGGCGTGGGTCGGACCGCCACCCGCAAGGCGACACCCAACTTCAACTTCAGCTTCCACGAGGGCGGCATCATGGATCTTGAGATGGACATGAACCGTACCTGGTGGGGGAATTTCTTCGGCGTGGGCTTCGATGCCGATGGCGACGGGAACATCCTCCCCGGCATGAACGATCTGGATGGAGGCGTCTATCTGTTCTGCAAGGGACAAGGCGACAGCGGCCATGCCAAGGTCTGCCTGCCCGACGGCACTTCTGTGGAGTTTGGATTCGACGAAGGCGGCTGGAACCGTTACAAGCTCTCGTTCGACTTCAATGCCTTTAACGGTGAAGGCTCTGTGACGGTGTTCGTGAAACCCGGCTGCCAAGGCGAATGGATCCAACAGGCGGCGGCCACCAACATCAACATGCACCTCACCCCGGGCTCGGGCGACAAAAACGACTACCAAGCCTGGGACGGCCTCTTCTTCCATGCCCAAGGAGGTACAGGCGGTTTCGACAACCTGCTGGTCCGCCAACAGCCTTCCGGGAGCGCCCAGCTTATCGAGATGGCCGACATCCCCAACCAGCTGGTGTTCAACGCGCCGATCACCCTCAACGCCACTGCCTCCTCCGGCCTCCCCGTGACCTTCGCCATGATCGAAGGCCCCGCCACCATCGAAGGCCATACGCTGACCCTCACCGGAGCGCCCGGCATCGTGCGGTTCAAGGCCTGCCAGGCCGGCGACGACACCTGGCTTCCCGCCCCTGATGTGATCAAGCAATTCGAGGTGATCGACCCCGACCTCTATGAGCCGGAGATCACCATCCGCCGTCCCTACGAAGGCACCGACGTCTACCTGGATGCCCTGCATCCCGTGATGGTGGTGGTTTCGGCCTATGTCGAACACCCCGAGGTCATCCGGTTCACCGATTTCAAGGCCTCGGTGGGCGGTCAAGAGGTGACACTCCAGACGGCCCATCCCGACGATCCCGATAACGGCTATTACTATGGCTTCTGGACGCCTGAGGCCTTCGGCGCCTATGACATGACCGTCCGTGTGGTCCAGTCGGGTGGCAAGGTCTCGGAACGAAGCTGCCACTTTGAGCTGAAGAACCAGTTCGACAACACGTTGGAGGTTGTCACCATGCACGGCGATTTGGTGTGTACGCCCAGCCAGCATAGCGCTAGGGGCAACTATGTCTTTCCCACGCATGTGGGGGCTTTCAACCAGATCATGGCCCATTACGACCACAACTGCGTGAACAACCATTGCGACACGTATGACCGGGTGGGCGGTGTCCGTATCCGCAATTACCGTGGCGAATGGGTGGAGCTCTTCCGTTACATCACGCCGTTCGGTGTGCAATGCGACGACGATCTCGAGGTCTCCGACTACACCTCGCTGCTGCAAGGGCTGGTGGAGCTGGAATATTTCATGGAGACATGGAACGGCGACGGCTTCAACCCCAACCTCATCTTCACCTTCACCAAAGGGGTTCCCGAATACCTCTATGCCGATATCGATGAGATCTGGTACGGCACCTATTCCTTTGGCGACTATGCCAACCAACAGCCCGTGCCGGTGGTCGACTTCAGCTTCCCCGAACATACCCAAAAAGCGGTGTTGAAACTGTCCACCAGCGGCCATAACTGGAGCAGTGGCACCGACAACACCTATAACACGGGCAATGCCGCCGAGTTCTACGAAGCCACCCACCATATCCATGTCAACGGTGTGAACCGTTACGACCAGCATTTGTGGAGGACCTGCTCCCCCAATCCAGCCGGATGCCAGCCCCAAAACGGGACTTGGATCTATTCGCGTAGCGGCTGGTGCCCAGGCTCCATCGCCATGGTGTGGGACTTCGACCTGAGTGCCTATCTCCCTGATGGCCAAGCCGAGCTCTTCTACCAATTCGACCCGACCTATCTCGACTACTGCCATCCCAACCACCCCGACTGCGTCAGCGGTGTCACCTGCACCGAATGCGCCGCCCCCGACAACCCGATCCTGAAGGTGTCTGGCAAGGTGGTGTCGTTCAGCAACGACGAGGGGGTGATCCTAGGTGTCCACCATCCGGAACCGGTTCCTACTTTCGACGTGACCCTAGCTCCCAACCCGGCACATCATCAACTGACCCTGAAGACCGACTACGACAAAGGCGCGGTCAGCGTCTTGATCCTCAACCTGCAAGGGCAGGCGGTGATGTATTTCAGCCTGGAAGGCGAACGCACGTTGGATGTCAGCCATCTGGCTCCCGGCCTCTACACCGTGAAGCTGCTGGGTGGTGAAGTCCTTACCCGAAAACTCATCATCTATTAACCAACCGACTCCGATATGAAGACGCTGCTCCTAATCCTATCCTTGTTGCTGACGGTGCCCCTGATGGCGCAAACGCCGCCGTATCTCGATGAGAACAAACCTTTGAAGGAACGCGTGGACGATGCCTTGCAGCGCATGACGCCTGCCGAAAAGGAGACCCTGGCCCAGACCTGCTTCCAGCCTTACGCTTCGGGGGTGCCTCGTCTGGGGATCCCGCCTTTTGTCATCGACACGACGCCCAACCCGCTGTTTCCTTCGGTGGCAAGCCTCTTGGCTTCCTGGAACCCTGAGTTGTTTCGGATGTTGGGAAGCTACAGCGCCGAGCAGGCCTTGTATCGCCGGATCGATGCCATCGGCGACGCCATACCGCCACGACAGGGCGAAGACCCTTATCTGGTGGGCTTGATGCTTCCACCGTATGCGGAAGGGGTCCGTGCCTACGGCGTAGCGGTGATGGACGATTTTACCCCCATCGGCGCTCCCCAGCCGCAAGACGAACGCCTGCGTCGGTTGCTGGAGCTCTATCTTCAGACCTCGATGAACCGCCAGCGCCCCCTGGGCTTTGTAGGTACCGGGCAACAGCTTGCAGCGGCCCGTACCATGGCGGAAGAGAGTGTCGTGCTGCTGAAAAACGATCACGGGATCCTGCCGCTACAAAAGGGCGCTTCGTGCCGGATCTGGATGGTAGGGAGCCATCCCATGGAGGGGTTGCGGCAGGCGTTGGAACAACAAGGGGTCCAGGCCGACTGCAGGGACGTTTCCTTTGAGGAGGCTACCCGGATGGCAGGCCCAGGCGATATCGTGGTGTTTACCGACAACTGTTCGGACCGTACCGAGACGGGATTTCTCCAGAAAGTGCCTGCCGTGCTGCAGGTGGGAGAACTCGGCGCCGAAGGCGCCGACGTCTTGGCCAACATGCTTGTTGGCCAAGGCGACCCTTCGGGCCGCCTGCCTTTCGCTTGGAAAGGAAAAGACGAGAAAGCGCCACATTTCGCCTTGGGTTACGGTTTGGGCTATACCACCTTCGAGCTGAGCAACATCACCCAGTCGGGGCGAGAGATTCCCGAGGAAGGCGACATCCTGGTAACGGTGACGGTGACCAACACCGGCGCACGGGCAGGGGCCACCGTGGTGCAGTGCTACATCCACGACATCAAGACCTCGCTGCCCAAGCCCGACCGTTCCCTTCAGGGGTTCAAGAAGGTGTTTCTCCAACCTGGCGAGCAACAGGACGTCACCTTTGCGGTCAACGTGGACTCGGTGCTGTTCTACGATGCGGATTCCGAGGCATGGGTGGCCGAACCGGGTTTTTACACTGCCTATATAGGTTTTGCGATGGACGACACCCCGTTGAAGGTGCGTTTTCACCTGAAATAAGTCAATAATCGAATCAAACAACAACGATATGAAAAAAGCATTTTTCCTTTTCTTGACGCTTGCGGTCGTCTTGACGGCTTCCGCCCAGTCGACCCGGTCCCGTACCAGTCCGAGTGGAACCAGTCGCTACAATGCGATCGGCTTGACCGTGTCCAGTACCTTTAACACGTATTTTTGGGTGTATATCGACGACGTGTTGCAAAACGAACGTTCGGTACGGTCCCTCACCATCACCGACTTGCCTCAGGCGGATCTGTATGTCCGGGTGGTGCTCGACGACCCCGAGAACCATTGTTTCGGCGAATATGTCGAATTCAGTACAGCCAAGAACTTTGTCATCGACCGAAAGGGAACGTTCTATGGATGGGAGCCAAGCACACGCACCATTCGTCCGGAGCTGAGCATGTCTTTTGTGGCCGACGCCTACGGCAATGGCTATAACAATGCCAATGGCTACAACTACAACAATGGCTACGCCGATCCCACCTATGGGGTGATTTGCATGAGGGATGCCGATTTTGCAGAGGCACTCAAGTACCTCTCGCAGGAAGTCTACGACAACACCCGCCTGAATGTGGCCAAACAGCTCGCGTCCGACAACCCGTTGTGTGCCAACCAGATCGTGGAGGTTTGCAACAAGTTCTCCTTCGAAAGCAACCGCCTGGCCTTTGCCAAATACGCCTATCAGTACTGCACCGAGCAAAACAAGTACTATCTGGTGAACCAGGCCTTGAAGTACGAGGCCTCCAAACGGGAGCTGAACGAATACATCAAGAATCCCAAGGAAGACACGCCGACCGACGATTGACAATCGCTTTGCTACGCAAACAAAAAGAGAGGGTGACCCAGGATTGCGGTCACCCTCTCTTATTTGGTGGATCTTATGGCTATTTATTTGCTTGCCGGTCTCGGCCTTGGCTTCCCAGTATTGGTATTAGGCCTGTTGTTTTTTGATCCTGGTTTACCTTTATTCTCAGATTGCTGCTGATTGTTGCTGTTTTGAATGGCCTTGTTGAGTTTGGGAGACGCTTTTTTGAGTTCCTCAAATTTTTCGTTGAAATAAATCACCTTGCTGTCGGACCCATTCACGATAGTAACTTCATATTCTCTTCCGGGTTTACCCCAAGCGTAGACCTTATACCCAGGATAATTCTGTTTCACCCAGTCAATGATGGGTTTCGGAGCATTGGCGTTCGCAGCGGCTTCAGCTTTCTCTGCTTCAGCTTTCTCTGCTTCGGCCTTCTCTTTGGAAGTTTGACCTGCATTAGCGTTCGTGAACACATTCTTTACCTCATTATTCTTGGCATTAAGATCCTTTCCCGTGGTTTTTTTGTTTTCCTCGGCCTTGGATGTCGTAATCTTTTTGTCATTTTTTGAGTCTGCTTTAAAAATAGCGGCCTCTGGTGTTGTTGTCGTTTGCGTTTTTACTTCTTTTTCTTGAGCCATGGCTGTGCTGAGCACAAAGAGAGCCATCATGCTGAGTATCAATGCTTTTCTCATAATTTGTAGTTTTATGTTAATAACTGATGTTTTTGTAAGACAAGTCCTTCTTTTGCAATTAATGTGCCACTTTGAAGCATGAACAAACGATTTGTCAAGCCCTTGATGATGCAAAAAAGGGTAACCGAAACTAGATCGGTCACCCTCTTTTCATTAGGTTAGATAAGGTTCTTTATCAGAAAGTGTAGCGGATGCCCAGAGCGACGTCACCCCAATGGAAATTGGTGTCGGGAATGAGGTAGAAGCAGGGACGGATGTCCAGCGAAAGCTGCAACGGAACCGCTTGGAATTGATAGTCGAGACCGGCTTGGCCAACAATGCCGAGTGCGACATTGTTGCTCGGAAGGGCACTCCAGTAATCCAGTTTTCCACCGACGCCGACAAACCAACCCAGGTTCGGCACGGCGGCAATACCCTGATGGAATTGGTAAATGGCCGCAAATGAGAATGCAGATGAATGCTCAAAGTTATGCCAACCAAGATCGAATTCCAAACGGCTGGCACCCAAACCTTTTTGGAAGGAGAGTTCCGCATTGTAACCTTGGCCACCGCCGAGACGGACACCAATCGCATTCTGAGCGTTTGCTGCAAATGAAATACCGATAACGGCAATCAAAACGAGTAATAACTTTTTCATGATGCTTTGTTTTTAGTGATTATTAAATGGATAAATACTAATTGTTTATTTTCAATTCGATAGTACAAAATTAGAAGATTCTTCCAAAAATCAGAAAAAAAGTTTTCAACTATTCGTGGTAAACGGTGTAGTTTAGCACGTTTCCGACCATCTGAAGGGTGGCCTTGTCGATGTGTTCCAGGTTGTCGTTGAGGGTGTGCCAGGTCTCAGGGAACGATCCATTGGAGCTTTCAGGCCTCAAATCGATGATGTCGATGCAGGGGATGCCGGCGATCTCGTTGATCGGAAGATGGTCGTCGCTGATGGGATCGCCCAGCTCGTTGACAAAGTACTGGCGGTAGCCGAGGTCCTGCGCATAACGCCACACCTTGTTGCTCACCCAAGCGGCATAGCCTTGAGAGTAGTATTCCTTCATGAAGTTCGGCTCACTGGCCCCCACCATGTCGAGCAAGATGCCGTAAGAGGCCGTATAACCGGGAAGATGAGGCTGGGCGGCCCAATACTGCGAGCCGAGTGCCCAATGGTTGCGGCGGTCGTCGTAATACTGCTCCGACAGGTCTTGCCTTGGACCATAGTCTTCCAGGTCGAAGAGGATGAGATCGACGCCGAGGTTCTCGTCCAAAGGCTGAAGACGGAAGCTGCGGGCCATCTCGACGAGCACGCCCACGCCGCTGGCACCGTCGTTGGCGCCATCGATGGGATGGTTCCAGTTGGCCTCATCCGGGTCATGGTCGGCGTATGGACGTGAGTCCCAGTGGGCACATAGGAAGATGCGTTTTTTGGCCTTGGGGTTGAAGCTGGCGATGAGGTTTTTGCCATCCACTCCCTTACCCGTGTAGAGTCGGGAACGGAATTCCTGCACCATGACGGTGTCGGCATATTCCGAGAGCTTGTCGACCAGCCACTGGGCGCATTGTTCGTGCGCCTCCGAACCGGGCGTCCGAGGACCGAAGTCGGTCTGGGCCTTCACAAAAGCGTAGGCCGAGTCGGCGTTGAACTCGGGTACCGTGACCGTCTTGGCCGGTTTGGGATCCGTGGGTTGCGGTTTGTTCGGCTGGTGCTCACAAGCCACCAACACCACCCCCATCAAAATAACAAAAACAATTCTTCTCATATTCTTCCTTCTGTCTTCTGTCTTCTATTAATAATAAACGATATTCAAGTCAAACCGCTTTTGCTGCAAGGCGGTGACGGTCTTGTTCTTGACCTTCGTGTTGTAGATCTTCAACAGCTTCAGCGAGGGCAGGTTCTCGATGGGCGAGATGGTCTTGACGCTCGTGTTGTTGACTAGCAACTCCTCCAGTTCCATCATCTTGGCCAGGGGTTTCAGCGACTTCACCGGGGTGCCGCTGGCGTTGAGGATGCGAAGGTGGCTCATGTTTTCGAGGGGCGAGAGGTCGGAGACCTGGGTGTTCTCGATGTTGAGTACGGTGAGGAGGGTGTCGTTTGCCAGCGGGCTGAGGTCGCTAATGGGGTTGTTCTGCAGCAGCAGCTCGCTCAAGTAGGGTTTGTCAACCAAAGGTTTGATGTCGCGGATGCCCTGTCCGATCAGGTTCATCCGTTCCAGCCAGTGGAAGTTGCGGATGGGTTCCAGCGTTTGAAGGGCGGGCGCGTTTTCCGCATTGAGGTCTTTCAGGTCCATCATCTTCTGGAGTTCCAGGTCGGAGGGGATGAAATCCTCGCAGGTCACATGATCCCTAAGGAGGTCTTTCCAGTCGTCGGAGAGCGTCTCCCACCATTGGTTCAGGGCATCCGTCTGGAACACTACGATGACGTCGCGGAGCGTTTCCTTGAGGCGGTTCACCTGTTCTTGTGTGATCGAAGTGTGGTTCGCCCATATCGTCTCAAGATGCGTGTCGGCCGCCAGCACCGCCAGGTTGGTGACCGGCGTGTTGTTGATGTTGAGTGTGTGGAGCCGGCTCATGCCCGACAGCGGGGTCAGGTCGCTGACGAAGGTGTTTTCCAGGTTGATTTGTTCCAGGTTGGTCATGCCGGTCAGGGCGTCGAGACGGGTGATCTCGGTATTGGAGATGTTGAGCTTGACCAGGTTGGTGAGACGGCTGACGGGCATCAGGTTCTGCATGTACTGGTTGCCCGACAGGTCGAGCTCCTTCATGTTGATGATCTGGTGGAGCTGCTCGGTGGTAGGCGTATCGGCCAGTTGCAGTTGTTGCGAAAAGACGGCCTTCCAGTAGATGGGGAGGTTCTCCCACCATTGCTCCAAGGCGTTGGTGTCGTAGATGACCAGGGTGAAGGGGTTCTGCTTGCTGAACTCGCTGGCTTGGTTGACGTCGATCCGGGTGTTGTCGCAATATACCTTGCTCAATCTGCGGTGGTTGGTAAGCGGGGAGAGGTCGTTGACGCCCGTGTTGCTGCAAAACAGCTCCTTCAGGTTTTCCATCTCTTGGAGCGGCTTGAGGCTCTTGACGGCGGTGTTCGAGATCTTGAGGCTCTGCAGGGCCTTGAGGTTGCTGATGGGGGCGAGGTCCCTGACCCGCGTGCCGCTGATGTCGAGTGCGACCAGCTTGTCGAGTTTCCCGACGGGAGCGAGGTTGAGGATCTTGCAGCCTTCCGTCGAGAGGTAGGTCAGGTTGGGGCAGTTCTCGAGCACCTGCAGGTCGCTGATGGGCGTTTGGGCGACATTCAGCTTCTCCAGCCGGTTGAGGACCTCGAGGATGGCCAGGCTCTCGACGTCGGTGTGGGCGATGTCGAGCTCTTGGATCATGAGGTCGTATTTCAACGGCATCAGGTCGTTGATTCGGGTGTCGGCGGCCTTGAGCACCTTGAGTTTGTTGGCGTTGCGAAGCGGCGTGAGGTCGTCGACGTTGGTACCGGAGATGTTGAGGCTGACGAGGTCCGACAGTTCGGCAAGCGGGTCGAGGGTGGTGATGGTCTTCACATCGGAAACGTCCACCGACTGGGTGAGACTCAGGGTCTTGAGCTGCCCGTAGAGCTCGTCGATGCCGGTCTTGACGATCGCCTCTTTCCAATCGGCCACCACGCTCTCGTCGCCGGGAACGGCAAACACGGGATAGGAGTAGATGAAGTCGTTCTCGTTGATGAGCATGACCGACTTGAGCGAAATGGTGTCGTTGATGCGGATGTCGTTGCCAAAGAAGTTCTTCCACGCACTGGGCATGGCGTTCCACCAATAACGAAGCGACTGCCGTTCGTTGATCTTCGTCGTGTAGATGCTCGCGATCTTGAGGTCGTTGTTCTTCTTGTCGAGGTTGATCTCGATGAAGCGGTTCTTGACTTCGTTGATGGAGTCGTTGGTGACGGTCTTGCCGACCAGCTGGCGGTTCATGGTCACCTTGAAATAAGGCGTTCCGTCTTGCTTGGTCAGGTTGGCGATGCTTTGGATGTCGAAGGTGAACCGGGCATATTGGAAGAAAAAGTCGATGTCTTTGAGATAGGCCTGCACGTCCTTGGAGAGCGTCGTGCTGCGACGGGTGTCGAGATCGTCCTCGATCTGAACCTTGTCGTCTTGGAAGATCTTGGTATAGCTCTGCGTGAAGACGATTTCCTTTTCCTGTGCCGTTTGTTCGGGGTCGCCGATGAAGTTCAGCGTCTCCTGGAGGTAATGCACCATCTTCTGGATCTCCGTCTCGTAGTTGGCCAGCTCTTCTTTGGAGAGGGTGTTGTTCTTGTTTTGTGCCACGCCGCTCATGGTGAGGCTGCACAACCCTATGGCTATGACGAAGAAAACAGCCCGTACTCCGTTTTCCGTTATCCGTTTGATCATGGTTCGTAGAATTTGATAAGGTCTTTTTTGTCCTTTTCAGGCAGGTAGATCAGGTTGGAGATGAGCCATCCGGCGTTGTTGCCGCTGCGGTTGAACCACGACACTTCGAAGTACCAGTCTTTGATCTGGAAGACGTGGAACTTCACCGTATCGACGTTTTGGAACACCAGGTTGCCGCGTTTGATCTCATAGAAGAACAGGGTGCGGTAATCCGGCTCGAACGACTTGGAGGCGTAGTATTCGATGACCTCCGGCTCCTTGAAGATCTTGTAGATGTTCATGAAGTCCAGCTCGTGGCTCATCGGGTGCAGGAAGTGTTTCTCCCGTTCGGTGAGCTCGCCGGTGGGGAAGAGCTTGTTGAACTCCGAGAAGTAGATGTTGTTGAGCACCCATTTGGACCCCAGGCCTTCTTTTTCGACGCCGAGGATCATGATGACACTCACCGGCTTGCCTTTGTATTTGAAGGTGGCCGACACCTCGGAGTACCAGCGTCCGCCGAGGAAGGTCATGAAGGTGGAGTCGCCCGAGGTGACGTCTTCGATGAAGAAACGTTGGAGGTCGGGTTGGCTGCCGTAGGTCTGTTGGTCGAAAAGGATGGCCAGCGACTGTTGGCGTTTCTGACGGTTGCGGTAGCTGGGATCCTTGGGGTTGAGCTTGTTGCCGAACTGGTCTTCCTCGTAGTTGAAGCGTCGGATGAACTGTCCCATCTGTTTGGTCATGGCATAGAGATGGGTCTCGTCCATCTGGAAGTCGCCGACGGACTGTGCCTTTATAGGCATGGCGCTGATGCCGAGCATCAGCGCCAGGAGGATCAGTGGAACACGCTTTCTCATTTATTCGCCGTTTCCTTCACGCGCATGTCGCCGAGGAGGACGTCCCAGAAGCCGATCATGCGGCCGCCGATCTGGGTCTCCTTGCGTTTGACATACACGGTGATGTCTTTCTTGGTGGTGTCTTTATAGGCCAGGTTGCCTTCTTTGTCGTAGCCGCGGAAGGTCTGGAAGATGGTGATGACGCCCACATAGGTGCCGTCGGGTTGGCGTTGGAGGTCTGACACGTATTCGATGTTATACCATTCGATCTCCACGCGGTCGTAGTTGAGGCGCATCAGGTGTTCGAAGTAGGGGCGCACCTTGTAGTACTTGATCTTGGTGGAGTGGAGCGACGACACGCCGATCTCGGCATTGGTCATGAACAGTTCCTCCGCGCGGTCGATGACGCGGTTGGCTTCGCTCCAGGCGGTCTCTTTGCTACCGACGATCTTGATGTATTTGCTCAGGTCCCTGACTTTCTCGAGGGCGAGGCTGTCGATGGCCTGTTTGCGTTCGAAATCAATCTCTTCCTGTGCCATGGCGGTGCCTCCGACAAAGAGGACGATGGCGAGTAAGGCCAAAATCTTTTTCATCGTTTACTTATTTTTTAATGAGTTCGACTTCCGTGATTTTTCCGTTTTCGTTGAATTTCAGGTTGGCGACGCGGTTGCGTGACACCTTTTGGTCCTTGACGTAGTTGAGGTAGTTCTCGATGGTCGTAGGACGGTCGTAGTCGTTGAATCCGCCGGCCTGGCTGATGATGATGAGCACGGGCACGTTGTTGGATTCGAACAGCTGGAGCGTTTCGTTGATGAGGTTGTTGGCCTGGGTGGTGCCGCCAGCGGCTGCGATCTTGCCGAGGTTGGTCTCGAGCATGTTTTTAGGCAGTTTGGCTTTGGCGGCTTCTTCGGCGGCTTTTCGTTCCTCTTCGGCTTTTTGTTCGGCCTGGGCGCGTTCGCGGGCGAGTTTCTTCTCTACTTGGAAGAGCAGATCATCGACCTCGGCGTTCTGGAGGTTCCAGTCTTTGATGGTCTGGACGCGGTTTTCTTTTTCTTCGAGGGTCCACATCGTTTCATCGTCGAGGATGGCGGTGAGGTCTTTGGTGGCTTCGGCCACCCGGGCTTTGTACTCCGCCTCGGCGGCTTCGCGTGCCAGGCGTTTCTTGCTCTTGCAGCTGGTGGTGCCACCCAAGGTGATGAACGCGGCCAGCAGGATCATGATGACGGTTGTGATTTTGTGTTTCATACGTATTATTGTTGCTTTTAAATAACTCTATTCATCCTAATTAATTGCAAAAATAGTAAATAAAAACAAAAATCCCGCCAAACTTTGACGGGATTTTCATTTGAGATGGCCTTTCACCTTTTTGCTTCCGACTTCTTTCTTTTCGGTGCCGCCTTGGGTTCGGCATCCACCAGGGCCATGCAGGCCTCGTAGCTCAAAGTCTTGGGATCGACGTCCTTGGAGATGCGGTAGTTCTTCTTCTTATAAGAGACATACGGGCCGAAACGACCGTTCATGACCTTCAGGTCGGGATCGTTGTCGAAGACCAACAGGGTGTTCTCCGTGTCTTTCTGACGCTTCTCGCCGATGAGCTCGATGGCACGTTCGATGTCGATGGTGGCCGGGTTGTCGGTCTTGGCGAGGCTGAAAAACTGGTTGTTGTGCTTCACGTAGGGACCGAAACGACCCACAGACACGCTGACTTCCTTGTCCTCGTACTGACCCAAGATACGCGGGAACTCAAACAGTTTGAGGACCTCATCCAAGGTGACCGTCTCGATGCTCTGGTCCTTGCGCAAGCCGGCAAAGCGGGGTTTCTCTTCCGATTCGGTGTCGCCGATCTGGGCCACGGGGCCGAAACGGCCGACTTTCACATAGACGTTCTTGCCTGAAGCGGGATCCACTCCCAACAGCTTCTCGCCGCTGAACTTGCCCGAGTTCTCGGTCGTGCTCACGACCTGCTTGTGGAAGCCGGCATAGAACTCCTTGATCATCTTGTTCCAGGCCCGTTTGCCCTCCGAGATCTTGTCGAACTCTTTCTCCACATTGGCCGTGAAGTTGTAGTCGATGATGTCTTCGAAATACTGGAGCAGGAACTTGTTGACCAACACGCCGATGTCGGTAGGCAACAGCTTGCCTTTTTCAGCACCGTAGTTTTCCTTGCCTTGCTTTTCAGTCAGCTTATTGTTTTTCAGTGTAATAACGTTAAAATATTGGGTCACGCCCGGGATGTCGCCCTTGGTAACATACTCGCGTTTTTGGATGGTGGAGATGGTGGGGGCGTAGGTGGACGGACGGCCGATGCCGAGTTCCTCCATCTTCTTGACCAGGCTGGCCTCGGTATAACGAAGCGGATGACGGGTATAACGCTGCTGGGCTTCCATCTTCTCGAGGTCGAGGGTCATCCCCTTCTCGATGGGAGGCAACACGCTCACCTTGTCTTCGGCACGCTCGTCGTCGTAGCTCTCCATATATACCTTGAGGAATCCGTCGAAGAGGATGACCTCACCGGTGGCCACAAACTTCTTGTCGGAGGTGGAGATGCCGATGTTGACGTTGGTGCGTTCCAGCTGGGCGTCGGCCATTTGCGAGGCGATGGTGCGCTTCCAGATGAGTTCGTAAAGGCGGCGCTCGTCGGCGGTACCTTTGATGGTATGCTGGTCGAGGTAGGTGGGGCGGATGGCCTCGTGGGCCTCTTGGGCTCCTTTGGTCTTGGTCTGGTACTGACGGGTCTTGACGTACTCAGCGCCGTAGTTCTCGACGATCTCCTTCTTGGCCATGCCCAAGGCCAGACTGGAGAGGTTTACCGAGTCGGTACGCATGTAAGTGATCTTACCGGATTCATACAGCTGCTGGGCGAGACGCATGGTGTTGGCCACCGAGAAACCCAGCTTGCGGGCCGCCTCCTGTTGGAGGGTCGAAGTGGTGAAAGGCGGGGCCGGAAAACGGGAGGCGGGCTTCTTCTCGATGCTCTCCACGCGATAGCCGGCCTTGATGCACGACTCCAAAAAACGGCGGGCCTCCTCCTCAGTGTCGAAGCGGCTCGGCATCTCGGCCGAGAGGGCATACTCCTGTCCGTTCTGGATAAAGGAGAACTGGGCCACAACGCGGTAGGCGCTGGTCTGGACGAAATTCTTGATCTCTTCCTCGCGTTCGACGATGAGGCGCACGGCAACCGACTGTACACGACCGGCAGAGAGCGAGGGCTTCACCTTCTTCCAGAGCAGGGGCGACAGCTCGTAACCGACCAGACGGTCGAGCACGCGACGGGCCTGCTGGGCGGCCACCAGGTCCATGTCGATGTCGCGCGGGTTCTGGATGGCGTTCAGGATGGCCGACTTGGTGATCTCGTGGAAGACAATACGCTTGGTATCCTTGTCCTTGAGATTCAGGGCCTCATAGAGGTGCCACGAGATGGACTCTCCCTCGCGGTCCTCATCGGATGCCAGCCAGATGGTCTCGGCCTCGTTGGCACGTTTCTTCAGTTCGGCCACCAGCGACTTCTTGTCGTCGCTGATCTCATATTCGGGTTCAAAGTCTTTGTCGATGTTGACGCTGAGCGTGTTCTTGTTCAGGTCGCGGACGTGTCCGTAGCTCGACTTCACGGTGTATTCCTTGCCCAGGAAGCCTTCGATGGTCTTCGCCTTGGCAGGGGACTCGACGATAACTAAGTTTTTTGTCATAGCGATAAAGATCAAAAAAGAGGCCTCGCCTCAAAAAGTTGGCCGCAAAATTAGTGGAATAAATACGCACGGAGCGCATTTTTTTGCAAAAATTTTCTTAGTTTATTATAAATAAACTAGGTAACGGAAAGGGATCGAACGTGGGAATAAACACTATTTCCCAGCGATCTGGCTCATTTTTTTCAGCACTTTTCGGAGCTTGTCTTCTCGGGTCAGCACGTCGAAATCGCAGAAGGTGACACCCATGTATTGGGCGATCTTCTTCAGGTCGCCGGTCGGGTCCTTCTTCAACGAGAAGATGTAGGATTCACAGGCCACGCCCAACAGCACTTCCTTCAGCGCACAGACCTTGTAGACGATCTCGTTGAACATGCTTTCGGAACTGATGCCGCTCTTGCATTCGATGACAAACAGCTGGTTGTTTTTGATGAAGCACACGTCCAGCTCGTTGTTGTGGCGGATTTGGGTACAGCCGTCGATGCGTACGCCCAGGGCGATGTCGTCGGGTTGCATCGTCGCTTTGATGAGGTAATAGACGTATTCCTCGAACCAGCCTCCGGTCAGGTAATCCAGCTCGTCGTGCGACAGCACCCCCGGTTGGGCCGGGACAAACCCGATGAAATCCAGAAAATCGCTCAGGTTCGGGATGGGGACCATCTTGTCGTTGACCGGAGCTTCCACCTCATGGATGTTGAGGGAGTCCCAGCCCCGGTACCTCTCGCGAAGGACGTCGAGGACCTTGTAGTCGCTGGTGCGGAGGATCCGTTTCGAGAACAGGCTGAACAGGTGCTGGGCCTGCTCCACGCTACCCACGGGATCGCCCAACGCCTCCAAGTCGTGCGTCAGGCCATACACGGAAAAATACTCGCCAAGGGTCATCCGGTAACGGATCGGGACAATTTCGTCGTCGTTGTCGAAGATGCTGTTGTCGAAGATGGTCTTGACAATGAGGTTCTCGCGCGTCTGGACGTAAAAGAAATGGGCGTTGAAGTTGGAGAACACATGCTGGACCGAGAGGGCCATGTATCGCGAACCGCCGGCCAGGTTCACATAATACGCCTGCTTTTTGTCCACACTGCTGTTGATGACCCGACAGATCCGTTCGTAGGTGTACTTGTCGGCATCGCGGCGCAACACGATGCGCTGGGTCACCCCCTTGTCCACCTTCAGGGCGGTGATCAAGGGGGTGATGCTGTCGAGGTCTTCGTTGGCCGCGATGAACAGCAGCCGGTCGCCCTCCTCATAGTGTTCCTTAATGAAGAGGTAGGGGGCCAGCGGATGTTCGCGGCTGATGATGTTGACGAGGGTCTTCATCACTTCTTGATGGCGGCAATGCCAGGCAGTTCCTTGCCTTCGATGGCTTCCAGCAGGGCGCCACCGCCGGTACTCACGTAACTTACCCGGTCGGCCAAGCCGAACTTGTTGATGGCACTGACGGTGTCGCCACCTCCGATGAGGGTGTAGGCGCCGTTCTTCTCGGTGGCTTCCACGATGGCCTCGGCCAAGGCCTTGGAGCCTTCGGCAAAGGTGTCGAACTCGAACACGCCGCAAGGGCCGTTCCACAGCACGGTCTTCGACTTCTTGATGATGTCGGCGTAGAACTTACGGCTCTCGGGGCCGCAGTCCATGCCTTCCCAGCCGTCGGGCACGTTCATCGGATCCACCACCTGGGTATGGGCGTCGTTGGAGAAGGCGTCGCCTGCCACCACGTCGAACGAGAGGTAGAGGTTGATGCCTTTCTGCTTGGCTTTCTCGAGGATGTCGAGGGCCAGGTCGAGTTTGTCTTCCTCGCAGATGGAGTTGCCGATGTGGCCGCCCAAGGCGCGTTTGAAGGTATAGGTCATGCCGCCGCAGAGGATCAGGTTGTCGACCTTGTTCATCAGGTTCTCGATGATCTCGATCTTGGTGGAGACCTTGGAGCCGCCCATGATGGCGGTGAACGGACGTTGGATGTCGTTCATCACCTTGTTGACGGCGGCCACCTCTTTGGCCATCAGGTAGCCGAACATCTTGTGGTCGGCGTCGAAATAGTCGGCGATGAGCGCCGTGGAGGCGTGGGCGCGGTGGGCGGTGCCGAAGGCGTCGTTGATGTAATACTCGCCGTAGCTGGCCAAGGTCTTGGTGAACTCCTTCTGGGAAGCCTTGATGGCCTTCTTGGCCTCGTCGTAGCCTTCCTCGCCTTTTTCGATGCCTCGCGGCTTGCCTTCCTCCTCGGCATAGAAGCGGAGGTTCTCGAGCACCAGCACCTCACCGGGTTTCATGGCGTCGATCTTGGCCTTGGCTTTCATGCAGTCGTCGGCAAAGGCGACCGGACGGCCCAGCAACTCAGCCAGGTGCGCAAGGATCGGTTTGATGGAATACTTGGGGTCGGGGTTTTTCTTGGGCCGGCCCAGGTGCGACATCAGCACCACCATGCCTTGGTCGTCCAACACTTTGTTGATGGTAGGAAGTGCAGCCCGCATGCGGGTGTCGTCGGTGATGTTGAAGTTGTCGTCCAACGGCACGTTGAAATCCACACGGATAACAACATGTTTGTTTGCAAAGTTTACTTGATCGATGGTTACCATAGTATTAAGATTTTGAAAATTAGAATTTTATATTCGTATCAGGAACTACCATGTTGATGGATTGCGGAAGGATCTCGAAGTCGAAGGGGGAGTTGGTAAGGGTTTCGCCCTCGGTCTCCAGCAGCAACCGGTGGGCGGGGATGGAAATGATCCGGATCTTCTTGCCTCGGAAGGTGGTCACCTCCTTGAGCTTGTCGACAAAAGTGCCGTCGTAGATGTTGCTGATGCTGGCGGCGAATTTCAGCATGCCCACTTTCTTGACCACCGTGATGTCGAACAAGCCGTCGTTGGGGATGGCTTTGGGCATCATCATCATGCCGCCGCCGTTGTACTTGCCGTTACCCACCGAGAGACTCAATATCTCGCCGTCGAACACCTCCTGGTCGTCGACGGTCAGTTTGATGCGCACGCATTCGAAGCTGAACAGGCAGCTGGCGGTGCTGAGCATGTAGCGCACCGATCCGCCCTTGCCCTGCGATTTCAGCCGGTTGGTCCGGTTACACACCATCTCGTTCAGTCCGGTTCCGGCGGCATTGAGGAAGTACCGCACTTGGGTGTCGCCATCGTTGAAGTAGGTCACCTTGCCCACGTCGTGCAAAAACAACTGCTCCCGCTTCAGGATGCCGATGTTCTCGCGATAGTCCACCGAGAGCCCGAAGGTCCGCCTCCAGTCGTTGCCCGTGCCCACCGGGATGATGCCCATCCTGAGGTCCTTGGTGGGGATGCGCTGTTGGGTGAAAAGGCCGTTGATCACCTCGTTGTTGGTGCCGTCGCCGCCAACGGCGGCGATCTTCCTGTATCCTTTTTCGGTGACCAGGTCCCTGGCCAAGTCGATGGCATGCCGCGGATGTTCCGTGAGGACCGCGTCGAAAGCGATGCCTTCGTCGGTCAAAAGCTGCTTGATCTCAGGCCAATCTTTCCCACATTTTCCAATCGAGGCCTTGGGGTTGACGATGACCAACCATCTGTCTGTTGCTCCGTCCATATACAATGGGTTTGAAAATTTGCTCCAAAGATAAGAAGGATTTGCTTATTCCCGACCTGAAAAAAGAAATCGTCATGTCAAATATTTGTTGTATCTTTGTCCGTTTAAAACATTCATGAGCCTTATGAAGAGAATCTACACCGTAATGATCACGCTCCTTGCCCTTGCCGCCGGCTTCCATGCCTGCAGCACCGATGTTGATATTTACGCTGATTATAAGGAGATTACAATCGTATATGGCCTGCTCGATCCGAATCTGGACACGAATTTTGTCAAGATCAACAGGGCCTTCCTGGGTCCTGGCGACGCCAACGAAATCGCCCAGATTGCCGACTCCAGCAACTATCCTGGCAAGTTGGACAGCAAAATCATCGTGTATCGCAGCGGCCTTTACAACACCAATTTCGAAAAGATTCGCGAATATCCGCTGGACACCATCACCATCCACGACAAGGAACCGGGACTGTTCTATGCACCGGACCAGCTTTTGTACTACACCACCGGGCGTATCTTCACCAACGACGACCGTTACCAGTACAAATACGAGTTGCAGGTGGACCGTGGCGACACCCTGATCACCGCCACCACTTCCGTCGTGGGCGGAAAGAACGTTTACATGACGCCCGCCCTTCTCAATTTCTCGTCCCTGGCCGAACAGGGCAGGCTGAAATGGACCGAGTGCCCCAACTCCTCCCTTTACGACATCAGGATCCAGTTCCATTACTCCGAAATCAGCTCCGCCGTCGACACCGTCAGACACGTGGTCGACTGCTATTCGCGAACCGCCGTCGAATCCACGATTCCCCTTGATAACGGCATGTACACCATGAATTACCCATGCTCAGCGTTGTTCCAAAGCCTTGCACAAGAGATCGGCAACGACTCCCTGAAACTGAATGTCGAAAGGATTTTCTTTGAGCCCAGCGTGGAAGTCATCCTCTCGGCCGGTGGCGAGGAGTTGAACAACTACATCATGGTGAATGGATTGAGCAGCAGCCTCGTGCAAACCATACCCGAATATACCAACATCAACGGCGGATACGGCGTCTTCTCCTCGAGGACCCAGTTCCACCACTATGCCCGGTTGACTTCACAAACGGTGGTCGAGCTCATGTCCCATTCGACCTGGCATTTCCGTCAGGCCCAATAAGACCTTCCCTTTTTTCCCAGACAACACAACTTAACTAAACAATATGGAAAACAACAAAAAACTCTTTGAAGAATTTCCACCGGTGAGCACCCAGGAATGGGAAGCCGTCATCGAGAAAGACCTCAAAGGAGCGGATTACAACAAAAAGCTGGTTTGGCGCACCGCCGAAGGCTTCCAGGTGAGGCCCTACTACCGTGCCGAAAACCTGGCCGACATCCCCTGGACGGGAATGAACCCCAACGAATTTCCCTACGTCCGTGGCAACAAACCCGAAGGCAATGAATGGCTCGTCCGTCAGGACATCACCGTGAAGGATGTCAACGAAGCCAACAAAACGGCCCTCAACGCCCTCAACCGTGGAGCCAACAGCATCGGCTTCAAACTGGAGTACGACAAGGCTTACACGGCCATCGAGATCTCCGCACTGCTCAATGGCATCGACCAAAAGGCCGTGGAGATCAACCTCTACAACAACAAATACCATCTGCCTTTACTGGAGATGATGTCGAAGATTCCGGGCATCAAGGGATCCCTCAACTACGATCCGCTGACCCGTTACCTCCGCCGCGGCGTGTGGTATGTGACCGAGAACACCGACATGGAGCTTGCCTACATCATGGTGAAAGCCGAGATCCCAGGCTTCCAGACCATCGGCATCAATGGCCACGTGTTCACCAACGCCGGCGCTACCATCGTGCAGGAGATGGCCTTCAGCCTCGCCGTGGGTGCCGAATACCTCGACAAACTCACCGAGAAAGGCCTCACCATCGACGAGATCGCACCCAAGATGCGCTTCAACCTCGCCATCGGGCAGAACTACTTCATGGAGCTGGCCAAGCTGCGTGCCTACCGCCTGCTGTGGGCCAACATCGTGAAAGCCTACGGCGGCCAGGAAGCGAACGCCAAGATGCACATCCATGCCACCAACGCCGAACTCGGCATGAGCCTCTACGATGCTTACGTGAACATGCTACGCACCACCACGGGCACCATGTCGGCCGTCCTCGGCGGTGTGGATTCGTTTACCGTGATGCCGTTCGACACGCCGTTTGAGATTCCCACCGACTTCGCCGACCGCATCGCCCGCAACCAGCAACTCATCCTCAAGGAAGAAGCCCACTTCGACAAGGTGGCCGACCCCGCCGCAGGTTCCTACTACATCGAGAACCTCACCGAGAGCCTGGCCACGGCCGCTTGGGATTTGTTCAACAAGATCCAAGACGAAGGCGGCTACCTCGAAGCCGTCCGCAAGGGCATGATCCAAGGCCTCATCAAGGAAAGCGCCGCCAAGAAGTTCAGCAACGTGGCTACCCGCCGCGAGACCATCCTCGGCACCAACCAGTTCCCGAACTTCACCGAGACGATGAAGTTCACGCCCGAGGCCTGGGTGTTCGAGGCCGACGACCGCCGCGACGAAAATGCCGAGATCGACACCATCGTCACCTTCCGTGCCGCCCAGCAGTTCGAGAAGCTGCGCTTCGCCACCGACGTCTATGCCCAGGACCACAAGCGTCCCGTGGCCTGGATGTTCACCTACGGCAACCTCGCCATGCGCAAGGCCCGCGCCAACTTCGCCTCCAACTTCTTCGCCTGCGCCGGCTTCCAAGTCGTCGACAACCCGGGCTTCAAGACCTTGGACGAAGGCATCGCCGCCGCCCGTGAGGTGAAACCCGAGATCCTGGTGATCTGCTCCTCCGACGAGGAATACGGCGAAGGCAACGCCCTCAAGATCTACGAGGCGTTGAAAGACGAGACCCTCGTTGTGCTCGCCGGCAACCCCGAAGGCACCGCCGACCTCCTCAAGGAAGCCGGCCTGAAGTACTTCATCCATGTGAAGAGCAATGTCTTGGAGACGTTGACCGAGTTCCAAAAGCAATTAGGTATAACGAAATAAGAAAGGAGCATCGCTATGAAACCCAATTATAAAGACATCAACATCAACGCGATTCCTAATCATAACGGTATCCTCCTGCCGAACGGCGAACCTTGGGAAACCGCCGAGCATATCATGGTGAAACCGACCTACACCGAGAAAGACCTCGAAGGCATGGAGCACCTCAACTATGCCGCCGGTATCGCCCCCTTCCTCCGCGGACCTTATTCCACGATGTACGTGATGCGTCCCTGGACCATCCGTCAGTACGCCGGTTTCTCCACCGCCGAGGAGTCCAACGCCTTCTACCGCCGTAACATCGCCGCGGGTCAGAAAGGTCTGTCCGTGGCCTTCGACTTGGCCACCCACCGTGGCTACGACGCCGACCACGAGCGCGTCATGGGCGACGTGGGCAAGGCGGGCGTGAGCATCTGTTCCGTCGAGGATATGAAGGTCCTGTTCGACCAGATCCCGCTGAACAAAATGTCCGTCTCCATGACCATGAACGGCGCCGTGCTGCCGATCCTGGCCTTCTACATCGTCGCCGCCTTGGAGCAGGGTGCCAAGTACGAAGAGCTGCAAGGCACCATCCAGAACGACATCTTGAAGGAGTTCATGGTGCGTAACACCTATATCTATCCGCCTGAGTTCTCGATGCGCATCATCGCCGACATCTTCGAGTTCACCTCGCAGAACATGCCGAAGTTCAACTCGATCTCCATCTCGGGTTACCACATGCAGGAAGCCGGTGCCACCTCCGACATCGAGATGGCCTACACCTTGGCCGATGGCTGGGATTACCTCCGCACCGGTGTCAAGGCCGGCTTGGACATCGACGCCTTTGCGCCGCGTCTGTCCTTCTTCTGGTGCTCGGGCATGAACCACTTCATGGAGATCGCCAAGATGCGTGCCGCCCGTATGCTGTGGGCCAAGATCGTGAGCACCTTCAACCCAAAGAACACCAAGTCGCTGGCCCTGCGTACGCACACCCAGACCTCCGGCTGGTCGCTCACCGAGCAAGACCCGTTCAACAACGTGGCCCGCACCTGCATCGAGGCCATGGGCGCCGCCCTGGGTCATACCCAGTCGCTGCACACCAACGCCTTGGACGAGGCCATCGCCTTGCCCACCGACTTCAGCGCCCGTATCGCCCGTAACACCCAGATCTACATCCAGGAAGAGACCAACGTCTGCCGTGTGGTCGACCCGTGGGCAGGTTCCTACTACGTGGAGAGCCTCACCAACGAGATCGCACACCGTGCTTGGGGTCACATCCAAGAGGTGGAAGCCATGGGTGGCATGGCCAAGGCCATCGAGACGGGTCTGCCGAAGATGCGTATCGAAGAGGCTGCTGCCCGCAAGCAGGCCAAGATCGACTCCGGCCGCGAGACCATCGTCGGCATCAACAAGTACCGCCTCGACCACGAGGATCCCATCGAGACCTTGGAGGTCGACAACACCGCAGTGCGCGAGTCGCAGATCAAGCGCCTGAAGGAGCTCCGCGCCAACCGCAACGAGGCCGATGTGCAGCGTTGCCTCGAGGCCATCACCCACTGTGCCGCCACCGGCGAGGGCAACCTCCTTGCCTTGGCCGTCGAAGCCGCCAAGTGCCGCGCTTCGCTGGGTGAGATCTCCATGGCTTGCGAAAAGGTCGCGGGTCGTTACAAAGCCGTCATCCGTTCAATCTCAGGAGTGTATTCTATGGAAACGAAAAACGATGCAAGATTTGCCGAGGCAGTGGCCAAGGCCGACGAGTTTGCCAAGATGGAAGGCCGCCGTCCGCGTATCATGATTGCCAAGATGGGTCAGGACGGTCACGACCGTGGCGCCAAGGTGGTGGCCACCGGTTATGCCGACATCGGCTTCGACGTGGATATGGGACCGTTGTTCCAGACACCCGCCGAGGCTGCCAAGCAGGCCGTGGAGAACGACGTCCATATCCTGGGCGTGAGCTCCCTGGCCGCCGGTCACAAGACCCTGGTGCCGCAGGTCATCGAAGAGCTGGAGAAACTCGGTCGTCCCGACATCATGGTCACCGTGGGTGGCGTGATTCCTGCACAGGACTACCAGTTCCTTTACGACGCCGGTGCCGTGGCCATCTTCGGTCCCGGTACGGTCATCAGCGACTCGGCCATCAAGATGCTGGATCTGCTGATCGCTGCACGCAAACAGGCCTAATAGCCACGCTTCGCGTCATTGCGAGCGTAGCGAAGCAATCCATGAAAAAATCCCGCCAGCAATGGCGGGATTTTTCCCATGTGGCAAACATCGAATTATATTTTCTTTATATACCTTGAACCACGATAAATCGGCCGAAAACCGGTAACCGAATCATAAAAAGCGACCCGCGAAAGGGTTGCTTTTTTCGTTATTTGAAATCCCCTACCACTTCCAGTGCTTCGGCTAACATGTTGAGGTCTCTTACGTCGATGCGGTCGAAAACCGGCTTGATCTTGTCGATCTGGCCCAGATGCACCAGCAGCACCCGGTCGGGGCGTTCCTCCAGCAGGTCGGCGGGGATCTTGTCCTTGACCATGTTCAGGGCCATGCCGACCATCCCGTCCATGCCGAAGCCACTGGAATACTGCACCCGAAGGTCGCTACCCACGATGTCGAGCACCTTCAGGTCGATGCCGATTTTACGTTTCATAAAGCCGAGGTTGAGTTCATAAAGGACCTTAATGGTCTTACTGTCAACGAACTCGAAACTGATGGGCTGATGGGTGTTTTCGGTAACCAAACGTTGAAGCTCTTGGTAGGAAATGGACGCTCTCATGGTGTTTTTTTGTTTATTGAGGACAAAAATACGGTAATTATTCCTATTAAATAGTATCTTTGCCGTTTCGATTGAAAAAAACATTGAACCATACAATGAAAAGAAGTTTCCTCATTCTCGCATTGCTTGCGGTGACCGCCTTTACGGCAGTCCGCGCACAACAAACCAAACCCGACTGGATGCGTTGGCATTACCTCTCCGAAGAAGAGATGAACACCCCGGTCCGGGCCATCAACTTCACTGAAACTCCGCCTCCGACCGGCGAGCCGCGTTTCGTGGCCGAGTTCGAGCCCATGCAAGGGGTGATGATCCGCTATCCCCTGGGCATCCCGACCAACCTGGTGGCCCAGCTGTCGAACAACTGCATGGTGTATTGCATTGTCAGCAGCGGCTACCAAAACCAGGCCCAGAGCTCTTTCCAAAACGCAGGGGTCAACATGAGCAACGTGACCTTCGTCAATGCGCAATCCGACTCCTACTGGGTGCGCGACTACGGCCCATGGTACATCTTTGAGGACCGCCATCCGGCCATCGTCGACAACATCTACAACCGTCCCCGTCCCAACGACGACAACATGTCGGGCGTGTTCGCCAACTATTGGAACATCCCCATGTACGGCATGAACCTGCAGCATACCGGTGGCAACATGATGGAAGACGGCCGCGGCCACGGCGTCAGCGATGACCTGATCGTTTCCGAAAACGGCAACAACGAAGAGAATGTCCGACAGAAGATGCAGCAATACCTGGGTATCGATCCCTACCACATCACCATCGATCCGCAAGGCGACTACATCGCCCACGTCGATTGCTGGGGCAAGTACCTCGCTCCCGACAAGATCCTGATTGCCCAGCTGCCTCAAAGCAACCCGCGCTATCAATATTATGAACAAGTGGCTCAGTATTTCGCGACTACCAACTGCTGCTGGGGCTATCCTTATCACGTGTATCGCGTGCAAGAACCCGGCGGCTACACCATCGCTCCCTATACCAACAGCCTGATCCTCAACAAGACCGTGTATGTGCCCCTGGGCGACAACAACAACTACAACAACCAGGCCTTGGCCGTCTATCAGCAAGCCATGCCCGGCTATGAGATCGTAGGGGTGCCCTACAACTCCTACTATGGAGGCTGGGAAAACACCGATGCCCTGCACTGTCGCACCCGTGGCGTGATGGACTTCAACATGCTCTTTGTCGATCACAGAGCGGTGTGGCACGGCATGCCGGATTGGCAGCCTTCCTATCAGGTGGTCAGCAAGTTCATCGCCTACAGTGGGCAAGAGCTGAAACAGGATTCCCTTCTTGTTTACTATCAAATCAATAGTAGCGAGTACCAAGTGGCCCACATGACGGCTACCGGCAATCCGGACGAATATGCGGGAACCATCACCGGCTACGCCTCAGGCGACACCATCCGTTATTATGTGTTTGGTGCCGACGAATCGGGCCACCGCTACACCCAGCCCGTCTTTGCCGAACTCGATCCTCACGAATTCATCGTGGGTCCTCACGCTCCCTCAGGCGAACTGGTGATTGCACCGGATACCTTGTGGTACACCGCCATGGGACAGGAAAGATCCTTCCTCCTGACCAACGAGACCGATGCGTTGGTGCGCGTCAACGAAATCAACCCCGAAGACGGCTCAGCGCTGAACCTCATGGAGCCCGACGTACCGTTCGACATCCAACCCGGTGCGTCTGTCGAAGTCACCGTTTCGCTCCAAACCCCGCCCATGAAAGACGACTACCACGCCTACAAGATTCAAATAACCACCACCTTGGGCCAGTACCAAGTGACCGCCATGGTGAAAAACGAAGCCTACGACATGGGCTTGTATATCCCTGGCGCTCCCGTCGTTGAAATGACGGTCGACGAGCCTCAGGCCGAGTGCTGTGTGGTCAACGGCAACTACGGCACCGACACGCCTATTGAAATCACGGATATCTATGAGGTCGAGAATCCTTGGGGTAATGCCTATCTGACGATTACCATGGATTACGGGTTGCCTTATACATTGGATGCGGGATCGTCTTGTTGCTTCCGTCTGAATCCGAATGTTGTGGAAGCCAAAGGCCAGGTGACTACCTTTGTTTTCGTGGAATCGAGCGACAGAAGGGTGGAATTCATGGTCTCCATCGACGAAGACCTGCTGACTACGGTCACAGAGGTTTCCGGAGAGACTAAGCTCTACCCCAACCCGACCGCCGGCGAATTCACCGTGGAAGGCGCGAACATGGCCAAGGTGGAGGTCTACAACCTCGTGGGCCAGAAGGTATATCAGGCCGAAGGTGCGGTGGTCACCATCGATGCCACCCGTTGGAACAAGGGCATCTATCTGGTGAACATCATCAACCAAAACGGTGCCGTTGAGACCAAAAAACTGGTGGTGAAATAAGTTTCCCCACCCTTACGGGGGCCCTCAGCCCAATAAAAACCAAAGAATCCCTGGACACGTTTCAGGGATTCTTGTTGTTTTTGCACATCCATCGATAAAAACGATGGATTCCGATCAAACGTCGAATTTGAACTCGGCGTCGAACCAGCCAGTGTCTTCTTTCAATAAATCGTATTCTTCACCGGTGAGATGATCTACGACGTGTACGGTGCCTTTGATGTCGTCGTAGGTAAATGTGAACTGCGAATTGGGATTCGCGTCTTCTAAAGGAACGTCCATTTTAGTTGTTACTACTGATGAGGGTGCAAAGATAAGAATATTTCTGGATCACAAGCGGTTTCCATACACAATCTTTGCGAATTTGTTTCTGGAACGCCCCTGCCGGGTAAACATGTTTTTTGCCTTGTGGCCCACCTGGGTCAGATACGACAAGGCGGCCACGAAACCGGTTTCGTCGTGTTCGGTGATGCGTCCGTACTTGTCTTTCTTGTCGGCAAAGATGATGATGTTGTCGAGATACCAGTTTTTGACGCAAGAGCCGTCGCCGGAATAGAAAAAGCAGAAATGGTTGCTCTTGTTGCTCCAAGGCTCCAGGTCGAAAGTCAACAGATACCGGCTTTGCAGGATGCTTTCGGTGATGGTGTCGGTCCATATGCTCTCCCAATGCTCGTTGTCTTGCGAGATGCCGATGCCGATCACCCCTTTGTGTGAATTGTCATACGCCTCTACACAATGATTGAACTGGACCATGATGTAATCATATCGGTCCAGTTCAACCCGTGGCGAGGTAAGCATGGTGGTGCCGTTGAAGTTGTAGTCGGGCACCATCTGCATCTCGTGTGCCTTGTTGCCTGCGTTGGCGCTGTTGGAGAGGTACCATACCACCCACCCGTCGCCTGAGACGTCCCATCCTTCTTCAAGCCAGGGACTGTAGAAACCCTCGCAGAGGACCACGTCGCCTGTTTGGGCTGTCACAGGCAGGGCAAAAAGCACAAAGAACAAGAAGGGGAACAGTCGGTTCACCTTTTTGGTTCAGGCTTTCAGCCTTTCTGGTAAACGACGGCGAGCTTGTTTTTTGCTTCTCTGTAACGGTGAAGCTGGGTTCTGTTCAGCTCATCTTTGGCCTTTTCGATCTTGCTACCCATCGCTTCCACTTCATTCAGCTTGTTGTTAAATTCTTCAAGGGCCTTTTCGAGGGCCTTCTGTTCTTTTTCAACTTTGGTAGCCTTGAAAAGCGTAATGCACTGATCGACAGCTATTTCATAATTCTTGAGCTCCATATCCCAGTCAACTTTAATTTCCTCGCTCTCCTTCTTAATAATGTGAGATACGGGATATTCATTGGCTTCCTTCAGCGAGGTCTTGGTCTTGGCCTCGGCTTCCTTGGCTTCTTTCAGCGTGGTCTTGGCCTCGGCTTCCTTGGCTTCTTTCAGCGTGGTCTTGACTTCGGCTTCCTTCAGCGTGGTCTTAACTTCGGCTTCCTTGGCTTCCTTCAGCGTGGTCTTGACTTCGGCTTCTTTCAGCGTGGTCTTGGCATCGATTTCCTTGGTTTCTTTCAACGTGGTCTTGGCGTCGATTTCCTTGGTGGTGTTGACGACGGCTTTCTTGTCATTGGTTTTGTCACCCTTTACAATCGGGGTTGGTTGTTGGGCATTGGCGACAGAAAAAGCTCCAAAAATAAAAGCAGCAATTGCAAGGGTAATAAGTTTCTTCATAATAGTAACCCTGATTTGTGTCGGGCGCAACTTTTAATAGGCCTACTCGTAAAGCTTTTCGGCTTCCGCTGGTTTATGAATTGCAAACTTACAAAAAAATTTTACCTTTGCAATATCAAATACCGGACCATTATGAAAAAAACGATCTTCTTTTTTTTGGCGGCGATGCTGACGATAGCAGCCTGCACGCCCAAGCAACCTCACTTCAACATCAACGTGAACCTGGCCAACGCCGACGGAAAAACCGTTTATTTGCAGAAAGCCGGACAGACCTTGGATTCCGCTGTCATCCAGAACTGGGACGCCGTATTCAGCACTCCCATCGTCAACGACGACGAGATGTATGCCATCATGCTCGATGGTTGGCGCCGTCCCTTCTCCTTCTTTACAGACCATAAGGACCTGACTGTGGAAGGCGACTTCCAGAATCCCAGTATCATCACCGTCAAAGGCTCGGAGACCCAAGACCGGCTCGAGGCTTTCAACAAGAGCTACAACGATATGGAAGCCAAGCTCGAGGCTGACAGCACCATCGACCCCGCCGATGGGGAGGAGATGCTGAAGATGCATTGCTTCGACTATGTGTGGGAGCATCCCACCGACCCCGTGGCGCATTATGTGCTGTATCGCTACAAATGGGCTTTTGGCCCATGCGAGATGCGCACCATGATCGACAACATCCGCCACGCCGACAGCATCCTTACTTCCAGCAACCTGACCCTGGCCGAGGAGTATGTGGAGAAGCTGGAGCGCGTGCAGGCCGGACAGCCCATCATCGACTTCACCCAGAACGATCCCGATGGCAACCCCGTGACCCTGAGCACCTTGGCCGAGGGCAAGCTGCTGCTGGTGGATTTCTGGGCTTCGTGGTGCCCCGACTGCCGCAAGGCCAACCCCGACGTGGTGGCGGCCTACCAAAAGTATCATGACAAGGGCTTCGACGTGCTCGGCGTGTCGTTCGACACCAACCGCGACGCCTGGCTCGCCGCCATCGAGAAAGACGGTCTCACCTGGACCCAGGTCTCCGACCTGCAAGGCTGGGGCAATGCCGCCGGCGCCCTCTATTCCATCGCCTTCATCCCGCAGAACGCCCTCATTAAGGACGGCATGATCGTCGCCCGCAACCTCGAAGGCGAGGCGCTGATGCAGGAGATTGAGGCGCAGATGAAATAAGATTCGCAGCATGAAATAGGGTGCATGGATCGGTTTTGTTGTTGCAGGGCAGGAAGGACCAAGGACAGGTCGCCCCTCGCCACCGTCAGCCCACAATTGCTTTAGTCGGTAATAACCGGCCGTTTTTTCTTCTTGTTTTGTTGAAAATGTTTATCTTTGCACCTTTAAGGTAATCATTTAAACAATCAATAACATGGAGAAAAAAGACCTTCTGAAAGACGTTGTCGAACATATCGACATCAAAAAGTACGATTCAACCGAACTTATCAACGCCATGCGCAAGATGTCGTTCACCTCGCGTGACACGGCCCGCGCCGCCGACATCCTCTGCCAGATGATTGCAGAGAAGGACTGCACCAACATCCTCACCATCGCCGGATCGACCTCCGCCGCAGGATGCATGCAGGTGTATGTGGAGATGGTTCGCAACAAAATGGTGGACGCCGTCGTGAGCACCGGTGCCTCCATCATCGACATGGACCTCTTCGAAGCCCTCGGCTACAAACACTACATCGGCACCAAGGAGAACGTCATCCCCGACACCAAGCTGCGTGAACTCTACATCGACCGTATCTACGACACCTTCATCGACGAAGAAGAACTGCAGGCCTGCGACCAAGCCACCTGCGACGTGGCCGACACCCTCGAATGCCGTCCCTACAGCAGCCGCGAGTTCCTCTATGAGGTGGGCAAATGGCTCGCCAACGGCCACGGCGTGAAGAAAGAAAGTCTCATCCAGACCTGCTACGAGTGCGGCGTGCCGATCTTCTGCCCCGCCTTCAGCGACAGCTCCGCGGGCTTCGGCATCGGCAAGCACCAGTGGCTCCGCAAGAAAGCCGGCAAGCCCTACGTGAGCATCGACTCGGTGGCCGACTTCCTCGAACTCACCGAGATCAAGATGAACAGCCCGCAGTCAGGCCTCTTCATGGTCGGCGGCGGCACGCCCAAGAACTTCGCTCAAGACACCGTGGTGTGTGCCGAGATCCTTGGCGTCGAAGTGCCCATGCACAAATATGCCATCCAGATCACCGTGGCCGATGTCCGCGACGGCGCCTGCTCTTCTTCGACCCTGCTCGAAGCGGGCTCGTGGGGCAAGGTGAGCGAGGAACTCCAACAGATGGTCTATGCCGAAGGCACCACCGTCATCCCCGCCATCGTCAGCTACGCCTACCACAACGCTCCCTGGCAAGAACGTGAATACAAGAACTGGCAGAAACTCTATCAGAAGTAAGAATCCCCCTGTCATCTATGGATATCAGCATGTTCTTGGAGCCGGTGCCGGAGAAGTGCTTCACCACCAACACCCGTCCGGGAAAGAAAACCTTCGGGGAAACCGTCGCCGTGTTTCGCGACGAGGACGAATTCCCCGAACTGGATGGCTGCCAGCTGGCGCTGGTCGGCATCAAGGAGGAACGCGGCGCCGTCGACAACCACGGCTGTGCCGATGGCGCCGACCATGTCCGCAAGGCCTTCTACCAGCTCTTCAACCACTGGGATGAACTCCGCATCGTCGATCTTGGAAACGTCAGGACCGGACAGGAGATCAGCGACACGTATTACGCGCTCAACCAGGTCCTTACCGAGCTGATGAAACGTCATATCCTGCCGATCCTCTTCGGAGGGAGTCAGGATATGACGTATCCCATGTATCAGGTGTATGAACCCACCGGCAAGCTGATCAACATCGCCACGGTCGATCCGCTGTTCGACCTCGGCAACGACAACGAAGGGCTGAACGCCCATTCCTACCTCAGCCACATCATCTTGCACCAGCCGAACTTCCTGTTCAACTTCACCAACATCGGCTACCAGTCGTATTATGTCGACAACGAGAGCATCGAACTGATGAAGCAGCTGCTGTTCGATACCTACCGGCTGGGCCATCTCAAGCAAAACATCGAACTGACCGAGCCGCTGATCCGCAACGCCAACATCCTGAGTTTCGACATGAGTGCCATCCGGGCTGCCGACGCCCCTGGCGTGAAGAATGCCTCGCCCAACGGATTCAACGGCGAAGAAGCCTGTCGGATGACCCGCTATGCCGGACTCAACTTCAAGCTCTCGTCGATCGGGTTTTTCGAATACAACCCCCATTACGACATCAACGCGCGCACGGCCAACCTGATGGCCGAGATGATCTGGTATTTCATCGAGGGCTACAGCAACCGGCAGGACGACCTCCCGACCTTGGACAGTACCGACTTCAAGCGCTACAACGTCCAGATTGGCGAAGGGGAGGAGAACGTCATTTTCCTCTGCCACAAGATCACGGGAAAATGGTGGATCGACATGTCGTTCATGCATGCCGACGACCCGCGCTACGAGCGCCATCACTTCATTCCCTGCTCCAAGGAAGACTACGACCAGGCCATGCGCAACGAGTTGCCCGACAAGTGGTGGCAGTTCTACCAGAAACTGATGTAAGCGGCCGTATGGAAGCAGAAAAGATCATCCTAGGCATTGACCCGGGTACCCTGGTGATGGGTTTCGGGCTCATCCGTCAGCAGGGCAAGCAGATGGAGCTGATGTGCATGGATGTCATCAAGCTGAACAAACTGGAGAACCAGGCGCTGAAGCTGAAGATGATCTTCGAGAAGCTGCTGGGACTGATCGACGAGTACCATCCCGACGAGCTGGCCATCGAGGCGCCTTTCTTCGGTAAGAACGTGCAGTCGATGCTGAAGCTGGGCCGGGCGCAGGGCGTAGCGATGGCTGCGGCCCTGTATCGCGACATCCCCATCTTCGAATACGCCCCCCGTACCATCAAGCAGACCATCACCGGCAACGGCAGCGCCTCCAAGGAGCAGGTTTCCAAGATGCTGCAGGCCATGTTGCGTTTTGGCGAGATGCCCAAATACTTCGACGCCACCGACGCCTTGGCGGCGGCGGTGTGCCACTGCATCGACCGGGGCAAGGACGTCAACTACACCAAACCCAAAAAGAAAAGGAGCTCCTCGTCTTCGGACTGGTCGAAGTTTGTTCTGGAGCACCCCGACCGGATCACCAAAAAACCGTAAATGCCATGAAAAGAACACGCATCCTTTTGCTGTTGCTGCTGGTCTTGGCGACCGCCGCGCCCTCGTGGGCTGTCTTTTATGAAAAAGACATGAAGACCACCTTGTCCATCTTGTTGCAGGAATTGAGGCAGACGCAGGAGAAATTCAAACGATTCAACAGCACGCCCCGTCCCACGGATCGGACAAGGACCAACAACAGAAGGATGAGCATCGACGAATTGACCGAACAGTGCAATGCGGTTTCCTTGATGCTGTATTCCCAGTCGTCGTACAACTTTACCTTCGACCTCACCTACGCCTTGGACCAGGTGTCGAAGCAATACAACGAGTTCCACACGAAAACGCAACCTTTCGACCGACGGCTTTCGATGATGCGTTCCGGCAAAGACCGTTACACGAGGCTGGTGGATATCTTGAGGAAGATGCCCGACGACCCCGAGTATGACGTGGTACGCGACAGCTGCGTGGCTATCGCCGAGCAGATGGCCGACTTCTATAGCCAAGGGCTTGGACGTCTTGAGCTGGAGAGTGAACGCTACAACGAACTGGAACAGCAGCTCGAAGCCGCGTATGAATACGCCCAAGACAGCTATGAGACCGTCCAGCAACGTATCTTCTTGAGAGGCCAACCAAGCCTATGGTCGATGCTTCAGCGGCACGACTTGTATTTCCCTATGCTACGCCAGGAAGTCACGGAGAAATATGGCGGCATCGATACGTCCAACCTTTCTTCGGCCCGCGTCTGGAGTGGATCGGCGGTGCTGGTGTTCGGCATGGTGGCCCTCGCCGTGCTGGTGGGCTGCTTCCTCTTGGCTTGGCTGATCTCATGGCTGTGTTTCCGCTTCATCCCTTTCCTCCAAAAAGATTTCCTCAAAAGTCGCCGACGGATGATCACCTTGCTATTGGGGATCGTGTTCTTCGGTGTGTTCTCTTTCATTTTGGGATCCCGTAACAACCCTTATTGGGTACTGATCTCCAGGCTTTTGCGACAATACACCTGGCTGCTTGCCGCCATCTTCCTCTCGTTGATGATCCGTACCGACCGGCATCTGACCCGCAACACCATCGTCGTGTATCTCCCGAGCCTGCTGTTGTCGTTCATCACCATCTTGTTCCGTATCATCTTCATTCCCAACACGTTGTTGGCCTTTGTGTTCCCGACCTTGCTCCTGATCTTCTCCATTTGGCAGTTTATCGTCAACGTGCGCCGCAACAACCGGGTGCCAAGGCCTGACATGTTCTATATGTGGATCTCCTTCGGTGTGATGGTGGCTGCTTTCTTCCTGGGTATTTTCGGCTATTCCATGGCCGGACTGCTACTGCTCATCTGGTGGTTCTTCCAGCTGACGCTCTTCCAAACCATTTCAGCCTTGTTTACCCTGTTGAAAGACTATTATGACGGGAGGGTCTCCAAACTCAAGGCCAGCTATCACGAAAAAAACCCGGGTCTTCCCCTCAACGGGAAGGGCGCCTTCATCGAGGTTACCTGGCTCTATGATTTGTTCAAGGATGTGTTGCTGCCTTTGGCGGTCATCAACTCCATCCCCATGAGCGTGTTCATGGCGGGCGACGTGTTCAATATGAGCCCCACCTTCCGTCAAGTCTATAGTAGGCCGCTGTTCCATGTGGAAGGCTGGTTCTCGGTGTCGTTGAACCACTTGTTCATGTTGGTGGGTTTGTTCTTCCTCTTCAGATACCTGGTGTATCTCATCACCTCCCTGATGCGGGTAAGCAGGATCAGGAAAACCCTGAAGAAACTGAGCAAAGACGTGGAGATCAAGGAGTCCGACGTCAATCTCAGCTTGGCCAACACCTTGATATCGGTGCTTTGCTGGCTCTTGTATGCGGTCATCGGGTTCTCGCTCCTGCAGCTGCCCGTCTCGGCACTGACGACCATCACCGCCGGTTTGGCCGCCGGTATGGGTTTTGCCCTCAAGGACGTGCTCAACAACTTCTTCTATGGGGTGCAGCTGATGTCGGGACGCATCCGCGTGGGCGATGTCATCGCCTGTGAAGGCGTGCGTGGCGTCGTGCGTCGTGTGAGCTACCAAACCACCCTGGTGGAGGAAGAAGACGGCTCGTTGATTGCCTTCACCAACACCAACCTCTTCTCGAAGAACTTCAAGAACCTCACGGGCGGCAAGAACTATGAGATGCTGAAAATCCCGGTGGGGGTGAAGTACGGTACCGACATCGAGAAGACCCGTCAAGTCATCCTGGATGCCTTGAAGCCCTTGCAGAAGAAAGACAAGTTCGGTCGCGACATCGTGGATCCCAAACGCGGTATCGACATCCGTTTCGACAAGTTCGGCGACAGCTCGGTCGATCTGATCGTCTTCCTTTATACGACGGTGGATACCCACTATACCTTCCCGGCACGTGCCAAGGAGCTGATCTATAATGCGTTGAATGAAAACGGCATTGAGATACCCTTCCCGCAGACCGACATCTACGTCAAATCCATGCCCGATGTGCCGCCAACACCGTGAGCGCCATCAGTTTTTCCAGCACTACCTCGCTGTGGTACAAGGCACTGACTTCTGCCGACAGGACCGGATCATCGGCTAGCCGTGGGAAGTTTTCGTGATAACAGGCATCGAAAAACGCCCGCACCTGAGGGTCGGTGTCGTACCAGTATTCATAGGGATTCATGGAAGACTCGGGGCGGATGCGTGAAGGGACCAACCCCAGTGTGAACAAGCCCTTTCTGCTGATTTTCATTGCTTTATGCCAAGCCCTTTGGGTGAGGTTGGCCATTTTTTGCGGTGCCGTCGCAGGGAGGGGCTTACGACTCGACGGGACGGCCAACGCCTCGGGATAATGGCGTTGTACCCATTTCCAGTAGAGGTGGTGTCCCCGTCGCATCGCGACGGGGAGGGCATAGCAATACCCCATGAAGTCCACGTCGGTGAAAGGCG
>JAEFAE010000041.1 GCA_016291135.1 Bacteroidales bacterium
ATTTCGTCCCAAAACGCCCATTTTCGCCACATTTTACCAACAACAACCACCTTTTTCTTTTTATGTGATCCGACCGACCTACTTTTGCAGCGAATTTTTTTGACAACAACTATGAAAGTTATCGGAACAGGAAGCGCATTACCCTCATTGACGGTGAGCAACGACGATCTCGCCACCTTCTTGGATACGAGCGATGCGTGGATTTCAACCCGTACGGGCATCAAGACCCGTCACCTTTTATCGAACGAAACCCTCTACGACCTGGCCGTTGAGGCAGCCACCAAGGCCATCAACGCATCGGGACTCACCCCCGACCAGATCGATTTCCTCTTGGTCTCCAACGTGGCCAACGAACATATCACCCCCGGTTTGAGCTGTATCATCCAGAAACGCATCGGCGTCACCTGCCCTGGCCTCGACATCAACGTGGCCTGTGCCGGATTCGTCAACGCCCTGATGCTCGCGGACGACATGATGAAAGCCGGTCGGGCCAAGTATGTGTTGATTGTGTGTGCCGAAGAGCCCACCAAATACTGCAACTGGAAGGAACGCGACACGAGCATCCTCTTTGGGGACGGTGCCGGCGCCGTGGTGCTGGGCCCTGGTGAGGCCTTCAAGGATGTGCATTTGACCATGATCTCCGATCGTGACGTGCTCTATTATGAACGTCATATGGAACAGACGCCTTTCGAACAGGATCGCGTTGCCGGCCAGCCCCTGGTGATGAAAGGAAAGGACTTGTTCAAGACGGCCGTTTCCGAATCGGCCAAAGACATCCAGCGGGTGCTCAAAGACGAAAAGATGGATCCTTCGGAGGTGGACTACTACCTGTTGCATCAAGCCAACAAGCGCATCATCGACGGCATCCGCGGCATCTTGGGACAGCCCGAGGAAAAGTTCCCGACCAATATCGAGAAATATGGCAACACTTCTTCCGCCAGCATTCCGATTCTGTTGGATGAGATGCTTGCTGAGAATAAGATCAAGAAAGGCGACAAGATCGTCATGAGTGCCTTTGGCGCCGGATTCGTCTCCGCTGCCTGTGTGTGGGAATGGGAATGATTTTATAGAAGTCAGAAGTCAGAAGACAGAAGGAAGAAGTAAGAATCTTTTATGGAAACGAGAAGAGTAGTGATAACTGGTATGGGGGTCGTTTCGCCAGTGGGCAACGACCTCGAAACCACTTGGAATAATCTTATTAAGGGTGTTTGCGGCATCGCTCCGATCAAGAGCTTTGACGCGACGGATCTTCCGGTGAAGATCGCCGGTGAATTGAAGGACTTCGATCCCATTGCGGCCGGTGTCGATAAGGGCTTTGTCAAGCGCAACGACCGTTTCGCTATCTATGCCATGGCGGCTGCCGCACAGGCCATGAAAGGCAACGAGGACCTGCAGCTGGATCCCAGCCGCTTGGGGGTCTATATCGGTTCCGGAATCGGTGGCTTCGACACCATCATGAATGGTGTCATCCGGTGCCATGACGAAGGAGCGCGTTGGATCTCCCCGCTGATGATCCCCACCATGATCAGCAACATGGCTTCGGGCAGCGTGGCCATCCGCTACAACGCCCAAGGCCCTTGTGTGCCTATCGTCACCGCATGCGCTACCGGTACACACAGCATTGGAGAAGCCTATCGCGCCATCAAGCACGGCTATGCCGACGCCATCATCACGGGTGGCTGCGAGGCAGGCATCAACCCGGTTTCGATCGGCGGCTTTGCCAACTGCAAGGCCCTGACCAAGGCGGAAGATCCGTTGAGGGCTTCGCTGCCGTTCAACAAGAATAGGGCGGGCTTCGTCATCGCCGAAGGTGCGGGCATCATGCTGCTGGAGGAATATGAGCATGCCAAACAGCGTGGCGCCAAGATCTATGCTGAGGTGTGTGGCTATGGCAACAGCTGCGACGCCTACCACAGCACCGCCCCGCGTCCTGACGGCACCACGCAGAGCCTGGCCATCAAACAAGCCCTTGACGAGGCTGGTTACAAGGCGGGCGAGTCGCTGTACATCAACGCCCACGGTACGGGCACCCCGATGAACGATAGCGGCGAGACCAAGGCCATCAAGATCGCGATGGGAGAGACGGAAGCCCGCCGCGCCCATATCAGCTCCACCAAGTCGGAGATGGGACACGCTCTCGGCGCCGCAGGCGGCATCGAACTGGTGGTCAGCGTCATGGCGCTCAACACGGGCATCATCCCTCCGACCATCGGACTCGACGAGCCTGACCCGGAGTGTGACCTCGACTATACGCCGAACCAAGCCATCAAGGTGGATCTGGATATCGCCATCTCCAACTCCCTCGGCTTCGGTGGCCACAATGCCTGCGTTGCCCTCAGGAAAGTTAAATCTTGAAATCTGAAATCTTGAAATAAATGAATAGAGAAGAAATCAAACAGTACCTTCCGCACCGCGAGCCCATGCTCCTGGTCGATGAGATGACCCTCGACGAAAACCATGTGGCCCATTCGAAGTATCATGTGACGGGCGAGGAGTTTTTCCTGAAAGGCCATTTCCCCGGTGAACCCGTCGTTCCGGGTGTCATCCTTTGCGAGATCATGGCCCAGTCCTGTGCCTTGTTGATGAAAGACGACCTCATCGGCAAGCTGACCTTCTATACGGGCATCGACAAGGTCCGTTTCAAAAACAGTGTCCGTCCGGGCGACACCGTCGAGGTGGAAGCCACGCTGACGCTTCACCGTGCCAACATCTACATCTGCTCCGCTACGTTGAGCGTCGGAGGTAAGATGTGTGTCCGTGGCGAGCTTTCTTTCGCCCTCCTTCCCGACACTCGTGCCAAATAATCTTTAAATCTTTGAATCATAAATCTTTAAATAATTAATCAATGGCAACTTTGCAAGACAAGATCAGAAGCATCATCGCTTCGAAATTGGGCCTCGATGAGAGCGAGGTCACTCCCGACAAGAACCTCTCCAACGACCTGGGCGCCGACTCGCTGGACGTCGTCGAACTTTCCATGGAGCTGGAACGTGAGTTCAACCTGAAGTTTGAAGACAGCGACACCGAGAAGATCGAGACGGTGGCCGACCTCTACAAACTCATTGAGGAATACACTTCGAAATAAGAAGTCAAGAGACAGAAGTCTGGAGATTGAAGTCGGAAGACAGATTTTTTTCTATCTTTGGATCTTCAAATCTTCGAATCTTTAAATCTTTGAATCATGAAATTATTAGAGAACAAGGTGGCTTTGATTACCGGCGCCGGTCGCGGCATCGGCAAGGCCATCGCCATGCGCTTCGCCCAGGAAGGTTGTAACATTGCCTTCACCGATATTGCCTTGAGCGATTTCGTGCTGGAGACCGAGAAAGAGCTTCAGGCCATGGGCATCCAAGCCAAAGCATACGCTTCTAACGCTGCCAACTTTGCTGAGACCCAGCAGGTGGTGGAGGAGATCGTCAAAGACTTCGGTCGTATCGACGTGCTGGTCAACAACGCCGGCATCACCAAGGACACGGCGCTCAAGCGCATGACCGAGGAACAGTGGGATGCGGTCATCAACGTCAACCTCAAGTCGGTGTTCAACTTCACCAAGGCGGTGCAACCCATTATGTGGAAGCAGAACGGCGGCAGCGTCATCAACATGAGTTCGGTGGTGGGCGTCTCTGGCAATGCCAACCAGTGCAACTACTCCGCCTCCAAGGCGGGCATCATCGGCTTCACCAAGAGTGCGGCCAAGGAGATGGGCGTTCGTAACATCCGTCACAATGCCATCGCTCCGGGATTCATCATCACGGCCATGACCAATGCCCTGCCGGACGACGTCCGCAAGGCTTGGGAGAGCCTCATCCCGCTGCGTCGTGGTGGCACCCCCGAGGACGTCGCCAATGTGGCGCTCTTCCTCGCCTCCGACCTCTCCTCGTATGTCACGGGTCAGGTCATCCACTGCTGTGGCGGCATGAATTGCTAACAATTAAAAAACGAGCGAATTTTTTTGATAAAGGCACCCCGCTGGGGTGCTTTTTTTCTTTGTTACTTTTCCCGTAGAAGTTATCTGTTTATTTTCACTAGTTCCAGCATCGTTTCCGGCTCAATCGTCATCTCGGTAATTGCACAAAGCCCCGTGCCCATGTCCTTCAAGCTGGCACCCAATAGGAATACTTGATCATCAATGATCAGGAAACGGTCGTGATGGCGATGCGGGAGCTGGATGAAAGCAATCGCTGGGTACTGCTCGTTGTGCTTCTTGAGGTCAGTGAGGAACTGCTCACTATAGCGGGTGTGGATAGTGGCCGTTACGCCTTCAGCACGCTTGGTGAGCATGGCTAAAACACGGTCGTCAACGAAATTGTCAATCAAAACGATTCGGTGTTTGGCGCAGCGAACAAGATCGGAAACGTAGGTCCAAGCGTCCCAAACGCAACCTGTGGGGAAGACTTGTTCGGGAAGTATCTTAGGAGCATTTTGATCCATTTTATCGAGAATGGCATCGATCTTCTCATCCGTTTCAATTTGGTGCTTCTCTAAGTGAGCGATTCGCATCAAAACATTGGTGTTTTGAACGATGAGTTTACGCATTGCTACAAAAGCTCTCATGATTTTTATACTTGCCAATATGGCTATTTCGCTTTTCAGAACGGAAGCGAGCATAGCTACACCTTGTTCCGTAAAAGCATACGGAGCCCGTCGTACTCCCATCCTGTCGGAATTGGAAGTCGCAAATTGCGACCTCCAATTCTCGAATTCCAGATTGTTCAATTGAAAGCAAAAATCAGCAGGGAATCTCTCTTTATTTCGTTTTACTTGTTCATTTAAACGTTTTGTCTCTACTCCATAAAGCACTGCTAAATCCCTGTCAATCAAAACCTGATGCCCCCTAATAGTCGTTATGAGATTCTCTATTACGCTTTGACTAAGAACGGCATCTCTGTTTTCGAGGTGGTCGCAATTTGCGACTAGTTCCTGATCCTTTTTGTTTGTTATCTTCTTTACCATATCAAATCATTATCAATGCAAAGATATGATAATTTTCTATATATTAATAATTAATACAAATATATTTTTACTATTTCATCAAAGAAAGCAGGACTCACCTCACCGGGCTGGGCGCGATGGGCCGATGTTTTTGGCCTTGAACTTTTGCGCACCTTTTCTTTCAAGAGAAAAGGTGCAAAAGAATCATCCAATCATAATGCTAACATCCCCCTTGTTATTCAACACCACAAGGGCAAAAACGATGGCGCCGATGAACGCAATGAAGAGCAGCATCGCGGAATACAAAAGAACGGCCAAGATGCTGCGCCAGGCGGTCTTCACGATGCTGAAGCCCAACATCTTCCTGAAACAGGCGGTGAAGGCGATGATGATAATAAAAGGCGACAAGACAAAGCCCAGCGACAATGCCAAGTCGTGGTCAAACAGATAGGTGACCCTGGTCAAACATCGGAACAGCACCACGATGACCATTGCATATACGATGGTGATGATGTATTCCGCCCAGTAATAGCGCTTGCGGTTGTCTCGGCCATAACAGGCCCGTGCCGTCACCACTAGCAACGGCAGCGTCAGCAGGAAACACAAGGTATAGTGGTTGATGAAAAAGAATACGATTTGTTTGATCGTGTGAAATACCTCAACGGCTTGCTGACTGTTTTCCCCGGTTTCCTGAGAAACAACCATTTCACCATCCTTGAACGCCTCTTGCACCATGAATCCGGTGGTGACCGAGGTGATGAGGATGTACAGCGTCAGGGCCAGGAACAGCATCGGGAAAGGTGAGAAGTACCGTTTGCGTTTCCCGCTGAGGATATCGACGATCATCCCGGCAGGTCGGGCGAACAGGTTCTTCAAGGTGAACCAGATGCTACCATCACGGCCCAAGATGGCCGTCACCATGTTCTCGAAGATGAACCGCATGGTGAACCGTCCCGTGTCGGCCTTCTGTCCACACTCCGGGCAAAACTGCCCCTCAAACTCGTTCCCGCAATTCAAACACTTCATTCTGTTTTCTGTCTTCTATCTTCTGACTTCTGCCTTCTATTTCTTATTAAACGCTTCCAACACCTTTTGTGAATAGGTCTTCGAAACCGGAATGGAATCCAAGCCTTCCCGTTCAAAATCGAGAATGAAGCCGTCGGATTCGTTATGCAATACGCTGACTTTCTTGATATTGACAATATAAGACCGATGGCAGCGCATCAGGGAACTGATATTCACGCAATTGTCCTCGATGGTCTTCATCTTGCAGCGTAACATGTAACTGGCAAGGGTCCCGCTACGTTGATAAAACACGTTGATGTAGTTGTCTTCTGCCTTGATGTAATAGAGGTTGTCGAGCTTTACGGAGAGTTTCAGGTTGCCGTTGTTGTCCATCAGGTTGATGATCTCGGCATGTTCGGGCAACACCTCGTTGTCGGATTCCACCGTGTCGCTCTTGGTGAGGGTCAGCTTGCGGCGTGACTCCTTGAGCAGGATCATCAGGTCGACGATCGTATAAGGAACGGCCAAGGCGACGAAAGTGATCAACAGGCTCTTCCCGAAGATGTATCCCAAGGAATAGGAAGTGGCCTTGACCATAAAATAGGAAAGATAGGTGTGGAACATGGCAATCACCAGGATCTCAAGGAAAAGCCATAGCAGGTAGGCCCACATGGCAAAATGCCGCAGTCTCCGGACACAGAAAGTCATCAGGGTTCTGCTGCACGCCAGGAAAAAGGTGCCGATGCCCACAAAGGCCACCGTTCCGAGGAAACGGCTGTTGGTGCCTAGCTGGAACCATGAAGTGTCGGAGAAGGGCGTGTAGGCCGTCAGAAACACCAACGCAAACAACACCGAGATGATGACGTTCTGGGCCTGGCTGAAGGGATCGGTCAGGCACTCCGGGGCTTGGGTGATGAGCTGTTTGCGGATCTTCATGGTTCAAAAATGGACTGCAAAGGTATAAAAATCCTTCTATTTTTCAAAATCTTCTTTCAACACTTCCCAGACCAAATGGGCCTCAAAACCACGTTGTAGGGCGTAAGCAGCCAGTTTCCGCTTCTTTTCAAAGTCGTTTTCCGCCTTGACGGTCTTGGCCTTGAGGTTGAGAACCTCGAGGAGCCGTTGACGGTAGGTTGCTTCGTCGGCTTGCCCAAGGGCTGCATCGATGAGCGTCTTGTCGATCCCTTTCTGCATCAGGTGGAAACGGATCTTGTTCAAGCCCCAACCACTTTGGTTGATCTTGCCGCGGACAAAGGCGTTAGCGAACCGCTCGTTATTAACGAATCGGTTGTCAATCAGATAATTGAGAATGGTTTCTCGGTCTTGGTCTGAAAGGTCGAACGTTTTCAGCTTGTCGGTCACGTCTTTGACGCAGCGTTCCTGGTAGGCACAATATTTGGCCATCTTGTCGAGTACCTGGTCGGGCGACAGTGGCTTGGCTGCTTGCTTGGCCATCAGCATTCGATTTTGAGGTCGCCTTCCTTGATCCAGCCGATTTTCCTCAACAGCAGGCCGAAGAGCCACGACAGCAGGGCGGGCAGCACGAAACAGACCAGCAGCATGCCGATCCACATGTTCAAGCCTCCGTCGGGCATGGCAGTGTAGATGCCGATGGGGCCGACCAGTCCGCAGGTGCCCATGCCAGAGCCGATGGGGATGTTTTCCAAGTGGAACACGCAGGTGGCCAACGGACCCGTGATGGCGGCAGCCAAGGTAGGCGGGATCCAGATGCGGGGGTTCTTCACGATGTTGCCCATCTGTAGCATGGAGGTCCCCAGCCCTTGGGCGAGGAGGCCGCCCCAGCGGTTTTCCTTGAAACTCAGCACAGCGAAGCCGACCATCTGCGCGCAGCAACCTGCGGTGGCTGCGCCGCCGGCGATGCCGCCCAGGCCGATGGCCAGGCAGATGGCGGCGGAGCTGATGGGCAAGGTGAGCACAGCACCGATGACCACCGAAACGACGATGCCCATCAGCAGGGGTTGCATCAGCGTGGCGTGCTCGATGAACGCGCCCAGCGCGGTCATCAGCCTGCCGATGGCGGGCCCGATGGCGAATGCCATCAGCACGCCGCTGATAATCACCACGGCAGGGGTCACTAGGATATCCACCTGGGTCTCCTTATAGACCATTTTGCCCAGCTCGATGGCAACCAACACGGCGACGTAAGCGCCCATGGGGCCGCCCAGTTCGTTGCCGGCGATGCCCACGGCGATGGCACTGAAGAGTACCAGGCCCTCGCAGCGGAGCTTGTAGGCGATGGCTACGGCGATGGCGGCGCCAGTGGCAGCCTTGGCGTACTTGGCGATGGTGACAAAGGCTTCCCATCCCGTCTTGTCGCCTAGGGTCTGGAAGATGGTGCCGATGAGCAACGAGGCGAACAGGCCCAAGGCCATGGCGCCCAAGGCATCCACGAAGTACGCCCGCCAGGTCAGATCGACCTTCTTTCGCTCACAAAAGGATCTGAATTTGTTCATTTTCTTTTATTCCGCGGGGTGCCGTGCGGCACCCCGCGGTTACCAATAGGGAACCCCTACGGGGTTCTTCAAACGTTTAGAAAGTAACTTCTTCGATGCCGTTCTCCTTCATCAGGTCGGCCAGCTTGGTGTCGTTGTCGTCGACGGCGGCGACGCAGTTGGTGACCACGCGGATCTGGTTGGCGGGGTAGAAGGCCATCAGGTCCTTGACCGTCTCATACACGCAGTAGTCGGTGGCGATGCCGCACACGTCGATGCCCTCGAACTTGCGGTCTTCGATGGTCTCGCGCAGTTTGGCACCGCTCAGCTCGTTTTGGAACACGCTGAACTCCTCCTTGTCGGCCAGGTCACCCTTGTGCAGATAGATGATATCCGTGTTACCGATGTTTTCGTCGATGGCTTTCTGCAGGCTCGGATGCAGGTTCATGCCTTCGGTCTCCTGCACGCAGTGAGGCGGGAACACACCGCCTTGTTCCACAAAGGAGCAGTGGTTGGCTGGATGGAAGTCCTGGGTGACGGCGACCCAGCTGTATTTCTTCAGCACGCCGTTGGTGACGCATTGGGCCAGATAGTCCATGGCCTCGGGGCCCTTGGCGGTGGCGAGGCTGCCCGTGGTGAAGTCGATCTGCGGATCCACGATGATGAGCATGCGGTTGGGCTGGACCTCCACGGTAGTCGTGGGTTCAGGTTGGACGTTTTCTTTCTGTTGTTTCTTGTTTTCGCAACCGGTCATGACCAGGGCGGCGACGAGCACGATGGCTCCAACGAATAAATTCTTCATGATAGAACGTTCTTTTTAAAAAGTGCTGCAAAGGTAGGAATTTTTTTTGAGAAGGAAGTAGAAAGGAGCCCTCGCCAATTTGTTTTTGTTAGTCTTTTTTCTAGTTTTGCAAATTGAATCAATCTGCACAAGAGAATCAAATTATAGTATCCAGTCTTTGAAGTTGCGCACGACACGTAGCAGTGCATGGATTATGAAAAAAATTACGCTTGCCTTGCTTGCCCTGATGCTGGGCCTGATGGCGGTTGCCCAGGAGGGCCTGCCCAAGGACCGCTCGTCGTTGGACAATCCTCCGGAGGGCTACGTGAACGGGCTGTTCACGGTGAACGCGTTCGGAACCCAAGTGTATTTCTCGCAGGGCAACCTGCAATATGTGGACGGTGAATGGCGCTTTGCCGAGCACCAGTGGGACTATCTGGGCGACAACGGCCAGGGGAGTGCTGACGAGAACGTGTCGCGCGACCTGTTCGGATGGGGCACGAGCGGCCTGAACCATGGGGCGGTGTGCTACCAGCCGTGGAGCACGAGCCAGACGCCCGGCGACTACTTCGCCTACGGCGACGCCAGCTACGACCTGTCAGACGAGAGCGGCCAGGCCGACTGGGGTGCCAACGGCATCGCCAACGGCGGCAACGTGGAAGGCCTGTGGCGTGTGCCGACGCGCGAGGAATGGGAGTGGCTGTTCTTCGGGAGGACCACCGCGAGCGGACTCCGCTTCGCCAAGGCCAAGGTGAACGGGGTGCGGGGCGTGATCCTGCTTCCCGACGAATGGATGGAGAGCTACCATGCGCTGAACAACGCCAACAGCACGGGTGGAAGATATAAGGACAACGTCGTCACGGCGACGGAATGGGAGAGCGACTTCGAGGCGCATGGGGCGGTGTTCTTTCCGGCGGCGGGCTACCGCTTCGGCGAGAGGATGTGGTACCCGGGCCAGCGGGGTAGCTATTGCAGCGCGACGGCGTGCGGGAGCCTCCATGCATGGAACATGGTGTTCGACGAAACGGGTCTGAGAGCCAGCACGTCGGTGAGTCGCCGCGGCAACGGCTTCTCGGTGCGTCTGGTGGCGACGTCCACGGGACTGTGGTACACCGACGTGACCACGGGCGAGGTGACCGACATCACCTCGACCACGGCGACCGCTAGCGGCACGGTGACCACCGAGGGAGGCACGATTATCACAGCCGTGGGCGTTTGCTGGAGCACGAGTCCCGACCCGACCATCGAGGGCGAGCATACCGACGAGGGCGCCTTGACGGGCGACTTCACGAGCGCCTTGACGGGCCTGGAGCGCAACACGACCTACTATGTTCGCGCCTACGCGACGGACGGCGAGGGCGACACGATGTACGGCGACGTAGTTGAGTTCACTACGTTGGCCGAGCTGCCCTCCGTGACGACCGCCGAGGTCACCGAGATTGACATCACGACGGCCACGGCCGGTGGCGAGGTGACGGACGACGGTGGCACTGAGGTGGACGAATGCGGCGTGTGCTGGGGCACCACTGCGGAGTTGACCATCGACGGCGACCACGTTGCCGCAGCCACTCCGGGCACGGGGACCTTTACGGTGGCCTTGACCGGCCTTACGCAGAATACGACCTATTATGTGTGTGCCTACGTCACCAACAGCGAAGGAACGGTGTATGGCGAGACGGTGAGCTTCACCACGCTGCGCCAGCCATGGTCCATCACGGCCACGGCTGAACCTACAGAGGGCGGTGCGGTCACTGGGGCCCAGACCTACTTCCAAGGCGATGAATGTACGTTGGTCGCCACGCCCAGCGATGGCTATGCCTTCGTGAACTGGACGGAGGGCGTTGACGAAACGGGCGCCCCGAATGTGGTTTCCACCAACGCCACCTATACCCTCGAAGTGACCGCCGCCCATACCTTGGTGGCCCACTTCGAGCTGACCAGACCACAGGGAACCATCAACGGCAAGTTCAGCGTGAACGCTGATGGTGACCAAGTCTATTTCTCGCAAGGCAACCTGCAATACATCGGCAGTGCAGCCACGCCTTATTGGAAGTTCGCCGAGCACCAGTGGGATTACCTCGGAACAACGACAAACCAAAACAGTCAAAACCAAAACGTTGATCGTGACCTGTTCGCCTGGAGTACCAGCGGCTACGACCACGGAGCCAATGGTTACCAACCCTGGAGCACAAGCCGGACCAACAGTGACTATTATGCCTACGGCAACGAGAGCTGCAACCTGAACGACGAGACGGGCAAGGCCGACTGGGGCTACAACGCCATCAGCAACGGAGGCAACACGGAGAACCAATGGTTTACTCTGAGCTATGAGGAATGGAAGTATGTGTTCAACACCCGCACCACAACAAGCGGCATCCGCTATGTCAAGGCTACAGTGAACAGCGTGAATGGTGTGATCCTTTTGCCCGACGACTGGGATGCTTCCTATTATACGCTGAGCAACACGAACACTGATGATGCCAGCTTCAGCACTAACACCATCAGCGAAACGGAATGGGCTACTCTTGAGCAACATGGTGCTGTCTTCCTTCCTGCCGCGGGCTACCGGTATGGGACTTCGGTCAGCAGTGTCGGTTCCTACGGCGACTACTGGTCGGCCTCAAACAGCCATAGCCTCAGCGCGTGGTACGTGGACTTCGACGGTTCGAACCTCTATACCGACGACTACTACTACCGATACTACGGTCTATCGGTTCGCCTCGTCCGTTCCGCTCAGGACAGTTCCTTTGGCATCAGCGCCACGGCCAGCCCAACGGAGGGCGGCGAGGTGAGCGGTGCCGGCACCTACGAAGCGGGTGCCGGTTGCACGCTCACGGCGACGCCCAACGAAGGCTACACCTTTGTAAATTGGACCGAGGGCGATAAGGTGGTCTCCACCAACGCTGAATACACCTTCCGTGTGACGGGCAGCCGTACCTTGGTGGCCCACTTCGAGTTGGCTCCCACCTCACCCGAAGGAACCATCAACGGCAAGTTCTCTGTGAACTTCGAAGGCGACCAGGTCTATTTCTCGAAGGGTAACCTGCAATACATCGGCAGTGCCGCCACGCCTTACTGGAAGTTCGCCGACCACCAGTGGGACTATCTCGGAACAACGACAAACCAAAACGGCCAAAACCAAAACGTTGACCGCGACCTGTTTGGCTGGGGCACGAGCCACGCTGACCACGGAGGCAATTGTTTCCTACCTTGGAGTACTAGCACTGCCAACAGTGACTATCATGCCTACGGCAACGAGAATTACAGCCTGAACGACCAGACGGGCTATGCCGACTGGGGCTACAACGCCATCAGCAACGGAGGCAACACGGAGAACCAATGGTTTACTCTGAGCTATGAGGAATGGAAGTATGTGTTCAACACCCGCACCACGACAAGCGGTGTCCGCTATGCCAAGGCCAAGGTGAACAGCGTGAATGGTGTGATCCTTTTGCCCGACGACTGGGATGCTTCCTATTATACGCTGAGCAACACAAACACTGATGATGCCAGCTTCAGCAGCAATACAATCACCGCTGACGATTGGAACACTTTGGAGCAACACGGTGCGGTCTTCCTGCCGGCTGCGGGTTACCGGTATGGGACTTCGGTCAGCCTTGTCGGGTCCGACGGCTTCTACTGGTCGGCCTCGTACAGCAATAGCGACGGCGCGTGGGACGTGGACTTCAGCGATGACGGTCTCAGCACGGACTACGACAGCGGCCGCTACTTCGGGTTTTCTGTGCGTCTAGTCCTTCCGCTTCAGGAAGGTCCCTTTGGCATCAGTGTCGTGGCCGACCCCCCGGTGGGCGGCACGTTGAGCGGTGCTCGCGCCTACGACTTCGGGACGAGCTGCACCTTGACAGCCACCCCAGCCGAAGGCTACACCTTTGTAAATTGGACCGAGGTCGTTGACGATACGGGAGTCACGAATGTGGTCTCCCCTAACGCAGAATATACCTTCCGTGTGACAAGCAGCCGTCTCTTGATAGCCAACTTCGAGCTGACTTCACCTTAAGGAGCCATGAACGGCACGGTCAGCGTGAACGCTCCATCAAAACCTTAATCCATTCGGGATGCCCCAGTTTTTTGAGCATCGATCGCACCCACTCGCGGTTCTCGGGCTTGTACCAGAAGAAGAACCGCTGTTGGGCGAGCTTCTCCTCCTTGCTCTTGGCGCAAAACACGGGCTCTAAGGTATAGGGGTTGTAGCCGGAATAATAGATCTCTGTGGCCAAAGTCATGGGAGTGGGGGTGAAGTCCTGCACCTGCTCCAGCCGATAGCCCAAGGCCTTGGTCTTCACCGCCAGCTCGGCCATGTCCTCCAAGTAACAGTCGGGGTGCGACGAGATGAAATAGGGGATGAGCTGCTGGTTGAGATGTTCTTTTTCGTTCAGCATGTCGAACTTCTTTTTCAACTTGACGAATAGGTCGAACTTGGGCTTGCGCATCAGCTTTAGTACAGCATCGCTGGTGTGCTCGGGAGCGACCTTCAAACGTCCGCTGACATGGCGGGTCACGAGCTGACGGAAGTATTCGTCGTAGCCCATGGCCTGATTCTCCTCAGGGGTGCAGTCGTGCAAGAAAAGGTCGTAGCGGATGCCCGATCCCACCGTGGCTTTCTTCACCTTAGGATGTTGATCTACCTCCTGATAGATCTCGATGAGCGGGTGGTGGTCGGTGTTGAGGTTCTTGCACACGCTAGGCTGGAGGCAGGTGGGGCGGACGCATTTCTCGCAGAGGCGCTCGTCCTTGCCCCGCATCCGGTACATATTGGCAGAAGGACC
>JAEFAE010000016.1 GCA_016291135.1 Bacteroidales bacterium
CTGAGGACAACCCAAAGAATGCTGTGTTTATGCGTGACGATTTCAAGCCTGAATACATTGATATGCTCCGCAAAGACCAAGAACTGTTGGATGAAATGTGGTTGGAATGGGAGTGCATTGACGATGATGACGACTCCAAGTTTGCGAAGTTTGAAGACCTGTTGAAGCACGAACTTTTCAAAAAAGACCGTAACCTCGAAGGGAAGATAGTGGTGTTTTCCGAAGCTGTTGACACCATTGAATATCTGTCAAGGCGTATCAACCGAAAGGATGTTCTAGTGATTTCTGCCAAAAACCGAAGCCAACTGTTCAAGACCATTCGCGAGAACTTCGATGCCAACTGGAAACTGCGAAAAGACGACTACAACATCATCTTAACCTCCGACGTGTTGGCTGAAGGCGTGAACCTGCACCGTTCGAACATCATCATCAATTACGACACGCCTTGGAATGCAACGCGCTTAATGCAACGCATTGGTCGTGTGAATCGTATCGGCTCCACATCGGACACCATTTACAACTATGTGTTCTATCCCTCACGCCAAGGCAACAAGCAAATCAAGCTGAACCAAATCGCACTGAGTAAAATACAGACTTTTCACACTACTTTTGGAGAGGACAATCAGATTTATTCCACTGAAGAAATCATCGACCGCGACCTTGATAAACTCTTCTCAGAAGGTATCAAGCGTGAACAGGAAGACCGCAATGTGGAGCTGCCTTTCTATGAGGAACTGCGAAGCCTTTATCAGCAGAGCCGTAAGGAATACAAACGCATTGAGCGGTTGTCGCTGCGCAGCCGGACGGGGCGTGAACCACGCGAGGTGGAAGGTGTTACACTCTCCGGCGACACCTTAGTATTCCTCAAAACCAACTTCCGAAAGATGTTCTATTTGGTTAACGACGAACAGACACGGGAATTGTCGGTGTTGGATGCGCTCCACTATTTCAAGGCGCAACCAGAAGAGCAACCTGTTGCACGAATAGCACAACATCACGACCATGTGGAGAAGGCTGTGAAACAGTTTCGAGTATCGAAAGAAGAGGAAATACACGAGGAAGAATCAAACCAAAACCAACGCAGCAATTTGGGCGCTCAGGTAACTACCGCTGTCAGTTTACTGAATAGCATGCTGCCTCATATAGAAGATGGCGATACGCGCTTGAAGATAATACAGCTGAAGGAATTGGCTGAACGAGGCACTATCACATACATCGCCAAGCGACTGCAACGCATTCAGAAAGACCTCCAACGGCAAGGCGGCAGCAAGGCCAAAATGGGCTTTGACGAAGCCTTGAAGCAGGTACTTGAAATGGCCAACCACTATAACGCCTATTATCGCGACACCCAACACGCTGAGGAAGAATCCGACGCAACCATCATTTTGTCAGAAAGTTTTGCCAAATAATCAAGTCCCATGAACTATAAAGAAATCATCGAATCGAGATACAACCGTCAGAACTGGCAACTACTATTGCGCGATATCTTCGGCAGCAAAATCAAGTTTTGGAGCACGCCTTCAATTGTCGCAACAAGCAGTGCATTTGCCAAACAAGCCTTGTGGTTGGGCACCATAACACTCAGCGATGAGCAAACTATTGCCGTCTATGAGGTGGAACTAGCCGACAGCGTTGACATTGAGCGCAACCGTCGTGGCATACGCGATATGTTGCTCACTACATGGCGCAATAATGGCAATGCAGGTGCTTTCATGTTCTGCTATCGCAAAAGCGAAAGTGTGCTGCGCTTTTCATACGTTAGCGAAGCGTGGAAGTTTGCTGAGGATGGAAGTTATCAGAAGGAGACCACCGATGCTCGACGGTTCACCTATCTGTTGGGTGAAGGTCACCGCAGTCGCACGGCTATCCAGCAATTTGAGAGATTGCGTGACAGTGGCCTTTCATTAAAGGATTTGACCAAAGCATTTTCCGTTGATGCTGTAAGTGACATGTTCTTCGATGGTTACAAGAAACAGTATGAAGACATTATTTTCTACATTACTGGCAAGCGCATGGTGAAGGTGGCCAACAAGTGGGAAGAACGTCTTGAAGGCAAACCTTGTCAGCACATTATGCAACAATTCTCGCGCTTTCCGAATCCTGAAAAAGCGATTCGCGACTATGTGAAGAAACTAATGGGCCGACTCGTGTTCCTCCAGTTCCTGCAAAAGAAAGGTTGGCTGGGTGTCGGCATCCATGACGAATGGGGAAGCGGTGATTCAGAGTTTATTCAAAACCTCTTTGCCCGATGTAATGACAAAGATCATTTTATCGACAAAGTGCTTGAACCACTTTTCAATGACTTAAATTCAGAAAATGAAAAGAAGTTGCAGCAGTATCGCACTCCCTATCTGAATGGCGGTTTGTTTGAGCTAGAAGTTGCAGACGAAACGGACTTTGCGTTGCCTGAAAAATACATCAAATCGTTGCTCGACTTCTTTGCCTCCTACAACTTCACCATTGACGAGAATGACCCTGATGACGCAGAAGTCGGCGTTGACCCTGAAATGTTGGGGCGCATCTTCGAGAACTTGCTTGAAGACAATAAGGATAAAGGTGCTTTCTATACGCCCAAGGAGATTGTCAGTTATATGTGCCGCGAAAGTCTCATTGCCTATTTGCAGACAGGTATTGAGGATGAGACGACAAAAGAGGCCATTCGCCAGTTTGTGACCACACACCAAGTTCAGGAGCATTTGCCAGAGAACACCGACCAATTATTGAAGGATGTCAAGATATGCGACCCCGCCATTGGCTCGGGAGCCTTCCCGATGGGCTTGCTGAAAGAGTTGTTCCTCTGCCGTACTGCCTTGGAAGGCATCAGCCAGCATCAAGCGGCTGAAATAAAAAAACATATCATTCAGCAGAATGTTTACGGCGTTGACATCGAGCGAGGTGCCGTTGACATTGCCCGTCTTCGTTTTTGGCTTTCTCTCATCGTTGATGAGGAAACGCCACAGGCACTGCCCAACCTTGACTTCAAGATTATGCAAGGAAACTCGCTTTTGGAGCAGTACAAGGGCGTTGATCTTTCCACGATGACGGAAAAGAAAGCAGATGACACAGGGATGCTCACCTTCTTCGACGACATGATTGACGTGAATCGCAAAGAACTTCGCGACATGCTTGTTCAATACTTCGACTGCACCGACCACATAGAAAAACAGAACCTTCGTGCATGTATCATCGACAACGTGAATCAACAACTCCGAGAGCAACACATCAACATTAACTTCGGTGACCTCGACCTTTCGGGTAATGACCAGTTTTTTCTTTGGCATACTTGGTTCCATGATGTGTTTTCAAAGGGAGGGTTTGATATTGTTATTGGGAATCCGCCGTATTTTGTTTACCAAGAAAATCATGTAGGAGAAATACAGGAACTTAGGGGGATTAAAGAATATAAAATTGCGTTTGGTGGTAAATTGAATGCATATAAATTGTTTATTGCAAATGCGATTAATCTGTTGAGCAGAAAAGATGGGATTATGTGCGTGATTTGCCAGAACTCATTATTAGCCGATAAACAGGCTACGAATTTGAGAAAGCATATTCTTGAACAAAACCAGTTTATTTCCATAGACTCTTATCCTGAGAGAGACAGCAAGAAAAAGCGGGTTTTTGAGAGTGTAAAAATGAGTGTTTGCATTCCTATTGTACGGAAACGTAAAAGCAATGATTATTTCAGAGTATATATATGGGATGATAAAAACAAAACAACGGGACTTGAAACGAGATACAATTTCAACGAGATTCAGTCTATGGATTCTATAGAATATGCAATTCCAAGACTAAAGTCAGAATACATTCCTATAGTAATTAAGTTGATTAATAAGAGGGCTATTGGTTTGAAATGTTATGAGGGTGAACTTAATATGACATTCCACAAGAAGTATTTTACTGGAAACCCAACAAGTCCAAAGATTTTAAAGGGTGCAGCTATTCAAAGGTACTTCTATACTTTACAGATGAGTCAAGGCGAAATAGAATACCTTGATGAGCTGAAGTATTTGAAAGACTTTGGAGCATCAGAAAAATCGAAACACCACAATTATCCTCGTATAGCTATGCAAGGGATGACTGGTGCAAATGATAAAATCCGTATTGTTATGTCGCTTGTGCCTCAAGGTTATTATTTGGCCAATTCATGCAATTATGTGTTTGCTCCTGAAGGATTTGATTTAGAGGCATTGCTCGGTATCTTAAATTCAAGGCTAGTAAATTGGTTTTTTAGATGTTTTAGTACAAATAGTAATGTCAATGGATATGAAATAGATAATTTGCCTATACCTTATGTTAGCCAAGAAAAACAAGAAGCTATTAAAACCAAGGTGCTAAATGTAATGCATAAGAAGAACTTAAATCATTATGCTAACACTTCTACAGTAGAATCCGAAATTGACCGTTTGGTTTATCAACTTTACGGGCTTACTGAAGAGGAAATAACGGTGATAGAAAGATCATAATGCGACCTGTTTTTAGTTATAGATCAGAAAGCCTCTTATGTCAGATAAAACTTGTATTTTTGCAAAAAATAAAACAAGCAAAAACCAGAGAAGTGGATACTTTAAAAGACTTATACATTTTTCTAGAAAAAAAGAATGATTCAAAACAAATAGAAACTATATTCCCTTGGGATTCTTTTTCATCTGACGAACAAGAAGTAGCAAGGTTTGAGATTCTCTCTTGGTGGAATTTGGAAAATGTCGTAAAAGATGACAATTGCCTAATTGATCAAAGTAAAGCCATCCCTTATTTTAAAAAAAGAATTGAAAGCACCAATAATTTATTTCTCAAGTATAGATATAGCTACTTTTCTTTTTTGTTATCCAAGGATAATCGTTTTGCAAAAAATGCAATTGACGCGCTTATCCTTTGCATCAATAATCTGCTGCCAAATAATAAAGAAGACTATCCTACTCAAGCGGTGAGAGCTATGGAAGTTTTACTATTGTTATCAAAACACATCAAATATAGGCAGGATGATGTTGAGACATTATTATGGAATATATTAGATTCAGAGTATGGTTACAAAACAAAGTTGAGTTTTTTAGAGGAAGCAAAAAAGCAAAATTTTTTACCAGCTAAAATAGCAGAAAGAGCTTCTAAAAAATGCAAAGAACTATTAACTATCATCGGAAAACGATGGGACGAAAACTGTTGTGAAATTGGATTGTTTTATGCCAAAAAAATCCAAAATGTAGGAAATGATTACAAGTCTTTTTTCAATGAGGCATTGGGAGACATAGAGATGGCTAAACTGATGGATGCTTCTGCCGACCCCAATAATATCTTTCCACCTCATTATAATAATGACCGTTTAGAAAAAGCCATGTATTATTATAAGGAGGCTGGTGCTATGGATAAAATGAAAAAGGCTGAGAATCAATTTGTGTCAAATAAAAAGAATCTGAAATATATTAGTTTTACTAGTAGTATAGAAACGAACAAAGAAGTGGTCGTGTATTTCAATAAATTGAAAGAAGAATTATTAGGAGGCAAGTTAAGTCTTCTGATGTGGAATTTGGTTTCACCCGTTCGATTTTTGTTTCCAAATACTCAAGTAGTAGATTCCTTTGTAGAAACACAAAAACCACCAACATATTCTCTGGATTTTACGAATAAAATGAAGGATATTAATGGCAACACACTTGATAACAACTTTAATATTCAATCATTTTATTATTATGACACATGGCTGATGAACATAGTTCAAAATTATGTTCTGAAGGTAATTCTAACCGCTGTTCAGAAAAAGGTCATCACTTACTCAAAACTGAAATCTTGGTTCATTAGGTCAACTTGTTTTGGAATTACTATAGATTATTATCGACCCAATGAGATAATTCCATCATCATGGTTCTTTCAGATAGACTATGCAATCAAAGCATTAATTATACAATACCAGAGGTTCTCGAATAATTTGAATACGGATTGGCGTATTCCTATTGACACGTTATCTATTAGATTTGAAGGATTCGTTCGGCATATTGCGTCTGAACTTGGTGGTCAAGTAACCAAATCTGACCGTAATGGAAATGTCACTGAAGCCTTATTAGATGATCTACTTCAAGAATCCTGCCTGTTGCGGGTGTTCAATAATGATGACATTTATTTCTTTAAGTTTGTCCTTACTTCTAAAGGGCTTAATATTCGTAACAATGTGGCTCATTCATTTTATGTTCCACAAGATTATGAAATATATAAAGCAACATTGGCGTTCCTTTGCATTTTAAGATTAGCCAAGTTTGACCCAGTCAAAACCAAGGAGATAAATAAGCGTGTAGTTTTCCAAAAGTCTAAGATAACAATAAGTGGTTCTTGAAATTTAGCCATAGTAGGATTAAAGGCTCCATCACCACCTCTTTCATGCCCATTTTCAGCTTCTCCAACTCCTTTTCTACCATTGTTACGGCAATCTCTTTGCACCATTCATGGGCATCGTCTTTGATATAGGGGCAGTTAGCAATCATGTCTGCCGGACATCAAGAGTTTTCCTCAGTCCAGCAAGAACGGAATTGGCCATAATCACAAACACGATTCGGTCATAAACGCTTATTTGTGCAGGTCTTGGAGGATAATAAGGGTCGGTGACCATTTTGGATTGGTCAAAGCATTCCCCGATGCCTAACCAAGTATCGACCCCCGCTTTCTTTCGTTCTTTTTCTTCATCCGACCAAATGTCATTCTTTTCAATTTGATGTTTGAACATTGCCTTGAAATAATCATACAATCGGTGTAGATCGTCTTTGGTGAAAGGCTTTATTTCAGGTTCGCATAATGCGGAGTAAAGTGAGGCCGTAACAGATATTACTCCTGGATGATTGTAGATTATCTCTGATTCGTATTTGGCTAGTTTTGATTTGTCCATGATGTTTGATTTATTTCTGCAAAAATACACAAATTCCGTGGCAAAATGTATAATTTTCAAAATATTTTGTAATTTTGCCACGCAAAAAGAAGTTAAAAAAGGGTCAAAATGAACACAATCACAGGCAGAAACCTGAAAGCATTGCGTGAGGCCAACGGCTATACGCAAGAGAAAATGGCTGAATATCTTGGTGTCGGGCGTTCGGCTTACGCCAACTATGAGGCAGGCGAGCGCGAAACGCCGTTGGAAGTGCTGCAAAAGGCGGCGGATTTGTTTGGCTGCGAATTGGCACTTCTCTTCGAGGAAGACGAAACGGCAGTCCGCAATATGCTGGTCTGCGCTTTCCGCGCTGATGACCTTAGCGTTGACGATATGCGAGAAGTGGCCTCGTTCAAGAGTGTTGTGATGAATTATCTTAAGATGGAAAGGCTGTTGGAAAAATGAAAAAACTGAACTTTGAAACGGCCGAAATCCTTGCAGGAAAGATGCGAAGCGAGTTACTGCGTGTTTCCGCAACGGAGCCGCTCAATATGAAAACAGCCCTCCGTCAATTGAATGTGATGACGCTCTATCGTCCCTTGTCGGACAAATTGTTTGGATTGTCGCTATTGACACCAGACAAAAAGCATCGTTTTATGTTGGTGAACAGCAATTCGAGACGGGGACGGCAACATTTCACCATTGCGCATGAGTTGTATCATTTGTATTACGATGAGAATCCCCAGCCGCATTTCTGCGACAACTCAATCTATACCGATGCCGCTGAGAGGTCGGCCAACCTGTTCGCTTCCGCTTTGCTGATGCCTAAGGAGGGCTTGCTGAAAAACATTCCATCCGATGAGATTGTCAGCAAAAGTGTCAGTATTGACACGTTGCTTCGGATGGAGCATCTTTATGGGGTTTCGCATCATACTTTGGTGGTGAGGCTGAAAGAATTGCATGTTATCAGTCCTGTGTCTGCTGACGCGCTGTTGTCGATTTCGGTTACGCAGGAGGCAACTTTGCGCGGATATGATGTCGAACTCTATTCAAAAGGAAACGAAGGATTGGTCATCGGTGATTTTGGCTCCAAGGCTCGTAAGTTATTCGACGAGGAAAGGATTTCCGAAGGTCATTATCTCGAACTGCTTAACCTAATCGGCTATGGCGAAAGTCAAAATCATACTGGATGCTGACGTGTTGCTTCATTTCGCCAAGGCGGGACGGCTAAACATGTTGCCGGAAATATTGCCGGAATATGAACATGTCGTTTTGAGTACGGTATATGATGAGATCGGATCCATTCAAAACCAGTTGGACAACCAAATCTTTTTTCTGAAAAACATTTCAAAGGAGATGTTCAACCCGACAGGGGAGATGATGGTCGAGTATGCCAGGCTTTTGCAGATTTTTGGCAAAGGGGAGAGCGCTTGTATGGCCTATTGCCGTTATACTAACAATGTCATCGGCAGCAGCAATCTGAAAGACATTAAGGAGTATTGTGAAAAACAGCAAATCACTTATCTGACTACGATTGACTTCCTTTATTATGGAATAAAGCGAGGAAAGATGTCGGTTGAAGAATGTGAGCAATTTGTCAAGGATGTGGTGGCAAAAGGAAGCAAGCTGCCAACGGTGGATTTTGGAAAGTATTTGCCTAATTCACTAATTTAAATTGGAAAGGGCGAAGAAAAGGGCGGATAAAATTGCCTATAGTCAGATGCATCTGGTATTCGAACTGATAGCTTCGATGAACGCAGATGAGCCTGATAAACCGACCATAAAAACCAAAAATCGGAATCGAAATGAAGAAAATCGGCGACAAATCATCGATTTTATCGCCGATAACGGGATTTCAGACACAAAATCCATTTCGAAAGCCATCGGACGCAAGCCCTCGAGAACCCGCGACTACCTCAAACAACTCGTGGATATGGCTGGATTTTGCGGGCCAACTGCCATATCAAAAAACAGCCAACTGTCACATCAAAAATCGGCCAACTGTCACATCAAAATTTGTTGAATTAGTTGATTTCCAGAAAAAAATTGTATCTTTGCCGCGATAAAATAAACGCGAAATAATGAAAGAATACAAAAAACGTATTGCAGACCAAATGCTTACCGATAAGTTGGAGTCGTCGGGGGCAGTTTTGGTAGAGGGGCCAAAGTATTGCGGCAAAACCACTTTGGCTAAGCAACAGGCTGGTAGCATTCTGTCGATGGCGGACCCCGACACGCTGAGCCAGAATCTTGCCCTTGCACGCACGAACATTTCGCGGCTTCTTTCTGGTGCTACACCTAGACTGATTGATGAATGGCAGATTGCACCCCAGTTTTGGGATGCGGTAAGAAACGAGGTGGACAAACGGGAAGACGATGGGCAGTTTATCCTTACTGGCTCTGCCGTTCCGCCTAAACCGAAAAAGGACGCGGATGGGAATCTGATTGAGGAGGAGCAGATTCACCATTCCGGCACAGGAAGAATTTCACGACTGAAACTACGCACAATGACTTTGTGGGAGTCGGAAGATTCGACGGGTATGGTAAGCCTCGGAAAACTGTTTGAGCATGCGGATTCAATCGACGGGGAAAGTCATATTGACCTTGAACGGCTCGCGTATCTTACCTGTCGTGGCGGTTGGCCGAAAGCCGTGCTGAAAAAGAGCGAGAAAGCCGCGCTAGCACAGGCGTTCAATTATTTCGATGCTGTTGTCGGTAACGATATCAAGAGGGTTGATGATGTGGATAGGGATGAGGAGTTGGCCAAGCGTATTATGCGATCGTATGCCCGAAACCAAGCCAGTCAGGCAACGGCAGGAACCATTTTGGCCGACATCAAGGCCAATGGCGACGAGCAGATGTCGGAGAATACCATCTATAGCTATGTGAAGGCATTGAAGGAGATATTCGTCATAGAAGACTCGGTGGCATGGAATCCCAACCTGCGGAGTAAGACGGCTATCAGGACTTCTGACACCCGTTATTTTATTGATCCGTCTATTGCCACCGCTGCTTTGGGCATGGGTCCTAAGGATTTGATTAACGATATGGAGACTTTTGGCCTTATCTTCGAAACCCTTGCCGTAAGGGATTTGCGGGTCTATGCGGAATCGCTTGACGGAAAAGTTTACCATTACCGCGACAAGAACAATCTGGAGTGCGATGCCGTGGTGCATCTGCGCAATGGCTCTTATGGTCTGATTGAAATCAAGATAGGTGGAACCGACCTCATCAATGGTGGTGCTGCAAGTCTGAAATTGCTTTCGGACAAGATAGATACCACCAAGATGAAAAAGCCGTCGTTTCAGATGGTGTTGACGGGCATTGGCGACTATGCATACAAACGTCCTGAAGATGGAGTGCTTGTGGTTCCGATTGGTTGCTTAAAGAATTGAGACAAAAAGCAAACCAAAATCGAAACAAAGAAAATCGGCGACAAATCATCGATTTTATCGCCGATAATATGAATCTTATGCGAAACTCCTAATACTCTTCCCCACATTGATGAAATGGTCCGCCACACGCTCGGCGTTTTGTGCCAGTGAGATGTATTCGGCCCCAACTTGCGGGGTGCATTGTCCCGCCACAAGCCGCTTGATGTGTTGGGATTCCATGGTCTCTGTAAAGCTATCAATCTGTTCCTCAATCTGATAGGCGTATTCGAGGGCTGTGAAGTCGAGATCGTGGTAAGCTTTCATGACTTCGTGGTAAAGTGCCGTGATCTTCCGCGCCATCTCTTTGATTTCCAGCACGGCAGGCGCAGAGAACGTTTCATTTTGGGTTTGCAGGCTTTCCGCATATTCCACGATGTTTTCGGCATAGTCACCGATGCGTTCCAGGTCGCTCACACTTTTCACGCTGCAACTGAGGTACTTACTATCCGTTTCGTTGAGTCGCTTGGCAGAGAGTGCAGCCACATAACGGGTCAACTCACTGTTTAGGAAGTTGAGCTCGTTTTCCGTCTTCTTAAACTTTTCCGAATCGCTGAAATCCAATGTGGTAACGATATGGATGGCACGGCAGAAGTTATCGTGTGCCAACTTACCCATGTTTTCGACTTCGGCCTTTAACTGCCTGACCGCCAAGGCGGGGGTCACCAACATCGAGTCGTCAAGGAAATGAAGATGAAAGCGGTCGTCGCGAAGCTCATCGCCATGGTCTGGAATGAGGCGGCACACCAAGCGAACCAGGCCATTGGTCAGCGGAAGGGCGACCAAGGTGGTGCAGACATTGAAAACGGTATGGAACATGGCCAGCTGCACCTGCGGGGCATGTGGAAACATGGCCTCAAACATCCTCCCGAAGCCCCAATCCCCTTGGGTGAAAAGGTGAAGAAGCAAGGCGATAAGCAAAAACAGCACCACCCCCATCACATTGAAAAACAAATGGATGAGAGCCGTACGTTTGGCGTTTCGGCCACTGGTCATACCCGCCAAGATTGCCACCACGCATGAACCGATGTTGGAACCCATCGTGAGGAAGATGCCTTGGTCGAGCGAAAGCAGTCCCGCCACCACCATGGTGATGGCGATGGACGTCAGCACCGATGACGACTGGATGATGGCCGTGAGCAAAGCGCCGATGAACACGATCAGCAAGGGATTCCGGATGGTGGCCAGAAACCGTTTCACCGAATCCAAGGCGGCGAATTCATCCATGGCGCCCGACATGATGCCGAGACCGACAAACAGCAGGCCGAAACCCGCTAGGATGCTACCGGTCTGTTTCCACTTCTCGCGCTTCGAGAACATCATCACGAAGGCTCCGATGCCAGCCAAGGCCGAGAAGAGTACTGTCGTGGAGATGCCGTGGCCGCCAAACATGCCCAAGGCCACCAGTTGAGCCGTGACCGTGGTACCGATGTTGGCACCATAGATGACCGTTGCGGCCTGCGCGAGCGACATGATGCCCACGTTCACGAAGCCGATGACCATCACCGTCACCGCGCCGGAGCTTTGAATGGCGGCCGTACCCACCGTGCCGATGCCCACGCCGAGCCACTTGCTATTCCCCATCTTGGCAAACAGCCGTCTCAAGCCCGCACTGCTGGCACTTTCAAGACTGGTACTCAACATCTTACAGGCAACCAAAAACACCCCGATGCCTGCGATTAGGGTTAAAATTGCGATCACGATATGCATAGGCATAGATTTGAAAAAGCGGCCAACGACAACGCATCGACCGCTTTCGTTAGGAAGAAAAAAATTGAGTTATCGGATAAAAAAAGATGGTCCGAACCGAAGTCCAAACCATCTTTTATGTTTTTCGTGATGCCATAGTTATGGCTATCTGACAAGCTTTTCCTTGGGGCATAACGCCTCACCTGTCCAAGAAGCAGCGCTGCCGAGCATAGATTTTCATCTTGTTCTTCACCTATGGAGGTATTTGGGCAATAGTCGCATCGGCATTGCAAACCCTCCAATGGATCGTTGGGCACGAAATCCAAATCTTCGTCATCGTCAAACCCATCATCGAACGACATATTGGAGAGAATTTCGGTTTGTTCCATGACGCACAAATCCTCTTGGTCCGTGCAAGTAAGGTCAAGAAGGAACAGACCCATTAGGATGAGGGCGACGACAGAAACATATTTTCTGAAAAAGTCCATGATGGCGAAGCCGAAATTCCCAAGTATAACGGACAAGAGGTGGTATTATTGTTTTTTCCTCGAACCAATTTACAGCCATGGAAGTTTCTTGACTGCCGATGACCCTATTCTTCTGACAACCCAACCAGATTCTTCCTATATTCCACAGGGCTTTTCCCAAGGTGTTTCTTAACGTATTTGCAAAAGAAACTGACATCGGGGAAATCCAGTTTGAAGGCGATTTCTTTTATGGTAAGGTCGGTCTGGAGTAGGTAATATTTGATGTGGCTGACGGTACTCTCTGTAATCCAATCCATCGCTGTACGCCCGGTTTTTTCCTTACATACAGCGCTCAAATATTTTGGAGTGACCAACAACTGTTCGGCGTAAGCCCTGACTTCACGCTCAGTGTTGGCAGGACGGCTAAGCAGGGACATGAAACGCTGGAACAGACGGTCTTTTTGCGAGGTCTCGCTTGTCGTTTGGCCAACAATTTCATTTTCAAGTGCATGAAGAAGTTCAACAGCTACCGCTTGTGAAGTAAGTCTGAGGATACGCTGGCGATAAGGATTGTCGCTGTCCTCCATGTAAACCATCAAAAGATTAAAGTATGCCAGAAAAAGCTTGCTTTGGAACTCAGTGGCGTGAACAACTGGGTTTTGCCTTAAAAAGAACAGTTTTTTCCACCAATTGGGGTCGATTTGAAAAACACCTGGCAATGTCTCGTCATAAATCGACTCGCCGGCACTAATCACCTTACCTTGCAAGTCAGGCGTACGCATATACATGCCAATGATGTTGCGGGGTGTACATATAACGATGTCACCCTCCCCTACGTGGTACATTTCTCCCTCTACGGAAAACTGCATTGCGCCTCTCTCACAATAGAACGCGAGGAAGGAACTCAACATGGTTTCTGACGTAATATTGACCTCATCGATATTATCAGAAATGACGAGGTCGTTGAACGATTTCAGCATTTTGGTCAATTTTTCTGCAAAGAAACAATCTATTTCGGTACGCTTTAGGGTAAATAACTCCTTTTTTGTTTCCAATATTTCCCTTAATGCTTTTTTTGACCGCAAGAAAGGTGATTTAGACAAAGTTGTTTCATCCCATTGCATCTACTTTTGCGCCATGTAATCAGTAAAAGGAGCCATGAAAGTAGGACTTTTCATCGATACATGGTACCCTATGGTGGACGGGGTGATCAAAGTGGTGGACAATTATGCCCGTCGATTGGTGCAGTATTGCGAGGTGATGGTGTTCTGTCCAGAGGCCAAAGGTTTTGATCGCGAGGAGGATGCGAAGCTGCCGTACCAGGTCGTGCGATGCTCATCGCTGCCGCTCATCACAAGCGATTACGACCTTCCCACATCCGTCTTAGACCCACGATTCGAAGCACAGCTTATCAAGAGCGGCATCGACATCATCCATATCCATTCTCCCTTTTCGGTAGGGATGGCGGGAGTCCTGTATGCCAAAATACACAAGCTTCCCGTGATCGCCACCCTGCATTCGCAGTACAAGCAGGATTTTGAGAAGATGCTCAAGTTCAAGTTAGCCTCGAACATGGCGCTGAACACCATCATGCGTGTGTTCAACGCCTGCGACGAATGCTGGGCTGTGAATGAGGGTATCAAAGACCTCTATGTCAATGAATACGGCCTGACCGCTCCCTGCAAGGTACGCCTCAACGCCACCGATCACCATCCTGTTTCCGATGCCGTTGCCGCCGCCCGGATTGTCAACGAGACCTACGGCATCTCAGCCGACACTACGGTCTTCCTATTTGTGGGAAGAATCAATTTCATCAAGAACATCGACTTCATCGTTCGCGCTTTAGCGAAAGCCAAGGCGATGGGCCTGAAGAACTTCAAGATGTTGTTTGCCGGCAAGGGACAGGATGAGGAGAAACTCGCCGCTCTGGTGCGAGAACAGGGTCTGACCGATGAAGTGGTCCTATGCGGCCTGACCGGCAAAGAGATGCTGGAGAACCTCTATTCCCGTGCCAAGCTTTTCCTGTTCCCGTCGCTCTACGATGCCAACTCATTGGTACAGATTGAAGCGGCTTGCCAGGGTACACCCACCGTTTTCTTGGAAGGCGCCCGTACGGCTGCCACCGTCACGCCTGGCGTCAATGGTTATGTTTGCCCTCCTGATGAGGACAGTTATGCAAGGATGATCCTAGACATCCTGGCCGACCCAGAAACTTACGAACGGGTCTCCGCTGCCGCCCGCCGTGACCTTTACCTCAACTGGGACGATGTCGTGCGGGACGTTTACGATGACTACAACACTTTCGTTGCAGCGAGACATCAAAGGTCTGTTTCACATTCCTAATACTATTATTTCGCTATGTATAGTTTACAATATAAAGTAACCACCAGCACCTGCGACAGCGAGGGCAAACTCAAACTGTTTTCCGCCCTTCAGATGATGCAGGACTGCTCGGAGATGTGGCTTGAAAGCGAGCCGAAGGTGAAAGAATACTTTGCCCGCGAGAACATGGCGCAACTGCTGGCCTCAAGGCAGGTGGAGATCATGCGCGTGCCTAACTTCAAGGAGGAACTTACCGTAACCACTTCGGTGTATGGCATGAAGCCCATGTTCGGCTTCCGAAACACTTTTATCTATGATGCCGATGGCAAGGCTTGCTACCGCACTTGGAGCATGGGCGCCTTTGTCGACAAGGCCAACGGTAAACTGAAACGCGTGGACGATGCCGCGGCCAACTCGCTGCTCATCGAACCACAGTTAGAGATGAACTACAAAGACCGACGTATCATCCTGCCGAAAGAAGGAGGCAAGACCTTCGCACCCATCCAGGTGATGCGGGCCGACATCGACTACAACCGCCATGTCAACAACGCCAACTACATCCGCATGGCCATGGAACTGTTGCCCGAGGATTTCGTCGTGAAAGGGCTTCGCGTGGAATACCGAGTGGCCGCCAAACTAGGCGACTGCCTCACTCCTACCCTTTTCCAAATCGAAAACGGTTTCATCATCGAGCTTGCCATCGGGAACGAGGCGAGTGCTCTTGTGGAGTTTACGAAATGAATGAGTTTTTTGTATTTTTGCCGCCAAACTGAAATACAACTAAAACAAACTCATTTGTCATGAAAAGATTTCTACATCTGGCTTTGCTACTCTTCGTATTAGCAGGCTTTGCCAAGGCACAAGGACCTCAATCCACCGCCAACTGGTTCGGATACATCTTACCTCCCAGCCCGGCAGCTAGCAAGTATGTCACTTTTACCATGCAAGATTTAGGGTCAGTGTCCATCGCATCGGACGAGATTCCTCATGTGACGACAGCCACCTTTGCCGACGGTTATGTGTGGAGTGTGAATGACGTCTACGGCTTTTGCCTTTACAGGTGGAGATTTGATGCTGCCAACAATCGTATTGAAGACCCTGAACTGATGGTTGAAGACGTTCCTTATTTCAATGATATGGCCTACAATCCTGCCGACGGATTGATTTATGTCATTACAGGAGGTCACCTGAAAAGCTTCAATCCGGCCACCCCTAACAATTTGCAAGACCATGGAGTTATTGAAAACGATGGCTTCAATTTGGCTATAGACATGGATGGAAACGCTTATATCATAAGTACCTATGGAAATTTCTGCTCGTTGGATCTTTCCAATGCACAGATGACCGTGATCAGCCCGATTGACTTGCCGTTGAAAATGTCTTTTGACATGCTGACAGGAGAATTGTTTGGCGTTTATATGGGCAATTTGTATCAGATCAACCCCAATACCGGAGCCTATACCTCGTTGGGAACACTCCATGCTGGAGGCAGCACCTACGATCCGACCTGCCTGTTCATGACCTATGGTTCCAATCCCACGGAATTCACCGTAGGCGACTTGAACTATCGCGTCAACGACGACCAGGTATCCGTAACGGTTACAGGCCATGTCAACGGTTATAATGCCACGGGAGAGTTGATCATCCCGGAATCGGTGCGTTACGGAGGGAAAAACTATGCCGTGACCACCATTGGCGAAGTTGCCTTCTTGTATTGCTTCTATTTGACGAACCTTTCCCTTCCCAATTCAGTAACCACCATCGAAGCGAGTGCCTTCGCCTATTGCCAAGGTTTTACGGGCGATTTGGTGATTCCCAACTCCGTGACCACGGTCGGGTATGGCGCCTTCCAGATTTGCCCTGGTTTTGATGGTGATCTGATCATAGGAAGCGGTGTTACTGAAATCGGCGATTATGCCTTCAATTCCTGTGACGGCATGAAGGGCACCCTGCACATCCCGAGCAACGTACAATCGCTTGGCGGAAACTCCTTCGGATACTGTGCCTTTAGCGGCATCGTCGTGGATCCCGAGAACCCCACATATGACTCCAGAAACGACTGCAATGCCATCATCGAAACGAGCACCAACGAACTGCTTACAGGCTGCAAGAATACGGTTATTCCCAATACCGTCACGGCCATTGGCGTCAACGCATTCAAGGGCATCACGGGGATGACATCGATCGAAATCCCGAATTCGGTGGTTTCCATTAGAGACAATGCCTTTGCTTTTTGCTTCGATTTGACGGGCGATTTGGTGATTCCGAATTCAGTAGAAACCATTGGAGAGAGCGCCTTCTTCCAGTGCGAAGGATTGGACGGGAAACTGGTTATAGGCGAATCCGTTACCTACATCGGCGACATGGCCTTCAGAAAGTGTTCGCATATTGCCGAGACCGTGTCTCTGGCCCCCACACCTCCTACTCTTGCAAACGATTTGGGAGGCATGGTATTCGCCGAGTATGGCATACCCGTGCTTACCGTTCCTTGCGGATGCGTGGAAGCCTATCGAAACTCCAATTGGTACGACCCCTATGGATTGAATGGTTTCAATGAGATCATTGAAGACTGCAGCTCGGTTGCGGAAGCCGGCAACATGGACATAACGGTTTATCCCAACCCGACCCACGGCAAGGTAACCATCGAGGCTGAGGGCATCCAAGGCATCCGCATCTTCAATATGCTTGGAGAAATCGTCTTCGAAGGCTCCGTGGATGACGAGGTCTTTGAATATGACTTCAGCCAACAAAAAGCCGGCATGTACTTCATCAAAGTCGAGACAGCGAAGGGCATTGAGACCAGGAAGGTAACGGTAAGGTAATCAACAATCTTTTAAAAAAAAGTCCAAAACAGAGAGCCGTTGTCTGTTTCAAGCAACGGCTCTCTGTTTCTTGAAAGAGCTGATTTCGGCTGAAAGTTTGGCAACGTTCAGAGCAGCTTTTACGGTTTAATGGCCCTCTTGTAAGCACGTCGCCGCATGAATGGCGTTGTCTTGTAATCGCCGAAAAGCGACTGCACCTTGTAGTTCTCCTCCAACTGGGGATTCATGATGATGGTGTCGATGCCCCGCTTGATGCAGTTCTCGTGCAAGTACTTGAACAACAGTACCGGGATGCCGCATTGCTGATACTCGGGCATCACACCCATGATCAAGGCCTCCAGGGTGTCGTTCTTCTTCAGGGCCTTCAGGATGTTGAGGAAGCCAAACGGGAACAAACGTCCATTGGATTTCTTCACTGCTTTGGACAGCGATGGCACGCAAAAGACGAACCCGATCGGCTTGTCGTCGGCATTGACGGCCAGGGCGACGAAGTCCTTGTCCAAAATGGGGACGTAGGTCTTCAGGTAAGCGTCAATCTGCTTGTCGGTCAAAGGCGAAAAGCCATTCAGCGGCGCAAAGGCCTCGTTATACATGTGGAAAATCTCCCTCCCATAACGGCTTCCCATCTCTTTCATGCTGTGGGGCTGCACCACATGCACCTTGAAGCGCTCCTCAATCAGGTTGGCGAACTGAAACATGGATGGCAGCTCTTTGCTCACCTCCAGCGTCCGTTGCGTCCAGTCCACATCCTTCGTGAAGCCGAGACGTTCCAGCATCTCACCGTAATAGGGATAGTTATAGAGGCAGGTGAAGGGGCTGAGGTGCTCATAGCCTTCTACCAAGAGGCCTTCCTTGTCCATGTCGGTGAATCCCCATGGGCCACGCATCTCAGTGCGACCATGCTGTCGGCCCCAGTCGGCAACAGCGTCCATCAAAGCACGCAACACCGCCTCGTCCTCGATGAAATCGAGCCAGCCGAAACGGACGATGTTTTCCGCATCATCGGCCTTGTGGTTGATGATGGCAGCCACGCGTCCTACGATCTCCTTGCCACGGTAGGCTAAAAAGCAATCCGCCTCGCAGAAGTCGTAGGCTCCATTTTTCTCGGGGTTGAAGGTGTCATATTCGTCGCCTTCCAAGGCGGGTACCCAATTGGGACAATTCTTATATAAATGGAGTGGGAAAGTCACAAACTTTTTCAGCTGCTTGTGACTTTCCACCTTTTCAATTCGTATGCTCATGATTAAAGTGTTGTATTCGCGCTGATAAAATCAATGACTTCGCCCACCGTGGTGAACTTGGGGTTGCCTTCGAACTTGAAAGCGAACTTGTTTTCGATGGCGAGGCTGAGCAGCAAGATGGTCAGCGAGTCCAACCCCACGTCACGGACCAGTTGCGAGTCCTCGTTGACGGTGCTGAAATCGGCGGATGGCTTGATGAGCTTCAGGATCTCCTTCAGCTCGTTGAATATTTTCTCTCTTTCCATGGCTTATTGGTTTCTTGAGACTTTCATGGCACCCGTGCGCTTAAAGTCTTCTTTACGAACAGTGATTTTGCTTACTTGATGGGTCGTGGGCAAGGTCGCATTCACTTTGCCGACCAGCTCCTTGAAATAGGCTTCCACTTCCTCCCAGGGGCCATTGCCGAACTCCTCCATGCGGGGCAGAATCTCGATGGCAATCACCTGGCGGCCGTCCAACTCGTCTTCCTTGACGAGGCAGTCGCGGAGCTTGGGGTCTTTGTAGAACGGCTCTTCGATGCTCTCGGGGCTGACATTCTCGCCGTTGGAGAGGATGATGAGGTTCTTGATGCGGCCAACGATGTACATATAGCCCTCTTCGTCGAAGCGCATGAGGTCGCCCGTCTTGATCCATCCATCCTCGGTCAAGGTTTCGGCGGTCTTTTCCGGATCGCCGTAGTAACCGAGAAATACGTTGTCGCCACGGAACCACAACTCGCCATCGACCACTTTGGCCTCCTGTTCGGGATAGAGCTTGCCAACCGAGGTTGGACGCGACTTCACGTCGATATTGCCCGTGGTGAGGTTGGCGCCTTCGGTCATGCCATAGCCTGCAAAGAGCTGAATGCCCAATTCGTCAAACTCTCCAATCAATTTCGGAGGAACATTGGCGGCCCCTGAGATGATGAAGCCCAGTTGTCCACCCAGGAAAGGTTTTCCGTATAATTTAACCAGACCCAGCAGAATCTCGCAGATGCCGGGTACGGCCACAAGGCAGGTAGGACGGATGACCGGGAACTTGGAGACCGTCTCTTTGGTGTTGCCGGCAGAGAACCAGGCGCCGCCTTCCATCAGCACGGACAAGGTACTGCGAACGAGTCCAAACACATGGCTCAAGGGCAACACGCAGGCATAACGATGATGACCGAGTTGGCTCCCTGGGGCATAGACCCCGTTCAAGGCGCCACGCAACAAGGCACGATGAGGCAGGATGGCCCCTTTGGGTGCACCCGTGGTACCACCCGTGAAGAAGATGGCGGCAGGGTCGTCTTTATCGACGGTAGCCACCGGGGCGCTATGGTCCGCACAATCGGTGATGGCAATCGCCTTGCAAGGCACACCTTTCACGGCCTCAGCGAAGTCCTTGCCGTATGCCAATACTTTTACGCCAAACTTCATGCAGCAGCCCACAACGGCTTGAGGAGGCAGTTGCGAAGGCAGGTTGATGGCCACATAACCCGCCGAAGTGACGGCAAGAAACATCTCAACCGCTTCAACGGTAGTGTTGTCCAAAATAGCCACCTTATCACCCTTTTGCAAACCCAATTCATTCAACAAGGCACGCTTACGGGCCACGATCTCGCAGGTTTGCTTATAGCTGATGGTATTCACGGTATCGGACAGGCAAGGCAGTTCGGACCACTTCTGTTCGATCCAAGTTACAAATTCAGGAAAGGTAGGGATAAACTTCAATTGTGCAAGTTCCTCGGCGGGAAGCATGCTTGGAAAATACGATTTGTTGGTAATAATTGATTGATTATTAGACATAAAAATAAAATTAAACGGGTCATTTTTTGATGGATAAAAATACAAAAATGTTCTGAATAAAAACACTTGACTTAGCGATCCCTTCAACAAAAACCACATCGTTCTAAGATTGAGGCATTTACAACCATTCATTGGATAATCTATAAATAAAAGAATTCTTTTTATTATCTTTGTGCCACACGATACGATTTCAACAAATTGTTCACAAAAGTCATCATAACATGTCCAATCCCACCAACAAACAGGAGTTGCTCGATGCCATGGCTGACAGCTATGCCAAACTGAATGAACAGATCGCCAAAATGAGCGAAGAAGCCGTCTCGGCACCTTTCGACTTTGCTGCCGACCCGAAGAAATGTGGTGTGCGCTGGCAATACGACCGATGCCTTCGCGACCTTTTGATCCACCTCTACGAGTGGCAGGTGCTGATGCGTGAGTTTGTGAAGAACCTCCGCGAAGGTCACCCTCGCGACTACCTGCCCGACGCGTACCGCAAGAACTACCACGAGATGGACAAGATGCTGGTGGAAAAGCACCAGAGTACGCCTTTGGAGGAAGCCAAACGCCTGCTGCACGAGACCCATGAGGAGATGCTCCGTCTCGCCGAGCGCTTCACCGAAGCGGAACTCTTCACCAAAGGCTATTACAAAAACACTTACACCACCGACATGGCCGCCTACTTCGTGAGCGTCACCTCAAGTCCTTATGGGCAGGCGGTGAAACTTCTGAAGACACATCAGAAAAACTTTAAAAGGGCGAATTAAACACATTAAACGGATTATTTATGGCCGCCGCTGAACAATATGAATTTGATGCCATCATCCTACAAAACGAGGATATGGATGCTGCATACGTGGAGGTGCCTTTCGACATCAAGGCAATCTTCGGAAAAGGACGATTGGCGGTCCATGCCACTTTCAACGACGTGCCTTACGACGGACAGATCGTCAAGATGGGGACACCTTGTTTCATTATCGGCCTTCGGAAGGACATCCGCAAACAGATTGGCAAAAGTTTTGGTGACACGGTGCACGTGACATTTTACGAAAAGTTGAAATCGATATGAAAAAACTGAAAGAAGGAAACTGCTGGAAAGCCTGTTTTGACCAAAAACGCAACAAGTACTTGGGCCGTATCGTTTGCACCAACCGAGAAGGACAGACGCGTGAACTCTATGAAAGAATATGACGACAGCTATACCGAAAGTGACTGGCATGAAGCGTACAAATCGTTGACTCAAAAAAAAAGACCATCATAAATGAAAAAGATCATCATCATCGACGGAGGCCCCCGCGCTACCTTCAACACCGCCTCCATGCTCAAGAAATTCGCTGAAGGAGCCGGTTCCGTCAGCAACGAAATCGAAGTGAAAACGGTGCGCCTCTATGCCCTCGACTACAAAGGCTGCATGTCGTGCATGGCCTGTAAAATCAAGGGCAAAGCCTCGCAGGTGTGCAAATACAAGGATGCCTTGACCCCTGTTTTGGAGGAAATTGCGCAAGCCGATGGCCTGGTGTTGGGTTCCCCGATCTACTTTGGCGATGTGACAGGTCAGATGCGGACCTTCCTTGAACGTCTGGCTTTCCCGTGGCTTTCCTACAACGACTATAGCATGACGGCTCCAAAGAAGATGCCCGTGGTGCTGATGGAGACCATGAACGGATTGCCCAAACGAAACAACAGCCAAGGATATGGCTCGATGGAATTCTGCATCACCAGAGCCCTCGGTCAGCCTGAACACATCAATGCCTATAACACCTACCAAGTCAAGGATTACGAGCGCTTTGAGTTGGGAGGCTTTTCGGAAGAAGCCAAACGCCAGTATCGCGAGGAGCACTGGGAAGAGGACCTGCAAAAGGCTTTCGACGCCGGCCGACGGATGGCGGAAACGATCCTAAAGGCGTGATGAGCTTTGCCATCGCACAAGCATTGTAAAACCCATTTTGCACTGCTACGAAACAATAAAAAACCAAATAAAACGTTATCTATATCAAAAAGGACATTTTTTGCCCTCATGTTTGAAGCCATTCGTAAATACAGTTCTATTTTGATGCTCATCTTGATGAGCATGGTTTTGGTTTGCATGGTCGCCGATGAATATGGCGATGCCCAACAATTGGTCAAGCAAACCACAGCCACTTCAGGGATGGAAGTTATTGCCGATGACTTCGACTGTGATGAGGATGACGAGGATGGGATGGTCTCCGTGTCGTTCGACGACAGCAAAAGCGCAGCCATCACCCTGCCTGTTATAGCAGGGCAAAAGTCAGCCAAAAGCAAGTGTTCCAAGGCTTTATTGCGAGGCCAGACAAGGCGTTACTCGCCCCGAAACAACCTTCCTAACAGCCTTAACTATGTCACTTTGAGCGCTATGAAAAGTGGTGTGGATTCGTTCCACGCCACTTTTTTTGTTCCATACTACCCTATTATTAACCAAACTCATTATCAACAATGAAAAATCTAAGCATCATCGCCATCATCATGGCAATGGCCTTCTTTGGAACTGCATGCACAAAAGAAGGGCCTAATGGAGGAAACAACTCCAACTATCCTGAAATCAACACCTTTGTAGAGACTTACTTCTCTCAAACGAGCATCAAGGAAGTGAGACTTGACGATGACCTGGACGAAATTGACGTGAAACTTGCCGACAAAACCGAGATCACTTTCTTCCTCAACTATGAATGGAAAAAGATCGACTGTGAACACAGCCGGAAATACACCGCTGTTCCCACAGCGCTCGTCCCAGCCCCAATCACCGAATACGTAACCACGAACCATCCCAACAACCACATCGACAATATCGAGAAACTCAGCAACGGTGGTTGGAACATCGAACTGGACAACGAACGCGAGATCTATTTCGACCAGAACTTCAATGTCGTTGGACAACGCCAATAGAAATCAGCAACCAAAATCTTCATAACGAGGAACGCGGCCTGGACCTTCCAGGTCGCGTTTCATTTTTCCAGCCAAAAACCGACAACCGCTTAATCGACGTTGGGAATACGATTCGAGAACAGGGAAAACACCGCACCATAGTGTTCGAATCCTTTTTCAGTGATCTGAATCCGATCTCCTTTTTGTCGCAGAAAACCCTTGCCAAAACAAAAATCGAGTTGCTCGCGATAGGTTTGACTGGCATCTTGCTTAAGCAATGAAGACAAAACCGAAATGGAGAAAGCTCCTGAGTAGGCCGCAATGGCAATATATTTTGCAGCGATTTCATTTTCGGGCAACAGGTAGGTGTATTCTTCCTCAAAGGAACGACGGTGGAGCAGCGCATTGTGCAGGCCGTTTTTCCCCACGTTATAGGACACACCTTTCCTGTTCATGCTTTGCGCGGAGATGCCAAATCCCTTGTACGGGGCACCCTCCTTCATGCGATGGCGGATATAGGATGAAACACCCATGTCGTGATCATTGACAGAAAAGGTGTTCTGTCCGAAAGGGGCTTGATAACCCAATGCCGCAAGTCCTCTATGGTATTGGGAATAGTGTTCAAACAAGGTGTGTTTCGATGGCAAATCCTTGTTGGCGATCCAGTTGGTCCGCAACTCGTATAGGGTAACTTGTTGCGGTTTCAGCTTTTCGATCAGGGCAAGATCGTTTTCAATCGTAGCGGCGTTCTGTCCCTTCAATCCGTACATGAAATCAAGATTCACCTTGCCGATTCCGCAACCCCATGCCACAGAGAGCCATTCCTGCATCCGTTGTGCCACGACACCACGTCTGTTGACCTTGTCCAAAACCGAATCGCTCGCCGTTTGCACGCCCAACGACAATCTGCGGATGCCACCATTCGCGATGGCCTTCACTTTGTTTTTAGAGAGTGTGTCGAACGAGGCTTCGATGCTCGGCTCAAAGTCAGCGGTAAGTTCAAGTCCGGATAGCACCTCCTTGTATCCGTTCATCAACAATGAGAAATTGTCATCAGACAAGGCCGTCGGCGTTCCGCCACCGATATCAAAACCCTGAAGGACCAGGCCGGGATGCTGTTGCTCAAATCGCTTTATGTCTGAAATAACAGCATGTATATAGCTGTTTTGCACTTTTTCATCCGGGCAAAGCATTCGGGTATATTCACAAAAAGCGCACAGTTGCTTGCAGAAAGGAATGTGGACGTAAAACGACAGGCATCGCTCATCGTCGAAAGGGAGCGCCCCCGCTACCCGATACCGTGCCCAATCCGTTGGGTCGAGCGGATAGGACGTGTTCCAACGGGGATCGTTTTTCCTTGACTCATATAGCTCAGAAACCGTCATGCCCTGTCCTAATAAATGATGTTGTTTTCGTGAAAACCCTGGCGCAAGTATGCCCCATCGTACACCAATGACGACTCACAATACTGGGGATTGGCATAATTGCGCATATAAATCTCCAAGATCCTGAGATCTTTATTGTAGAGATAATTGGAACATTTGCAGTCGCTACCCCTGTTCATGGATTTCGTGAAATGAACGTGCGGAATACGCTCTAAATGAATCGCTTCCAAATCGACGAAGTGCTCCCGGCAATAGTCATTGACTTTCATCAGGGCCACAAAACCAATACGAGGGATGCCAAGATCTAGGGTAAAGTCAAGCATCTTACGTGCTTCTTCTGCATGGTCGATGTACCCTTTGATGAGGTTGCAGCTGGAGTTCAACTTTTGCAAGTCGATGCCCTCAAAGTCGAAAGCGCTTTCAGGTATCCGACAACCATACAATTCAGATAAGGTATCCGTATCGTAATGATGCAGCGACATCGAAATGCTATCCCATCGCGGGTGTCGCATCAATTCCTGTGACTGCGGGAGCAGTCCGTTGGTGTTCAAATGCACGTGAAGGTCAGCATAGTCCGGCTCACTCATTTTGAGAAGGATCCGCTCCACCAAATCCGGAACCACCGAAGGCTCCCCTCCTGTGATGTTCACGCGGTTTACACGGATACCCGATGCGAGCAGCAACCCGATGATCTCAAACAACTTGGGAACATTGAATGGCGTATTGGGAACGGATGCACCCGCGTTACTACAGAACAAGCAATGCGCATTGCAACCTTGGGTCACTTTAACAAAAAGGTTCACTGAAGGCTCAACAGGTTGCCCAGGCTCGTCAAGGCAATTGCAACCAACGCGCTTGATCTTTATTGCATCGCGAAAACCATCCATCAACTGTTTCCTTATATGCTACGGATTCTTTGCAAAAACCGCGACCTGTCGGCAAGCAGGTCGAACTCCATGATTCCATGCCCCTGCTTGAAGATCGGCTTGTTATCATCACCTACCGGAACATAACAATCCTGTATCCATTGATAGTTCCCATTCGAACATTCCCGCTCAAGAATAGGTTCTACAAGTTGCATTTCATAAAGCGTCCGATGGGCATTGGGTCCCTTCCCTTCGCCACACGATTGAACGAATAGCGGTTGTCCCGAACAGTGATCCACATAATACTTGTCCAACACATACACCGGGGCCGTTCCTGTTCTTTTTGGGAAAAACACTTCCGGATGGCAAGGACCATCCTGAACGAAGTCTTCGCGTATCACACGCTTCAGTCCAAGCGCTTCAACCTTCGCTTCATGTTCGGTAAACATCTTTTGCTCCAGCAGGGCATTGCTCATGTATCCGTTTTCCTGAATCTCATCCCACACGAGCTCCACCCCTCTTTTAAAAAAGACAAGTGGATAATGGAAAGAGTCATTCATGTAACGATTGTCACCACAATTGAACCTACCCGTGGCAATGGCAAACAAATCAGACATCAAATCGTCTGCCTTGGTATAATGCACGATGTCGTTAAGCAGTGCCGCAAGCCTTAGCAGCTTGGTCTTTTCTCTCCTACTATAGATGAATTCCAAAGGGTTGCTTTTGTTCGAAACGGTTAAACCATCCACCATCTCGATCAGCGCATCAAAATCCAAGTAACCATTGGCTGAAAACAACGCCGTTTCATTGCTTCGAATCTGGCATTCAATCGCTTTGCAAATCTCTGAACCAATGGTGCCTCTTCTGACATACGACTTGACCGCCTCGTCGAAATCCTTCATGAATGCATCGATCTCGGTATAATGGTTTTGACCGTTCAAGGTGATGGCGATATCCGCCAAGGTTCGGACTTGTCCTTGCTGGTAAAGCCTGACACTTGCCCTGCGCGAGATCCCAGGGAAAGGCTCTTTACGCTTATCACGGCGTTGTTCCTCCAAGATCTTGGCAAAGGACTCGGGCAAACAAACATTGTCCAGCTCCAAAGCCGCATCAAAGAGCGTTGCCATTTCTTCATCCTTGAAACCCGCAATGCCACAGCCGATACGCGTGACGTAGAAAAACAGTTCCTCATGTTCCTCGGCAAAGGCGATGAATTGGTCAACATAAGGCTGGATGGTCTCGAGCCCGCCTTGCATGGTGGGAATCGCATAGCTTTGACCTTGCAGCCCGACTCCCTGCCCCCAAATGGCGCCAAACTTGTCAACGGCCACCCGGGCAGCGCCACCGCCGTGACGGCCTTGAAGGTTGCTTCCGAAAACGAAAACCTCATCAGGCTTTAATGAGGCAATGGCATTGGGAGTGTATTGCGGTCGCCCAATACCATGATAGACGCTATGATTGTTTGAATCGTGCATAAGCGAAATCATTTACCGTTAACATATAGGTCATTCATCACCAATCCGGCAAGCGTGAAGCCGAAGATGGCCGTGATATGGGCCGAGGTGCCATTGATTTGGGCCTTCGACGAACACCATTCGTGATTGACGAGGTCGGGATTGCCAGCAGCGATGATGGCCTTGGGACACATACAAGCGCTTGTGCCACAGGTACTTGCACCACCTTTGTTAGGCAACACCTCGGGCGAAAACACGCAGAGGAACTTCTTCTTCGGGAAGGTTTTCGCTTTTCTGAGGCGCTTGCGCATCATACTGGCCAACGGACAACCGTTCACCTCCCAGAACTCGGCCACCTGTATCTTGGTCGGATCCATTTTGAGTGCGGCACCCATGGCCGAGAACAGCTTGCCCGGACATTCGGTGGCGTGCAGGATAAGATGTATCTTGTCCTTGAGACTGTCGATGGCGTCGATGATGTAGTCGTAGGTCTCGAGTTGGAACATCTCCGCATTCTCGGCGGAATAGATCTCCTGAACCGCATTGATCTCCGCCTTCGGATTGATCTCCAAAAGACGTTCTTTCAGCACCTCCACCTTGACCTGTCCCACGGTTTTGGTGGTGGCTTGCAACTGCCGGTTGACATTGGTGATGCACACGCGGTCGCTGTCCACAATGGTGAGGTGACTGATGCCGCTGCGCACCAGGCTCTCGGCACACCAACTGCCCACGCCCCCTACGCCAAAGATGATGACACGCTTGTTCAAAACACGCTCCATCGTCTCTTCGCCCAAAAGCAGGTTCAAACGGTTGAATATGGGGTTTTGTGCACTCATAATTGGCTTATCGAATTGCAAAGATAGTGGTTTTAGGCAAATGATCTCTTTTCGTGCTATTTAAAACTACTGAAGGTGCTGAAATAATTATTCCTATATTTGCAAAACCATCATTAAAAAAACATGCTACTATGAAACAACACCCCATCCGTGAAGGATACATGCCCTACCTTGGCTATCAGACCTATTACCGTATCGTCGGCGAACCTTCAACCAAACCCGCACTCCTCTGTCTGCATGGCGGACCAGGCAGCACACACAACTATTTTGAGGTATTGGACCGCATCGCCGACACGGGCCGTCAAGTGATCTCGTACGACCAAATCGGCTGCGGCAACTCCTATCTCGACGGTCATCCCGAATTGTGGACGCAAGAGACGTGGATCAACGAGCTTATCGCACTGCGCGAGCATCTTCATCTCGACCAAGTCCATCTTCTTGGCCAGTCGTGGGGTGCCATGCAGGCCATCGCCTATATCATCGACTGCCAGCCCACAGGCATCAAGTCCGTGATTCTCTCATCGGGCCATGCCTCGAGTTCGCTCTGGGCCAGCGAGCAGCACCGCCTCATCAAATACATGTCGGAAACGGACCAGGAAGCCATCCGTCACGCCGAGGCCACCGGCAAGTGGGACGACCCTGACTACCTCCTTGCCAACGAGCATTATTATGAGCGCTACGTCATCAGCGTGGATGAGAACTCGCCCGAGTGCCTACGCCGTCCCAAACGCGCGGGCAACGAGGCTTACCTCTACGGATGGGGCCCCAACGAGTACCAGCCCTTGGGCGACCTGGCCGATTTCGAATATACCGACCGCCTCCATCAGATCAAACAGCCCTGCCTGATTTGCAGCGGAACACGCGACATCTGCACCCCCGTGGTAGCGGCATCGCTCTATGAGAACATCCCAAACAGCCGTTGGGAGGTCTTCAAAGGAGCACGTCACACCTGCTTCGTCGAACAGAACGACAAGTACTGCGCCATCTTGGAGCGTTGGTTGGAGGAAACCGATTCCCTCACCGACTAAGGCAAGACAGCGACTTTTATCCTTGTAGCTTCGTTATTGGATAACGATGGCATCAACGTTCATTCTTTTTTACTATTTTTGCAGTCCTTTGCTATCCAATCAATGAAGCATCTTTTTATCACCCTCCTGTGCGCCATGGCCTTTGCCGCCTGCACGACCAACCAACCTGATGACAATCTAAACAAAACAGATATGGAAAACACCGCTAAAGTCTATCTCACCCGCGAAATCAGCCCCGAAGCGCTGGTGCGGATCTACAAGGCGCTGGGCGTGGAAGCCACTGGCCGCGTGGCCGTGAAAATCTCGACCGGCGAAGGCAGCAACCCGAACTACCTGAAACCTGAACTCATCAAAGACCTGGTACACGAGGTGGAAGGCACCATCGTGGAATGCAACACCGCCTATGGCAACGGCCCAGGCGACGAAAAAGACGAACGCAACAACTCGGCAGTGCACTGGGAGGTGATCCGTCGGCATGGTTTCACCGACTATTTCCCCGTCGACATCATGGACGAATACGACGAGATCCGCATCCCCGTGAAGGACCAATCGCACATCAAATACGACATCGTGGGCGGCCATATTGCCAACTACGACTTCATGATCGCCCTCAACCACTTCAAGGGCCATCCCATGGGCGGCTATGGCGGTGCGCTGAAAAACCTCAGCATCGGTTGCGCCAGCAGCAACGGCAAGGCTTACATCCACTCTTCAGGAAAGATGGAGAAACTCGACATGGCCAAGCTCTGGACCCCCGAGTACATCGGCGACCAGGACGGCTTCCTCGAGAGCATGGCAGCGGCAGCCCAGGCCGTGGTGAACTACTTCAACCGGCAACAAGGCATCATCTTCATCAACGTGATGAACAATATGTCGATCGACTGCGACTGTGTAGATCATCCCGCCCCCGTGAAGCTTGAAGACTACGGCATCCTCGCCTCCACCGACCCCGTGGCCCTCGACCAGGCCTGTGTCGACATCATCAACAACCAGCAGGTGACCGCTACCAACGATCCCACCGACCTGCTCTCCCGCATCGACAAGCAACACGGCACCCACACCATCGATCATGCCGAAGCCATCGGGCTGGGCACCAGGAAATACACCATCGTCAACATCGACAAGTGATCATTCAACACAACAAAATCAATACAATGAACAAAAAACAATGCTTTCGCCCATTGGTGACGATCCTCCTCTCGCTGATGATCCTCCAATGCGCCACTTTCACTTCCTGCAAGAAGCAGCAAGTCAAGTATCCTTACGAGACCGTCAAAGGCGATCTCAGTGAAGCCCGGATCTACACCCTCGACAACGGCCTGACGGTCTACTTGAGCGTCAACAAGGAAGAGCCCCGTATCCAGACCTACATCGCGGTACGCACCGGCTCGAAGAACGACCCCGCCGAGACCACCGGCCTCGCCCACTACCTCGAACACCTGATGTTCAAGGGTACCACCCACTTCGGCACCACCGACTACGAAGCCGAGAAGCCCTTCCTCGACGACATCGAGGCCCGGTATGAGAAATACCGCACCCTCACCGACCCCGAGGAACGCCGCGTCGCCTACCACGAGATCGACTCTGTGAGCCAGCTGGCCGCCCAGTATTTCATCCCCAACGAGTACGACAAGCTCATGTCGGTCATCGGCGCGGAAGGCACCAACGCCTACACCTCGAACGACGTGACCTGCTACACCGAAGACATCCCTTCCAACGAGATCGAGAACTGGGCCAAGATCCAGGCCGACCGTTTCCAGAACATGGTCATCCGCGGCTTCCACACCGAACTCGAGGCCGTGTACGAGGAGTATAACATCGGCATCGCACAAGACAGCCGCAAAGTGTGGGAAGCCTTGAGCGCCATGCTCTTCCCCACCCACCCCTATGGCACACAGACCACCATCGGCACCCAAGAACACCTGAAGAACCCCAGCATCACCAACATCAAGAACTACTTCAACAAGTGGTACCGCCCGAACAACGTGGCCATCTGCATGGCTGGCGACTTCAACCCCGATGAGGTCATCGCCATCATCGACAAGTACTTTGGCCCATGGCAGCCCGGCGACGATGTGAAACAGCCTGAGTTCCCCGCCATGGCACCCATCAGCAGCCCCCGCGACACCTCCGTCTACGGCCTGGAGGCTGAGAACCTGATGCTCGGCTGGCGCTTCGACCGCGGCAACTCCATGCAGATCGACACCCTCGACATCATCGGCTCGATGCTGAGCAACGGCACCGCCGGCCTCATCGACCTGGATATCAACCAACAGATGCAGATGCTGTACGCCTTTGCCGGCTCAGAGACCTTACGCGACTATACCAGCTTCATCATGGGTGGCTCGCCCCGTCCCGGCCAAAGCCTCGAAGAAGCCCAAGCCCTGCTGCTGGCCGAGATCGAAAAGCTGAAAGCCGGCGACTTCTCCGACGACCTGCTGCCTTCCGTTGTCAACAACGCCAAACTCAACTACTACAACTCCCTGGAAAGCAACATGGCACGCGCCAACATGTTCGTCAACACCTACATCAACGAGATCCCCTGGCAACAAAGCGTCGGCTATCTCGACCGCATCTCGAAACTCACCAAACAAGACATCATCGACTTCGCCAACCGCCATTTCAACGACAACTACGTGGTGGTGTACAAACGCCAAGGGGTGGATGAAAACCAGAAGAAGATCGACAAGCCCGCCATCACCCCCATCCCGGCCAACCGCGACCTGGTGAGCGACTTCGTCAAGGAAGTCCAGAACACCGAGGTCCAGCCCATCGAGCCTCGTTTCATCGACTTCCAGAAAGACCTCACCTTCGGCAATACCGAGGCAGGCTTGCCCTATATCTATGTACAGAATAAGGAGAACGGTCGCTTCAACCTGTCGTTCCGTTATGACTTCGGTCAAGAAACCGACCTTCGCTACGACCTGGCCTCCCAGTACATCGAATACCTGGGCACCGACCAGCTCAGCAACGAGGAGATCAAGCAGCAGTTCTATAAGCTCGCCTGCGACTACTACATCTATGCCGGACCGCGCAGCATCACCATCAACCTCCGTGGCTTGAGCGAGAACATGCCCCAAGCCCTGGCACTGATGGAGAACGTGATGCAGAACGCACAAGCCGACCCGATGGTCGCCCAGATGTGCATCCAGCAGCTGATGAAGGCCCGTATGGATGCCAAGCTGAACCAACGCAGCAACTTCAGCGCCTTGGTGGATTACGGCGTCTATGGCCCGTACAACCCCTCGCGCAACATCCTCTCTCTGGAGCAGCTGATGAAGCAAGATCCCCAGGAACTTCTCGACCTGCTGAAGAACCTCAAGAACTACAAGCACACCGTGTTATATTATGGCCCGATGACTGCCGAGGAGATGGCCAAGGCCGTTACGGAGAACCATCCCACCGTGGCCGAGTTGCAAGACGCCCCTGAAGGCAAGCACTACGAGATGCAACCCACTCCCGAGAACGAGATCCTCATCGCACCTTACGATGCCAAGAACATCTACATGCGCATGATCCACAACGAAAGCCGCGATTGGAATCCCGAAGAGGCTGCCGTCAAGGCCCTGTTCAACGAATACTACGGCGGCGGCATGAACACCATCGTGTTCCAGGAGATGCGCGAAGCCCGTGGCTTGGCCTACAACGCCTTCGCCGCTTACATGGAGCCGAGCTACAAGGATCAGAAGGAATACTTCTTCACCCACATCATCACCCAGAACGACAAGATGATGGATGCGGTCACCCATTTCCTGGAGATCCTCAACGAGATGCCTCAGAGCGAGCAGGCCTTCGGCATCGCCAAAGACGCCCTCACCAAACGCCTGGCCAGCCAGCGCACCACCAAGTTCAGCCTCATCAACGCCTGGCTGAGCGCCCAGCAGAAAGGCATCGACTACGACCTCAACGAACAGATCTACAAGGCCCTGCCCAACCTCACCCTGCAAGACATCGTGAAGTTCGAACAGGAGCAGATGGCCAACAAGCCCTACCGCTACGTCATCCTCGGCAACGAGAAGGAACTCGACATGAAGGCCCTCGGACAGATGGGCACAATCAAGCGCCTCTCCACCGAGGAGATCTTCGGTTATTGATCGGACCTCCGATCGACAAACAAAACGAGGGTGAAATTCCATTTCACCCTCGTTTTTTATGTGCTGTTTCGGTGCCTGGCTTTCAGGCGCGCACCTTGGTTGTTGGAGGCTGTCTTACTCCAGGCTGTCGCCCGTCTCCGTGTCGCCCTCCTTGGCGGTCTGCTCCAGCTCCATCTTTCCGAAGCGGAAGGTAACGCCGGCAGAGATGTAACGGCTGTTGAGCATCTTGCGGGTGCTGTCGGTGATGTAATACGGGTTGGTGTTGGTCGATCCGGAACCGATGCGCGCGCCCCAGTTGAAGAGGTCCTGGACGTTGACATACACCGACAGGCGACGGTTGAAGAAGTCGCTACGGGCGCCGATGTTCAGGAAGTAGCGCGCCTTACGCTCGCTCATCAGGCTGATGGTGGGCGAATTGTAACCGGCAGCCACCGTCAGCATGTACTGGTCGAAGATCTTGGTCCAGGCATTCACACGGACGCTCCACGACCACTTGTCGTTCTGGTCGGTCTGGTGGTTGAGGTTGCCGAACTCGTCCACACGGTCGTACTCCATCCGGTAGCCGTAGTCGTAGACGTTGGCGAAGAGCCGTACGTTGAAGAAACCCGTGGGACGGTAGGTCATGTTGAGCGAGGTGCCGTAACGCCACGACGTTCCCATGTTGTAGGGCATCGAATAGCTGATGATGCGTTCCAGGTAGTCGTCGTATTCGGCATCGGTGAGCGAGCTGACCTCGTTGGTGCTCAGCCGTCCGTAGGCCTCCACGCCGACGTTGCCGAAACGGTCGAAGAACTTCTGCCATCCGGCTTCCATGCTGTGGGTGTAGGAATTCTTAAGGCCGTCGGGATTGCCGGTGAAATAGTTGTTCTCGCCGTAGCGGCGGAACGAGCTGTACTGGTCCTCACGGGCGTGCGACATGCGCATCGAGTAGTTGAGCTTCAAGTTGTGCATGTCCTCGGTGCGGTACGTCAAGTGCAGTGAAGGACGGAACATGAGGAAATACAAGGTGCTGTCATCGGCGAAAGGCATGTAACTGTCATAGAGATAGTTGACCCGATCCGTACCAACGCCCATGCCCGTGCTGAGGGTAAAGCCGCCCCAACGATGGGTCCAGTTGACATCCGCGTTGACACTCGCATCATCCCCGATGAAATGATAGGTACGCAAGGTATCCATCACCATACCGTCGATATCGTTGTAACGGTGGTAGTCGTTGTTGTCGTACCCGACGTCCGCACGCAGACCGTAGCTCATCTCGCCATCCTCGCTATAAGGACGGTTGTAACGGGCATCGAGGCTGACGCCACCGCTCCGCATGTTGGAGAGCAGGTAGCGGTGCTCGTCGAGGTCGGTATAGACGTCGTACAGACGGTTGTACCATTGTTCGCTGGCGTTGTTGTTGAACCTCGTGTTCAAGCCAATGCGGAGGTTGTGGCCCTTCTCGTCGAACTTCTTGGTATAGTCGGCACCCAGGTGGCTGAAGATGTTCCTGGAGTCGGTGGCGCTGTTGGTGGAGTCGACAAACACTTCCGAAAACATCGGCACGGAGTCGAGATAATAATAGGTCTGGGACTGCGAACGGATCGAGCTGTTGTCGCCCCAGTTCATGAAACCGCCTCCGTCGATGGAGATCTCGCTGGTGCTGTCGATCTCATAGTTGAGGTTCAGGAACATGTTGGCACTCTTGCCTAGGTTGACGTCGTTTTGGAACACCTCACTATAATAGGTGGTGTCGTAGGTGCCTTCCACGGCGCCGTCGCGACGGCGCCAAGCGAAGTCTTCGTTCGAATTCTCACGCTTGCTGTAGCGTCCCGAAGCAAAGAGGTTGACACTCAGACGGTCCTTCTTCCACATGTAGCTGACCCAAGGCGACACGAAAGGCTGGTTGGAGCCGTTGACGCCGAAGCTGACGAACTGGTTGCTCTTGATGTGGGCCGAGGTGACGATGTTGATCACCGCCTCTGCCTCGGTGGCGTATTTGGCCGAAGGGTTGGTGATGGTTTCCACGCGGGCGAGGGCGTTGGCCGGCAGCGTCTGCAGGTAGGTCTTGAGGTTCTCCTCGGTCAGCTTCGAAGGCTTGTCGTTGATCCAGATCTCCACGCTGGAGACGCCACGGAGCGTGATGTTGCCTTCCACGTCGACCTCCACACCCGGTGCGTTCTGCAAGGCGTCCTCGGTGGTACCCGTCTGGATGGAGGGGTCTTCGCTGACGTTGTAGACCAGCTTCTCGCCGTCCATGGCATAGAGTGGCTTCTCGGCCGTGACGGTAACCTCGTTCAGGGAGGTGACGCCTTGTTTGATGCGCAAGACGCCCAGGTCGGTGTTGTTGGTCACGCTGAACGGCAGGCTGAAGGTCTCATAGCCGATGGCAGACACCCTGAGCAGGAAACCGCCCTGGGGCACGCCGACGATCTCGAACAAACCGTCCATATTGCTGACCGAACCCTTCACAAACGATTGGTCAACCGTATCCAACACGGCCACATTGACGAAAGGAAGGTACTCGCCGGTACCGGCATCGCGCAAGATGCCCGCCACGGTGAAGGTATCCCCTTCGCGCACCTTTTTCTTGGGTTTTACGTTGGTGGTAGGCTGGTTCTGTCCCCACTGACGGTCACCACCCATGGGCGGACGTCGTCCGCCGGGGTAGCCACCGCCCCATCCGCCGCCACCGGGATGACGTCCCCCGGGAGGTTGGGCGATGCACAATGCGGTTGAGAGAACCAATATGAGCGCAAACAGCGCCCTGAGCAGGAATCCTTTTTTCATATCTTGGACAAATTTGGTCGCAAAAATAACAAAAACACACCTACTTTTATAGAAAACAATGGCTAAAAAGGAAAAAAAGCGGGATGAAACGCTTCCCCGTCCGGTTGACAAATCTTCAAATGTATGCAAAATCAAAAAAAAGTGTATCTTTGCAGCACGAAAACGAAAACTAACCAATCAATTCATTAAACAAACAACATCATGAAAAGATTCATCGCTATCGTGGCTTTCGTAGCCGCCATGTTTGTTGCCGGCAATGCCCAGGCACAACTCAGCGTCCGTTTCGGTTATGCACCTGAGACGTCTACCAGCAAGTACAACTCTGCAACCACTTCTCAAAACTACAACGGTTTCTTCGTTGGTGTCCACAACAACTTCATGTTGAAGAGCGGACTCGGCCTCACCCTTGGCGTCCAAGGACGTATGAATATGAGGACTGAGAAAGAAACCATCGCAACGGTTACCAACACAACAAAGGATCGCCAGATTCTCATTGATGTGCCGGTCGCACTGAACTACACCATCGCTTTTGGTCCGAACGTGAAGGTCACTCCTTTTGTCGGTCCCATGGTAAGCTTTGGACTCTCTGGAAAGACCGTTGCTTCTCAGCATGGCGGCATCACCAACATCGACCTTGAAGAAACGTTCGATTGGTATGGCGACGATGCCATGCTGAAGCGCCTCAACCTCTCCGTCATGGGTGGTGTCAACCTCAAGTACATCCGCATGAACCTCTTTGCCGGCTACCAGATGGGCCTGCTCGACATCGACACGTTCAACGATACCACCACCAAGACCAGTGGTTTCTTCGTTGGCCTCGGCTACGACCTTTAATTGAAACAATCATAACCGCCAAGACGCCTTCGCTCAAACGAGGGTTTACAAGGGCGGACAAAAAAATGAGAGGCCTTGCGGCCTCTCATTTTTTTGTGTCCCATCCGGGCTTCGTCCTTATTTGAACTTGACGGAAGCGACCAGCGGAGCAAAGTAGGCCTCGTATTCAGCCGCCTTGTTCTTGGTGTACTGGAGGGAGCCGCTCACCGCGTTGCCATTGCCATCGAGGACGATGAAGGCGTCTCTGGTGAAGTCGCCGTTGGTGGTGCGCATGGTCATCACCTTGTCCTTGACCTTGGGATCCTCGCAGGTCTCACCGTTGTTCTTGTACATGTAAGCCAGGTTCTCAGCATACTTCTTGAGTTGGCTTACCTCGGGTGCCATGTCGCTGAAGGAAGCGTCCAGCTGGGCTTCGGTGTCGTCGGTTCTGGCATTGAGGAAGCCGGTCGACCAGGTCACCTCCATGTCACCAGGATACTGGATCGAGAAGTTTTCGTTTTCATAGGTCACGAAGGTCTCCGGGATCTTCACGTTCTCGGTTTTCGTTTCGGTTCCCTTTCCCTTGCAGGACGCAAAGACCACCAACAGGGCGGCCATTGCCACGAATAAGTACTTTTTCATCTTTTGATAGTTTAGTGATACATAAAAGTTGTTTTCGAAGCACAAAGGTAACGGATTCCGATTCTTGACGCAAGTATTTTTTTTACTTTTTCTTCATGAAGAATTCTCTTTTATTATTGTTTTTTTCTTCTTAATTTTGCCTTTTTACATCATTCATGGCTATGAAAAGCACGTACTCCATCTTCAAAGACAGCGTCAAAACCATCACCGAATACTACATGCTGCTGGTCGAAGAGACTAAGTCTCAACGTCTTGTGGGCAGTACCAACGAATGGGTTCTTGACAACTATTATATGATCAGCGAACAGGAGAAAGTCCTGAAAGTGGACCTGCTGAGCAAGAGCTTCCGCAAGCTGGAAGGCGAACGCATGAAACAGCTCGAGGAAGTGCTCCGCGAGTTCCTCTCCAAGAGCCACTACCAGGTCGACAAGGACCTGTTCTTCCACTTCCTCCAACAGGTGCAGGAAGCGCGCCAGGACTACTTCACCTATCCCGAGGTGTGCGCCCTGCTGCCGCTGATGAAATGCATCCTGCTCAAGGAGTTGGCCGGACTCTGCCGCCAGATGACCGCCGACGGGGCGTACCACTACTCTCCCACCGACAAGGCCCTGGCCGACATGGAGAAACTCAACGACGCAGCGTTGCAGAACCTGACCATGATGAACCTCTTCAATTCGTTGAAGAAGATGACCAAGCTGCCCATGTCCGAGATGATCGACAGCATCAGCTATTCCGAGAAGATGCTCAAGGAGGAGAAGGCCGACATGTACGACCAGATGTACGACCGCACCAAGGACGACTACCGGGCAAAGATCACACGGCTGAGCAAGAAACGCAAGGTCAAGGAACACGAGCTGGTGAAGGAGCTGGTGGCCAAGGCCGACGAAAAGGGCGAGCATGTAGGCTGGCAGCTCTTCCCTCCGAAGAAATGGAACGCCCGCGCCCATTGGTATGTGTGGATCGTAGTGCTGGCCTCGCTGGGGCTGGCCCTGGGTTTTGCCACGTGGGCGACCTCCGGGCGGGGATTCAACTGGGTCTCCATCGTGCTCACCGTCCTGATGTGGGTGCCGATGAGCCAGATCGTCATCGACCTCTTCAACCAGTTGCTCTACCGCATCCATAAGCCCGTCAACACCTTCAAGATCAAGTTCAAGGACGGCTTGATCCCGAAAGAATACGCTACCATGGTCATCATGCCGACCATCCTCAAGAACAAGGCACGCACCGTGGAGCTGCTGGAACAACTGGAGATCTACTACCTCTCCAACATCAACCGCGCTAGCGACGGACAACGTCTCGAGAGCCGTCCGCAGAACCTCTACTACACCCTCATCGGCGACGCCGCGGCAGGCCCCAACGAGGACATGCCCTGGGACGACGAGGTGGTGGAGGCCGGCCTCGCCAAGGTGAAGGAGCTCAACGCCAAATACGGGGCGCCGATCTTCAACTTCGTGTATCGCCGTCGCGCCTGGAGCGACGGCGAGAACTGCTGGCTCGGCCATGAGCGCAAGCGCGGCGCCATCCTGCATTTCAACGACCTGCTGCTGGGCAACACCTCGGAGGCCGACAAGCAGAAGCGTTTCCGCTGCGAGACCATCAGCCAGTGGCGCGAACGCCAAGCCGACCAGACCGGCACCACGGAATGCCCCATCACCTTCATCATCACCCTCGACACCGACACCGAGCTGGTGCTCTACTCGGCCCAGAAGCTCATCGGCGCCATGGCGCATCCGCTGAACCGCGCCCAGCTGTCACCCGACGGACGTCGGGTGAATGCCGGCTACGGCATCATGCAACCCCGTGTCAACGTCGACGTGGAAGTCACCAACAAGAGCCGCTACGCCCAGCTGTTCGCCGGCCTCGGCGGCCTCGACGTCTATACCACCGCCTCCTTCGAGCTCTATCAGGACATCTTCAACGAAGGCAGCTTCTGCGGCAAGGGCATCTACGACCTGCGGGTCTTCCAGCAGGTGCTCCGGGGCACCTTCCCCGAGAACCTCATCCTCAGCCACGACCTCATCGAGGGCTGCCACATCCGCTGCGGCCTGATCAACGACCTGGAGCTGTTCGACGACAACCCGTCCAACTACATCGACGACGCCAAGCGTCACCACCGCTGGACCCGCGGCGACTGGCAGATCATCGACTGGCTGAAGAACACCGTGCGCAACGAGAAGGGCGAGAAGGTGAAGAACCAGGTGAACACCATCGGCCGCTGGAAGATCTTCGACAACCTGCGGCGTTCCGTGCTGAGCCTCGCCCTGCTGGTGGTGCTCTTCGTCGGGTTCAGCGGCCTGATCTGGGCCCATCCCGCCTGGTTCCTGCTCGTGGCCCTGGTGGCCGTGGCGAGCCCCATCGTCTTCTTCATCCTCGGACAGATCACCAAACTGCCCTCCTTCGGCAAACGATACCACTACTACGCCACCTTGATGCGCGGCTTCCAGGTGATCATCTACCGTTCGTTCGTGCAGTTCGCCCTGCTTCCCAAGGAGGCTTGGATGTACACCGACGCCCTGATCCGTGCCTGCTACCGGATGTGGTTCAGCCACAAGAACCTGCTCAACTGGATCACCAGCGACGAGGCCGCCAAGAGCACCAAGGGCACCCTCGGCGACTACATCGGCAAGTTCTGGTTCAACTACGTGGCCTCCGCCATCCTCGCCGGGCTGTATTTCCTCTGGGGACAGGGAAGCACCATCGACCTCATCGCCTTGCTGTTCTGCGTGGTATCTTGGTGTGGCGCGCCTTTCCTCATGTTCTGGCTGGGCAAGAAGTTCCCCCAAGACAAGAAGAGCCTCAACGCCAAGGAGACCGAGGAGATCAAGCAGCTGGCCCAGGAGACCTGGCATTTCTTCGACAGCCAGATCACGGCCGACACCCATTACCTCATCCCCGACAACTACCAGCTCAACCGCGACAAGAAAGCGGACTACAAGACCTCGCCGACCAACATCGGCTATTCACTCACTTCCATCATCTCCGCCGCCCAACTCGGATTCATCACGCATCAAGCCGCGGTGGAACGTCTGGAACACATCATCGGGACCGTGGAGAAGCTTCCCAAGTGGAACGGCCATCTCTTCAACTGGTACCACATCGAGACGCTCAAGGCGCTGCCCAACTACTTCGTCTCCACCTGCGACAGCGGCAACTTCGTGGCTTGCCTCTACACCTTGAAAGGGTATCTGTTGGAAGCCAGAAGCAAGGAGACCGAAGTCGGGAACCTGATCGAACGGGTGCAGAAGCTGATCGAGAAGACCGACTTCTCGAAGCTGTACAACCCCGAGCTCGACGTGTTCAGCATCGGCTACGACTACGGCGCCCATGCCCTCCTGCCCTACCATTACAACAACTTCGCCTCCGAGGCCCGTTTGACGAGCTTCCTCACCATCGCCCAGGGCGACGCGCCCTACAAGCACTGGTTCTGCCTCGACAAGACACTGGTGCAGTACAAGGGCTACAAGGGCGTGGCCTCGTGGTACGGCACGCTCTTCGAGTACTGCATGCCGTTGATCTTCCTGCCCACCTACAAGCACACCCTGATGGACGAGACCTACAGCTTCGCCGTCCGGGCCCAGCGCGCCTTCATCAAGAACGTCAACCCGATGCTGCCCTGGGGTATCTCCGAGACAGCATACAACGAACTCGACGATGCGCAAAACTATAAGTATCATGCCTTTGGCGTTCCTTACCTCAAGTTCCAGAACACCACCCCCGACCGCATCGTCATCTCGCCCTACAGCTCGCTGCTGGCCATCAGCATCAACGACCGCGCGGTCTACGACAACCTGCAGCGCTTCAAGTGCCTCAACATGAACGACGACATGGGCTTCTACGAGAGCTACGACGAAGACGACCACGTGCCGGTATATGCCCACTACGCGCACCATCAGGGCATGATCCTCGCCTCGCTGGCCAACTACCTCGACGGCCACTGCCTGCAGCACTTCTTCATGCAGGAACCCATCTTCAAGTCGATGGAGACCCTGTTGAAGGAAAAGGCACAGGTACAGCCTTATATAGACCTCAAGGTCACGCAATACAAACGCTATCAATACTCCAAGGTACAGACTGAGAGCGACGCCCGCGACTACGACGGCATCGCCACCGTGCCCGAGATCGGCGTGGTCAGCAACGGAAGCTACACCGTCCTGCTCAACGACCGCGGCTCGGGATTCTCGCGCTACCGCAACATCCTCATCAACCGCTACCGCAAGATCACGGCCGACCACCACGGCACCTATCTCTATATACGCAACCTGCGCAACGACAAGCTCTGGAGCAACACCTACTCGCCGCTCGACGTGATGCCTTCGCAATACCGGGTCAGCTTCGCCTCCGACAAGGTGAGCTACCTCCGCGTGGACGACGAGATCGAGACCAAGACGGAGATCACCGTGCTGAAGGACCACTTCGCCGAGATCCGCCGTTACACCTTCACCAACAACGGCAGCCAGGACGTCGACCTCGAACTCACCAGCTATGGCGAGGTGGTGATGGCCCCGCGCGAGACGGACGCCTCGCACCGTATCTTCAACAGCATGAAGATCACCAGCGAATACGACAGCGAACACGAGGCCCTCATCTTCAGCAAGCCCGCCGGCGACGACGGATACAGCCAGCTCTTCGTGCTGCACAAGCTCTTCGTGGGCTACGCGGACTTCAACCACAACGACCCCGACCTCGACGTGCAGTATGAGACCTCGAGGGTCAAGTTCCTGGGCCGCGGCGGCAGCAACCGTCACGCCTACGTCATCGACAACCACCGCACGCTGAGCAACACGGTGGGCACCACCCTCGACCCGATCATGAGCATGCGCCGCCGCATCCATGTGCCCGCTGGCGACACGGTGGCGGCCTTCCTCATCACCGGATTCGCCAAGGCTCGCGAACAGCTCATCCAGCTGGTGGAACAATACCGCAACGCCATCGACATCGAGGATGCCTTCAAGAAAGCCTCCGTATACAACAACATGCGCACAGGCATGTCACTGCTCAAGGGTGCGCAGATGCGGCTCTACAACAGCATCTCGAAATACATCCTCCAGACGGCCACCTTCGGCAACCACCGTCAGGAGCTGCTGGCCAAGAACACGCTCTCGCAGAGCGGCCTCTGGCGCTTCGGCATCAGCGGCGACCTGGCCATCGTCCTCATGGAGATCGACGACATCAACCGCTCCGGCTTCGCCAAGGAGATGCTCCGCGCCTTCGAATATTACAAGGTGCATGGCATGGTGCTCGACCTGGTCTTCATCAACGACGTGCCGGGCGACGACCACGACGGCCTCACCCACTTCATCCGCAACATGGCCAACACCGAACATTTGTGGGCCAACCACGAGCAGGCGGGCAAGGTGTTCATCCTCAACGGCAACGAGATCACCGACGAGGAACGCACCCTGCTGCGCACGGTGGCACGCATCGACTTCAACAACCACGAGCGTATCGAACAGCAGCTGCAAGACCTCGAGGCGGCCAACCAACAGTATCAGGACAAGGTGGAATACCCGGTCATGAAACCCGCCGCCCAGTTCCGTGTGTGGAGCAGCCTCGACTTCTACAACCAATACGGCGGCTTCGACAACGGCGGTCGCGACTACGTGGTCACCAACACCAACACCCCGATGCCGTGGATCAACGTCATCGCCAACCCGCGCTTCGGCTGCATCGTCAGCTCCACCATGGCCGGCTTCTCGTTCGCCTTCAACGCCCAGCAGTTCAAGCTCACGGGCTGGAGCAACGACATCGTCCGCGACAACGCCTCCGAAATGCTCCTCATCGACAAGCAGCAGTTCATCCCGGCCACAGCACGCCACGGGCAAGGCTACTCGGCCTTCGACGCACAATACGACGAATATAACGTCAAGGTCCGTGTCTTCGTCGCCAAGGAACGCCTCGAGAAATACTACCAGATCAAGATCGAAAACAAGACCGACGCCCCCAAGGACCTGGAGCTCGACATGGTGTACAAGCTCGTGCTGGGCACCACCGAAGAGAAGACGGCCCGTTACCTCTACTCCGAATGGGACGAGGCCACGCACAGCATCTACGTCCGCAACGTCTATCACGAGCTGTTCCGCGACACGAGGGTGCAGCTCACCGCCGTGGGCGAGGGCATCACGGGCGACCAGTTCGACTATTCGCTGAAATACCCGAACCGCAAGCGTCTGGGACTCAAGGTACAGGTGCCGGCCCATACCGAGAAGGCCCTCGCCTTCGTCATCGCCGTGCTCGAGAAGCCCGAAGACCAGCCGAGGACGTACAACAAGGCCATGATCGACGCGGAATACGACGAGGTGGTCCGTTTCTGGGAAGACCGGCTCACCGACATCCAGGTGGAGACGCCCGACCGCGCCTTCAACTACATGCTGAACCGCTGGTACCTCTACCAGGTGTATTCGTCGAGGCTCTTCGCCCGCGCCGGCTTCTACCAGGTGGGTGGCGCCACGGGCTTCCGCGACCAGCTGCAGGACGTGATGAGCGTCCTCTACAGCGACCCGGCCTACGCCCGTCGTCAGATCCTAGACCACGCCGCGCACCAGTTCAGCGAGGGCGACGTCCTCCACTGGTGGCATGAGCGACTGCATCTGGGTGCCCGCACCACCTTCAGCGACGACTACCTCTGGCTCGTCTATGTCACCTACCAGTACATCGAAGTCACCGGCGACTGGGGTATCCTCAGCGAACAGGTGCCCTATTGCCAGGCCGAACAGCTGGGCCACAACGAGACCGAGCGCTGCGTGCATTACTCGGTGCCGACCCCGAACGCAGACGGAAGCCAGCAGGCGGGGTTCACCTATACCACGCTATACGAACACATGCGCCGCGCCATCGACCGCTCCAAGAGCCGCATTGGCGCCCATGGCCTGCCGCTGATGGGCTGTGGCGACTGGAACGACGGCATGAGCCGTGTAGGCGCCAAGGGCAAGGGCGAGAGCGTCTGGGTGGCCTTCTTCCTCTGCGACCTGCTGCCCAAGATGGAACGTCTCACGCAGCGGATGCCCGACGCCGACCTCAACTACTGCGAGGAACTTTCGCAGTTCCGCAGCCGTCTGGTGAAGGCCCTGCAAGACAACGCCTGGGACGGCTTCTGGTTCCTCCGCGCCTTCTTCGACAACGGCAACCCGATGGGTTCGCTCAACAACACGGAATGCCAGATCGACCTCATCTCGCAGGCATGGAGCATCCTCACCGACGTGGCCACGCCGGAGCAGAAGGCCTCCATCTTCCGCGAGACAGACGGCCGTCTCGTCAACCGCGAGCACGAGATCATCCAGCTGCTGACGCCGGCCTTCAAGCATTCCGCCGACAACCCGGGTTACATCATGCAGTATCCCGTGGGCATCCGCGAGAACGGCGGCCAGTACACACATGGCGCCATGTGGTATATCATGGCCCAGCTCAAGGAGGGACGCAAAGACATGGCGTATTTCCTGTATTCGCTCATCAACCCGATCCACCGCACCCAGTCGCTGGCCGACGTGCTCAAATACAAGGTGGAGCCGTATTGCATCGCGGCCGACATCTACAGCAACCCGCAGCATCCTGGCCGTGGCGGATGGACCTGGTATACCGGATCGGCCTCTTGGGCGTACAAGACAGGTATCGAGAACATCCTCGGCTTCCACAAGGAAGGCGACACGCTGACGGTCACACCGCATGTGCCATCGGAATGGAACGAGTTCACGCTCCGCTACCGCTTCGGCCGCAGCACGTATGTGTTACGGTACCAGCGTCCTGCGGACGGCGAATCAGCCAGCACCGTCGTCCCATTGGTCGACGACGGTCAAACGCATGAGGTTCAAATTTAAAGGCACCCCTGCGGGGTGCCTTGTCGGTAGCCCAGGGTTGACCAACGGGAAACCCTGGGATCATGATAACGGATAAATGATTATTTTTTTTCATTATTCCACATTTCCAGGGGTTCCACCCCTGGCTACCGATATCAAACCCCTACGGGGTTCCGTATCGCATCACGCCCCTGTTAGGGGGCGCCCTGTCGGTAACACATCCCGTAGGGGTGTCCTGTCGGTAGCCCACGGTGCCAACCGTGGGAAATCGGAACGATTTTCGGAAACGCACCCCGTAGGGGTGCCCTATCGGTAGCCCACGGCGTCAGCCGTGGGAATGTGATGAAATCACATTTGATAGGTGTTGATCACCCCGATGGCCTCTTCGAGGATCATCTTCACCAACACCCCGTCGGACATACGGTACATCAGATCCACCGAATTGTATCCGCCCCGCGGCACCTTGCCCTTGGCCTTGATGACCACATGACGGAACCCGTCGGCCTCTTCCACCGTCGTCTCCGCGTTGTTGTCGATGGCAGCCTGTTCCCAGTTGCCAGCGATGCAGTTCAGCAGCGTAGCCCTTTGCATCCGCACCAGCTTCACCTTGTCCGCATCCAGCTCCGCCTTCTTGCCGTTCAGGTTCATCTTCACCTTATTGCCTTCCACGATGAAATACTCCCCTTCGGGCTCGCTGTAAGTCATCGTGAGCTGGTCTTTGCCGTCGAAGGTGAGATGCCCCGCCTTGTTCGTGGTCTTGCCCGATATCTTCATGTGTCGGGTCTGCGTGAAATCCGTGTCGAGAGGCTGCTGTGCCCACACCGTCGCCGCAAACAACAGGGCGGCGGCAAACATTACCATCCTTTTCATTGCTTCAGAGAATCCAAAAAGTTACACACGTCGCCCACGGTCTCGAACTTCGCCAGTTCCTGATCGGGGATCACAATACCATAGCCGTCTTCCAGGCGCATCAACAGCTGGAGGATGTCCACCGAATCCGCACCCAGGTCTTTCTTGATCTGCGCATCCATGGTGACCCGCTCGGGAGCCACCCTCAGCTGACGCGCCAAAATTTCCTTTACCTGTTCAAACATGTTTATTATCGATTGATCTATTTTTCAGACTTCTTTTTCTATCTTCAGATTTCTTTTTCTATCATCAGACTTCTTGTTTCTAATATTCATAATGCTCATAACGCATGATGATCTCCTCCATCTTCGAGGACAACGCGCTCACTTCCATGCGGTAGGCCTGTTCGATGCATTTCTCCACGGCGACGGCTTTGCTGGAGCCGTGGCCTTTGACCACCGTCTTCGAGGTCCCGAGCAGCACGCTTCCCCCGTAGTTCTGGTAGTTCATGAATGCCTTCTCCTCGGCGAACATCCGCTTCATCAGCAAGGCACCCAGCTTGTAGATGCCACGCGAGTAGATGTCCTTCTTCAGCTTCTTCAACAGCTCCAAGGCCGTCCCTTCGGTCGTCTTCACCAACACATTGCCCGAGAAGCCGTCACACACCACCACGTCATAACGCCCCGACAGCAGGTCACGGCTCTCCATGTTGCCCACGAAATTGATTTCGGGCGTCTCACTTAGCAAAATGTATGCCTTTTGTCTGATCTCATCCCCTTTTTCTGCTTCCTTGCCTACATTCAGCAGGGCGACACGCGGCGTCGCGATGCCATAGACCTGTTCCATGTAGAGGCTGGCCATGATGGCGAACTGTCGCAGATGCTCCGGGGTCACCTCCACGTTGGCGCCGCTGTCGCAGATGCCCACGAGGCCGCCGTCCATGGTCGGCAGGATGGGACAGAATGCAGGACGGATCACCCCTTTCACCCTACCGATGCGGGTGAGGGCGGCAGCCACCAGGGCGCCCGTCGATCCCGTGCTCACCATGGCGTTGAGGTCGTCGCGGTCGCGCAACAGGCGCACCGCCTTGATCATCGAGCTCTCCTTCTTCAGGCGGATCACGTCGATGGGACGTTCGTCGCAGCCGATCACCTCCGGGGCATGGACGATCTCCAGACGTGCCGCGTCGTAGGCCTTCCCTTTCAAGGCGTTTTGCAGCGTCGCCTCGTCGCCGGTCAGGATCACATAGAGGTCAGGGAGCTTGTCCAGCGCCATCAGGGCGCCGTCTACGTTGGCTTTCGGGCTGTGGTCGCCCCCAAAACAATCGATGAGGATGTGGATCATGGTTAGCTATTAATTCAATATGATTAGGTTAATTGTTTCACATAACAACGATACCGTTTCACCTTCTGTTCGTCGAAACGTTTCCATTGGTTTTGGATGGCATAGTTGTCCTCCAGGTTGAGGTTGGTGTCTGCATACAGGACACCCGGACGCTGAAGCATTTTCATCAGGTTGGCCGACACGATGACGCTGACGCCCCGGTTCAGCCACTCGGGATCCACGCCGATCAGGCACAGGTCGATCACCGAGGGACGCTTCAAGGCCTTCAGCAGACGCAACAAGGCCAAGGGCGTCAGGCGACCGCCGGAGGGACGCACCGCGTCGGCGATGCCCGGGAACGCCAGGCCGAAACAGACCATCTTGTCATTCTCGTCCAAGATCACCGCCACGTTCTTCACATCGACCACCATCCTGAAGTTGTCGATCATCATCTTCTTCATCCCTTCCGTGAAAGGCACCGTGCCATAGAGCAGCTCATACGACTTGTCGAGCAGCTCGAAGATGCCGTCTGCATAGCGTTTGATGAAATCGTTGGTGTTGCGCGCCGGCCCCAGGTGGAGGTTATAGCGTTTCATCACGAAGTCGGCCAGGTGGTCCAGCTCCCCGTTGTAGTCTTTAGGGACACGGATATGACTCCCCGTCCAATCCACCTCCTTTTGATAGCCCAAGGCCTCCATGAAGGTCGGGTAATATGGATGGTTGTAGCTCTCTTCGAAGGTCGCCGGGGTGTCGAAGCCTTCGATGAGCATCCCCTCGCGTTCGAGGTCGGAGAAGCCCAGGGGACCCACCACCTTCTCCATGCCGATCGAACGCGCCCAGTCTTCCACCGCCTGGAACAACGCCCGGGCCACTTCCAGGTCCTCGACGACGTCGAACCGGGTGAAACGCACCTGCTTTTCCCCATTTTTCTCGTTGGACGCCTTCTGCAGGATGCCCGAAATGCGGCCGGCCATCACGCCGTCGCGATACGCATTGAAATACACCGCCTCGCAACAGTCGTTATAGACATAGCTTTGCTTGAAGATCTTACGTTCGTCCATGGACAAGGGCGGTGCGAAATACGGATTCCCCTTGTAGAGCCGCAACGGGAACTCGATGAATTCCTTCTGCTGTTTTCTGGTGGTTACGCTTTCTACTGTAATCATGACATGATGGTTTAGGTGATAGCCCGACAGGATACGTTAACGGTGTTTTGCGTGGAAACAGATGCCGAGTCCGTTGGGGCCACAGTGGCTGCCGATGGTGGGATTCACCACGGTGGTCAGCACGCGGAGGTCCTGTCCGAACTTCTCCTTCAGCTGCCGTTCCGCCTCGGCCGCGATCTCCGGACAGTCCGAGTGGCCGATGACCACACGGTGCGCCTTGACGTCCTCGCCGAGCTCCTCAACATACTGCACCAGGCGCGCGATGGCCTTGGCGCGGCCCTTCTCCTTGCCGATCGACACCATCTTGCCTTCGTCGTTCAGGTAGATGATGGGACGGATGCCGATGAGGCCGCCCATGGTGGCCGCCAGCCCGCTCACACGACCGCTGCGGCGGAAGAACTTCAGGTCGTCGGCGAAGAAATACATCGGGAACTTCGGCACCTCCACCTTGGCCCATTCGACGATCTCCTCGGCTGTCTTGCCCGCCTTGTACAGATCGGCGGCTTCCAACACCACATTGAGCGACAAGGCCGTGATGCCTAGGGTATCCACCTCGTGGAACTTCCGCTCCGGATACTTCGCCTTGAGCTTCTCCACCGCCTGGTTCATGATGGTGAACGTATTGGAAGTCCCCGAGGAGAAATGCACATAAAGGATGTCGTTCCCCGCAGCGAACTCCGGTTCAAAATACTGCAGATACGCCTCTTCGCTCATGGCACTGGTCGTCGGCATGGTGCCGGCACGCAGCATCTCGTAGAACGCATGGGCGTCGAATTCCTGAAAATCAATATATGGGTAAACAACCTGTTCCCCCACAGTATACGGCATACTGATCAATTTGATGCCATATTCGGCACACTCCTTGGGAGTGATGTCGCAATCCGTATCGGTAAAAAATGTCAACATAAAACCAAAATATAATCATAGATCGGCTGTCCGCCGTTGTTCAACATAATCTCAAGCATCGGATACGTCTTTGCCAGTGTCTCGACCAGGGCTTGTGCCTCCTCGGCAGGGACCCTTTCCCCGTAAAACACCACCATTACGTCTCGTTCAGCGGCGCCCAGACGCGCCACCAGGTCTTGGACGGCATGGCTCCGGTTGGGTGAGTCAGAGAGCATCCGCTTCCCGCTGTAGCCCACAAAGTCGCCCTTACGCACCGTCACGTTGTCGCCCTCCGCGTCGCGGATGGCGGTGGACACCATGCCGGTGACCACCGACTGCATGACCTCGTTCACCCCTTGGATCACCTCCTCTACCGCACTCAAGGAACGGTCCACCGAAGCCACGCCGTAGTAGCCCTCCCCTAGGGTGGCCGAAGGCATCACATGCACCTCCGCCCCTTTGTACAGGGAGGCAGCCTGTTCCGCTGCCATGCGGATGTTCGGGTTGTTCGGAAACACCAGGATATGCTGGGCGTGAAGCTGCCTGAAGGCTGCAACGAACTCCTGGGTGGAGGGATTCATGGTCTGACCACCCTCGATCACCACGTCGGCACCGCTCTCCTCGAACCGTTGCTTCATCCCCGTACCCATCGCCACGGTCACGACACCGTAACGTTGTTGGGGTCGGCTGAACGAGGCCTCGCCTTCCTCCTTCTTCCATTCGTTGTGCTGGAGCGACATGTTCTCGATCTTGAGAGTGAGAAACTCCCCATAGCGTTGCATCTCGTTGAGGATCACGCCTGGGGTGAAGGTGTGGACATGTACCTTCACGATGGTGCCCTCACGGAAGGCCACCACCGATTCGCCCACACGGTTCAGGTAGTCGATGATCACCTGCTCGTCGAAGGTGTCAGGATCCACCTTGGACCGCATCAGACGCAACAGGAACTCCGTGCAATAGCCGAATTCGAGGGTGCTGTCCTCCGTGAACCTGCCCAGGTCGACCGTAGGAGCCGCCGGTGCAGCAACGGTCAACGGCTCCTCGTCACACACTTGGCCACACAAGGCCGCGTCCATGCCACGGAACACGCAGCACAGGCCTGCGCCGCCACTGTCAACGACGCCAGCGTCTTTCAGCACCTGCAGCAGCTCGGGGGTGTGGTCCAACGAGGCCTGCATCGCCGGCAAGAGGGTCTCGAAATAGCGGTTCAGGTCTGAGGAGGCATCCGCTCCGGCTACGCCTTCGCGGAGCACCGTCAACATGGTCCCCTCCACCGGCACCGGCACCGACTTATAGGCCTCGGACACAGCCTCATTCATGGCTCGGGCAAAGGTCTCCGTGTCGGCGACGACGACCCCTTTCAGTCCTTTCGCCAATCCGGCAAAGATCCTTGAGAGGATCACCCCGGAGTTGCCTCGGGCACCCAGCAACATGCCCGACGAAGCCGCCGCGGCGATCTCGGAGAGCGTCCCCAGGTGGTCTTGGACGGCGGTGCAACCCGCCTTCATGGTCATATACATATTATCGCCCGTGTCACCGTCCGGGATGGGAAACACATTCAGGTCGTTGATCGTAGCCTTTTCTTTTCCTAAAACGGCCGCCCCTTGACGAAGCATGGCGGCAAAAGTCACACTGTCTAGTTCCGTTGTTCTTTCCATGGTTTTTTCGACATTACACGACGCTTGTATGCGGGGATCTTCAGCAGCTGTCTGAACACGAACGGCTGAAGAGAATAAGAGATCAAGATGGTCGAGAGCATTCCGATCAGGGTGCTGAGCCCGATGGAACGGATGGCGGGATGCACGGCAAACAGCAGGGAGGCGATGACGATGATCAGGATGAGCGCAGAGAAGAAGATGGCCACCTTATGCCAGGTGAGCATGTCGCGGCTGCCCGTCCGTGCCTCAGAGAGCAGCCCTTCCGTGATGAAGATGCTGTAGTCCACCCCGATGCCGAAGATAAAGGTGGAGATGATGATGTTGATCAGGTTGAATTCCAGGCCGATCAGCGCCATGTAGCCCTGCACCATGAACCAGCTGAGGACCATGGGCAGGAAGGAAAGCAGGGCCGTCAGCAGGTTGCGGAAGGAGATCAGCAGGATCACCAGCACAAACAGCGACGAGATCCACACCGCGATGTTGAAGTCGTCGTGGATGACCTCCACCATGTCCTTGCAGTAATAGAAGGGGTCAAGCACGAAGGTCTTGGGGTTGGCGATGGCCGCGGCGATCACCGCGTCCTTGTCGTCGGGATGCATCGAGACGTCGGTGAACACCATGTATTGTCCGTCGGCGTTGCACTCGATGAAGTTGCCCAACAGGTTTTCCGGCACCACGCCGCTCTCATAGAGCGATGCCGGCTCGTATTCGTTATCGAGAAGGTATTGGAAATCGGCGAATAGGTCCGGGTCGAGCTCCAGTTTGGCAGCCTGTTCACGTACCATGGACATCGTGGCCGCCTTTCGATCGTCCGTCCAGAAAGCGTTCCAGGCGGCGATGCGTGCCTCCTGCTCCGTTTCGGTGACAAACAGGCTGGGTATCATATCGTTATAGCCATGGACAATGCCCTGTTCCCTCAGGGTGTCCAAACAGACCATCAGCGAACGGTCGGCCTCCAGCGCCTCGTCGAGCTCAGTGGAGACGGTGGCGAAATACTGATGCACGAAGCCGTCGTTGTGCTTCTCGTTGAACAGTGCCTCGCTCTCCAGCTCGTCGGCCGAGTTGTAGTCCAGATGCCTCAAGTCACTGTCGAAATGCACCTTCGGTGCGAAGACGATGCCCACCACGATGAGGACTCCCATCAAGGCAATGAACCATTTCCTTCGGTCGAACGGCAGGGCGTTGACACGACGGATCATCCTGAATACTAGATGGTTGGGATCCGCCTTGCGCTCTGGCAGGAAATGTGGCAGAAAGACCAAGGCGAAGAACGTGCTCCCCAGCAAGGCCAGCGAGGCGAAGATGCCGAAGTCACGCAAGAGGTCGCTTTCGGTGAACAGAAGGCTACAGAAGGCGCCCACGGTGGTGATGCATCCCAGGAACACCGGGG
>JAEFAE010000042.1 GCA_016291135.1 Bacteroidales bacterium
ATCATCCGCAACCTGCGCAAGGACGGGGATTCGAGGCATTACCTTCCCAAGGAGGGGATGTTCCGCTATGTCACCTCGGCCAACTACTTCGGCGAGTTTGTCGAATGGGTGGGCTTTGCCATCCTCACCTGGTCGTGGGCAGGAGCGGTGTTCGCCTGGTGGACCTTCGCCAACCTGGCGCCACGGGCATCGCGCATCTACGACCACTATAAATTGGAGTTCGGCGAGGCGCTGAACACCAAGAAAACGAAACGTATCATTCCTTTCATCTGGTAATCCTTCATCACTATGGAATCGACGATATTCACTCCCTGTCAGATCGGCCCAGTGACGCTGCGCAACCGCGTGATCCGTTCTGCGGCTTTTGAGAACATGGCCTACGGCAACAAGCCTTCCCAGGACCTTTTCGACTATCATGTGGCGGTAGCCCGTGGTGGGGTGGGCATGACGACGGTGGCCTACGCGGCCGTGTGCCAATCGGGCCTCTCGTTCGACGGCCAACTGTGGATGCGTGAGGAGATCGTGCCGGAGCTGAAGAAGCTCACCGACGCCATCCACGCCGAAGGCGCCAAGGCGGCCATCCAGCTGGGACATTGCGGCAACATGACGCACCGTGCCACCTGCGGCTGCATGCCGGTGGGCGCCTCCCGGGGCTTCAACCTGTATTCGCCGACCCTGGTCCGCAAGCTTCGTAAAGAGGAGATCGAAGGCCTGGTGAAGGACTTCGGCAAGGCGGTGAACCTGGCGCGTGAAGCGGGCTTCGACTGTGTGGAGATCCATGCGGGACACGGCTACCTCATCAGCCAGTTCCTGTCGCCCTACACGAACCACCGTCACGACGAATATGGCGGCAGCCTCGAGAACCGGATGCGTTTCATGCGCATGGTGATCGAAGAAGTGATGCGGGTCGCGGGAAACGACATGGGCGTGGTCGTGAAAGTGAACATGCACGACGGCTTCCGTCGCGGGATGCAGCAGGAGGAGTGCCTCCAGGTGGCGCAGGAGCTGGAACGGCTCGGCGTCCATGCCCTGGTGCTGACGGCGGGTTTCGTGAGCAAGGCCCCGATGGAGGTGATGCGTGGCGCCATGCCGCTCAAGACCTTGCGCTATTACATGGACATGAAGAAGTTCTGGTGGCTCAAGGCGGGACTGGCCTTTGCCGGAAGGATCATGATCCCCACCCGGCCCTACAGCGAGGGTTATTTCCTCGACGAAGCCAAGGTGTTTCGTGCCCACTTGAAGCTGCCTTTGATCTACGTGGGCGGCCTCATCTCCAAAGAGAAGATGGAGGAGGTGCTTGACGCCGGCTTCACGGGCTTGCAGATGGCGCGCGCCTTGGTGCACGACACGGACTTCGTCAACAAGTTGAAGAATGGCGAGCTGGAACGCAGTGGCTGCAAACACTCCAACTACTGTATCGGAAGAATGTACACCCTGGAGATGAAATGCCATCATTGCGTGGAACACCTGCCAGCCAAACTTCAAAAGGAGATTGACGAGGCGGAACGTACCCTGTAAGGAGACCCCATGAATCTCACCAAACAAATAGAAAGGTTACGGCAACGTTGCGGACACAATCCGCTGGCGCTGATCACCGGAGGCAGCTCGGGCATGGGACTGATCTATGCCCAAAAACTGGCCGAGGCGGGTTGCGACCTGTTGCTGGTGAGCAATCAGGAGGTTGAGCTGGGACAGACGGCATTCAAGATGAAGGGTCGTTTCGGTGTGAGGGCCATCGCCAGGTACCAGGACCTCTCGGCCCGGGATGCCGCGGAATCGCTGCTGGCCTTTTGTCGGGAGCAGTCGCTGGAAGTGGACATCCTGATCAACAACGCGGGGATGTTTTTCTTTGAGGAGTTGAGCCCCGAAAACGAGGCCAAAGCCTTGACGATGCTGCAACTGCACGTCTATACCCCGACCCGCCTCTGCGTGCTGCTAGGGGAGGAGATGAAACGTCGCGGCTACGGCTACATCCTGAACGTGTCGTCGATGGCGGCCAAACTGCCTTGTCCCGGCATCGCCGTCTATTCGGCCACCAAGGCCTATCTGAAGAGTTTCACCAAGTCGCTGTATTACGAGATGCGTCCCTACGGGGTCGTCGCCACGGTGGTGTGTCCCGCTGCCATCGCCACACCCTTGTACAAGCTGAAACCTTCGCTGATGAAGCTGGGCGTGAAGGTCGGGCTGATCGGCACGCCGGAATGGCTGGTGCGTCGCGCCTTGCGGGGGCTGTTCCGCAAGCGCCGGGTGGTGAAACCGGGTTTGATGAACTATTACCTGCCGCCTCTGGTCGCCATCCTGCCGAAGGGGCTGGTGGACCGGATCTGGAGGAAGGTCAAGTAAGGGCCCTATTCGTTCAGCCGCTGTTTGAGGCGTTCAACGTCTTTCTCCGCCGCTTCGGGGATGAGATTCCGCTCCTTTAAGAGTTCCAGGTCTTCCAACATGCTGTCTTTCATTTCGCCCTTGTTTTGAAGGTAGATCTTCTCCGCTTCGGCATACTTGCCTTGGAGCAACAGGGCGGGGGCGAGGGTGTTGTACACGTCTTGTCGGGATGGATCCACCCGAAGCGCTTCCTTGCCATAGGTCTCCGCATCGGCGGGATGGCCGGTCACCATGCAGATCGCTGCCAGGTACTCCAATAGGTTGGCGTAGACGACTTGCTGCCCGTTCGGGTTCTTCTGGTACTCGGCCTTGTAAAGGGGAGCCAGCTCGCTCATGTAGATGCGGCAGTTCTCGTGGTCGTTCACCATCATGAAGACTTCACACAGCAGGTTCAAGCAATGGGTGTACCAATAGGGTATGTAGTCGAGGTGGGCATACTTCCGAAACAGCACCAGAGCTTCGTCCAGATAGTCCATGGAGACATAGAACAGGTCTTGGTCCACGTCTTCCTCGTTTACCGAGGAGTCCAGAAACTTGCTTTCCTCGATTCCATCCGAACCGTAATCGTACAACAAAATGGCCAGATCCGGTTCATAGGCTTGCGGGTTGTCCGAGGCTTGTTTCCGGCGGATTTCCAGCACCTCCTGGATGCATTGGTCTCTCTGGGCATACTGATGGTTTGTGGTATATAGACGAATCAGATGATCCAAGATGGAAGGCATGTTGATGATATACTTGGGTTCTATCTTCACCAGTTTGCGGGCAAGGTCCAAGGCTTCGGTATAGTACTTTTCGCTCTCGGCATAGCGTCCGTTGAGGTAGTAGGTGAAGCCGACCTGCTCCATGATGCTCTGATACCGGTCGAGTACAATGGGGTCCTTGCTGTGTTTTTTGGCGATCTTCTTGACGATGTCGAACGCTTCGTTGATCACGGTTTCGCTTTCGGCAACACGGTCTGTGGAGAGGTAGATGATGTGGAGCAGTAACAGGACGTCTGCCACGTCCAGTTTGCTTTGCTCCGATGCGTCTTGAGCTCTTTGCCTGGCCATGGCCAGGGCTTCCTGGGTATAGGTTTCGGCCAAGTCAAAACGCTCTGGATCAAGGTAGTAATACCCCAAGTCAGTCAAGATATACATCAAATCCTCTTCGTAGACCTCGGGGACTTCCTCGGCTAAGGTACGGTAGCCTTCGAGGGCTCTGAGGTAGTATTTTTCGGCTTTTTCCAGTTGGTTCTGGCGGTGGGCGAACAATGCTGCTTCGTGCTGCCAAATCACGTTGGTGGGATCCAGTTCGGCTCGCGTATCAAGGTATTGTTGGGCACGGTCGAAATCGAACTTGGCCGCTGCGATGGTGTGCAACTGGTACAGGTATTCGGCGTCTTTCTCCTGTTGTTTCAGCACGGCAGCCATGTCGTTGTCGGCTTGGGAGAGGATGTCTTGGGCCTGCGCAATCTGTCGGTCGAGCGCTTCCAGGGCTTCTTTGTTTCGTCGGAGTGCCTCGATGGGATTGAAAAGGGTTTGTATGAGGGAGTCGGCCCGTTCGAGTTGGCCGTTTTCGATGCAGAGGTTGATCTCGCGGTTGACTTGGTCCAACAGGTCGTAGTCGGTATGGGCGTAGTGCTCGGCCATGCCTTCGATGAGGGATTGGTATTTCTCGAACTTGGCCTGCAAATCGCGGATGGAATCCTGATACTGCACTTGAGTCAGGTGGTTGTCGGACAGTTGCTGTTCCAGTAGGGCCAGCCGTGCTTCGTAGTTTTTGCCGGCCACCTGTTGCGCCTTTTCCTCGATGCGTGTTTTGTCGGCCTCGATCTGGTCGGGGGAGGCCATGACGATGGTGAGGGGCACCTTGTCGGAGAAAGCCAGCTGCCGTCCGATGAGGGTGGGCTCGTTGAGCTCGTAACCGTTTTTCTTTACTTGCTGGAGGGAGTAGGGATCCCCGTTTTTCATGTCGTTCATGGTGATCGAGAAGGCGCCGTCCTTGCCGCTGACGACCGGGTTATGCTGGCCTTTGACGCGGATGGTGACCCCAGACAGGACCTGGCCTTTTTTGTCGGGACGACCGAGGGTTTTCACATAGCCTTGTTGGTTTTGGGCCATGGCTATGTTTTGCAGTAAGAAGAGCATGATGAGCAGGTGTCGTATTTTCATAGTCTCAAAGCATTGATCTGTAGTTGTGTCTCCTCGACGCTTGGATGCGTTTCTCCGTATAGTATCCTCTTGATCTCCAGCGATTTCTCTAAACATTGGAGGGCCATGTCGGCTTTCCCGGCGGCAACGTATTCTTGAGCGAGGTTGTCGCAAAGATTGGCGAGTCGTTGGGCATATTCCAAGTCTTGCAGGATGGCCGCTTTGTCTGCGTTGGCCTTATCGATGATGCTTTGTGCAAGTGCGATGCGCTCTTGGATCTCTTGTTTGGCGGCACGGTTGCGTTCCAACACGGTCTCGGGGTCGAACACGGTGTGGATGAGCGAGTCGGCTTTGTCGAGATCGCCGTTTTCGATGCAGAGGTTGATCTGGTAGTCGATGGAATCCAACTGGTCGTAGTCGGTGCGTGCGTATCGGTCGGCCATGTCGTCGATTAGGGAGAGGTAGCGGTCATAGTTGTCCTCGAGGGTTTGCAGCTCCTGACGGTATTGCTCGATGGTGATGTCGTTGGCTTCCTTTTGCTGCTCCAAAACGTCCAATCTCTTTTGGTAGTTTTCTTCCGCCACCCGATAAGCGTTTTCCTCGATGCGTCTTCGGTCGGCTTCCAGTTGTCGTTGGTCTACCATGAGGATATGCAGCGGGACCCGGGAGGAGCATACGAGGTTTCTTCCTTTCAACTCCTTGTCTTTCAGTTCGTATCCTTTTTTGCGGATGCTCAGCAAGGCGATGGGGTCGCCGTCCTTTTTCCCAGGGATGGAGATGCTGAATCTTCCCGTGGAGTCGCTGACCACCGCATTGACCATGCCTTGGGCCTGGATGACGACGCCTTCGAGCGAGCTGCCAGGTTGGTCGGGCCGTCCAATGGTTCTCACGTAGCCTTGCTGGGTCTGGGCCAAGGCTGATACTGCAAATAACAGCCAAAACGTGAGAATCAGGGGCCTTTTCATAGTTGGAGTCGTGGGGTCATTGGGTGAGGATGACATCGTCGTTGCCACAGGGCATGTGCAGGGAGTCGCTCAGCAGGGGGAAGTCCGCAGTGACCTGGTAGGAGGTCTTTTGCGATGCCAAGGGGATGAACAGGGAGACGTTGCCTTGGTCGTCGGACAGGGTCTCGATGCCGTCGATGCGGATGGCTTTGTTGGAGAGGAAGGTCTCGGTGTCGGGATTGAACAGGCGGAAATGGACATCGCCATATACAGCGGGATCGCGCTGCAGGTTCAACGTCACGTTGCGGCTCAGCGATACCGTGGTGTCTACCGCAAGGAAATCGCGGCAGGTCACCGTCAGACGGACGGGTTGGTTCAGGAAACGGTGTGGGATGTTGGTGAAGACGAGGGCGTCATCGAGCGTTTTCAAGGTGTCGGTTTTTGTTTCGTTGTCGAGGGTCATGGTCACCACGGCCTCTTTCAAAGGAGGCAGGTTGTCGTTGTGCACTGAGACTTCCTGGACCCGGGTCTCGGCGTTGAAGGGCTGGTTGCCGCGCCAGACGACGATGAGGGCGGCGAGGACCGCGAGGATGCCGAGGGTCCAGGCGACGGCTTTCCGGATCAACTGCCGTTTGTGCCGTTGCCAGATGGTGTCGAACTCCACGCCGAGCAGCTTGGAGACGAGCTGCACGTAGGCCCGTTCACGGTTGAGCCAGGGCCAGCGGTAGATCTTCTCGTGGATGTTGGCGCCAAGGATCTCGGGGAGGTCCAGCTGCTCGATGACGGGGTTGAAGCATTCCGTTTCGGGATCGCCGCTGTGTGGTGTGCCTTCGACGATGAAAAAATGGATGTTCTCTGTGCGTCCGAGGCTGTGGAAGAACTCGATCTCTTTGCCTACCCATTTCGATTGGGCCGAGTTGGGAGAGCAGATCACGATCAGGTGCTGGGAGGCCTTCAGCCGTTCCTGCAACTCCTCGGAGAGCCCGCCGGGCTGGATGTCGGTGGGCGCGAAGAACACGGGACTGACGGGGTTGCGTTTCCATCCATGTTGGCTGCAGAGGGTGGAGGGCATCCGGTAATGCTCCAGCTTTTTCTGCAACCGTTTGCCCCAGGCGGTGTCTTTGCTGTTGTAGCTGATGAAGGCGAAGTACTTGAAGGTGTTGTTCGTGGTCATGGTCGGGCTATTTTTTTCCGTTATTCAGGCGTTCGGTTGCCTTGAGGATGATGTCTTGTGTGGCTTTCACGTCGGGATGTTGGTTGCCGAAGACGGGTTGCAAGATCCCCAACGCTTTTCTGAAATAGTCTAACGCTGTGTCGTAGTTGCCTTGGAGGAAATGGGCAACCCCGAAGTTGTTGTAGCATTGCGCCACATCGGGATGATCTTCGCCCAGGACGTTTTGCCAGATGCTGAGGGCGTGGCCAAGGTATTCCAGGGCTTTGTCGTACTCGCCCAGATTCGTATAGACCGTGCCGATGTTGTTGTAGTCGACGGCGACCAAGGGGTGGTTTTCTCCAAATGCCTTTTTCCTGATTTCCAACGCTTTGTTGTGGAGTTCCAGGGCTTTGCCCGTTTCGTCCAGATAGTAATACACCGAACCGGTGTTGTTGTAGCACTGTGCCAGGTCGGGATGGTCTTCGCCCAGGACGGATTGCCAGATGGAAAGCGCCTTGTTGTGGCATTCCAGGGCATCGTTGTACTTACCCAGATCGCTGTAGGCTGTTCCGAGGTTTTCGTAACACTGGGCTGTCTCGGGATCGTACTCGCCAAAGAGGCGTTTTGTGATGGTCAAGGCGTTTTCCTGATAGCTCAATGCGCTGTTGTAGTCGCCGATTTGGGTCGAAACCGCACCGATGTTGCCGAGGAGGAGGGCCGCCCATCGGCTCAACAGACCTTCGGAGGCGAGCACCTGCTTGAGGGCGCTTTGATAGTAGGTGAGCGCCGTGTTGTAGTCGGCCAGGTAGTCGCTGATGAAAAGCCCCGCCTCGGTTTGCCATCCCACGTTGGTGGTGTCCAGCTTCGCCCGGAGCTCCAGATAGTGGGCCGCAGCCTCGTTCTTGTGCTGGGCTGCGTAGGTCTCGAAATAGCTGTAGCATCGGCGGGCCAGCTCTTCCTGGTCGGCGGCATGGACCGTCTTGGCCTTGTCGAGTTCCGCTTCCTGTTCCTGGATGGCCTGGCCTCGTTGCAGTTGTTCCTCCACCTGTTTGGCAACGTCGCCTTTGGTCTTCAAGAGGGAGTCGGCTTTCACCAGCGCGCCGTTTTCGATGCAGAACGACACCTGGCGATAGAATTCGTCCAGTTGGTCGTAGTCGAGCGCCGCATAGCGTCTGGCCATGTCCTTGATGAGCTGTTCGTTGCTTTCCTGGTCTTGGTAGAGTTGCTGCAAGGCCAGGCGATAGGCCTCGTCAGAGATGGTTTGTTGGGCTTTCATCGCCTCAAGGGCATCCTCTTTCTCCTGGAGTTGTTTCTGGAGGTTGCGCCGGATCTTCCTTTCCGCTGTCAGTTGGTCCTGAAGCTGTTGGTCGGGAGTCTCCATCACGATGTACAGGGGGTTCTTGGAATAGGTGTAGGTTTTGGGGCAGGCGTCGTGATCCACCAGCTGGTAACCTTTCTTCTTGACGGAATCCAGACGGAACTGGGAGGCGGTCACCGGGAAGGAGAACGATCCGTCGTCCTGGTTCACCAAGACGGCGGTGCGTCCCTGAATGGAGACGGTGGCGCCTTTGAGGCCGTGTCCGGGAAGGAGCTTGCCTTGGGCGTCCATGCGGCCTTTGGTTTTCACATAGCCTTGCTGGGTTTGCGCAAGGGCATAGAAGCCTATCATGATACAGGCGGTCAGGAGGAGCAGTTTCTTCATGGTCAGTGGTTTTTAGAGTAGGCTTCCCGGGAGGCTTTCGGACAGGGCAATGATCTGGTCCATGATGTGGAGCACGTCTTTGTCCTTTCCTTTTTCATGGTCGTTCAGCTGATGGTAGGGTACGATGAGGTTGTGGATCTGGTAGGTGTTGCTCTTGAGATGCAGCTCGTGCAGGTCGCGATACCCCGTGATGCTTCGTTCGGCGCACCAGCGCAGGTGCTCCGTTTGGTAGAGAAGCTCAGGGTCGTGGTCCAGCAGGGGCCGGTAGGTCTGGTAGGACTTGTAGATCTCGGTTTGGTAACGGTTGGCAAAGCGCTGGTCCTCGTTCAAGGCGATCCACGCATTGACGGCCTCGAACAGGGTCTTTTCCCGGTCGTCCGCAACGAGCTGGAAGAAATCCCGGGATGGGTTGCAACCGTATTTGAAATGGTAGTGGGCGTTGATAAGGATGGCCATCTTGTCGTCCAGGAGCTGGTCGTCCACCCCCTTGTCGATGGTGCCGAAGACCTTGACGTTGGCAAATTTGCCGTTTTCTTCGTCCAACACATTGGCCAATCCGGATTTGATCTCTTGTCGCACAAGGATTTCTGTGTTTTGGTTAGGGATGACCTGGCCGTCGGCGACTTGGTAATACAGCGATTCCGGGAGGGTAAGGGCGGCGGACAGGCTGCTGTCGGCGTCGTTGAAACAGAGGGCGACGGTCAGCAGGGTGTCGGCTTGTCCAGCGAGTCCGTTCAGGAAGGTACGCATCCCTGGGTCTTCGATGCGCTCGGCGCGGTATTCGATCTCGATATCCGTGATCTGCGGCAGGTAGGGGTATTGCGATTGGAATTGGGGCAGCAACCGGTCCATGTTGGGATCGACCACCGTGATGCGGGTCTTGTTGGCACTGGTGTTCTCGTTGTAGTTGGGGTAGTGGCAGATGCGCAGCGCCTGGAGCAGGAGTGCCATGCCCATCTCGTTGAATCCGGCAATCACCAGATGTACGTGCATGGGGGCGGGCAAGGGCTTGTTGTCAGGCCCGCAGGTCACCATTTGTCCGCGGTCGAGTGGCCGGTAGCCCTCCAAATGGTGGTATCCCCAAAGCAGTCGGGCCCAGTTTTCATAAAAGTTGAAGGGATGGAGGTAGGTGACTTCGCGGTCCTGTTCGTTCTTGTAGTATTGTTTCGGGATGGTGATGCGCTTGATGGTGGAATAGGAGCCGGGCTTGTCGAGCTGCACGTTGACAGGCAAGGTGGCCGTTACGTTTGCCTGTTCCCTGATGGATTTGACGTTTTTGGCACAGGCCAGGTTCCTGGAATCGCGTCCCGTTTCACGGCCTTCTCCCAAGATGTAGACCTCCTTCGCGTCTTGGATGCGGAGACGCTCAAGATGGGATGTCGTGTCCATGTCGCCCGCGTAGATGACGGTCTTCTCCTCCAGCTCTTGCAGCTGTGAACGGATGTTGAGCCGGATGGTTTCGGGGTCCTGGCTGGTGAGCAGCAACAGACGCGTCCTGGGGCCTATGGCGCCACGGTTGTAGAGGTTGCGGATGATGGATGGGCAAGAGGGGCCGTAGCCGATGATGACATAGTGGTCCCGGATATTCCTGTAGGTGTTGTTTCCCTTTTTGTACCGGTCGGCTCGGGTGGCCATGAATCGGTTGATGGTGGCGATGAGCAGTCCGTTGAAGATGAAAACGCCTAAAAAATAGATGAAGCCGTGTCTGAAATAATAGCCCCGGCTCTTGTATTGGGCGGGTTCTTCGATGACGGCGACTTGGTCGTAGTTGCTGGGGTACAGGGTGGTGTCGAACTCGTACCTGTAGCTGTCTTCAGCTTCTTCGAGCAACACCCTGGGGCTGATGAAATCGACGAAGGTGCGACGCAGGCCGTAGTTGGGAAAGATGCACAAGGCGAAATCCATGGTGAGGATGAAAAATAGCAACGCCAAGGCAATCTGCTTCCACGCATAGTTGGCGAAGATGCGGTCGATGAGCAACAGGGGATATTTCAGACGGATACACTGCAAGAGTATCAGCAACAGGGCCGTCCCGAAAGCGGTCCACTTCCAGAAATGCTGCGGAACCCTGAAGAAAGCGAGAACGATGACCGCAAGCAGCAGCAAGACCGTCAGGGTCTGGATAATAGCGGAAAGCCAGTTTTCTCTGATCCAGGACTTGAATTCCTGTTTTTTAAGTGCCATTGAATAAACGGTTTGGCGGTCGTTGCCGGTGCAACGGCGTGGTTTAGGGCAACAAATTTAAGGCATTTTAAAAATATTTCCTATTTTTGCCCGTTTTTCGGAAAAAATAATTGAAAAAGTAAACAAGATGGATTTAACTAAGATTGTATCTATTGCCGGCCGTCCGGGTCTGTTTGTGATCAAATCGCAGGCCATCGGCCGTATCATTGTCGAGTCGGTGCTTGACGGCAAGTGCTCGCCCGCTTTCCCCCGTGACCGTATGAGTTCGCTGGAGGAGATCTCCATTTTCTCTGTCGATGAGGATAAACCGCTCAAGGAAGTGTTCATGAGCATTCACGACAAGATGGGCGACCAAGTTGATTTCGACTATAAAAAAGCTTCTAACGACGTGCTCCGCGCCAAGTTCCTCGAGGTGATGCCCGACTATGACCAGGATGCGGTGTATCCCTCCGACATGAAGAAGGTGTTTGCCTGGTATCAGATGCTGGTCGACAAGAACCTGTTGGATTTCACTCCGGAAGCTGAAGCGGCCGCTGAGGCCCCGGCTGAGGCTGCCGAAGCGCCCGCTGAGCCGGAAGAGAAACCCGCTGAATAACTTGTTTCTGAGGAAAAAGCTTTGAAACCTGATAAAAGCTGCCCGTAGGCAGCTTTTTTTGTTTATCTTTGTACGTCTTAAAAGTCAACGGTCATGACAAAACAAATCACGGACTTTACAATGGTCGGGAAGCAGGCGTTCGGGCGTTCGGTGCTGCTGCAGTTGCGGACGGAACGGACCTTGCCCGACATCGCCCCCGGACAGTTCGTCCAGGTACGGGTGGACGACTCCCCGTCGACCTACCTGCGCCGTCCCATCTCCATCCACGATGTGGACTTTCAACAGCATGAAATCGCGCTGCTGGTGCAGCAGGTGGGTGAGGGGACGCGGCATCTGGCGCAGGCTTCGCTTGGCGAAAGCATCAATGTGGTGCTGCCCTTGGGCAATGGCTTCAGCGCTCCCGGGCCTGGTGAGCGGTGTTTGCTCGTAGGCGGCGGCATCGGCATCGCGCCCCTGTTCTATTTCGCCAAGGTGCTGAATGAAAGCGGGATCCGCCCGGTGCTTCTGTTGGGAGGAAAGACCAAGGCCGACTTGATCCGTTTGGAAGATTATCAGAAGCTCGGCGAGACGTTTGTGACCACCGAAGACGGTTCGCTGGGCGAGCAAGGCTTTGTAACCCGGCATTCGGTGTGGAGCGAACGTGGTTTCGACAAGATCTACGTGTGTGGCCCCAAGCCGATGATGAAAGCCGTGGCCAAACTCGCTGCGGAGAAGAACGTCTGGTGCGAGGTGTCGCTCGAGAACCTGATGGCTTGCGGCCTGGGCGCTTGTCTCTGCTGCGTGGAGGACACCGTCGACGGCCATGTATGTGTATGCAAGGAAGGTCCGGTTTTTAACACAAGGAGGTTGAAATGGTGAACATGACGATCGATTTGGGTCGCGGCCTGGTGCTGCGTAACCCTGTAATGACGGCTTCGGGTACCTTTGGCTACGGCGAGGAATACACCGACTTTGTGGATCTTGCCCAGTTGGGCGGCATCATCGTGAAAGGCACGACCTTGCATCCCCGCGAAGGCAACCCTTATCCGCGTATGGCAGAGACCCCTTCGGGGATGCTGAACTGCGTCGGACTGCAGAACAAGGGTGTCCCATACTTTATCGATACCATCTATCCGCGCATCAAGGACTTCGACACCAACGTGCTGCTGAACCTCTCCGGCTCCTGCCTGGACGATTATGTGAAGGGGGCGGAGATGGTGGATGCCTTGGAGAAGATCCCGGCCATCGAGTTGAATGTCTCTTGTCCCAATGTAAAGCAGGGCGGTATGGCCTTCGGCGTGACTACCGCAGGGATCTCGCAGGTGGTCTCCGAGGTGCGGAAGGTGTATCACAAACATCTGATGGTCAAGCTGTCGCCCAATGTGACCAACATCGCGGAGATTGCCCTCGCTGCCGAAGCTTCCGGGGCGGACTCGGTGTCGCTGATCAACACCTTGATGGGCATGGCCATCGATGCGGAACGACGCAAACCCAAGTTGTCCGTGATTACGGGCGGCTTGTCGGGTGCCTGTGTGAAGCCCGTGGCCCTGCGCATGGTGTGGCAGGTGGCCAAGGCGGTGCAGATCCCGGTTGTCGGTCTCGGCGGCATCAGCAATGCCACCGATGCCGTGGAGTTCCTGCTGGCCGGTGCTTCGGCCATCGAGATCGGTACCGCCAACTTCATCGACCCGGCAGTGTCAGCGAAGGTCGCCGAAGGATTGCGGGCGTATTGCGAACGCCATGGCTTTGAG